>CAZTCW010000070.1:0-1968 GCA_964612825.1 uncultured Dehalococcoidia bacterium | reverse complement strand
CTTAAATCAACTGTTCGAATTGGGTTTTCGTGAATATTATAAACTAGTGCCAACTGCACATCATCCTGGTCGATAGAAGACAGACCCCCATCTACATTTAACATGTAAATTCTTCTCTCGTCTCCTCCGACGATCAAGCCTGTATCGGTCCCGCAATCATCTCCAATCAGCGTATAAATTTCTAATGAATATACTACCCCTGGAAAATACAACAATAGTCCCGCCAGCAAAGGTAAGCATACCCGGATAAGAAATCTATTATTGGATATTAAAGTCATTACACCTTTTTGCTTTAATAGTTCTTTCGGTTAAATCTTATAATATTATTTTTTAGTAAATTACAGGACGAATGGCGCAAAAAATTTTACGGTCATCCTCAAAGAAATATGACACTTGAAATCATGGATAAATGGAGGTAAGCCGTTCGAGAAACAAATCTTGAGTTTGGAGTACGAAATGAGTGGGTTGTCATGTTTTTTCTCTTTATTTTTTTACAATTTGACATTTAGATATTTTTTGGTGACTAATATGGTAGATTTGAATAACGCGATTAGAAATTAGCTGTTAACACGCGTTAGTGTTGAATCAGCACAATAGTCTTAAACCCTTCACATTTATCCAACCGGAACTATAGGTAGACGGTCCTTCAATCCAAAGATCTCTTCCAGCCTGGTAGAATCCCTGAGCAGTACCCCTTCTGAACGAGGACGCCCCACAACCTGAAGACCTAAGGGCAAACCACTTTCGGTGAATCCGCACGGTAAACTGATCACAGGGCATGAGGTCATAGTTACCGCAAAGGTAATCGAAAACCAGTCAATGTAGGTTTCGCAGGGAAACCCATCAATTTCTTTCACATAACGCTGTTCCACTGGGAAGGGGGCGATTGAAGCGGCAGGGCAAATTAGGTATTCAAGCGTTTCAAATAAATTCATCATACTTTTGAAAAGCTTCCACCGAAGCCTCTCTGTCTCAAAGAGCGCTTCCGGAGTGACTGAGAAACCTCTTTCAACGTTGTCAACAATTTCAGGAGCGATTTGATTGCGATACTTTTTGAGAAGTGGGCCCATCATGGTTCCAAGCAAAATAGCCCGGAGGGTTTGAAAGGCCTCAATGACTCTATCGAAGTCAGGGATTTCCTCCGTTACTTCAATGCCAGCATCATGCAGTTTTAGAACAGAGGTTTCAGCGATTACAGCAATTTGTTTCGAGACATGAACAACTCCCAAGTCCCGGCTGAAGGCAATCTTTTTCGGACAACTTGAACTGTCAAGTGTTTCCGAACACGAACGTTCCGGAGAGGGAAAAGAAAAGGGGGCTCCCCGGTCGTGTCCAGCCTGTGTGTTTAACACAAGGAATACATCTGCAGCACTGCGGCCCATTTGTCCCTCGACCCACAGGCTATCAAAGGGCTGGAAGCGCTTGCCTCTGGCCACCATACCTGGGCCGGGCCTTAGGCCAACTACTCCATTGAAGGAAACAGGAATACGCTGGCTCCCTCCAAGATCATTACCCGTGGCCGGCCACACAATTCCTGTCGCGAGAGCTGCTGCAGATCCACCGGATAAACCACCCCCGCTCATATTCAGATTCCAGAAATTCAAGGTGGTTCCAAAGACTGGATTGAAGGTGTGACCTCCAGCCCACTCAGGAACATTAGATTTGGCAATCGGAATGGCCCCGTTTTCTTCAATCCTTGCTACCGAAGCGTCAGAAACACCTGGAACATGTCCCCTATAGATTGGAGACCTATAGGTGGTACGAACTCCTTCCACATTATTGTAGTCCTTAAACGCAATGGGCAGCCCATACAGATATCCAGCTTCAGGGGTATCGGGTTTCTTCAGATTCCTTACCTGGGCTTTTGCTCGCTCAAAACAAGGAATCGGCAAAGAATTGATCTGCACATCCACTGCATCAATTCTTGAAAAGGCGGCGTCAAGCAGATCCTCTGGGGAGATTTTTCCG
>CAZTCW010000069.1:0-29522 GCA_964612825.1 uncultured Dehalococcoidia bacterium | reverse complement strand
ATTGACGACATTCTAAGTGTACCTGGCATAGACGTTCTTCTGGTGGGGCCATCAGACTTATCCATTGAACTGAACGTACCCTTGGATTACGCATGCGATACCTATCAGCAAGGGTTGGACAAAATTGCTGCCGCATGCAAGAACCACGGAGTCACAGCAGGGATGTATTTCATTCCTCCTGGTATGGAGCCGAATTTTTACGTGGACAAAGGTTTTAAATTTTTCACACTACCTTGGGCCAATTGGGCGGTTGAAGGGGTACAAAAAGGATTATCTGCTATAGCCAGATAATCAACAGGCAATACTTCCATTTTTTAAAAGAAATTCAGAACCATGGTAGTAGCGAGAGTCAATGAATATTAACGCCGAACAATTCACTTTCGGAGTCGTAGATCAGTCGCCTATCAGAAAAGGCGGGACTGTTCAACAGGCTCTCAATGAAACGGTGAAACTTGCACAAATTGCCGAAGGATTAGGGTACCGGAGGTATTGGGTTGCGGAACACCATAATTCTGGTGGCTTCGCTGGCACCTCCCCAGAAATTCTAGTTGGCCAGATAGCAACACAAACCAAAACGATAAATGTGGGGAGTGGCGGGGTAATGTTGTCGCACTATTCCGCCTTCAAGGTTGCAGAGAATTTCAGTGTTTTACAGTCTTTTTACCCTGATCGGATCGAATTAGGGATTGGAAGAGCTCCCGGTAGCGATCAGGAAACAGCCAGAGCCTTAGCCTACCCTAAACCGGTAGCAGATATAAATCATTTTCCCCAGCAGGTGGTAGATTTGATAGGGTTTCTTTCTGGAACCCTACCTGAAGAGCATTTATTCTATAACATTAAAGCCCAGCCAGGCCCGCCTCCCCCCACGATACCAGGAATATGGCTTCTCGGATCCAGTGATTACAGTGCACGCTTGGCTGCCGCCCTAGGATTACCCTTTTCCTTCGCGGATTTTTTCGGAACAACCGCGGAACACGGACCAATGATCGCCGAATTATACAGACAACAATTTCGTCCATCAGGATACCTTTCAGAGCCTAAGTTCAACGTAGCCTTGCAAGTGATTTGTGCAGATTCTGAAGAAAAAGCTAACTCTATCATTTCTAGCCGGAACATTTCACGTATCAATTCACTCAAGGGAATACGAGAACCATTAATTTCCCCAGATGAAGCTAAAAGGATCGAATTAACCCCATTCGAACAGGAACACATCGCAAGAGCAAATCGATTCCTCATCATTGGAACACCGGATGTGGTTAAGGAAGGAATCCTTCAAGCATCTCGGGAGTATGGAACAAAAGATTTAAGTATTGCTACGAACTGCTACGACTTTGATGACCGAATCCGATCGTTCGAATTAATTGCCAAGGCTTTTTCATTGACTGAACCCAGTTAATCACGAAATCCTACGATAAATTCTTTTCTTATAATTACCATTAAGAGAGGCACTAATTTTCAGAGCGGTAACAGCCTCGTCTCTGCTATCTTAAAACCAGAATCCGGATTAATAATCCCATCTGTAATTCGTAATAACCAATTCAGGGGTAAAACCCCTTTTGTCCCCCTTCGAATTTATCGAACGCCTAGCCTCAACTTGAGTCACAAAGAACATACTTGATGAATAGAGATCTCTTATCAAACTGGTAGAAGAATTGCTGAGCATGACGAAGGCCCCTCTGTCAGTAAGGATCCGACAAATATTTGCTAGTTCACTTTGCATTTTTTCATCGAATGAATTTTTTGTGTACCCAGTAAAATTTGAAGTGGAACTTAACGGGTCATACGGGGGGTCTAAATAGACAAAATCTCGATACCCAACATACTCAGGTAATCTAGTGAAATCCATCGCCTTTATATCAATTCCGGATAATGATTTGCTCGCCAATCGTAGTTTTTGCTCCTCGAAGATCCGGGGAGTTTTGTATCTACCCATTGGGACATTAAATTGCCCTTTTTTATTGACACGATACAACCCATTAAAACAAGTTTTGTTGAGATAAATCAGCCGTGCCGCCCTGTGGGGTAGAGACAAGCCCCAAGGGTCTAATTTCCGGACTTCATAATACTGGTCTATTGAATGGAAATCCCTATACCAAGTCAAATATTGCATAATTTCACCTAAATGGTCGCGAACACCTAGGTAACAGTCAATTAATTCTTGATTTCTTTCAGAGAGAAAGGCATTTTCAGCCTTACCTTGATTACGAAGGAAAAAGAAAACAGCCCCACTTCCCAGGAACGGCTCAAAGAACCGGTTGAAGGTTTTTGGAAAAATTGGCTCGAACTGCCGAAGCAGTTGAGTTTTCCCTCCGGCCCATTTCAGAAAGGGATTTGAGCTCTGTCCGCTTTCAATATTCATTGCATATAGCATCCACGTAGGGTAGCTCCGGCTTAATTGGATACGGGCCTAAATTCAAAGAGAAAAGAAGGTGCCGAGGGGCAGAGTCGAACTGCCGACACGCGGATTTTCAGTCCGCTGCTCTACCACTGAGCTACCTCGGCGTAGGGGGCATATGATACTGATCGTAGCGATAAAGTGTCAAGGAAAATGAACCTGCGCTGTAATAAAATGAATTCATAAAGGTATCCGACACCTCTTAAATGGGATGGAATTTATTCCCCTATGCTATAATCTTCGCGAGCTTTTTAGATAAAATCGTAAAATTTAGATCAAGCTTCAATAAAGGTTTATTCACTAACGATATATCAGAAGAAACAGAGCGTTAGCGTTTATTTTCACCGTTTTCAATAACAATAGCGCTCACTGGCAAAGAATAGGTTTGAGAGGCTCAAAATGTTAGATATCCATAGTCACATCCCCATACTCAGGGAACGAATACAATATCTCATAGGTCGTCTTTGACATTGCAACAAAAGAACATGAGGTCCTTTCCCTTGAAAAACAATCCGTAAGTCCTAACTTCTGGGATGACGCTCGATCTGCCCAGATCCAAATGCAACGATTGAACACTTTAACTGAAGAGTGTTTGATCTGGCGCAATTTAGAACGGGATATCGATGCTCTTGCAGAATTATCTTCTCTAGCGATTGAGACACACGATGATGAGTTATCCTTCGGCCTCCAAACTGAGTACGACTCCCTTTCCGCTCGTCTAGGTCCTTTGGAGTTCAACCTTCTGCTGTCTGGACCATATGATTCCCACGACGCCATTATGGCAATTCATGCAGGTGCAGGAGGGATTGATTCTCAGGATTGGGCCGAAATGTTATTGAGAATGTACCTCCGATGGGCTGAAAACAAAGGATTCAGAACCCACCTCATCGAAACGTCTTACGGAGAAGAAGCAGGGATAAAAAGCGCTGTCCTAGAAATACAAGGTCAAAATGCTGTTGGTTGGTTAAAATCCGAAAAAGGAGTCCATCGACTAGTAAGATTATCCCCGTTCGATGCGGCTCATCTCCGTCATACCTCCTTCGCGCTGGTCGAAATATGGCCCGAGGTTGAAAATGACACTGAAATTGAAATAAATGAACAAGACCTACGAGTGGACTCCTTTAGGGCTGGCGGCCACGGAGGACAAAATGTCCAAAAAGTCGAAACTGCGGTACGCATTGTTCATATGCCGACTGGGATTACCGTTTCATGCCAAAATGAACGGTCACAGATCCAAAACAAACAGATGGCCTTACGGATTCTCAAAGCGAGACTTGTAAACCTACAAATCCAAGAAAGGGCCGCAGAGCAGGCGAGATTAAAGGGAGAGCACATTTCACCTGGCTGGGGTAATCAAATTCGAAGTTACGTTTTACATCCCTACAAATTAGTAAAAGATCATCGTAGTGACTTTGAATCCCATGACCCAACCGCTGTACTGGATGGGAATCTTGATGAGCTACTTCGGAGTTATCTCCTAAACGAAGTAGGGAACGATACATAATCTCTAGGGATAAATTTGACCTCGAGGCATGATTCCAAATTTTATGAAAATACATATACTACTAAAATGCACCATAATTACGGCTTTACTTCTCTTAGTCATTGCCTGTAACCAAACTGAAAGTTTGCCGACTCCCACATCTAAAGACACTTTCAGGCGGCTTTGGCAAGACCCTCCCACCTTGGACCCCCATTTAGTATCCGACACAACTTCTGCGGGTATCTTAGTAGAAATTTTCAGCGGCCTCGTGACAATTTCTCCAGACTTAAGACTCGAACCAGATATTGCCTCAAGATGGGAAGTAGCCAAAAACGGAACAACCTATACGTTCTATTTACGCCCAAATGCGAAGTTCCACGACGGCACACTGGTTACCGCGGATGATGTTAAATATTCCCTAGAACGAGCCCTATCCCCAAACACTATGGCTCCAGGAGCGGACAATTATTTGGACGACATAGTCGGAGCAGCCGAGAAATTAAGTGGCAAGGCTGATGAGGTTTCCGGGATAAAAGTCATTGACTCACACACACTGGAAATAACCATCGTTGAGCCGCGTGCGTACTTTCTGGCGAAATTAACATATCCAACGGCATTTATAGTAGACAAAAATAATATCGAAACAATGGGGGAGGATTGGGTTCGAGAGCCAAATGGAACGGGGCCGTTCAAATTACGCGAATACCAAATCGGTGAAAAATTAATATTAGAGGCAAACGATAACTTTTATCTGGAGCCTCCAAAGGTACAATTTGTTGAATTTATCCTCCGGGGAGGTTCTTCTATGGCAATGTACGAAAATAATGAAATCCATATTACCGGGGTAGGGTTAGGGGACATTGATAGGGTGACTAATCCGGAGGAACCACTTAATAAAGATTTGGTAGTAGTCCCTCCAAGTTTCGATATTTACTATATCGGGCTTAATGTCAATCAGCCCCCCTTTGAGGACAAACACTTCAGGAGGGCTCTTTCTTACGCGATAGATCGGGAATTGATTGCCGACAGGGTTCTTGCCAATATGTTCTCCCCTGCTACAACAATTTTACCAGAAGGTTTTCCAGGTTACACTGGAGAAGTAACCGGACTAGAATTTGACCCCGAGAGTGCCCTCAGTGAACTCCAGAACTCTTCTTATCGAGACAATGTCCCCCTTATAACGATTACGGTACCGGGGACAGGAGGGTCTATTGGACTCGACATGGAAGCGATTATTGAAATGTGGCGCACTACTTTGGGTATTGAAGTTGAAATCCAGCAGGTTGAATGGGCTACATTTCTCGAAGACCTTAACCAAGACAGATTTCAGGCTTTTGCCGGAATCGGATGGCAAGCAGACTATCCTGACCCCCATGGAATGCTGGACATCAACTTCCATTCAAATAGTCCATTAAATCATAATAGTTATTCCAATCTGGAAGTAGATAACCTGTTGGAAGAAGCTCGATCTGCGTCATGGGAAGATAGAAAAATGATTTACAGGATGGCCGAACAGATAATCGTAGATGACGCACCATGGATACCCTTATGGTACAGTGGTGACCGTATGGTGCTGATAAAACCTGAGGTGGAAGGATATCGCCTCACACCTCTAATTACCCCCAAATTAAGGTACATATCCTTAGAAAACTAGATTAAAAGGATGACCATTCACGAAATGGTTTGCCTCAAAACGAAATGACTATCAGAGTAATTCGTCGACTTTTTTGGCTACCGTTCCTTTTAGTGATTGTAAGTTTCGTTACATTCCTCCTAGGCTACTACGGACCAGGTGACCCAGTCGAAGTTCGCCTCGGGAATAAAGCTACCCCCGCATCAGTGGAACGCCTACGTGAAGAAATGGGATTAGACCGACCCGTTTTAGTTCAATACGGTGACTTTATTCGTAAATCACTTAAGGGAGATTTTGGACAAAGTTATTCCTATTCTCATCTTTCAGTTAACCAACTCATATGGGGAAAAATCTGGATATCAGTTCAATTAGGAACGGCCGCAATAATTCTCGCTATAGGTATTGGTATTCCTTTAGGTCTTCTAACAGCGTTCAAGCATGGCACCCTTGTAGATACCCTCATTATGGGGTCAGCATTATTCCTATATTCAATGCCGGTGTTTATAGCCGCTCCTTTCCTGATTCTCCTCCTAGCATTGAATTTAAAATTGCTTCCGACCTCGGGTTGGGAAGGGTTCTTCAGCCTTCACCTTATAATGCCGGCCCTGGTAATGGGATTACCAGGAATAGCTGGAATCCTCCGATTAACAAGATCAAGTGCCCTAGAGGTGCTGGCGGAGGATTACGTTAGGACCGCTCGAGCGAAGGGATTATCAGAAATAGCCGTCCAATGGCGGCATGTCCTCCGGAATGCCCTGCTTCCTATTGTAAGCGTACTAGGACTGAGCCTAGCGACCTTAGTAGAAGGAGCTTTTATCACCGAAACAATCTTCGGTATCCCTGGAATCGGACGTCTCGGAGTAGAAGCCGTGTTTCAAAGAGACTATCCGGTAATTATAGCTCTCGTTCTGATTATTGCCACAGCATTCGCGTTGGCCAATTTGTTAGTGGACATTCTCTACGGATTTTTGGACCCAAGGATCCGTGTATAGCATGAAACCTGAAATGAATCCAATTCAACAAACTTCTATCGAAACAAACAAACCGAGAATTCTTCTCCCCAAAGTCTTCGGTAAAATGTTACGGAAACCAAAATTTGTTATCAGTCTATCAATCATTGTCCTAATTTATGGCCTGGGAATTTCAGCTCCTCTTGTGGCTCCGCAATCCTACTATGAACAAAATCTTTCCCAAAGCAAAATCTCGCCCAATCGAAACCATATTCTAGGAACCGACTTCCTCGGCCGGGATGTGGCAAGCAGATTGATTTATAGTCTTCGGACCAACCTCATCATTACCTTCGCAGCAGTGATTACGGGCAGTCTCTTCATCGGCGTAGCTTTAGGTTTGATAGCAGGATATTTTGGAGGGAGGATTGACAGCGTAATCATGAGGGTGGGCGATGTATTTTTGGCCTTCCCAGGACTCCTATTGGTTATTTTATTGGCAGCAACCCTAAGACCTAGAATCATTGAAATGGTCCGGTCTTTCGAAAATATTTTTGGCTTAAATGGGCTAGTCCGTTGGGGAATTCCAGATTACCTATTAATATTTGGAGCATTGGCGGCCTTTAGCTGGGTTGGCATCGCACGCCTTACTCGGGGCCAAGTCCTCTCATTGAAACGAACCGTTTACGTCGAGGCTGCTGAGGCCTTGGGTGCTTCACCAACACATATTCTTCTAAAGCACATCCTTCCGAATGCTCTCCCACCAATTATTGTTGTAATTACAATGGGTATGGGAACCTTAGCAGGAGCAGAAGTTATGTTAAGCTGGCTCGGGATAGGAATTCAACCACCTGCTCCCAGCCTCGGGAATATGATTCGCGAAGGTCAAGATATTTCCATACTGAGAAATTACCCGCATCTGTTGATACCCCCTGTGATCATCGTAGGCTTACTCATCTTTTCCTGGAACATGTTAGGTGACGCACTCAATGATCTCTGGAACCCGAAAATCCGTTAAGGGAATTCCAACAGTATCGCCATCCTCGCGAAGGAGAGAGGATGCACATTTCGAAAATTTTTCTTCCTTAGGAAAAACTCGAAGTAATAGAATCATGGATTACAGATTCTGGTAATTCATCGGTGAATGAGGATCCATTATCCAGAAGAACCATCCGGGACACCTTCCTACCTAACCGAACACTATAATTCGTTCCTCTATCTTCAGGGTATATTTGAGTAGTATTCGCAAGATAAATTCCCTGAATCGGAGTCCTGTGGCTGGGTATTTTTTGGTTGTATCCGGGTTCCACAACAGGCTGTGCGGCATCTTCACGATGGTAATGACTCTTTAATATCCAAGACTCCTTAAATTCGGGGTTAATTTTCTGTAAATGAGGCAGATATGCTTTTAAAAGTTCGTCATGGCTGGCATGATAGAGAGGATTATCACTCCCAAGATAGTTCGTAAGATAAACCACATGACTCCCCCCATAACGATTTGCCGGCACAAAATTAGTTTGTTCAATTACCCCAACAAAGGGTATATCCCTATCAGCGATATTCAACCAATAAATTGAAGAAAGGGGGTTTGTTAATTCTAAGATTAACAACACCGCAGCTAAGTAGGTGGTGTTTGAAAGGTTCTCTGAATATGATTGGGGCAATTCAGGGATTAATTTAGGCACTATATGTGAAGGTGTTGTAATAATTACTGCATCAAAATTCTCAACCTTGATTTCCCCAGTACGATATCGTACTTCAAGCCCCTGGAAACTCTCGCGGTCATCTATAAGTACTTTTTGAACGGATGCATTGGTATGAACCGAACCTCCTAGATCTCGGATGCGGTCCCCAAGGGAATCGAAGATTTTGCCAAACCCAACCATGGGGTATCCTAATTTCTCTTGAACCATCCCCTTACCTCTGGAGGCAAACCTCAACGCAATTTTCCCCCAAAACCACACCATTCCAACGCGGTCATAATATTGGCCGAATTTGCCGCGCAATAAAGGTTCCCACACCGCCTCGTATGCCCGACGTCCAACTCTCGAACGAAGCCATTTGGCAGCCGTAACTCCTTCAAATCTTTGCCATTTACGTATACGTTGAAGATACAGGGTTATAAGGCCTAATCTGATTCGGTCGATGAAAGTTAGTGGTCGGAATTTCAGAAGATCGACTGGGGTAGTAAATTTCCAAATCTGTTTCTGGTGAAATAAACCGGCTCTTGAAGGTAACCAAGCTAATTCTTCGGATAACCCTAATTCTTCAATCAACCAAATCATATCCCGATCACTTGTAAATAGGTGATGGTAGCCTCTTTCTAATGGAACCCCTTGTACCAGAAACGTTGAAGCCTGTCCTCCTAAAAAGGGGGCTCTTTCAAATACGGTAGCACTGTGCCCATTCCTTAAAAGTTCGTAAGCGGCGGCAAGACCTGCAGCCCCTCCACCAACAATACCAATATTCATGAGATACCCTTTTCCAATATAAATTTATCGGAGAGCTACTGTCGGGGATTTTCCTGAGAAGATCCCAACCATAATATCTCTCGAAATAATGATAGCCCATTCCAAATGTATATGAACCCTAAAATGGTCACGGGAAACAACAATAAAGCGTGTACAACCAAGATATAGGCAGAAGCCAATGAAACATCGACTCCAAAAAAGATCAAACTACTCTGAGCGAAAAACTCAAAGGGCCCTATTCCTCCTCCAGCAGAAGGGATAGAGGTTGCAAGATTAGCTACTGCTGTCGTTAATACTAAAGCACCAAATAACAGGAACCAACCGGGGAAAAAAGAATCTAATTGAAATCCATATGCTATGCACAGGAAAACCCCAGATTCTGAAATCCATACCAATAACGTTAACAGAAATATAGACACCGTCTTTCTAAAATCACGCAAAGATGAAAGCCCTTCCAAAAATAGGATGGTGAATTGGGTTAATTTTGTTTTCATACTGGTTGGGAATACCTGAAGCACTGTTCCTAATATCCGTTTCGGAACTTTCGGGAATGCCGTTGCGATACTAAAGAAAGTGATAGCAGCGAGAAATGGGACTGTGAGGACGACTGTTAAAAGCAAAGGATCTACACGGGCCTCTTGACCAAGCGCCCTTAGTAAACCAGATGTCGGAAGAAAAATTGAAAACAGGCCTAATAAGAACAGTAATCCCAATCCATCAAAAACCCGTTCAATTACTATGGTAGCGAAAATAGAAGTTTTGCTAAAACCTGAAGTATGACCTAAGTAACGAGATCGCACCAAATCTCCTAGACGTATCGGAAGTAAATTATTGGCTGAATAACCGATAATCACTCCTTTCCATAGGTGTGAAAAATGGAATCGACCTATCGGCTGCAAGACAACCTTCCCCCGGACTGTCCTCAACGCCAAGGCAATAATGTAGCAAATCAAAGCAGGAATCAGCGAGAAATAGTTCACTTCAAGAAGGGCGTCTATGGTTCTCGGAATTCCGGCTCTAAAAAGAAAGAAAACTAAAAATATGATTGAAATCCCCATTCCAATCATTATTTTTTTCGAATAAATCACTGCGTAATACCCCCAATAGTTTGTGGTTTTTTAAAGAGGGTTATCCGACTGAACAATCTAACAAATAGGATAGGAAGAAGATACATAAGCTACCTATACCTATCAAGGATTTTGTCTGATATGATCCTTTCCATTAATAGATGCATCACGGAGCAGGTCAACAGAATAATATAAAACACCCCCTTGAGAACCAATTGGGGTTTCAAGGTTTCGTGAAAGCCAAAATTCCCGCAAATCCCCAAAAGTGGACCTATCGGTTAATTGCCGTAAGTGCAACCCTCGATACACTTCAGGAAACCATTGCCGATGACGGTATGTCTGAATCTCTACGAACCCAAATTCGGAACCGGGCGGAGTCAGACTCACATTTTTTGAATTTATCAGTAATACATCAGCCCGAGATATACTTTCAGAATTTAAAGAGTCAAATGGCAAATAATTGACCTTATCGAAGCCCCTTAAATACCACGCCCACGGCCAAGTAAATCCTTCATCGCTGTCTACTATTATTGAAAGCGAATTCCCCTTGTGCGTACTAAAAGAGACTTCATGGATTAGATCGGAAACCCGCAGAAGATCCGGGCTTGTTTGGGTATAAACCAACAATTCATTTCCAATTCCCTGATTCCGGAAGGTAACCCCAAACCCTGCTCGAATTGAAAATATGAGTAAAATAATTGCAAATGACACTCCCAGCAAATTGAATACGGAAATCTGAGTAATGCCAAAAAGATATTTTTTGACCACAAAAAGGCATCCGAATGACAATCCTAAGAGAACGATCACAAAAGGGACGTTATCCACGAACTCAGAGGGAATCAACAAGGAACCCAAACGATAGATGAGAAGGATCAGAAAAGGAAGTGTTACCACCCCTATCCATGCCTTCGTTCTTTTCACGCTGGACCAAGCAACTGATTCCACCATTCGTCCGATATATAGAGATGCCAGTAAAATTCCAGGCAAACAAATGTGAACCAGAAGCCAAGGCATTTTCTCTGAAGCAATGGAGAATAATACGAAAGTAGCAACGAGCCAGAACATCAAAAATCTTTCAAAAGGTCCGCCGTTTTTTCCAAAAAGAGCCATACCCACTAAAGAGAAAATAATGGGTAAAAATTCATAAGTCGAAACTAGAAGTAAATAATAGTACCAAGGCTGACCTCCACGCCCAACGTCTTGTTGTACGATCCAGTAACCCAAACTCTGCCATAAACCGGTTATTACGCCATTCGGATTCGTAAATCCACTACTGAAGAAAAACAACCAAGTGCACCAAAAGATCGCTAAGCATAAAACCCATCGCTTTGGTGAAAGGATTAATCCAGTAACCCCTCCTATAATGACAAAGAATAAAGTAATTCCTATCGCCGGAAGATTTCCATGTTCATCAGGGAGTCCAATAGGACCAAAGGAGCTATCAGCGTTAAGTAATACGAGCCCTAAACTCTCCTGCCAAATCCCTACCACAGCGGCAGATTGGGTTAACGCCAAAGCCCCTAATAGAAGAACTACTGTTCCTTGAGGACCTTTGAGCAGCTTTATTGTTCGATCCCAGTGCGAGATGGAGGCAATTGGCATCTTTCCAGATTCAATAGGGAGATATCCGGCTCTGAAATCAGTAACCCACTTTATTATCCCCCACCCAGTAAAATAGGATATAAAAATAAAAACGGAGAGATAGGTGGTTTCCTTTGTGGCAAAAGATAGAGCCATAAAGAATGAAAGCAAGAAGAGGTACCGCGGACGGGGGTCACCAAGGAATCTCCACATACACACTACTATTCCAAGAAGCCAAACAGCGATAAGGATATCGTTCCTAGCAAATCGGCTAAAGTACCAAATCGTCGGCGAAAACGCCAACAATCCCACCGCAACAATTGCACCAATTTGCCCCAACTCTCGGCGCAAAAACCAAGGCATTCCCACTAAAACTATGCCAAAAATTGCGTACATTAAACGAGCGGTAAATTCTGAATCTTCAAAAAGAAAGAAAATGAAACTATTAGCAAGAAATTGAAAGGGGCCGTGCATCATCGGCATGTGTTGGTAACCAATTCCCAAGTTGATGTACCAACTGTAAACAGCATGTAAACTTTCATCGTGATGTAAGGGCCTAGCATCAAGATCCCAAAGCCTCGTAACCAAGGTAAAAAATAGAAGGATGCAAAGGAGGATTTTTTCCTTCGTTGGGTTCAACCAAGTTCGATGCCGGATTTTATCCTCCATCCTATTCCTCATCAGCTTTCAATCGATAAACAGAAAATTCATGTGCGGAAAAGGCAAGTCCCAAGATCTCAGTCATCCCGGCCAAGTTTTGGATGCTATACGCTGAACGCTCGCGCGGCCCTAGAACAACATATCGAATGTCATACTTTTTCAACAAACTTAGAACCTCCTCCTTATTAGAAGATTCGTAAATTAATCTAACATCATTCAGTCTTTCGGAAGGATTCCAGTGAGGCCCTCTCCATTGGCGTTCATGCCCAACCCAGCCTAATATAGTTGAAACACCGGTAGATGCTGAAATTCTCCCAAAGTTTGAATAATCTGGCCCCACTGCTTCAACCAATCCTTCATCTGGTTGAACGTTTTCCAGGAGCCATTCAATTAGTGCAAATTCTCCCGGGCTATCAGATTTTACCTTACTCAAGCCGTCTAGGCTTGGCCTAGAACTGAAACCATTAGTCTTTTCAATGGAAGATCCGACACCGTAGTACCCGGATAAAAGAACTATTAAGGATAAACATCCATACCAGATAGGTTTCAGAATCTTCGTTAATTTCCCGGGACCAAATAGAGGTTCCCTCGGATAAAACAGTAACAATGGAGAAAGAAGAGCAAAAACAATCCAAGCTTGGTAGTGTAGCTTAAAGATGGTGTTCATCCTATTTTGGAAAGCGTCCGAAACTATATAAAGTTCGGGCCCCAGAATTAGCAAAATAGAAAATATCAAGAACACTGACAGGATAAATCCGATCTCCTCATTTTTAGCTCGAAGAGATTGAATAGCTGTATATACGCTAACCCAAAGCCCAAAAAAACATGAAATAATCGTTGCCGAAGCAAACATTAAAGCAGAATTGAATAACAACGTGGGAAGGAGAGGCAAAATCGAAATACCGAAAGACACAATGAGGAGGGATCCGGAGCAATTTTTAACTATCCGGGATAGGAAATAAAATAAAGAGGGGAAAGCTAAGATAGTAAACCCACCCCAAAGTAAAATGCTGTGGATGATTTGGGTTCCCGAATCTCTTACAAGTTGGATTTTAAGAGGGATAGCATCAAGGTTCATATAATACGGGAGAAAGAGGGCTACCGATAAGAAAGCCAGAACAATCACAAGCCCTAAATACCAGGAAACATCCCGCCAAATCCTTCCTGCTTTTCGATCCCGCACAACTTTCCCCAGAGAGAACAGGGAGACAAGAAACAATAAGGGGGGAAGACTCCAGCCATTAATAAAACCTAGGCCTCCCAAGAATAGCCCCATCATAAAAATTTGACCTGCGTGTTGGAGCATCCAGGGAAAATTCGTTTCTGATCTCTCAAAAAAAATGTTCAGAGAAGATGCAATGATTAAAAAGGTAAATGGGATTGCAATCATATGTGGGTGAAAATCGCCAAGGAGGAAACTGAAAAACGGGAATTCATTGATCCCATAATCAAGTAAATTCCCATCAATTGTGGTATTGATTATCCGCGTTGCCTTCCACCACCACCAACCTTCTGTAGGGAAAATTCCAGATTCAGCAAAACCTGCCCCCAAACCGGGAACCTTGAGGATTTCCCATAACCCAGCCCAGCCATATCCCAGGGAATGGATCAATTCGAAGAAGGGTTCGAGATTGACCACAAACAGGAATATTCCAACCCCGGCGACCCCGATCCAGATAGATTTCTTGATGGGAAAGCCAGAATTCCCCAAGATGCTGACTACAATACCTAAAATTGCAGAAGCTGAGAGAGCGGGAATGGAAGCCAGCGCAAGGTTGTATGTAACGGGAGTTGAGGTCCCAGCAATCTTCCCCAAAGTAGAAAAAATAAGATAACCAAAATAATAATAATTAAGCGTGAATCCTCGAAGCCAAGGGTCTTCAGGAGGGAAGAATAGCGATTGAGAAGAACTGGTCAAGAATGCAAAATCCATGATCTGCTCAGTATGCTCAATATGCGGGTCGTAGGAGTGAAGCAACGCCCAACCGAGGAATACAAGCGCAAATATTCCCTCAATTGTCCCCACAAGGAGCCAATTGTTCCGGAAAAACCTTAGGATCTCTCTTCTCTCATTAATAATGATGAAAATTGAGACGATACCCAGTCCAGATAACACGAAAAAAAGCCCATATGTCGCCGCAGTAACGCTTCGAAAACTCCCGATTAACCACACACAATAGGATACTAAGATTAACCCAATAATTTTCTGAAGGGCGTAACCCCTGTCTGGAAAAGAAGGGAATAGCTTGAAAGCGAAAGGAAAACTCAAAATCCCAAGACACTCTAATGCAACCAACCAGCTGAGTAGATCTATCACAGGAGAGTAAGATCACTCACGCTGAAATAAATCAAGAAGTAACCTCGCCATTTAAAGGAGTGAACAATGCTTCTACAAAATCTTCTGGGACGAAAGGTATCAAGTCTTCCGCTTGTTCTCCAACCCCTATAAATTGGACCGGGAGCTCTAAATCACGACATACCGACAGTACCACACCGCCCTTCGCCGATCCGTCAAGTTTAGTTAGAATAATCCCAGAACAAGATACCGCTTCCAAAAAAGAACTGGCCTGGGCCAATCCATTTTGGCCAGTGGTAGAATCCAAAACAAGCAGAGTTTCGTGGGGAGCCTCAGAGTCCAATCTAGATATAACTCTTATCAACTTTTTAAGCTCTTCCATAAGATTCACTCTAGTATGTATTCTCCCGGCAGTATCAATGATTACCACATCAACGTTCCTTGCAATACCGGCCTGAACCGTATCGAAGGCAACTGCACTCGGGTCAGAACCATGCTGATGGGCAATTACTTCTACTCCTATCCTCTCCCCCCAAATTTGAAGTTGTTCAATAGCGGCTGCCCGGAAAGTATCAGCAGCTCCAAGAAGAACCTTAAAACCTTGACTTTGATAGTAAGAAGCTAGTTTCGCGATACTAGTAGTCTTACCCACGCCATTCACTCCAGCAACTACAATTACTTTTGGGCCCGAAAACCTATCAGGTAAAGAATCTTTGGGATTATCAAATTCCAAAATCGAACAGATTTCCTGCTTCAATAATTCAAAGACATTAGGAGCAGATCTAGATTCCTTCTGTATGCCAACACGAACTCTCTCTAAAAGTAATGAAGTAGTGCGATAGCCGACATCGGCCTGCAGAAGGATTTCTTCAGCAGTTTCCCAATCTTCTTCGGAAATGTCGGGCTTTTTGAACACTCCCGCCAATTTATGAAACCAAGTTGTCCGACTACGGCTCAGCCCTTCCACGGTTTTTTTACGGTTCAGGAAACCATTTGGCATTTCAGCCCCTCTAAAAATAAATAAGGCCCTTTTCTCCCGTTACCTTTTTTCTAAATTCGCCAATGCATTTATTGCAGAGTTCCGTTCCGCGTCCGATTTCCGAGTACCATTCCCTTGACCAAGAATCATGTCTTCATTTATGTAAACTTCAACAACGAAGTTTTTTGCATGCCCCGGCCCAAACTCATCAATGACTCTATACAAGGGAGTAGCTCTATAATCTGATTGAATCAACTCCTGTAACTCTGATTTGGGGTCTTTCGGCAAACCATTAATTGAAATGTTCTTAATGTCGTCCTTCAGAATGCTTAAGACGAAAATTTCAGCAGATTCGATTCCAATATCCAAAGATATTACTCCAATCAGGGCCTCCAATGCGCCGGCTAGATTCGAATCTCGGTCCCTTCCACCGGTAATTTCCTCGCCCTGCCCCAATAACAACAAATCGCCGACACCTAATTTCCTGGCTATTCTCGCAAGAGTCTCTTCCCTTACTAAAGCGACCCTTGCGACCGTGAGGTTTCCTTCTGTCATTCCTTGGAATAATGAGTAAAGATATTTTGCCACGACGTAATCAAGTACAGCATCGCCCAAGAATTCCAGCCGCTCATTGGATTCCATTTCCTCAGAAAGATGGTCATTAATGTAGGAAGAATGCACCATACTTTGGCCAAGCACTTTAATTTCACTAAAGGAAAGGTGCAATGCTTCGGAAAAAACCGTTAAGGATTGTTCGAACTTATTGGAGAGAGAATCGTTAGTATTACTCATAGGCCTTCAAGAACTAATGCTGGCCCAAAGTTACGTTGCTTGGCCAAGGCGGTTGAGGGCGCTTTATTTCTCCTACGTAGGGTCTATTCTCCATAACATCAGAGAGTAAATCCAGAAGGCTAGAAGCATCTTTTTCTGGCGGTTTCAGAAGTTTTAGAAACGCTGCACTTCCGTTCGGAAAAACAAATGTAGGGGTACCAAAAACACCAAACTTTTCAACTGCTTCAGTATGGTCCGAAACAATTTTTTTCAGCAGATCTTCCCCAGCTGCATCTCGATGAATTTGAGCTGGGTCAAGCCCCGTACTACGAGCAATATCACTTAGAACGGATTGGTCAGTGATATTCTTCCGTTCCTCATGTCGAGCTTTGAGAAGAGCAAGGTGGAAACGATCAAATGCTTCAGGGCTATGAAGGCGGGCCGCTTCAGCCGCCCTTAAAGCGGGCAGACTGCGGAATGGATAATCTGCTGGTTGTTCCCAGAGTTTCCAGTCTGGCCCTTGTTTGTTATTAGCCTGCTCAAGGAGAAACCCTCTCCATTGAATTTGCAAATTTTGCCCGTATTGCTGCTTTGCCGCGTCGAGCCACATGGCTGCGTTATACACGAATGGTCATCCGTAATCAAAGAATATGTCACACACCAGAGGATTCATATTTCCCACCTCCCAATTCTCCAAATATTTTACGTAAATATAAATAGGATTGTCAAAATTCTCCCATGCTATAATAAGCTGACTCCAAGGGGTGCCTTCGATGGTAAAACGTGTCCTCATTGATAAGATGAAATCGCAGCTAGACTCAGGCATTTTTAACTTACTAAAGGATATTGGAGTCTCTGCCCAGAGTTTCGGATATCGCTCCTTTTTGGCAGGAGGAATGGTCCGGGATCTGATGTTAAACAGACCCCTTACTGATGTCGACGTAGTGATCGAGGGTGATGCCCCAAAGCTCGCCAGACATATCGCAGAAAAATTTGGGGGTTCGGTCACCGCTGAATCTCAATTTAACACCGCAAAATTATCGCTTTTTTCTACAACTGTTGATTTCGCCACAACTCGTAATGAAACCTATAGGAACCCAGGGGAATTACCACAAATAGAAATGGCGGACCTATCCGAAGACCTCCATCGACGAGATTTTTCAATTAATGCGATGGCTATCGCTCTGGACTCTGATACATTTGGAGAGCTCATAGACCCACTTGGGGGCGAATACGATATCGTAAAAAAGAAAATTAGAATCCTCCACCTCGATAGCTTTCAAGATGATCCCACAAGAATAATTCGAGCCGTCCGGTATGAACAACGTTTAAAATTTGAGTTGGAATGCGTCACCAAGGAATCATTAATTGCGCATTGTAAATATTTACACTCGGTAAGTCCTGATAGACTAAGAAATGAATTTCAGAAAATATTCGAGGAATTTCAACCTGAGGATATCTTAACCCGCGCCACTGGGCTCGGAATTTTGGATGTAATTTTACCAGGTTGGAGTTGGCCTCAAAATGATTACCACGACATAAATGCTTCATTTAGATTTAATAAGGCATCAAATTCAAAGCTTTTAATTAGCCTCTTGACTGCTTCGCTGAATCCTGGAGAAAGGGAAATTCTCATTGGAAAATTAAATATGCCCGCCTCGTGGAAAAAGGTAGTCCGAAGCACCAATGAATTCGAGAACCAGAAACTAAAACTTAAACAATCGAGCTTACTTCCAAGTGAAATTTACGCGATTCTAAATAGATTCGAGCAACCAGCCTTGGAAGGCTGGTTTACAATTGAAAAAGAGCCTAAAATACGGGAAAGAATACGTTATTTTATAGATATTCTTCTCTATAAGACGCCAAAACTCACTGGCGACGATCTTATAGGGCTCGGCGTGGCACCCGGACCCAAAATTGGGTTGCTCCTGAGGCGACTTCATAAACTCGTCTTAGACGAACCTGAAGGAAAAACAACAATCGAAGAGGATGTGATACGCGACTTCCTAAACCGTGATACCGAACGCAATTAATCTAGAACGCGTTAACGGGCAGCACCTAAAAAGGAGATTTGTATGAAAGCGGTATATATAGAAGAACATGGAGGACCAGAGGCGTTAATTTACGGAGATCTGCCAGAGCCTAAGATTGAGTCGTTGGAAGTTAAACTTAGGGTGAAAGCTTGCGCTCTAAACCGACTCGATTTGTATACCCGGGCTGGGGTTAGAGGAACTAGACGCAAATCAACAGACCCATTTATCTTAGGATGTGACGTGGCCGGAGAAATTGTAGACATTGGAGATGGGGTAACGACTGCGGCCCTGGGAGACCGCGTCGTTGTGGACCCAATAATTACATGTGGCCAATGTTCCAACTGTCTATCGGGAAAGAATGCCTTATGTTCGGGGAAACGCTCTATGTTAGGGGCGACAGTGAATGGAGGTTACGCCGAATTTATGAAGGTTCCTGCCGTAAACGTATTTAAGATTCCTGATAACATCACCTACGAAGAAGCAGCTTCCTTACCCACCACATTCATGCCCGTTTGGCGAATAGTGGTCCAACAAGGCCAATTGCAACCTTGGGAGACTGTGTTGGTTCTATCAGCATCAAGCGGGGTGGGTACTGCAGCTATCCAAGTAGCAAAGAACGTAGTTGGAGCAAGAGTCATCGCCACTACCAGTAATCGTGAGAAAGCAATAAAAGCAAAACAGCTTGGAGCTGATGAAGTAATAATCTACACCGAAGAATCGGTAGGTGAAAAAATTAAGGAACTTACGGACGGTCGAGGGGTAAACCTAGTGGTAGACCATGTTGGAACTGATTTCTGGGAAGATGCCTACTCGTCTTTATCTATCGGGGGACGATATGGCGTCTGCGGGGTAACGACAGGGTATCAAGCCCAACTACATCTCGGCATGTTATTTAGTAAACAGTTGACTGTGTTCGGAGTTTTTATGGCATCAAAACAAGACCTCCGAGAGATTATCGGCTCCTTACAACGAGGACAAATTACCGGCACGGTTTCAAAAACCTTTTCACTCCAAGAAGCCTCAGAAGCTCACAAGGCGATGGAGGACAGAAACTTTTTTGGCAAACTCGTGTTATCAATTCCGGATTAGGAGACATATGGCTAAAATATTAGTGGAATTATTCTGGTGGTCGAAATGAAGTAGTTGTCGGAAAGTGAGAGAGTTCCTCTTACAAAAAGACGTTCAGCTTACTGCACGAGATTTTTTTGCCAACCCGTTTACGGAAGAAGAACTCCGCAAACTTTTGGGGGACAAACCGCCCAAAGATATCCTGGCTACCCGAAGTCCCAGTATTAAATCCCTTGGGATAGATCTCTCAACAATTTCTGATGAATCGTTAGTTGAAACTATGTTAAAAGAACCAAAGCTGATAAGAAGACCAATGGTAGTAATTAATGGAGTGATGATTTCGGGAGCCACAGAAAAGACTTTGCTCCCGTTTTTAGATTAACAATGAAAACCTTATGAGCCAGAGAACTCTCCCGTTCGCCGATGGTGGAACAGATATTGCTGAGCATATCCAGCATAAGGCCCGAAATAATCCGCAGCCCATTGAGCCAACTTTTCATATGAAAGCTGTTCCCCATTAAAATACCATTCTTCAATAGCCCTTCGAACCCAGACATCAATAGGAAACGACTCAAGTTTATCTAGAGAGAATAATAAAACACAATCGGCGACTTTTGCGCCGACTCCTGGCAAAGCCATGAGCCACGCTTTGGCTTTAAAATATGGAAGGGATTTTAATTCGTTTAAATCCATCTGATTATCCGCTAAAATCTTCGCAGTTTTGTCCACATATTCAGCACGGTACCCCAACTTGAGCTCTCTGAATCCCACCTCTCCTATAGAAGCCAAAATGTTTGGTCCAGGAAATTGGAATCCTACAAGAGAACCCAAGGTTATTTTGTCTCCAAATCCCTGTGCGATGCTGTTCATTATCCGACTAATTCTAGAAATATTTGAGTTACTCGAACAGATAAAAGAAATCAAACACTCCCAAGGATCCTGTCGAATTAACCTTAATCCACCGAGGGCGCCGATGGCCTGACTGAGGCGAAAATCCCAATCTAATGAAGCTTGAATCCCTGGGAGATTATCATCCAATCGGAAATATTTTGTAATCAAATCCTCCATTTTTTTAGAAGGATTCATTGTTGTTTTATACTTAAGAACATTTCCACTTAATTCAAGAGAAACCAAATTGTTGGAAATGAGTCCATGCCACGTTTCGCCTTCCCGCTCCCAGCGGAAAACTTGGCCACTACTCAAAGTTGCTGAAAGGTCAAAAGGTTGTTCTATCTTCATAAACATTATCTAGAAAGCCATTCTTCTATCATTTCAGGCAATTGGTCTAATTCTAATTGCGACACTGTACAGTTTGGAAGGGAACGAATAAATGTTCGACCGTAGGAACGTGACATGACACGCTGGTCCAACACTACAACTACACCTCGGTCGCTCTTAGTCCTAATTAATCGCCCGAAACCTTGTCTAAAACGAATCACAGCCTGGGGCAAAGCATAATCGCGAAAAGGATTATCGTAAAATTGCGATCGGGCTGAGAAAACTGGGTCGGTAGGCACGTTAAATGGTAGCCGGGCGAGAATCAGGACTTGAAGTGCCTCACCTGCCAAATCAATCCCCTCCCAAAAGCTGGAAGTTCCTAACAACACGGTTTTTGGGTTTTTGAGGAATTCCTTCAGGATTTGTTGCGGTGTTCCATCTATCCCTTGGGCCAAAACCCTAATTCCAATTTCACTAAGAAATTCCTTTACAGCCGAATGGGTGGTTCTCAAAGAAGAATATGAAGTGAAGAGCACCATTGTACGGCCTGAAGCTACCTCCACAACTTTTTCAACAGTCCTGGCCAAGGTAGCAAAATAATCCCGGGAACCAGGTTCAGGAATATCTTTGGGGATGCAAAGCAATGCAGACTGCTCGTAATCGAAAGGGGAATCTAATGCCAGTGCATCAGCGTCACACAACCCGAGGTTCTGTTGTATGGAATCAAATTTCCCCTGGACTCCTAGGGTCGCGCTAGTAAGGATGACAGAACGCTTTTCCTGAAACAAATGCTCGTTAAGGATATCCGCTACCTTTAATGGGGCAGAATGAATAGCAAAACTTTCGATATCTATTTGCTCAAACCAGTAGACCATCTGGTCATCTGGAGTTAACAACATTTGGCTTAGCGTAGCTTGAATCTGGGTTATTTCTTCAGATACCGCGTTCGTTTCCGAACATATTCCCTCTGCAAATGTTAAATCCTCTGAGGGTAAAGCTTCTATTGAATTACGGAATCGATTTAATCCCTGCAATAATTTTTGCGAATCCAACGCAGTCTTCTCTGATAAGCGGGCAATGAGCTTCCAGGCTGTCATCTGTCGGACCTCGGAGGAAATAACAAACTGGACACGGGAATCTGGGTCGGCACCTTCTAATTGACCCATAAAGTTTGTAATCTCATCAAACAATGCTTTAGAAGCTGATCCGTTCAATTCAACCAACTGGAGCAAATTCCGTTGGGCGTATTCGATGGATTCCTTCCTGGAATTTGAACTTAAAAATGAACGGAGGATTAAGGATGATTCAGACACCAATCCTCTGGCTCCGATAATTTTGTCATAAATATCAGAGAAGTGACGTTGAGAGATAGTGAGGCCGAATTGTCGAGTGACTTCATCTTCTAAATGATGGGCTTCATCAATAATTAGATAATCATAATCCGGCAACAGCGCTCCGTGGTGTTTAAGGTCTGCTAACAGTAATGCGTGGTTGACAACCACTATATGTGACCCTTCTGCCCGTTCTCTGGAAGCCCGTAGGAAGCATGGGCCTGAAAACATTGGACAGTCGAGGTTTCCTTGAGCGGAAGTTTTTTCCCAAACTGCTAACTCCGCGGGATCCAGATATATATCCGACTTATCCCCAGAACATTCGCCTTGCATCCAGTTTAGAGTCTTGCCCAAAAATCGGCCGTCTTCCTGAGAAATGTTCGGGTTACTTTGCAATCGAGTCCAACGTTTGAAACAAAGGTAGTTGGCCCTTCCCTTCTGGATGGAAAACCGTAAGGAAGCATGGTTTTCAAATCCAAAATCATCTAAAGCTTTTTGGACCAAAGGAAGATCTTTTTCCAATAGCTGTTGTTGGAGATTTATAGTGTTGGTAGAAACTAATATTCTTACATTGTTGGTTAACCCAAACATAGCTGCAGGGATTAAATAAGCCAATGACTTCCCGACTCCGGTGCCAGCTTCAACGATTAGATTTCGGCCTTCATAAAACGCAGAAGCTATTGAATGGAACATTTCTTCTTGTTGAGGACGACTTTCATAACCGGATACCGATAAGGATAAAAGTCCTCCCGGAGGGAAAGTTTCAAAAAGAAATTTTTCCGGGATTGGCAGGAGTTTATTCTGGGGTTTCCCTAACGGAGTTATATTTTTTAGCTTAGTCTCTAAGCTCTGCCGATCCAAGCCTCCAATAAATTGGGAATCTTTTTCACTCCCCGTAAATCCATGACCTGATGAAAGAAGTACAGGGCCAAGGTGCCTAAGAGATAATTCAGTTTTTCGGGCAATCCTTAATAATTCTTCTAATACAAACGAATGGATTCTTTTTCCTTCCTCAATCAGTGCAGAAAAGACCATGAACACAGATTTTGCGTTGGACAGACATGAATTTGAATAGGAGTACCGAACCCCGAAAGACTGAGCGATTTCATCGAAATTTTCCGGCACACTCGGGACCAAGATTGAAGCTATCTCTTGAACATTAACCGCAGGAGAGGATAATTTCAGGCCTCGTCGAGCGAAAAATTCTAATGACAGAGAAGCGTCCCGTCCCACTACTATAGAAGAACCGATGAAAGTTTGTAATTGTTGAGATACCTGCCCAAATGATTGGTTCCCCTTGCTCAATGGATCCCGCGGGCTCTTCTTAAATTGTTTGCCATTTGAATTGATGATTAACCGGCTTGAAAACGAATCAACGATCTCTCCATCACGAACGCGCAACACCGCCACCTCTACCATTCCATCTTTCTCAGGTTCAGAACCAGTGGATTTTAGGTCGAGGACAACGAACGTTTCGAAGACGTCAGTGTCTTTGATTCCATAATGAAACGCCACACCTATCCCTGCATCAGGAATTTAGGAAGGATTATATCTATTGATTTGAAGGAGAGTCAACGTTGGATACCCCACACAAATCTTGCCAAAATACTACTTCCTCTCTAACAGTTTGGAAATTAAGTCTCTGAAATGAGAACACAACGTCGGCTAACGGATGGTTCATCCAGAAAATCTTTAACGGCTTCACGCCAACGTAAATAATGAGAGGTTTCCAGATGCGCCTGGAATGCCTTCTCATCCTCGTATACTTCATAAAGATAAATACGATTCGGATCAGAAGTATCCTGCGATACATCAAACTGAAAACAACCTTTTTCGTTGGTCAAAGAACCCTTAGAATTTAACAACATCTCCTCGAGGAAAATTTCTCGAGCTGAGGCCTTAACCTTGATTCTTACTAAAACAACGTACATACTTACCTCGTAAATTATTGGATGAGCTGATTATCAAATAAACAGCACTCCGAAATCAAATGTCACCAGAAACGATGGGGCGCCCGACAAACTTGATGTGCCACCAAGTTTGTGGTAAACATAAACTCGATATATTCATGGAGTAGACCATGAACGCCGTTGAAGCCATTGATTTGACGAAAATTTATGACAATCGGTTAATTGCCCTTAATCGAACCAATTTGACGATCCCTAAAGGAACTGTATACGGCTTAATCGGGTCAAATGGGGCAGGGAAAACCACAACACTGCGTCTTATTTTAGGATTAAACAGACCGACTGCTGGAACAGTACGTGTCTTTGAAGAACCTGTGGGCCCCAACTCGGGAAAACTCCGAAGCAGGATGGGATTCCTCTCTCAAACTGGCAGTTATCCTCCTCACCTCAATCCAATATCCTATTTGGATTTTATTGGGAGGTTGTTTGGCGTTCCCCCGAAAGAACGGAGGGCAAGACTTTCAGCCTTGATCCATGCGGTTGAACTCCTTCCCGCTTCATTTCAAAGAATTGAAACCCTTTCAACGGGAATGAAAACGAGATTGGGCATTGCTGCTTCGCTCATAAATGACCCCGAACTATTGCTATGGGATGAACCCACTATAGGGTTAGACCCGACGGGAAGGAAATATACTTTAGACTTGATTAAAGCGCTTAAATCAGAGGGTAAAACGATCATACTCTCCACCCACATACTCCCCGATGCGGACCAAGTATGTGATCAAATTGGAATCTTGAATCACGGCAAACTCATTTTCAACGGTTCCATAACCGAAATGAAAAAACTAATTCATCGTGATATTGTCGATTTAGCACTCCACGGGAATATACAAGGGCTTTTAAACTCCTTAGACGCTGAAGAGCCAGACCTATCTTGTGAACAGGTAGCTGATGATGTAATCCGTGTGGCATTTCGGAATGGAAGAAGTCTCTCAAATGATCTAAACCGAGTATTAGATGCCGTGAGTAGACACGGCGTGGGAATTTTGTCCATACGTTCAGCCGGAGAAATTGAAGACGCATTTCTAAAGCATCTCGAAGACGATCAATTACGAGGATTCTCTCGAGCATATCCTGACCGGGAACCAAGCGATATGGGGTTTCTAAAATCGTAAGGGGAGAAAATGGGACCATATTTAACAATTCTCTTTGATGATTTAACTATCATGGTTAAATCATGGCTCGTATGGATTTGGTTGCTCGTTACTACTGTATCAGGCGTCGCTGCTGTTTTGGTTGGGGCAGCTTTCACGGACCCTGCCTCATTTATTTTATCTTGGGGCCTAACTTTATATTTGGCCCTCGGAAGTTTCGTAGTCATAGTAATTGCAGCGAATGCTACCCCACCTGAACAAGGGTACGTAGGGGATGCCATCATCAGTAGAGGGTTGACCCCTGCACAGTATGTTCTAGCAAAAATGACTTCTAGGTTATTTACTGTGATTAGTTTATTTTTGGCAGTAACAATTCCTGCCAGTCTGGCTATGCTTTACATGCTTGGGGAAACAAATGACCTATCAGGGATTGGAATCACTTTTGGGCTAATGCACATTGCCTTCGCACTCTCAGCTTTAGTGATCCTTACCATGATGCTCAGCAGCTTTTTTGGTAATTCAATGGTATCCTCGGTTGTCGCTCTCTTAGGGTGGTATACCTTAATGGGTTTATATGCACTATCGCAGGCGAGGGAATTCTCACCTGAAGGAGTGCTAGGGCAATTGCCATATCTACTCAGAGGATCACTGGAGGTAAGCCAAAATATCCTTATACTTGCAGGAATCTCCGTGATTATTTTATTGCTTGGAGCTTCGACCGTTTACCTTTTTCAAAGACGTGATATTTAGACAGTTCTTATATATAAAGGAATCTCAAATTACGCACCCATGAATTTAACCTTCTACGGTCTCCCCGTCATGTTTGCCATCCCACAATCGGGACCGCGGATGGGCGCCTAAATAAACTTTTCGGGCGCTAGCCTGGGTGACATGGGTATAAATCTCTGTAGTGGAAGGACTTGAATGACCAAGAAGTTCTTGCACAACTCGGATATCAGCTCCCCCATCCAGAAGATGAGTTGCAAAGGTGTGGCGCAAGGTATGCGTATGAACATCGATTGAGATCCCAGAGAGTCTCGAGATTTTTTTTACCATCTTCTGAATGCTTCTTTGAGTTAATCGCCCACCCCGATAATTTAAAAACAATGCCTTCTCCCAGACGTTAATCATTAATTTGGTTCGACCAAATTGAATGTATTTTTCTAGAGATTCCTTTGCCGGACCGCCTAGAAAACATATGCGTTCTCGGAATCCTTTTCCCCTAACCCGAACTTGTCCTGTTGATAAGTCAATATCGGAGAGATTCACCCCGACTACTTCACTCACTCTGAGCCCGGCTGAGTAGAGAATCTCCAATACGGCCTGATCCCGTAATCCATTGGGAGTAAGACAATTGGAAGTGTTAAGAAGCCGGAACATTTCATCTTTATCAAGAAATTTGGGTAGCCGACTTTCCGGACGGGGGGAATTTATCCCAGAGATTGGATTGTTTTGGATAATTCCTTCCCTGATCAAAAAGAGAAAAAAGACCCTAAGAACACTCAATTTCCTAACAACGCTCCGAGAAGCATAACCTTTTGTTGAGTCCCCTATGGTATCAAAAAGAGAATCTCCCTCTTTCTGTCCCTTAGTCAAAACTATCCCATTGGTGATAAGCCAGGATAAATATTTCCGGACCACCTGTCTATCAATCAAATTTAAATCATCAATCTCTTCAAATTTGAGGAATTTCCAGAAGGACACCAAATCCGAAAGGTAATTCCGAATAGTATATCCAGACAGTCCTTTGTTTACTTGAAGATGCAAGCGAAATTGTTCATGGATACTTTGGGACCATTTTCCTAAATTTGAGGCGTCCCATGCTTGTTTTCTTGGAGATGCGCCCTCAATTAGGGCATTATTCAATTGACTCATTTGTGACTCAAAGAGGAAGAGGTTCAGATTTTGGAATCTGTCCCTCAAAAGAACATTCCCAACAATGGGCCTGATTTCGACCTTTTTGAAGCAATAAGGATCCGCATTGAGGACAAGGCTCAGGGAGGGGCCGTTGATTCACTGTAAAATTGCAGGTTGGGAAACTACCACATCCGTAAAACGTACTCCGGCGTTTCCCTTTGGTGGCCTGTTTTTGAACTAAATCTCCGCTACAAAGAGGACATTCAACTCCCAATTTTACTTGAAGAGGTTTCGCATTTCGGCATTCGGGAAACCCACTGCAAGAAAGAAAAGTTCTACCCCAACGATTTTGTTTTAACACCATTGGATTTCCGCACATATCGCAATTTTCACCGCCTGGGATATCTGTCCGAGGCATCTTTTCAGTAGCTTCGTTTAATTTTTCTGCGAAAGGGTGATAAAACCCCATAAGGACTTCCTGCCATTCGCGTTTTCCCTGTGCAATTTCATCAAGTTCATCTTCCATTTGAGCGGTAAAACCCAAATCAACTATAAAATCGAAATATTCTGTTACCAAATTGTTAACAACTTTTCCTAAAGGCAATAGCATTAATCGCCCTGAATCACGTTTCACGTATCCGCGCTCTTGTATCGTAGACACAATCGCTGCGTAAGTAGAAGGCCTCCCGATACCCTTTTCCTCCAGAGTTCCGATTAAGGAAGCCTCCGAATAACGCGGCGGAGGTTGGGTGAAATGCTGTTCCGGCTTGATTTCTGTCCGATCCAAGCTAGCACCGGCGGAAAGAATGGGTAGATCCTTTGCATTCTCATCCGTTTTATTTGAGCTGGACCGATCTAAAGATAAAAGCCTGAATCCAGGGAATTTAACTTTGCTAGCGGTAGCCCTGAGAAGGTAACCTTTCTTTGCCCCCGGGCTTGCGGAATGGATATCCATTCGAGTTGCTTCTGAAATGGAATCGGTCATTTGAGAAGAGATGAATCGTTTCCAAATCAACTCATAAAGTCGGAACTGATCATTACTAAAAAATGGCTTAAGACTCAAAGGGTCCCTCATAACAGATGTAGGACGGATTGCCTCATGGGCTTCCTGTGCACCTTTCGACTTTGTTCGATAAAACCTTGGCTTTAATGGTAAGTACTCAGCATCAAATTTCTCGGATATATATCGTCTAACTTCCGCAATCGCTGACTCCGCAACGTTAGTGGAATCCGTGCGCATATAGGTTATGAGTCCAGAAACTTCGTCAGTTCCAACCGAAACCCCCTCGTAGAGTTGCTGCGCTACCGACATCGTTCTTCTGGCAGGGAATCTTAATCTTTGCCAGGCTTCCTGCTGTAAAGTGCTGGTAACAAATGGAGGGGAAGGACGATTTGAAGTCTCCCTAATGTTTACGTCATGAACCTTGAAAGAAGATTCACTAAGTTCTCGCACAATAGAATTGGCTTGAGCCTCTTCAGTAATAGATATACGTTTTTGCTCGCCGATCTGAGAATGAATTTCTCCAACAAAGGATTCATCCATCCCGGGACTTTCGAACTCAACTGAAATTGTCCAATATTCCTGAGGTTGGAATTCTGTGATTTCATTTTCTCTTTCAGTGATTATTCGAAGGGCAGCAGATTGCACTCGACCAGCTGATAGGCCCCACCAACGAAGTTTCTTGCTAATCAAAGGACTGAGCTTGTATCCAACTAAACGGTCTAAGATACGACGAGCCTGTTGGGCATTCACTAAATCCAAGTCAATTTCCCTAGGAGAATCAAAACTGGCCTTAACCGCTTCCGGAGTAATTTCATGGAAAACTACCCGTTTCAATTTTGATTGGGGAATTTCTGCCGCTCTCGCCAAATGCCAAGAAATTGATTCCCCTTCCCGGTCTGGATCCGTAGCCAAATAAGTCACGGGAGCATCCCTCGCAAGTTTTTTCACCTCGGCCACCACTTCCCTTTTACTCAAAGGGACCAGATATTCCGGGATCACCTTATCCGTGACAGTAACACCGATCCGGGTATGGGGTAAGTCTCTTACATGGCCAACGGAGGCCATTACAGAGTACTCAGAACCCAATATTTGACTTATCGTCCGTGCTTTAGTCGGAGATTCAACAATAACCAAAGATTTCGCCATTTTCTAATCGCATCCTCTACAAAAAATAATTAATGTGATTGGCGGAGAGAGTGGGATTCGAACCCACGAGAGCCATGACAGCCCTACGCGATTTCCAGTCGCGCCTGTTCGACCACTCCAGCATCTCTCCAAATTAAATAATTCGATTTGATTAGCCTAACGATTAATTTCCACGGTTTGTTCCGAATAACCCGACGGGGGAAGACAATTTCGGTGTTTGCTTAATCGTAAAGGTACTTGACCTATCGCGGGTAAAATCCCCAGTGCATTTAATTCTAGAAACCCACTGACAAAGTCAGTTAATTATAACAAGGGGCGTAGGTTTCTACGCCCCTTGTTATTTATATTCTCTTTCTGGGATTACAATTAGTCTAACTTGTAGTTTCTAACCGCATTTCCGTAAAGCATCATATTCCGTTCATCTTGCGGAACACCTGCTAAGGTACGGTCAACGAACTTCCAGGATTCTGGGTAGGTCGCTGTGGAATGGGGGAAGTCCGCTTCCCACATGATGTTCTCCAA
>CAZTCW010000068.1:0-4211 GCA_964612825.1 uncultured Dehalococcoidia bacterium | reverse complement strand
TAATGGATAAATTTCGGTATGCCCGATATTGGCGCCAACAATTAGGTTCGGAAAGGGAGGGGGTTTTCTAAAATGCTTTTGGTTGAAGAAACTGGCACTTATAATCTCATGTATGTTTTCTCGCTCGAGGCCCTCGTATATGCCAATAGGAAGCAGTAAAATACGTAGATACCGCGAGGTGGAAACAGGGTACCGTATAAGAGTCGATTCGGGTACTTCTCTATTTTTAGATTGCCATTCTGTGATTATTCCTTCTTCGACTTGCTCCCATTGCAATTGGTCGACACTCGTTGCTAGATTAAAAAAAATTGTTCCAAACGGTTGACTAGGGAAAACTTGTGGTGAGAAGTCGATATTAACTTCATTGTGAAGGATCCCATCACTCCCCATGTCGAAAATAATCCATGAAGAACCTGCCGGTTCTGCCACAGAGTGAATTCGATTTGTGTATGTATTGCGGTGTGTGGTTTCTTCCGATATCTCTAATTTATAAGGTTCTTCATGTAAGTTATCCCTGATAATTCTTAGGTCATTGAGTCCTTGTCCTGCTTTCTCAAATAATTGGCCCGGGATCGGTAACACAATGAAGCTAGAAGAGGTTAATTCTTGGGGCAGAGTTAGTTCCCGAGAATATTTCCACCGATCTAACGTAAAATCTGCTGTTGATATTTGAGCGGGAATGGTAAGAGTAATTAGAATGGAAATAAATAAACTCAACTTAGCATAAAATGACAAGAGTTCATCCTTACGTAGGGTTGTCCTCAAAAAGGAATCCTTTAATAGCGGCTTGGTATTTTTGGAATAAAAATCCACCAAATAACAAAATGATTCCTAAAGTAATGAATGCTGCTACCCGATAACCTGGAGATAGAGCGAAAGAGTCGTAGAGGAACAGTTTTAAGACTGGGATGGTAAGAAAGGATAATCCCCCTAATCTAACCAATTTCCAGTTTCGGATGATTCCAACTGAAAAAATTACGCTACCAAAAATTCCCCATAAAATGGTTAGTGCCAAATTTCCGATATTTTCCAGTACTTCCACCCCTTGTGACGCCCAAATTCCTGTAGTCAGTGATTCTCGAGAAAGGAGGATTTGATGATTGAAATACATCATCATCTCAATGCTCAAAATACCGAGGGTCAAGCCGGTGCTCACTAGAATGAACAGAGGAGGAAGGAGGGTTTCTTTCCCTTCAAGGTTTTCTTGATTTAATATGAGGATTCTAGCAGCTACTCCGGTCATCAAAATCCCGACGGAAAAAGCTAGGACCCTCTCGTTGAAGAAGGGTTGGAATGAGCTCGTTAATTCGATTTGTGAATCGAAAACAATAAGTCTGAAAGCCATTGATGCAAAAACTATCAAGCTGAAAACCCGTAGCTGCAGATTATTTAACCTGAATGAAAGGAAAAGTAATACGAGTCCTTCTATCGCCCAAGCAATTGTTATCCATATGTCTTGGTTACTAATATGAAGTGGGAAGGCAATTGTCAAGAAAACCAGAGCTATGCCACTGAAGGCCATGCTAAGTTTTGGATAAAATAATTTCCTTAACAAAACTAGATAACCAGATACACCGTAAAAAATAGCTAGCGATAAAGCAAAAACGCCCATCCAACTACGATATTGTTCTTCCAAAATCATATAACTTGTTCCAAAAAACAAAGTAGCATTTGAAATAATCAGTGATAAATCTATATTCCTTGAGAAGCGTCCTTGAAAGACCATAGCGGGGATGGGGCCAAGGAAAAACAATAAGAAGGTGACTGTGAGAGATAATTGGAAAAAAAAGATTCCGGGGTTTAAAGTTTCAAATCTGTCAAAGAAAATAATCAACAAACCGAAAGAACCAACGAGGGCGCCTAAAGAAAACGAACGCCAGTTTTTTGTGAAAGAGATGATGAGTACACCCAAATCTAAAATTAACAAGTAAGTGAATAACATCCAATGGTTTGGGAGTTGTTCACCGAGGATCACGGGAGTTGTGAAGCCTCCTAAAATACCAAGAAAACATATCAACTTAGCATTGTAACGAACTGATAAAATAACCGTTGTACTGGTTGTTAGTCCAAGGAATAAGAACGCCGGTAAATTGCTGATTAGGGAGAATTGTGAGAATGCTGCGTATATTGAGAGGTAAAGGATCGCAATCCCTCCACCCGTCAATGCCTGAGCCCAAAAGGAGTATTTTCTTGCCCAGTATTCCCCTAAGCCAAGTAAAAAGATACCCAAAATGATACCGATACTAACTTGGCCAGTTGGTCCTATCCAGGAGTAATCAAAGGCCAACTTCAGGAAGAAAGCAATTCCGGTCACTAAAGAAATTGTTCCAATTAAAGCAAGCCAATTTCCAGCTAAGAGCCGTTTCCAGTCAACAAAAGTTCCTAATTCGAATGAACCCTTCCCCTGAGACGTAGTTTCATTGATTTCGTAGGACTTCCCAAACCTAAATTGGCCCGATTGTAACTGATTTGGTTTTTTGTTCCGGTTCCCTGAATCAGCTGCCTCGAGGGCTGTGATTCTATCCGCTAGGTTTGCGAGCGCAGCCCGAATCTGAGTAACTTCCGAGTCCAATCGTAATTGTCCGTTGGATGTTTCTGATGAATTCTGGATTGAAGAAGAGAGGCCAACAGGTCCCTCCTTAGAGACTAGCCCCGCCCCACAGTAAATACAGAAAAAACTATCCTCTGCATTAGTTCGTTCGCATGTAGGACAAGGTCTAGACTGAGGCATCCTATCTTTCCTCTAGGTCTCAATTTATGGATATCCCTTATTATAGCGTTGATAAGTATAATGAGTTATATACTATGGTAAGAAATTTCCACATCATTGATCCCCCTTTCCTTTGGGGAATTATTTAAGGAAGAGTATTGCTAATGGAGGATGAAGAGTTCGTCTTAAGAATAAAAGACCGAATCGAACGAAACTCGAGCGTTTTGATCAGCTTAGAAATCGATTATGAAGATCCTTCAAATTTCGAGATTCAATTTATGGAAGATACTCCTTTAGTTGTCCTAGGATCAGGAGTATTTGAACATGCAGGTTTAGCCAGATTGTATATGGAATACGCTGTGCTTTGTTTAAGGGAAGGTAGATTAGTGGATCAAGAAGAGTTTCTCATATTCCTCAGGAGGAACTAATTGGCGGCGATTGTTTCGAGTTGGGCTGATCTTCTAGATTTGTTCAACCTACTTATTAAATCCCATTCTATGATGCAAAAATAAACTTTTATAAGAATAGGAGCGTAATGGAGAACTTCGGAATTCAACTGAACTGTTCCACTGATAGTTCTCGTTTGGAACTTCAATGCCCCCATCAAAATGCTTTGGTTTATTCAGTTCCTGGCGAAGCATCATGGGTTTGTTCTGAGGAGCTTCGAACTGCCCATGCTTTAGCGGGGTTTTTGGGAGATATAATAAACTTGGAAGATCCTAGGATCTCCAAGTTATTACATCATTGGGGTCTTTATTATAGGAGTCGTCCCCTAGAGAACTGAGCCTTGATTCCCATGTCCAATACAGATTCAACAAAGGACAGGGCGACTATTCCTACGCAGTTAAGTTCATGCCTTAGGGAAAGCAAAGTCCCGAACTTAACCGCGTAGAATATTCTTGGTTGGTTGGGCTTCCAGGAAAAGTTGGATTATGTTTCGGACTCGTCGTCCATTTGAGATTGGGTATTCTCGGGACGGAAACTAGCTCCTGAAGAAACTTGGTCTAAAGTAACATCATCTTCCCAGTAGATAGATCCGGTGGGGAAATTATTGAATTCCCTTCCTTCCCCACAAAATTTACAACTTCCTTGGCTCACAGGTCCAACTGGTGTCTCGATCACCCAATGATGGGTGCAAAATGTAGACGATTCACTCTCTTTACTGAGCACCGCCTTTTCTTCTTGTTGCTTCATATCCTTGCCTAGTTATCCTCCTGAGGGCAACGCCCTAATATAGGTCGCCTATGTTGCCATAATATTTCGTCGCTGTCAAGGCTAAGGTGCGAAGAAATCCGTAACCTGATTCAGTTATTAAGGCTAATCTTATTTGATAATTTTAGAACACCTAGGTTTGTGGAGAGTCAATTTTGAATAAAGTACGTTGCCTTTTTGATTTTTCTTTATTTGCACGGTAAAATTGAGTGTACCCCAATTATGTTTCGGAATAGGTGTGGGAGGGGCTATGGGTCAAAGGAATATGAAGAACAGTTTTGTGTATTTG
>CAZTCW010000067.1:0-41895 GCA_964612825.1 uncultured Dehalococcoidia bacterium | reverse complement strand
ATTTTCGCTGTCGAGATGTTGGAAGCAGTCGGACATAAGGGTTTAATGGAGTTTTTCTACCATTGCGACCGTTTATTAAAATTCGGAGGCACCATCCAGCTACAGGTGATAGTGGTTCCGCACCAAAGATATGCAGCCTATAGAAAAAGTTGCGATTTTACTCAAAAATATATTTTTCCAGGGGGGCTCCTGCCTTCTAGTAGAGGGATTGAAGAGGCCGCTTTTAACTATGGATTTAGGGTGATAGAAACTCAATCAATCGGGAATCACTATGTTAAAACCCTCCAACACTGGTCAAAAAATTTTGAGAGAGAGTTAAATAATTTGAGGGAGAAAGGCTTCTCGGAAAGACATCTTCGGCGGTTCCGATATTATTTTAGTTATTGTGAAGTAGCTTTTGCATCGGGACATATTGACGACCTTCAAATCTCCTTAGAGAGATTAACAAAATAATGTGGTACCAAATGGTAGTTGACCGGAAATGGCTCCCTGATAAAATCCTTCGTCTTTTGATCCGGTACTCTCTATCGCAATATAGTAAGAGAATTCGAAAACTAGGTTATTCCGAGCTCGATTCCTATCGAAAAACCTTTCTAGATCAAAGCTTGTCGGGCCCAATTGCTTTAGACCCTAATAAAGCGAATCTTCAACATTATGAATTGCCTACTGAATTGTTCGAGGTGATTTTAGGTAAATACATGAAATATTCCGCATCAATATGGGATAAGAATACCCGTGATATTGATTCCGCTGAAGAACTCACCCTTAAATCTTATATGGTCAGGGCAGAAATAAAGAATGGGCAAAAAATCTTGGACTTAGGGGCAGGATGGGGCTCCTTTTCAATATTTCTTGCGGAGAATCTTCTGGATTCGGAAATTACCGCGATAACGAATTCCGAAACACAAAAAGAATTTATCGAATTGCAATGCCAAGAGAAAAATATAGATAATCTTATCGTCTTGAAGAAAGATGTGAATAACCTTTCCCTAGATATGAAATTTGATCGGATAATTTCTATTGAAATGTTAGAGCACACTAGGAACGTAAAAAAATTGATGGATCTCGTATCAGATTGGATGACCTATGAATCTAAATTTTTCATCCAAGTTTTTGCTCACAGGTTCTACCCCCAATATTTTGATGATATGGAAAATTCTTGGATGGCCAAACATTTTTTTTCTGGCGGAATGATGCCCTACCCAGATCTATACAAGGATTTGGACAGTCGGTTAATTTTGACTAAATCTTGGTTCGAATCTGGCGAACATTATCACAAAACGCTGGAATCGTGGTTGGAACGACTTGAACGGTATTTACGCGCTGGGAACTTAAAACAAAACAAACAATTATTTCCTTCTCAGGGGAGAATTCTCCTCAACAGGTTTCGCTTTTTTCTTCTTATTTGCTCGGAATTATTTAGTTATAACCATGGGGATGATTGGATATTGGTTAACCATCTTTTCCATAAACAATAGGGAGTGCAAATTGAATATTGGCATAATTGGTGCTGGTATTTCTGGTATTGCCGCAGCTCAAGAACTTCATTTGAAACACAAGGTAACCCTTGTTGATAGCGAAGATTCCATTGGCGGGCATTCCCACACGATAAAGGTCAATGATGGAACCAATATAGATACCGGATTTATCGTATATAACGACCGTAACTATCCGGGGTTTTCGGCCTTTCTTGAAGCACTTGGAGTGAAATCATCGAGGACTTCTATGTCTTTTTCCTATTCTGAAAATAATCTGAAATTGGAATACGCAGGAACTATACAGGGGCTTTTCCCTCGGTTCAGAGCTTTGATGGATAGGGGACATATTGGATTGATGTGGTCTATTTATAAATACTCTCGTAAGCTAGATAATTTAAAATTCGTTGACCTTGAAAAAAATTGTTCAGTTGTCCAACTCCTCAAAACAATTGGATGTCCAGACCAAACAATTGAAAAATATTTTCTACCTATCGCTTCTGCCATTTGGTCATGTGATGCAAACAATGTTAGAGACATTCCTGCAAATACATTTATTCGGTTTTTCTCGAATCATGGATTATTTAACATAACAAACCGTCCAAAATGGTATTCAATAGATAATGGTAGCCGAGCTTACCTAGAAGCCTTTCGAAAAAATTTCTCCGGAACCATCCTAACGGAAACCCGGGCTGTCTCATGCTTCGAAATGAGCGACAAAGTAGTCATAAAAGGTGAGAATGACAAACATTACGAATTCGATGTTGTTTTACTTGCTACTCCAGCTGATAAAAGCAATTCGATTTTTGGATCAACGGACAAAAAAATAAACAGTATATTATCTTCCTACACGTACACTTCAAATAGGGTTGTCTTGCACATGGATACTGATTTCATGCCAGCCAACAGGCGCCTTTGGGCGTCCTGGAATTTTATATCTCATTCAAATGGTCGAAGAGGAACAAAAACTTTTGTGAGTTATTATATGAATCAACTGCAAAACCTAATCACAAAAATTCCCTATTTCGTTACCCTAAACCCACCTTGGGACCCTAAATCTGACAAAATTATTTTTGACACGACTTATAATCATCCAATGTTGACACACGACGAGGAAACCAATGAAATGAATTTCAATGAGCTAAATACCAAGGACCGTGTTTATTTTTGCGGGTCATATCTCGGATACGGCTTCCATGAAGATGGATTTTCAAGTGGGGTGAAAGCGGCAAAGTTAATTGACCTAAGAAAGTTAATCAGTTCATGAACTCTTCAATTGTCGCGGGTAAACTAACCCACTCCCGAATACTTCCAGTGGTTCATTCTTTCGAGTACAAACATACGATGTTACTTATTAATTTGGATGACCTTGGCCGGGATGAAAAGCTTACGAGGTTTATTAGGTACAATCGAAGAGGTATATTATCAATCAGAGATTCTCATTATATTGACCATTCTGCTAATTCGATTAATTCTAAAATCCAAAAGATATTTAGCGAAGTTAGTGAACCCTTGGAGCATACTCAGTGCTTCTTGCTCACAACACCGGCAATTTTTGGATATTCCTTCAATCCCGTCTCCTTCTATTTTCTGGTTAATCAACACGGTCAGATTACTCTGGTCGCTTCGGAAGTCCATAACACCTTTGGTGAATCACGAATTTATCTTCTGCGTCCGAGCCAGAAAGAATCTTCAGGCCATGTGGCTGTTAATCATCCGAAACAACTGCATGTCTCGCCATTTATTGAAACAGTAGGTGAGTATAGTTTTGACTTTCAGGTATCAAATGAACGTGTATCTATAACAATTAGATTATTTCAGAGGGACAAGCAGATGTTTTCCAGCCATTTCTCGGGAATCCCACTGCCAGTTACCAACGTTAATCTCCTAAAATCCTATTCTAGGATTTTTACAACAGTGCTTATGACGGAATTTCGGATCCTGCTACAAGCTTATATCCTTTTTGCTAGGAAGCGATTGATATATATTAGGAAACCTATACCCAAATCAGGAACAGTATTGTCGCCCTCACCTAGTTTTATAAAAAAGATTTCACATTTAATTAAATCTATAGCTGGTGATAAAGAAAAGAAAACTCGGTTCCCTTAGAGGATATTCAGTTAAAAACTAATAGGTTTTTCTATTGGCAAAGTTCGCTGATGGAATTAAACTCTTATCATACCATCTTGTTTTCGAGGGGGAGATATGGTCGTTAGAGTGGTTACAGATAGTGGTTCTGATATCCCCGAAGACCTAGTGCAGGAGTTGGGTATAACAGTAGTCCCCCTGACTGTGTCATTTGGGAGCACTTCCTATCGCGACGGAGTCGACATTTCGGGAGATGAATTTTACACCCGGTTAACTCAAGAAGAAACTATGCCTACGACTTCGCAACCATCTGTAGGTAGTTTCGTGGAAGTTTATCAACCAATAAAGGAATCTGGGGATGAAATTTTATCTATCCATGTTTCATCAAAATTGAGCGGAACTTTAAACTCAGCCACACAGGCTGCTGCTCAAGAAGAACTGGGGCCTTTAATTGAACTAGTTGATAGTAGTCAAGCTTCAATGGGGGTAGGATTTAGTGTTATAGCGGCAGCAACCGCGGCGAAAAATGGAGCTAGCTTATCGGAAGCCCGAGCCATAGCCGAGTCAGTTCTCAGCCGGACCAGAGTACTGATCTTGTTTGAAACATTGAAATATCTTGAAAAGGGCGGACGAATTGGTAAGGCAAGCGCTCTTCTAGGGGGGATTTTACAACTCAAACCTATCCTAACGTTAGATGATGGAGAAATCGCCACAAAGTCTAAAATTCGAACCTTCAAAAAAGGAATTGCGAGTCTTTTAGAATTGACCAAGGAGTACGGGAATCTTCAAGAAGCTGCAGTTTTATATACGACAGATTCCTCCGATGCTGAAGCGTTAGGTCATCAGATTGGGAGCCAGTTACCCGACGCATCCCAGCTAAAGGTGCTCCGGATTAGTCCTGCTGTGGGGACTCACGGTGGCCCGGGACTTGTAGGGATAATCTGCGTTCTTGCTGAATGATCTAGATAAATGTAAGAACGCTTGATCTTACATCCAAGAATTGTTCTTAGATGGTTAATCTTTTCGGGGCATTGATGTTGTCACTATCCGGTAGAGCCTTAACGCATTGCCCCAAAGCATCTTATTTTGTTCGTCGGATGGAATGTCTACCATCGCTCTTTGGATGTATGTTTTCGAATTTGGCCATGTCGATGTAGTTAATGGATAGCTAGTCCCCCAAAGGATGTGTTCAACTCCTGGGTAATGACGTGCCTTTAACCCCATTTGGTCATACCAGCAGGTGAAATAACATTGTCTTCGAAATAGCTCTGAGGCCATGATAGGATGACCTTCTAAGTTTTTCCGTTGCCGTTCGGTTCCATGGTCAATAAATTCCAACTGATAAATTCCCCAGGTAAGAGTACTTTCAGCAAAAATCACTTGAAGTTTTGGATGTCGTTCAAGGATCCCAGACATCAGAAAGTTCGGTACGAGGCTTCCAGATCCAATTGGCCGAGTGATATTTCTCATCGCATAAGCTAATTCTGGTGAGAGTGAGGGAGCCGGAGGAAGTTCGAGTCTGTCACTAGACCCCGCATGGAGATTTAATGGTATTTGGAGATCTTCACATAATGACCAAACCGGATCCCAGTTCGGTTCGTTAATGTGAGGGAGATCCCGAAGATGCCAAGGGGCAGCGGGGAACGCGATTCCCCGAGCTCCTTTTTTCACTGCTCGATTAATTTCCTCAAGTGTGGTCTCTATTGGACTAAGAGGAACCATTGCTAGTGGGATGAACCTTTCACTGGTGCCTCCCCATTCCTCCGTAATAAAATCGTTGTAGGCCTGAATACAGGCTAACTCTAATTCGGGGTCAGTTATCCGCCCAAAAGCTTCTCCGGCTAAACCTGCTACATTTGGGAATAATACCGACGCGTCAATCCCATCTTGGTCCATTGCGTTAAGTCTTTCGGAAGGGATGTAGGTTTCTTTAGGGACTTCCTCCCATGTTTTTGGCTCCTGTGTTGGGTCGGCCATTGCCCCTCCAACTGCCGCAACACCTTCTGAAGCTCCTCCCCTTAAGGAAATTGGTACTCCGTCGATTTGCCAGATTTCCGTTCCATCCGGTTGTCTCTTTATTTGGGGAATCCGGTCTCCAAATTTAGCTTTAGATAGTCTGGATGTCCATACCTCAGGATGTTCTTGTACATGATCATCTACGCTGATTACACCAAATTTGAGTTCCATTCCAATTCCCCCCTATGAAGCTATGATTTTAGCCTAGTTTCTGTAGCTGTCTGGATCGAAATACAAACTCAGGGTTGTATTTTAGTGTCCCGCTGGGGTTGTGTTAAATTTTTAGAAAACGAAATTTGAAGGGACTTGAATTAGACCCTTGCGTCGACTATGTCCAAGTCATAAATTCGGGCTGCATTGCGCCACAACATTTTTTCGCGTTCTTCGGTCGGGATCCCTGCCATGGTTCGTTCAACGAAATCCCAAGATTCCGGGTAAAGAGCTGTGGAATGCGGATAGTCGTTCAGCCACATGATATTGTCCACTCCGATATCATGCCGTTGGACCTGTCCATATTTTTCGAACCAAAACTCTACCATCATCTGGCGACGGAAGATTTCGCTGGGTCTCGTCACGAGACCTTGCGTCCAAAGCCTGCGTTTCTCCCATTCGTAGTCCGCGCCTTCAATGACGTAGTTTATCCAACCCATACCGATTTCGGCATAAATCCACCAAAGTTTCGGGTATCGGTCCATAACTCCGGAGAAAATTGAAGCTACCACAGATTGGGCTGCATTGCCGTTCCCTCCCAAGCCTTGAAGCTCATTGGCGGTAAAACCTTTCCAGTTGTCGAGACCAATTCCTGACCCACCACCTCCATGCCAATGGATAGGGACTCCTAGGTCTTCACATGTTTTCCAAAGAGGATCCCAGTAGCGCTCATTAAAATGAGGTAAATCTTTGTGGTTTCGGCTTGGGTCTTGAATCATACAGAGACCCCGGTGTCCGTTCTTTTTCGCTCGTTCAACTTCTGCAATAGTGGACTCAATCCCGCCAAGGTAAGGAAGCATGGTTAGCGGGATATACCGGTCACTGAACTTCCTGAAATCCGCTACGCCGTCGTTATAAATTTTTATGCATTCTAATTCAAATTCAGCATCATGCTGAAATACTGTTCCGCCCTGAAATGGGCTATTGAAGAACATCACCTCAGCATCGGTTGTATCCTCATCCATGGCTTTAAGCCGTTCTGCCTTATCGTAAACTTTCAGAGGGACGTCAGACCAACGTTGGGGAAAATATTTTCTACGTGCTCCTGCCTCTCCCCATTTCTCTTCCTGCATAACTGTCGGGCAGTTACAAACTCCACGGAGTTCTGCGACCTGGCCATTTATAAACCATCTTTCCGTGTCTGCTTCTCCCCAGTCCACCCTCATGTGTTCTACATTCTGGGTAGGGAGAATTTGAGGAATTGCGTCGCCCCATTTGGCTTTCGACATGTTGTTTAACCAAATGTCTTTATCCAGTTGAGCGTGTGCGTCACAATTAATCATTCCATATTTTAATTCCACGGTTTCCCTCCTCGTAATCCCTTATCGTTTTCCGTGAGTTTCTACTCTCTTTAGGAACAAAGTTAGTGAAAAATTATCATTATAAAGACTAGGTGTCAATCCTTTTTTGGTCAAAATAAATACGAATTACGTCATATTGGCTGGAGAAATGTAAATAATACTTCACGTTCTGCTTGTGAGCGGATGATTTTAGGGGCTGTTAGTTGGAGCTTTGGGTGGGTAGGCCAACAGTGCTGCTATGGCGCACGCTACCGGAAGTAGCAGGAACCAAATGATAACCAGGGAATAACTCCCTAATCGATCGAAAAAGAGGCCGAAAGGCATTGGGCCTAAGGCTGCGAATCCGACCATACTTGTTGTAGCAAGTCCTCTGATGCTCCCTAGATGGCGCCGCCCGAAATAATTCGGCCAAATTACACTGGTGGTTGTCATGAACAACCCTCCTCCAATACCTAGAATTCCGTTGTACAAAAGCCCATGCCATGGGCGGGTAATTGCAAAGGTGGACAACATGGCGGCAATCATCACCAATTGGGCTCCTGCAAGTATATAACGAGTTGGATATTTGTCTGACAATATCCCCGCAATAAGGGTTCCAATTAATGAGCAAACTGCCATGACCGTAAGGGCGATCGCCGCGATTCCAGGCTCAATCCCTTTCGTGCCAAAGATAGAAACTTGATGAAATACTAACGCTGTACTAATTAATGCTTGAGAAGAGGAAGCAAACATCAGTAACCAGAAGGGTTTCGTTCGGAGGGCCTCTTTCGTGGTGAGATTAATTTCTTCATGTTCGAATCCAGCGGATTCCTTTGGGTGAGAGTGCGTTGACGAACTAGGGCTATCTCCATCTGGAAGTAATCCAACAGATTCTGGGGAGCGTCGGATTATCGCAATCACTGGAGGTAGAAGTAATCCCCAGATTAGAAATCCTAGTGCAATCCATGCGTTCCGCCAGCCGAGTTTGGAAATCAACTGATGGGCCAAAGGGGGGAATGTGGCGAAGCTTGCGGAGGATCCTAGTGACGCAATAGCGGTTGCTTTACCTCTTCTTCGTATGAACCACAATGATACCAGTGCACTTGGTATGAGAGTTAAGGATCCTTGTCCAAAAGTTCGGATACCGGCAAACCCAAAATACAATTCAAAAGGGTTGGTTACCTGACTCATAAATATGGCGACAAACCCAAAAATAAGACCAACAACGGTAAGCATCAAGCGAGCTCCGTAGCGGTCAAACAGTTTTCCTACCAATACCATGGTTACTGCAGCAGAAAGTGAACCCGCCGTATAGAGGCTGGACACTAAGGTTCGAGACCATCCCGTCTCCTCCATGATGGGCTCAACGAATACGGATACGGTGTAAGTTTGACCAGGGCCAGAAATAAATAGTGAGAGGGCTGCCACGGGGAGGATCAACCACCCATAAAAAAATGGTACGCGTGCAGGAAGATTGAACGGATTACCCCAATTGCTTGGGCTAGGGTTTTTCATTGTCATGTTTTGGGTGCTCTCGGATTCTTCCTAAGTGATTAAGGACGGTGGAAGACACCTTAATTGTTAGTCGGAATCGACTCGTGTTCTTTGTGTGTAGGCGGGGTAGCTAGAAGTGCAATTGCCGCTGCTACTAGCCCCACTACTACACAGGCCAAAAATGCTACGTCAAACGTTCCAGTAGCATCGAAAACAATAGCTACTAACAATGGGCCGGCCAACTGCGAAACTCCTAGTAAAGGTCGCATTGTACCTTGGATTGTTCCTATAAATGCGCGCCCGTAATAGTTCGCGAACACAACCGGTTGCAAAACACTCATTGCCGCTCCAAGACCGGTAAACAGAACGAAGGGAGGTACATTGTACGGGTAAGGAATGAGGATTAAGCATAATGGGCCGAGAGAACGGATTGCGTACATGGCTGAAAGACAATACCGGACAGGTATCCGTTCAACTAAAAATCCCCACATGAGTTTCGAGAAGCTCCCCCCCACTTGTCTTAGTACAAGTACTACGCTCACCATTTGGATAGACATACTTTCCTGAAGTGTTAAATAAGGGACGGTGTGGGTGATAATAGGTGAGACCATTAACCCGACCAAATTTAGAGAAATGATAAGGATCCATAGCGTCTTAGTTTTTAATGCCTCACCAAGGGTCCAAGATGGTTCCTTGACCTGACGTGTGGAAGCAGTTGTTGTTGGGGAATCTTCAGAGCCTTCGGGAGCGTCCCCATCAGGGAGAAGTCCAAGATCCTCGGGCTGTCTTCTCATGAGGATCAGAATAGTGGGGACCATGATTATCAGGAGGGAAACGCCCATTACACCCCACGTTTGTCTCCATCCAATCGCAGGGATAAGAAATCCGATGATTGGCGCCATAACCATGGCTCCTGCTGAAACCCCTATCGTGGCAAAAGCCATTGCCCGACCTCGAAGGCGAATAAACCATTTAGACACGACTACCGGCCCTGTGAATTGCCCCATCTCGTGCAGGCCCAGGGCACCGACAATCGCGTAAATAACCCAGAATTCCCACACTTCTTGTATCCCCATTAAGAAAATTAAACCTACCCCGGCGATAATCGCACCTCCTGCCATCACAGGCCGGGCTCCGTATCTATCTAGAAGAGGTCCGACCAGTGGAGATATCACCATCCCTGCTATCGCTTGAGCAGTGAGAGCGACTGTCAATTGAGTGAGGGACCAGCCCATAGAGTCAGTCATGGGTTTAAAGAAAAGAGGAACGTTGAATGGACCGACTCCTGATGCCATGAAATCCCCAATGAATACGACGATAACGATTATCCAGCCATAGAAAAATGAGGGATACCATCTTCCTAGGATAGCTGCCTTCGGATTTTTTCCTTGGTTAGATTTCAAAATTCCTCTTCTGTATAGTTAGGATATAGAATCGAGGTCATTCTATCACCTAAATCGTCTAACTTGGAATTAATCAAATATACGACTGATTTTCATTCTAGAGTGCCAATTATCTGTTTCTCCCTAACAACTAACTGGAATATTAGATATGATATACGCGCCTTGTATTACTGCTGAAATTTATTAGGGATGAAATCGGTGGAAAATAAGAAGCCAAGTTCCGGATCTGTATATCTTAACCCACGTATCTCTTTAGTAATTGTAGGTTGCCTCTTTTTACTAACGATTTTTGCGGCATACCTTCAACGGACGACTCAGGAGTTCCCTATCGGAATTGTGGGGGTTTTTGAAGGTTTTTCCAGCACTTTAATGACAGGGTTAGTGGAAGCAAAATTTTTCTTCTCTTCCGGATTTGCCTTTGTTGCTGGGATGGCTTCTGTTTTTAACCCATGTGGATTTCCACTTCTTCCTGTTTACCTTGGACTTTATATTAATTCTCAAGCCCCTGCAGTTGAAGGAACGGACAAGCTGAGAAATGTTTTCAGGCCATTGATAGTGGGTGGTACCGTAGCGCTGGGCCTAGTCATGTTATTTGGTCTTACGGGTCTTATTCTTGGAGTCGCTTCCCAAATTGTCATTAGGTCTCTGCCGTGGCTTGGTTTCGGAATCGGACTTTTACTGGTTTTGAGTGGTTGGTGGACACTTTCCGGGCGGGGGTTCCGTAGCTGGTCAATTTCAGGCAGTTTTATTCATCTAGCGAACCCGAATCAGATTGGTATCAGGGGGTATTTTCTTTTTGGTGTTAGTTTCGGGATTGCTTCCCTAGGCTGTACACTTCCGATTTTTCTGACCGTCGTTGGGACTACTTTGACATATGAAGGAATGATCCCCGCCGTTGCCCAACTTTTTTTGTATGGATGCGGCATGGGACTGGTGATGGTGGTCCTTACCATTTTTGTTGCCTTGGTCAAAACTGGTTTAGTAAGGACTCTCGAACGGGCTCTCCCATATCTGAGCGTTTTGACCGGCGCACTTATGACGTTGGCAGGCTGTTACCTAGTCTTTTATTGGCTTACTCTAGGTGGAATGTTCTAATCCACTTTATGGATCTTCTTTGCCTTAGTATCAAATTAAAAGGCGTATCGGTAGGATCGAAGGGCTTCGATTAGAGAGTCAACAAATTCTAAAGGCTGCTCTTTGTACCCACAGCTATAATCGTGCCGAACAATCCATTCGTAAAGATCTTCCTGGCTTCTAATATACCCTCTGTAATTTGAAACTATAAAATAGTTAAGGAATCTGAATATTCGTTCTTCTCTATATGATTGGCCGAGAGGTCTGCCCCCTGCGTTGAAAAGGGTATCTACAATATCTTTCCATTTGTCACGCAAAATGTGGTAGTTATTGGGGGGGGTGTACATAAACATCAAATTTTTCAGTAGGTCCATTGTATCTAGGCCTACTCCACGGTTGTTCATGGTTTCAAAAACCTTTAACGCATGCCCCACGCTTACGGTTTTTACCCGGCTAAGCTTTACATTCCTGGTCAGGTATACATAAAAGGCTCGGATTGCATCCTGATCTTCTCCTAGTTCCTCTTGTAGGAATTTCCTCACAAACCGATATGCATTAAGAATATTGCGTATGGATCTGGTATCTTCCGGGATTTCGTCAATCTTGGCGTTTTCCGAACCGATTGCCTCCATTAATCCGGAGCTGTCCTCATAGAGGAGAGAAACTCTTTGACGGAAAATTTCTTTGCCCTCTCGGTCAATATCATAAGCTGAAATTTTGTGATTCAACTCTGCGATTGGACGAGCATTAATTCCTTTGAGGTGATCGCGCATTGCACAAAAAATAAGGAATGTAGTCGTGATGCGCTGCTGCCCATCGATAAGTTCGTACACGCCTTCTGGGCCAACGCAGACGACCATGCTCCCCAAAAAATATTCTGACTCAAGGCTAGTATTGTCCGCACGAAATTCTATGAAAAGGTCTTGAAGGAGTTGATTTACTGCATCGTCTTCCCAGACAAATTCTCTTTGGAAATCGGGCACTACATAAAATTCTGTGAAAAGGGCTCCCAATGTGAGGTCCTGGGAACTGACTGTCTGAATATCCAATATAAACTCCTTTTTGTTGCTGCAATTGTATGGATTGTAGCATCTCTTTAATGAGATTAGGGTTCAGGTTAGAAGGTAATCCTAAGATTTTGTAAATTGAGAAAATTATCCATCATCTTCGAGGGTTGAAGTATCTCCTTCCGGAAGTCCTAATTCTTGGGCTTTTAGTAGCCGCCTCATAATTTTCCCACTACGTGTTTTAGGTAGCGAGGCTCGGAATTCTATGTCGCGAGGGGCAATCATCTGGAGTCGCTCCCGGCCAAATCTTAATAATTCCTGCCGTAATTGATCTGATGGTTCAATTCCATCTTTTAGTCCAACAAAAGCTTTGACCACTTCCATGGCTATAGGGTCTGGAACACCGATTACTGCGGCTTCGGCTACGGCTGGATGTTCGATTAACATGCTTTCTACTTCAAATGGTCCAACCAGATGGCCTGCAGTATTTATTACATCGTCGGCTCTACCAACAAACCAGAAATATCCATCTTGGTCTTGCCTCGCTTGATCGCCAGTAATGTACCACCCTTTACGGAATTTTGTATTATACATCTCTTGATTGCCCCAATAAGTTTGGAACATCGAGGGCCAGCCGGGGCGGATAGCCAAGCTTCCCTCCTTCCCTGGTGGTAATGGATTGTAATCCTCATCAAGGATACCGACTTCGATTCCGGGGAGAGGTTTCCCCATCGAGCCGGGTCTTACTGGAAGAGAGGCCAAATTTGCGATCATCATTGCCCCCGTTTCGGTCTGCCACCAATTGTCGTGGATAGGCTGGTTAAAGACTTTCATGCCCCATACGACTGCTTCAGGGTTTAAGGGCTCGCCTACACTGTTGATGTGTCGAAGGCTTGATAGGTCATGTCGAGCAGGAAGCTCCTCTCCTGCTTTCATGAGCATGCGGATGGCGGTCGGTGCTGAATACCAAACTGTTACTTTATGTTTTTGAATCATCCGGTACCATGCTCCTGGCCCGAAACCGGCTTCATAAATGAGTTGAGTCACACCGTTTGACCATGGAGCGAACATTCCGTATGAGGTCCCGGTGACCCAGCCAGGGTCGGCAGTACACCAATAGACATCTTCTTCATGGAAATCTAAAACCCATTTTCCGGTGGCGTATTGTTGAAGGATTGCCATATGTCGATGGGCAGCTCCTTTAGGTTTCCCAGTTGTTCCAGAAGTGTAATGCATAATTGAATAGTCGTTCATGCTTGTCTCTGCTATTTCAAATGAAGTAGAGGAAGAGGCCATGAGGTCTTCGAAGCTCAAGTCTCCCTGAACAAGCGGTTCAGCTTCCCTGCCATTTTTGTTGGTAACTAGAATATGTTTGAGGTTTGGAAGATCTGAAAGAATACCGGTTATCCGTTTTCTCAAACTGGGTTGCGTTACTAAAAGAACAGCCCCGCTGTCTTCGAGCCGATCTTTAACTGGTTCGGGGCCGAAAGCCGAGAAAAGCGGACCTACGATTGCCCCAATCTTTAACGCCCCAAATAAGGCAAAGTATAGCTCCGGAAGACGCTCAAGGAATAAAAAGACGCGATCTCCTTTGGTGATTCCCAATGTTGTCAGTACATTTGCAAATTTGTTGCTTTCATCCCTCATCTGAGCGAATGTATAATGTTCTTCCTCTCCGTTTTTCCCTTCCCATATCAGGGCGATTTTGTCGGCGCGTTGTCCTTTGCAGTGTCGGTCTATACATTCATGTGCTTTGTTTAAATATCCTCCTGGTAGCCAATCTAATTCCGAATAGAGATCTTCCCAGTGAAAACCATTTCTAGCTTCGTCGACGCTAGGTAAATTTGGGAAAACCGTTAATGCGTTAGGTTCAGGTTTGTTAATGGCTGCGTAGTCCATGCTGAATTCCTCCTTGGGGGAACAGTTTGTTATGGCAACCTAGAAAGTCACAACAATTTAATCGCCCTGAGCGACTCAGTCAACCATTGTGCACACATTTTCTGAGCCGCAAAGGTTGATTGTGATATATGGGGAGAGTTATTCCGGCCAGTAAGCAGGCTAGGCCAGATTATTTTATGGAAGGAGTGGTTTTACCTCCTATACTTGCTTACATCGTTGGGGTATTTATTTGGTAAGAATTGACACTTGGCTAAGCGCGTGAGAGAATTCACGCACTTAACGAGGTGGGAAACTGATCTGCCTGTGCGATCAGTGTTCGGATAATTTCTTTATTGTTTAAAGATACCGGACGACCAAATTACCAAACCGGATAGGAGGAACCCGTGCTTAGAGGTAAAAAAAGGGTAGCATCGCTTACCCTCATGGTATTACTGTTATTATCTATTGCATGTGGAGGCGGGGACGCTTCTGAGGAAACTACTGGAACAACCTCGAGTTCTACTAGTGTTGCGTCTACGGAGACGACAACGTCTTCTGACTCAACCACTACTGAAGCTGAGGATAGCACCGCTGCTGAAGAAACAGCTGCAGCCGACGACTTTTCTAACATTCCTGATGGCACGATGATAGAGGGTGGTGCAATTATCTTAGGCGGAGTCAAATATGGAGGAGTGGTCAACGGGTACGGAGAGGAACCACAATACGGTGGAGTTGCGGTATTCTCACACCGACGTGACCTCCCAAGCTCCGACCCGATGTTCTCCGGAACAATCAGCTTACATAATGTTGGTGGAGCGATTTGGGGTCGTGGCAACTTACTTCGAGTGAAAAGGGAAAATAACTTCGAAGTCGAAGGGTATTTGGCCCAGTCATGGGAAGTAAGTGACGATTTCAAAACTTGGGATTTCAAACTCCATCCCAACATCCTCTGGCATGATGGAACTCCTTTTACGGCGGATGATGTTGTTTATTGGGTAAACTTGGCTAACGATCCTCCTGAGGGTCGGCGGACGTCCACTTGGGCAGTTACCTTGTTTGGTGACATGGCCTCGGTGGAAGCTGTAGATAAGCTAACGGTTAGGTTCAACTTAAATAATCCTGCTCCTAACTGGCCAGAAGCTTTAAGTACTCGGGGTGCGGTTATCACTCACCCCAAGCATTTGACACAACCTGAACTTGATGCCGGGAATGCTAGGGTTCAGCCTAATCAGCATAACTGGGTGGCTTTGGGGCCATATAAGTTCGATAGTTATGACAAAGGGGCGGTGGTCAAGGTTCGACGTAATGAAGATTACTTCGAAAAAGATGCTGCTGGCCGTACGCTTCCTTTCATGGACGGCATTGATTTCCCAATCATGAGAGACTATGGTGCTATGACCAGCGCATTCCGTGCCGGAAGACTTGACGGGACGAGCCGTGGTGCTGGTTTCGGTGTTCTCCCACCACACGTGGATGCCATCAAGAAAGATCTTGGTGACAAGGCTTGGATTGGGAGAGTTCTCTACGTAGGTTGGGGACAATCTCCAAACACACTTAAGGAACCTTGGAGTGACGTGAATCTAAGGAAAGCCCTATCCTTGTTCGTCGACAGACAAAAAATTTCCATTCTCTCTCTTGGGGGCGCCTCCGTCCCGGGAGCGATTTGGACCCCTGGTTCAGGATGGGCTAACCAAGATGTGCCTGTTTGGCCAGGAATGAATCCAGCTACTAAAGAAGAAGACAGAGCCGCTGGAATTAAGCTTCTGAAAGACGGCGGATGGTACGGAATGAAGACAGAGCTTCTATGCCGAGACCTTTATCTCTATCTTTGCGAGGCTTTTGATGCCCAAATGCGGGATGCTGGGTTCGATAACTTCCTGAAGATGACAGACGTAAACCAACTGAGTGAACTTCAGGCTTCAGGTGACTACACCATGTTGTTCCAATCGAACACAGGTGCAATGCCTTCTGCTAAGAGAGGTTCCTTCTGTAGCCATACCTGTAATCCACGGTACTCGAACCACGACGATCCTAAGATCGACGAGCTTTTCGATAAGGTGATTTCGACTGCCGATCCGGCTGCGAGAAATGCGATGCTTCAGGAATTGGAGCGTTACATGATGCACCCAGATGAAATGGTCTACCGGGATAGTTGGTTCCACGAGGTTATTTCCCTCGCTTATCGTGCTCGCATTAAAGGACTTCCAGTCCCTCATATGAACGTTCACGACAACACGGATCATGCGACTACTTGGATCGATCAATCGATGCCTAGGTAGGAATGGGAAAAGTAAATAAGGGCTAACTGACAAGGCTCCCGCTCAATATAGGGCGGGAGCCTTGTCGCGTTTTGAGGCAAAAGTAAACACATTGAAATGGAATTTGAATCACCTTAATGGATAGGCTTTCAATGGATAAAGATCAGGGATGGGTCCTTTAAGGCTGAGGTTGTTTATGTCAAATAATTATAAATGGTGGGTTTTGGGAGCAATTAGTGTCGGACTGTTTGTTTCGGTTTTGGACCAAACTGCGATTACTCTGGCGATTCCAGTGATCGCCGATCATTTTCAGGCCGATATACCTACTGTGCAGTGGGTTCTTTTGGGGTACATCCTCACTACCAGTGCGTTAATGTTGCCCATGGGAAGATTGTCCGACTTAGTCGGGCGGAAACCCATTTATATCGGTGGTTTAACGTTGTTTCTGTTAGCCGCTATGGGGGCAGGGTTAGCACCTGTGCTGTCCGTTGTTATCATGTTTAAAGTCCTCCAAGGTGTAGGGGCATCCATGATTCAGGCCAATAGCATGGCTATTGTAACCTCGACCTTTCCTGACACTGAACGGGGAAAGGCGATCGGGCTGCTGATGACCGTTGTAGGAATTGGGGGAATGTCTGGCCCTGTTATTGGGGGTGCGGTTGTTGAGATGCTTGGTTGGAGGTTTATTTTCTTTCAGGGTGTTCCTTTGGGTTTACTATCCATTGCCATTTCTATGATGGTTCTCAGACCTGAAGAAAATCGGAAGACGGCTAATTCTTCCAACCCTCAGGGGTTTGATTGGCTTGGAGCGGCTTTTTCGGCGATAGCCCTCTCCGGCTTTTTGCTTTGCACTACTTTTGGCCAGGAGATCGGTTGGGGATCCCCGGTAATTTTAGGGGGGTTTTTATCCGTTTTTCTTTTAGCATTCGTTTTTATCAGATGGGAATTAAAAACTGAATCTCCAATGTTCCCACTTGAACTTTTTCAGAGGAGGAAGTTTTCTTTTGGAGTGATAGCAAATTTCCTTTCTTTCATTAATAGCACCAGCATTTTCTTTTTGATGCCTTTCTATTTTCAAAAGGTACGTCTTTATACCCCTCTCCAAACCGGTCTTTTTCTTATGGCTACTCCTATTTGCTTTTCGATCATTGGGCCTATTGCTGGTCGTTTATCCGACGCCTTAGGAGCAAAGTGGTTTATAATCGGAGGATTACTGATATCTACCAGTTCTTTTTTCGGATTATCCAGACTGACTGACACTACACCCATTGTCCTGGTAGTGATGTTATTGGTAATCGGCGGGATAGGAATGGCGAGCTTTTTTTCTCCGAATGCGAGTGCTGTGCTCAGTTCCGTCGAAAGACCTCGATATGGAATTGCCACTGCCTTTCTAAACATGTTGAGAAATACGGCTACGGTTACTGGTCTTGCATTAGTCACAACCATCGTAACAACCGTAATGACATCACATGGATTGGAACCTAGCTTATCTGCAGTTGGGAATGAAGCAGGAGGCGCCTCACAAATCGCTTTCACAGGCGGGCTCAAACTTGCGTTCTTGGCGGCTTGTTTTTTGAATGGACTCGCGGCGTTTGTCTCTATTTTCCAGTGGAGCCCCACTGGAAAATAGTTCCCGTTGGGCTAAAGGGTTGTGCTCAAGATTGTTATGGGGGGCGACTCTAAAATATCTACGTGATAGTTGGCGACCCGGATGGGATTCGAACCCATGATCTCTGCCGTGACAGGGCAGTGTGTTAGGCCACTACACCACCGGGCCAATGACTCATGGAGTAAGTCGCTTTGCCAAGAAAACCTCAGCATAAACCATATCCGAGGAGGGAAGTCCATCTGGTTTTCGGTTGGTTGCTAAGCGTTTCCCAGGTAGGGAGGAACATTATGAGAGGCCAAAGGCCTCTTGACTAAAACTCTCAGCCGAAGCCATTCCACCCAATGGTAACTTGGCCGTTTTCGACAATGACTGGAGTTATCCGTTCTCCATTGGTATATTTCTCTAGGTCTTTGAAGGCTCCAAATACTTTGCTGATATCAATTTCCTTGAATGGGATTCCGTCAGCCATCATGCTTGCGAGTGCTTCCTGAGAGAAATTACAATCTGGATGGGTGTAGATAACAGGGCCTTCCTTAGTTGTGGGCTCATAATGGTATCCTGGTTCTCCATGAGAATGCCCAGCGTGGGCTTCCTGAGTCATAACTGTCCTCCTTGTGTTCACTTGAGACGGGTGCGAGGCGAAAGTCTCTAAAGTTTATCTTTGAGACTCGGCCAGAATGCCAGCCTAGTGTACAAGAAATGTTTGAGTCAGGCAAATCCATTTCGTTGAAGTGGATTTGTGTTATTTTGTTGCAGGTTGTTATGTTCAGATTGCTAAGAAATCTGGTTGACCTTATTCCAGTTCCTCTACTATTCCATACTTGCGGGAAAGATCCGATTATTACAAGGTCGGTGTTTACATATCAATAGATTTGTTGCCTGAAAGATATTCCTCTGGCTCTTTGGAAAAGGCCACCTTGCACCCTGGCCCGCAAAAATAGTAGGTGATTCCTTGGTAATCAAAAACTCCCCCTCCTGGGTTTTTTACGGGTACGGACATGTGGCAGACGGGGTCTTCTGCCTGCCCTCCACTTGAAAGAACCGATAAAATTTTTCCAAACATAAAAACCCTCCCTTTGAAGTTTGTTCTGGGGGTTAATAACTGTTGCCCTCATTGAAATTTCTAAGTCGGAGCGAGTTTCCGACTACGGTCAATGAACTGAGTGCCATCGCCCCAGCCGCGAGGATTGGGTTCAGAAATCCGAATTCCCCTAATACTCCTTGTAAGCTGTTGGGGACTCCTCCGGTAATCTGGAAGATTGGGAATAACACTCCTGCGGCTATGGGGATAAGCATGGAATTGTAAAAAAAAGCCCAAAAAAGATTTTGCTTGATGATTTTCATTGTTTTCCTGGTAAGGAGGATACTTGTTACGAGGGTCGTCAAATTTCCCCTCATTAAGGTGAGGCCAGCTACTTCCTTAGAGACGTCAGCTCCAGTCCCAATCGCAATACCGATATCTGCTGTAGCAAGAGCGGGAGCATCATTAACTCCATCCCCAACCATTGCAACTATTTTCCCTTCAGCTTGAAGTTGTTTTATCTCTTTTACTTTTCCTTCGGGCTTCATCTCGGAAATAATGTTTTGAATCCCAAGTTGCTTTCCTATAGATTGTGCAGTCGTTTCGTGGTCTCCTGTCACCATGGTTATCTCAATTCCCAATTCATTTATTGTTTGAATCGTATCTTTGGCTTCAGGCTTCAAAGAGTCTGATAGGGCTATCAGACCCATAACCTCATTATTGACTGCTAAGAATACAGTGGTTTTCCCATTAATCCTGAAGATTTCCGCCTTGTTTTCCATGGCATGAATGTTAATCTGAAGGGAATCCATTAGGGACTTGTTGCCGACTACCACTTTGTCACCATCTACGGTAGTGGTGATTCCGTGACCTGGGATCGAATCGAATTGGGTAGGGGAGGTAACGTTAATGCCTCTTTCCTGTGCCGTCCGGACAATTACTTGGCCGAGTACGTGCTCTGAACCAAATTCGGCCGAGGCGGCAATTTTGAGAAGTTCTTCTTCCGTATATTGGGATGAGAAGATATCCGTAATGGTAGGTTGTCCTTGAGTAAGGGTCCCGGTCTTGTCCACTAAAAGCGCATCCACTCGAGATAGATTTTCCAAAATATCAGAATTTGTGATCAAAATTCCCGACTCTGCAGCCTTCCCTGTTCCAACCATGATGGCTGTTGGTGTTGCTAGTCCTAGAGCGCAAGGGCATGCCACTACCAGTACAGCTACCGAAATTAATGTTGCATACGTAAAGGACGGTTCCGGTCCCAGGAACGCCCAGAGAAGGAAGGAAAACAAACTCACTAATATTACGAATGGAACAAAAATGTTTGCTATTTTGTCTACAAATCTTTGGATGGCGGGTTTGGACCCCTGCGCTTGTTCGATGAGAAGGAGGATTTTCGCTAATACGGTGTCTGCGCCCACTGCGGTAGCTCGGAATATGAAGCTACCGGTAGAATTAATTGTTCCTCCAAAGACGTTCTCCCCAATTAACTTTTCTACGGGGATGCTTTCTCCCGTTAACATCGATTCATCGATAGAAGAGTAGCCATCTTTAATTATTCCATCCACTGGGACTCGCTCCCCTGGTCGGACTACTATCAGGTTGCCCGGGGTTATTTGTTGAACCGGGGTTCTATATTCTTTGTTATCTTGGTGGAGAATACTGGCATGAGAAGGCTGAATTGAGATCAATGTTCGCATTGACGCCAATGCCTTAGCACGGGCTCTGGCTTCGAAAAACCGGCCTAGGAGGATAAGCGCAATTATTGCAGTGGAAACGTCGAAATAGGTTCCGCTGGCATGTGGCATTAGGTGCATTGTATGGAGATTTCTAGCATGGGAAAAAAGCTGAGACTCATGGAATATGACCGCAAAGCAACTGTAAAAATAGGCCACGGAGGTTCCGAGAATTACTAGGGAATTCATGTTGGCCCTTTTATGTTTGAGGGCTCCCCACGCGTTTAGATATAATTCTCTGCCGGCCCAGAATTGGATTGGTGTGGCAATGGCCAGGAAAAATACATTCATAAGAAAAGAGGGAGGGAAAAGCCAACCTTGGGTAAACATTAAAGCCATGATGGACCCAGCAGAAAGCAGGCTGAAAACCACCTTTCGCTTTAAAGGGCTGGTATTTGAAAAAGGTTGGTCCAATGATTGATCTTCAACAATGGTGAATCGCGGTAAGTCCTCCTTGTCATGTATTAGCTTAAGGAGGGATTGATTAGAAGTTATCGTCCCCACAAAGTTTATTGTGAAGTAATTATGCTCGTTGGAAACTTCTTGAACCCCGGGAACTGATAACAATAAATTTTCTAACTTTTTTCCTTCTAAATCGGAAATACCTTGAGAGAACTTCATAACCAATTTGTTCAGAGGCACCTCGTATCCCGAATCTTGGACTGAGGCTATTAAGTTCTGTATATCTAGGGGGGCGTGGTCGTTTGGTTGGATATATGCTCGTTCTGTGGCAAGGTTTACCAGTGCACTTTTTACTTCTGGTATGGAGGAAAGAGCAGCTTCGACGTGGAATACACAGGAAGCGCAAGTCATTCGACCTATAGGTAATACTATGGACCCCTGGGTATTTTTGGCGATCATCCGCACGTCTTTGGAGGTAATTCGTTTAGTTGAGCCTCCTGATTCTATCACAAACCTTGTGGGATAATCCTATACATCTATAGAAATCCTTTTTATAGCATGTCATGTCATGTTATTTTGGATTGTTTGAATTCAATTGCCGAACTAATAGGCCTGTGATATACTTGCCTGTCTGAATTTCCCGCTTTGGTATTCAGAAATTTCTCTTACAGGTTGGTTTATGGAGAAGGTAACGGTAGATCAGTCTTCAAAAGGACACTCTGGAGAATCAATTTCAATGAAGTCGCTTCTAGAGGCTGGTGTGCATTTTGGGCATCAAACCAAGCGTTGGGAGCCCCGGATGAAGCAATACATTTTTACCCAACGAAACGGTATCCACATTATTGATCTTCAACAAACTCTCCAACTCGTTCACCGGGCTTACAAATTTGTATCCGATTTGGTTGCTAATGGCGGGACAATTTTATTTGTAGGCACTAAAAAGCAGGCCCAAGAGATCATGGTGAATGAAGCTAATCGATGTGGGATGTTTTATGTTAACCAGAGATGGTTAGGAGGGACGCTAACCAATTGGCAAACAATAAAAAGCCGGATAGACCAACTAAATCGACTTGAAGAGCGACAGGAGAGAGGGGAATTCTCCCGGTTACCCAAAAAAGAAAGCCTTAGACTTGAAGACGAACTCCATCGGCTTCAAAAATATCTATCTGGACTACAAAATATGCGGACACCTCCGACAGCCGTCTTCTTGGTGGATTTGGAAAAAGAACGAATAGCTGTCGCAGAAACCATTAAGATGCGACTTCCAACCGTCGCCTTGGTGGATACAAACTGTGACCCTAGGTTAATTGATCATCCTATCCCGGGTAATGACGATGCTATTCGATCAATTAAATTGATCGCAACTCAAATAGCCGATGCGGTAATTGAGGGCCAAGAAAGGCGAAAGGTCTCACTTGAGGAAGATGCCAGGCGGCTAGCTGAAGAATTGGCAGCCTCTCAAATCGAAGGTGATGTTGCAGATACGAGTGTAGATGAAGACGTGGTTGAAGCCTCACTTGCAAATGAAATGGCAGTGGAATCCCAAAAATCCGTTATCATCGAGGAACAACATGAACCTGACGGCAGTGTTAGGGTTGAGTTGGGAACTGAATCTGGAGAAGAAAATTCAGCTGAGGAATCCATCAACGCTGAATCCTTTACCCCGCACGATAATGCCAATGAAAACCCCAATAATAATGTTTCAGAAGGGGCTTCCGAGAATTCGTAGGTTTTAAGCTGCTCAGCGTCGCATGTTCCGATTCCCCGGAAAATTAGGAATTAACCAGTTGGATTATGTCGTGAGAAATCGGAGGGAATTTGGTTGAAATAACAACACAATCTGTAAAAGAGTTACGAGATCTCACGGATGCTGGGGTCATGGATTGTAGGAGGGCTCTCGAGGAGGCCGCGGGCGATATTGAAAAGGCTCGAGAAATCCTGCATCGAAACGGGGTAGTAGCTTCTGCCAAGAGACAATCGAGAGAGGCTAATCAAGGGATCGTAGAAGCATACATTCACAGCGGAAATCGAATTGGTGTTCTTCTGGAATTGAATTGTGAAACAGACTTTGTCGCAAGGACAGAGGACTTTAAAGAATTGGCCCATAATTTGGCAATGCAAATCGCGGCTATGGCACCTGAATACCTCTCTTCAGAAGAAATTAGTCCTGATGAAATCAGAGACCCATCTGAGGTTTGTCTTCTTTCCCAGAATTACGTGAAAGAACCAGATCGCACGATCCAGGATTTGGTGGATGAGGTTCGTGCGAAAACGGGAGAAAACGTACGTGTTCGTCGGTTCACTCGGTTCGCCCTAGGACAAAACTAGGAGGGGACAACATGGGTGGAGTTTACAAACGCGCTCTTTTGAAACTCAGCGGAGAATCTTTGAGTGGACAGAGTTCGAACATCATAGACCCCAATTCCGCTTCATATGTGGCAGGGCAAATAAAAAAAGTGTGGGAACAGGACATAGAACTGGCCATTGTAATTGGTGGTGGGAATATTTGGAGAGGAAAAGAGGCTGCGGAGCAGGGGATGGAACGTGCTTCGGCTGATTACGCTGGTATGTTGGCTACACTAATCAACGCTCTTACCCTACAAGATTCTCTTGAACGTGTAGGTGTTGTAACCCGTACACTTACAGCACTTGCAGTTCAATCCGTTGCTGAACCATTTATCAGGCGTCGCGCTATCCGTCATCTGGAAAAGGGTCGTGTGGTTATATTTGCTGCCGGGACAGGGAATCCCTTTATGAGTACCGATACTGCATCAGCATTACGTGCAGTAGAAATTGGAGCGGAAGTGTTGTTAATGGCGAAAAATAATGTGGATGGAGTGTATGAAGCTGACCCAATTCTTCACCCTGAAGCTAAAAAATTTGATAATCTTGCTTATATGGAAGCGATAAATCGCAGGTTGGAGATAATGGACAGCACTGCTTTATCGTTATGTATGGATAATGACTTAAATATAATAGTATTTGATCTATTTAATGAGGGTAATCTGATCCGGTTAATAAATGGTGAAAAGTTAGGGACTTACATTTCCCACTCAGCCCCGAAAATATCTTAACAAGGATAAAAAATTGGCTAGCGTCGACGAATTAATCCAGGAAACTGAATCGCGAATGAAACAAGCTCTAGAATCTATGGGGCGAGAATTTAGATCCATGAGAACCGGGAGGGCGAATCCCGGGCTAATTGAGCACCTTCAAGTTGATTATCATGGCGTTCCTACTTCTCTAAATCAAATTGCAGCTATAACTGCACCAGAATCTCAGTTGCTCATCGTTCAACCATGGGATAAATCTGCCATGAGTGACGTTGAAAAAGCGATCTATAAATCCGATCTTGGTTTAGTTCCCAATAATGATGGCGAGGTTATCAGGTTGGTTCTCCCTCCTACTACTGAAGAACGTCGAAGGGAACTTGTTCGAGCAGTAAAAAAACGTGCCGAAGACGGTAAGATTGTTGTAAGGAATATCCGTCGGGATTCAGTCGACAAAGTTAAGAATATGGAAAAAGCAAAAGAAATATCTCAAGATGAAAGCAGAAGGGCTCAACAACGGATTCAACAAGTTACTGACTTTCATATCGGGGATATCGATAAAGCCAATAAATCTAAGGAGTCTGAATTGATGGAGGTTTGACCTCTCCAATTCGTGGGATTAGGAATATGGCGTCCAAGAAGGGTACCTCCGTTATAAATACAAAAAAACAATCTCTTCCACACCACATAGCGATTATTATGGACGGGAACGGCCGTTGGGCGCAGAGACAGAGACTTCCTCGAATAAACGGACATCAAGCAGGTACCAAGAATATCCGTAACGTTGCGAGTTATATCGCTAAGAAAGGGATCCGATTCCTAACGTTGTACGCTTTCTCTACTGAAAATTGGAACCGTCCAGGAGAGGAAGTCAAAGGGTTAATGAAAATTTTGGGCGAGGTAGTGGAAGGTGAATTACTTGGTCTCCATCGGGATGGAGTCCGTTTAAGTCACCTAGGTCGCTTGGATCGTTTATCTCCGGATCTTAGGGCCGCTATTCTTGAAGCGGTGTCCCTCACACAAAATAATTCTGGACTACAGTTAAACGTAGCCTTTGATTACGGGGGGAGAGATGAAATTCTTCAGGCCGTTAAGGCAATTATTATTGATGGGGTTTCTCATTCAGATTTAGATTCTTCTCTTTTCAATAGTTACCTCTACACCAAGAGTATACCTGACCCGGATTTAATCATTCGAACTGCTGGTGAAATGCGTCTAAGTAATTTCCTAATCTGGCAGGCCGCATATAGTGAGTATTATTCTTCCTCTGTTTTCTGGCCAGATTTTAATGAATCGGAAATTGATAAGGCGCTTCGAGCATACAGCCGACGCCAACGTCGGTTTGGGGCGATTACTGCAGATAGTTTGGGGTGACCGAGAATGTTATTCCGGATTATATCCGCGTTAATTGGGATTCCTATTATTTTTGGGGCAGTGGTATCAGGTCTTCATTCCCTTTTTATTTTTTGTTGCATTGTAACTGCGTTAGGACATTTAGAGATCGCCCGTCTCCTGACACGGGTTAACATTAATCTTGCAATTGCCCCAAGTTTATTTTTTTCGATTGCAATTGTTACCAATGGATTTTTTGGAAGTCAGTTTTTACTTGAAATCATTTCTTTATCATTAATAATTTCCGGAATGTTATTTTTGCGGAAGCCACTAGTTTCCTCTTCGGTGGTTGACTCCCTAGCTACATTTGCGGTCCCGTTCGTTCTTGGTATTCCGTTTTCAATCGTCCTGCTTATCCGCGCGATGGACGGTGGGGTCAGTTGGATCATTTTTATTTTACTTGTGACATTTGGAACCGACTCTGGGGCCTACTTTGTCGGAAAGATCTTTGGCCGAAGACCAATGGCAAAGAGAATTAGTCCTTCCAAAACAATAGAGGGAGCTTTCGGGGGGCTTTTGGCAAGCTTAATCCTGGGGGTTATTTGGGGATCGTTGTCCAGTTTAGAACTACCTATGTGGCAGGCTGCCTTATTTGGGGTCACCTTAGGAGTGGCAGGTCAAATCGGAGACCTAATTGAGTCAGCCTTTAAGAGAGCTGTTGAGGTTAAGGACTCTGGGTCCATTATTCCGGGTCATGGGGGGGTCCTTGATAGAGTTGACTCCATTGCTTTGAATATTGTAGTTGCGTATTATCTACTCATGTTTTTACCGTTACAGTAAGGAAATCGACCCTTGAATTCCTAAAAGGAAAAATATGAAATCTATAGCGGTCCTGGGTTCAACCGGATCCATTGGTCGACAAACGTTAGATGTTGTCAAAGCTTTTCCTGACACATTTAAGGTATATGCTTTGGTAGCCGGGAGAAATGTAGAATTGCTGCAGAGCCAAGTTTGGGAATTCCGTCCTGAATTCGTTTTTTCTACTAATCCACAAGCATTGGGGTCACTTCCCCCGGAAACCAAATTTATTGATGATATTGGTGAAATTGTCGCCCATCCATCTGTCGACTTAGTGGTTCAGGGGATGGTTGGGAATGTAGGATTACTCCCGACTATCGATTCCCTTAAGGCAGGGAAAGTCGTGGCGTTAGCTAATAAAGAGCCAATTGTTATTGCGGGTGAATTGTTACAACAGTACGCTAAAGAATTTGGAGGTACGCTAATCCCTGTGGATAGTGAGCCGAGCGCCATTATCCAATGTGTCCAAGGTGAAAGGATAGACGAAGACGTTAAACGTCTAATAATTACTGCTTCCGGGGGGCCTTTCAGAAAGCGCGACTTGCAAACAATGAATCTAATTACCGTTCAAGAAGCTTTGAATCATCCGACTTGGCAGATGGGGGAGAAGATTACAATCGATTCGGCTACTTTGATGAACAAGGCATTTGAGGTTATAGAAGCCCATTGGTTATTTGAAATGCCTTGGGAAAAAATTCAAGTAGTGATCCACCCAGAGAGCATTATCCACTCAATGGTAGAATTCAATGACGGCTCGATTAAAGCTCAATTGGGTCCTCCAGACATGCGTTTGCCCATACAATATGCCTTATTTTACCCGAGACATTTTGCCAACCCAAATCTTTCTACATTTGATCCGATAGAAACGTCGAAACTTACATTTGAGCCTTTGGAGGAATCCCGATATCCTTGTTTCCCGTTAGGCGTCCAAGCGGGAAAGAAAGGGACTTCTTATCCAGCTGTTCTAAGTGCTGCCGATGAAGTCGTAGTAAATTACTTCTTAGAAGAAAGGATAAGGTTTGTTGATATTTATGGATTAATTTCTAAAGTATTAGATAAACATGTTCCAGTCGTCCATCCGACAATTGAGGACATTCTTGAGGCTGATCGGTGGGCTCGCTACACGGCCGCTCAAGAAATGGCTTTAATATCTTGACGAGCATTATTTCTTTCCTTGTAATTTTGGGTGTACTGGTTTTGGTCCACGAATTAGGACATTTTTTGTTTGCCAAAGGATTTGGAATCAAAGTTCTCGAGTTTGGCTTTGGCTTTCCTCCTAGGTTGTTCTCAATCAGACGAGGGGAAACATTGTACTCGATTAATCTTTTTCCTTTGGGTGGGTTCGTCAAACTCCTAGGGGAGGAGGACCCTTCCGACCCAAGAAGTCTAGCTGCCAAACCTGCGTGGATTCGCTCTTTTGTTTTAGGCGCAGGTTCATTCATGAATCTACTTCTTCCATTAGTCATCTTTACACTAATGTTTTCTTTCCCTCAAAACACAATTCAAGGGGATGTTGAAATCCAACGGGTAGCCCCCGGATCCCCAGCAGAATCTGCAGGATTAATCCCAGGAGACATTATTTCTACAATCAATGGAAATTCAGTTTCCAATGTAGCCGACCTTTCTAAAGAAATTCGATTAAATCTGGGCGAAAAAACCAAATGGGAGGTTTTTCGTCCACAATCGCGTTTCACAGGCACCTCTGTGTTTGGAGGAGATCCTGGGCTAACAACCTCCATTCCTCCCGTGAGTTTTCAAGCGTTTGACTTAGAACTCATTCCCCGGTGGAATCCACCGCCAGGTGAGGGAAACGCAGGAATAGTAATTTCCACCATAAATACTGAAATTGTTCCAATTTCCTATCCAATCTGGGTTGCGATCCCGAAAGGTGTTGGGAAAATGGGGGAAACGTTAGTTCTTTTCAGGAATGAAATTGTAGGTTGGATGTTGCAAACAACATCCCCTCAGATCTCCGGGCCTATCGGGATCGCACAAATTAGCGGTGAAGTAGCTGAGGCAGGGTTTGGGCCCCTTTTGGAATTGACCGCTCTCCTCAGCTTGAATCTAGCTATTCTTAATATTCTCCCGATTCCAGCTCTTGACGGAGGGCGATTGATTTTTGTTTTTTTGGAAGTTCTCCGTCGTGGAAGGCGTGTTCCTCCGGAGAAGGAGGCTCTGATTCATGCTCTGGGATTTGCCGTATTAATAGGTTTTATTGTTGTGGTCAGTTATTTTGACATTCTCCGGATTTTAAGAGGGGAAAGTCTATTGAACTGACATTTTAGTTTTCGGCCTTCAACTTGTGGGCGTTCCCTATGGAGTGAATATGGAAGTTAAAACAGAAAAATGGCCGATAAATCGATACCTATACAAATCAGGTTTGGAATGAAGTAGAATGTGTTTGCGGTAGTCAATTATGAGTTCCTAAAGTGTGTAGGTAGGATTTTCCAACTACCTTTTCCCCTTGGTCTATTATTTATTATGATAAAGAGGACCCATGCCTAAAAGAAGAGTTTCGAAACCAATTTACATTGGTGATGTGAAAGTTGGCGGTGATGCTCCAATTAGTGTCCAATCTATGACAAAAACGGATACAAGGGATGTCCCTGCGACGGTCGCACAAATTAGAGGACTTGAAGAGGTTGGATGCGAAATTATAAGGTCAGCCGTGCCGGACATGGAAGCGGCAAAAGCCTTAGGGGAAATTAAACGTCAAATAAACATTCCCCTTGTTGCCGACATTCATTTTCATTACCAATTAGCCTTAGAAGCCATCCGGCAAGGAGTGGATTGCTTAAGGCTTAATCCTGGCAACCTTCGAAATGCTGAACAGGTTACTGAAGTTGTTCGGGCAGCGAAAGAAAAAAGCATTCCGATTCGAATCGGCGTCAATTTTGGTAGCTTGCCGCCTGTGGGAGGCATTGGGAAAACAAGGGGATTTTCTAGGGTATTGGATATGGTTAATGAGTTGCCGAAAGCAACGGAAGCGGAAGGAGACCAGTATAGCGCGGTTGACCACATGGTAGCCACGGCTTTATGGGAGATTGGTATTTTGGAAGATATGGACTTTGATTTAATAAAAATTTCATTGAAGGCGTTTGATGTGCCGACGACCATCCAGGCGTACAAACGACTGGCCACGATGGTTCCCTATCCATTGCATTTAGGTATTACTGAATCTGGAACGGTTCAATCCGGGTCAATTCGAACCGCGGTCGGCCTCGGACACCTTTTGTACGAAGGCGTAGGTGACACTATACGGGTATCTTTAAGTGGAGATTCAAAAGACGAAGTAACTGCTGGTTTTGAAATTCTGAAATCATTAAATTTGAGGAACAAGGGTGTTACTTTGGTGGCTTGTCCTTCTTGCGGGCGGGCAGATGTAGATGTCATCCGATTAGCTAATGAAATCGATGGATTGGTGAGCACGATTGACTCAACGATCAAGGTGGCTGTGATGGGTTGCGAAGTAAATGGGCCTGGAGAGGCGAAGGATGCGGATGTCGGGATAGCAGCAGGAGCTGGACGAGCCATAATTTTCAGAAAAGGGAAAAAATCTAGAATAGTCCCAGAATCGGAAATGCTTTCTGCCCTTATGGAGGAAGTTAGAGTAGTATCCGAAGAAAATCAATTGTTAACAAACGTTCAATAAACGTTCTCAGCACATTCTACAGAATAAAATAATCCAGAGTCCCCAAGCTCTACGACTCCTCAGGTAGTTTAGTCTATTTTCCGATGGGGGGAATATGCGCGTAAGCCGATTGCTTGGAAAAACATTACGGGAAGACCCAAGCGAAGCAGAAACTCCGAGTCATAGGTTGTTATTAAGGTCTGGAATGATCCAGCAAGTTGCAGCTGGAATTTATGCCTATTCTCCTTTAGCCCAAAGGAGTTTGAATAAGATCCGGAAAATTATTCGAGAAGAGATGGACTTAGTAGGTGGACAGGAAATAGGACTTCCCGCTCTTCAGCCCCTTGAATCATGGCAACGTTCTGGAAGAGATGAATCCTTTGGTAATGATTTGTTTCGTCTGGAAGACAGACGGGGCCGTCCAATGGTGTTGGCTCCTACCCATGAAGAAACAATCACATTGTTAGTTAAACAATTCCTGCAGAGTTATCGTGATCTCCCGTTACTTCTATATCAAATTCAGACAAAATTTCGAGATGAGCCAAGACCGCGAGCTGGTTTAATAAGAGTCAGAGAGTTTGATATGAAAGATGCTTATAGCTTTGACCAGGATGAACAAGGGTTAGATAAGAACTATAAGGCCGTGATAACGGCCTATAAGAAAATTTTCTTTCGCTGTGGTCTTCCGGTGGTTCTTGTTGAAGCAGATAGTGGAGCGATAGGCGGAAAGGATTCACAGGAATTTATCCTCCCAAATCCAGTGGGAGAAGATACGATTATCCAGTGTCCCGGCTGTGGTTACGCAGCAAATATGGAACGAGCCGTTTCGGAGAAAGGAACACCGATTGGCGATGATGGGGAAGGAAGGGTTGGGCAGATTTCAGAGATTTACACCCCGGATATTTCTACCATTGAGAACTTATCCCGGTTTCTAGCTGTTCCTAAATCCAGGATTTTGAAATCCGTTTTTTATTGGGCTGACGGGGAGCTTTTATTTGCAGTTATTAGGGGGGATTTAGACGTCAACGAATCCAAATTGAAGCGAATTAGTTCTTCTCCTAATCTCCGGATAGCCAGCGATAAGGAAGTAATTGAATCGGGGTTGGTTCCAGGTTTTGCTTCCCCTATCGGGAGCCAAGGGTTCAAGGTGATTGCGGATGATTCAGTGGAGGCGGGACTGAATTTTATAGCGGGGGGGAACAAGAAGAATTTCCATTTTGAGAACGTGAACTTTCCTAGGGATTTTTCGGAATATGTTATCGGAGATATTGCTATTGCCGAAGAAGGGCAGAATTGTAGCTTTTGTAACGAAAGCTTAACTTCTGCTCGTGGAATTGAAGTCGGCCATGTTTTTAAACTCGGGATGTCATTCAGCGAAACGTTTCAGGTTAATTTTGTCGATTCGGCGGGCGATCGAAAACCACCTATTATGGGATGTTATGGGATAGGAGTTGGGCGCCTGCTTGCGGCGGCCATTGAGCAGAACCACGATGATAAAGGAATGTGTTTTCCCCTAGAAGTAGCTCCGTTTCATATATACCTCGCCGTATTAAATCAAGAAAACCCTGAAGTAGAAAACGCTGCTGAAAACTTGTACCAGAAACTATCAGAAAATGGGATTGAAACACTTTTTGATGATCGGGAAGAATCGCCGGGAGTAAAATTGAATGATGCGGATTTACTTGGTTTCCCAGTGAGAGTAATTATAAGTAATAGAACCCTGAAAGAGAACTCGGTAGAAATAAAGACCAGGACTTCTACCGCTAACAAGTTGGTAGCAATTGAGGAGGCAGTCCCTATCGTTACGAACTTATTAAGTGGGTCAAAATAATTGGGGTTAAATGAGAGGGGTTCGCCTTAATTGTCGAAGGTATTTGTGTCATTTAGCCCTTGCGCCAAGGCCCGTTCGATGATATAGTTAGTTGCTACAATTTACTGGATTTCTGTCTGGCCCCTTCGGTTCTCGGGGCCCTTTGAGAGTGGGTTTTAACCCACTTTCTTTATTATGTGGGAATATAAAATTGAGGGAGGGGAACGGGAATGAAGAGTGATTTTCTAATCGCCGTAACTCAATTGGCAGCTGAAAGAGGACTTCCAAAAGAGAGCGTTGTAACTGCTGTAGAAGCTGCCCTCGCGTCCGCATATCGGAAGGATCCATATGCTGCTGGCCATGATATTACCGTGAGATTGAACCCTAATGATGGTGAAATACAGACTTTCGCCCTAAAAACCGTTGTTGAAGAAGTCAATGATAGCCGATTAGAAATATCAGTGGAATCTTGTGCGGAAAAGAAAATTGAAGGAATTCTAGGTCAAGTAGTTGAGGTAGAAGCTTCCTTCCCTGCTGCCTCGGGAAGAATTGCCGCTCAGACGGCTAAGCAAGTAGTTCTCCAACGGCTTCGAGAGGCGGAGCGGGAATTAGTCCTATCAGAATATATAGATCGGGTGGGAGATATACTGTCTGGAAGGATCGAGCGAATAGAGGCTCATAGGGTTTTGGTTAACCTTGGACGGGCTGAGGCCAGCATGCCCGTGAGTGAGCAAACAATAAATGAACGATATCGACCCAACCTTAATCTCCAGTTTTATTTAGTAGAAGTAGCGGAATCTACAAGAGGTCCTGAACTCATACTCTCGCGGTCTCACCCTAATTTAGTTCGAAGGTTATTCGAACGAGAGGTTCCTGAAATTTTTAAAGGGACTGTAGAGATTCGTGCCATCGCCCGAGAGCCTGGGGGTAGGACTAAAGTGGCTGTCGCTTCGAGACAAGAAGGGGTAGACCCTGTGGGGTCGTGTGTTGGATTACGGGGATTACGAATACAAAATATAGTCAACGAACTCCAAGGCGAACGGATAGATGTTATCCAGTGGGATCAAGATGTAGCAGTGCTACTCGCAAATGCTCTTAGCCCTTCTAAGGTAATTCAAGTGGAAACTAACGAAACTGATGACTCAGCTACTGTGGTGGTTCCTGACAATCATTTTTCGTTGGCTATTGGGAAGGATGGCCAGAATGTACGCTTGGCCGCTAAACTTACTGGCCTCAGAATCGACCTGAAAGGTGAAAGTGAATTAGATATTAAAGAGGCGACTGAGGATCAACCCCAGCTCGATGAAATTCCTGATGTGCCTCAGGATTATATTGAAGCTACAGGTGTACAACCTCCCTCAGGGGAAGCGGATTCCAATGTCGAAATTAATACTGAAATAGAAACCGTTGTAGATCTTGAGGTTGAAGTCAGGACAGGCGAAGAAGTTGATACGAATCTTGTAAAAGCCTTGCAAGAATCTCCCCTCTCTAATGAAAGCGGCGAAGTTGGAATCTCCGCTGAAGAAGAACTCCTTGCCTTAGAGAATGAGGCAGATATTCAAGAAGACGAATCGGAGCAAGAGATTCCAACACCTTTAGATTCCTCACCTGCTATGGACGATGATAAGGTGTGGGCTATACCAAGCATCCAACGGGAACCTTCGGTCCTCAGGTTCAGAGAGGATATTATGCCTCAACGTAGTCCTGATAGAAGAGACGACAGAGGTAAGGGAAGAGCTAGAAAAGGTAAGCGATCCAGAGTGAACGATTCCGATGAGGGGTCAGGGTAACGCTTCTCTTCTAGGGGGAACGAGTGTTTAGGAATCATACGCCAGCCCGGACTTGTGTTGGGTGTAGTTACAAAGGAAACAAGAGCGAATTTATTCGATTAGTGAATTCGGACCCGGGCATCATCTCCGTCGATACTGCAGGGGTTTCTTCGGGGAGAGGGGTGTATGTATGTCGGGCCGCTACATGTCTTGACAAGGCTTTAAAGGGTAATCGGCTCGAGAAATCGTTCCGGACCCAAATTCTTTTTTCAGACCGTGTAAAAGCTAAACTTCTTGAATCGGTTTTTGAACAAACTACTTTGGAGGAAAAGGTTGGTTAGTAAGGAACAAACCCCAAATGATTCTAAATTACTTGTTTTTCCTCCTTCGGTCACAGTTGGCCAACTAGCTCAATTACTTGAAGTCTCTCCCGTTGAAGTAATCAAACAACTAATGCGAAACGGGATGATGGTCAATGTGAATCAAATCATTGATTTTGAAACTGCGGCGTTGGTAGCCTCTGATTTGGGGTTTCAGGTCATGGCACCTGACCCAGAGAGATCAGGCTCTTCTCCTGATTCATTTACCCAACCTTCTGTGATATCTGATGAAAATTTAATCCCGAGACCAGCAATCATTACAATTCTTGGACATGTTGATCACGGAAAAACGACCCTATTAGATTTTATTCGGAAGAGCAATGTGGTCGGTAAAGAATATGGGGGTATAACTCAAAACATTGGTGCTTACCAGATAAAATTCAAGGAAAACAACCTGACGTTTTTAGATACCCCGGGGCATGAGGCATTTACAGCGATGAGGGCAAGAGGGGCTAGAGTTACTGATATTGTAGTTCTTGTGGTTGCTGCTGATGATGGTGTTATGCCTCAAACTAGAGAAGCAATAAATCATGTGCGGGCAGCAGAAGTCCCTGTCGTAGTAGCCTTGAGTAAAATTGATCGTCCTGATGCAGATCCGGAACGAGTGAAACAACAATTATTGGAATTCGGATTAGTTCCAGAAGAATGGGGTGGCGATACAATTATCGTTCCGACTTCAGGGCTTCAAGGGACCGGTGTCGACGATCTGCTTGAAAGCCTTTTAGTGGTCGCTGAAATTCAGGAGTTAACTTCAAATTCAGAAAGTCCAGGACAAGGAGTTGTTGTTGATTCAAGGTTAGACAAAAACCAAGGTCCTACAGCTACTGTTTTGGTAAGAGATGGAATTCTCAGGGTTGGGGATAACATTGTAATCGGCGAGTCCTTCGGACGTATCAAAGCTATGATATCTGACACGGGAGCTAGAGTGATGGAGGCTAATGCCTCTACACCAGTTGAGGTTTTTGGGTTAGATTCGACTCCTTCAGCGGGAGATCAGTTTACAGTCTTTTCTGATGGAAAGAATGCAAAAACTTTTGTTGAAGAGAAACGTAGGATGAGAGAAATGGCTCAGCCTGATTCCAGCGTTCTTACCTTGGGTCAAATTTCCACTAGGATTTCATTGGGCGAAGCTAAAGACCTCTTAATTATTCTGAAGTGTGATGTGCAGGGGAGTATTGAGGCGGTTCGCGCAACATTGGATTCCACTGACAGGGAGGGAGCTCAGATCAGTGTGATTCATTCTGGCGTCGGTACAGTTACGGAGGGGGACGTATTGTTGGCTTCTGCCTCAAATGCTATCGTAATTGGTTTTGGCACTGTGGTTGAACCTGGGGCTAAACGATTGGCAGAACAAAACGGAGTCGAACTTCGTCTTTACAATATTATCTATCGTCTTTCTGAGGATCTAGAACTAGCTAGACTTGGATTAATGGAGCCCGAAGAACGTGAAATAATTGAAAGCCATGCTGAGGTTAGGGAGATTTTCACAATCGGCAGAAGACTTAAAATTGCTGGCTGCATGGTAACGGACGGGTCATTCAGGAGAAATGCATTCGTAAGGGTTTTTCGAAATGAAGAGAGCATACATTCCGGCCCTATCTCCAGCCTAAAACGATTTCAGGATGACGTACGTGAAGTGTCTTCGGGTATGGAATGTGGGGTGGCTCTAGATCGGTTCGTGGAATTCCAGGAAGGGGATGTTTTAGAATCGTATCGGATAGAGCGTAACAGCTAAACTTGGATCTGAAAACATTTTCGTAAATTAATTCTTGCATAATTTATTTTCATCCCCAAACTAGTCATCTCCAAATGAAATTCTGCATACAATCGTGACATTAGGAGGAATCGGTTTGTCTAGACGATCTGTTCGGATTAGCGATCTCCTTCGTGATGAACTAAGTAAGTTGATTGCAACCCAATTAAAAGACCCGAGGATTAATGGGATGTTGTCGATAACCCAAGTAGAAGTGTCTCCAGATTTACGGTCAGCTCGCGCTTATGTGAGTGTTTTTGGGAACCCCTCGGAGAAGAAATCTGCTTTGGAGGGCTTAGGCTCATCTTCGGGATTTCTTCGGCGTCAATTAGGGCAAAACCTCCACTTCCGGAGAATACCGGAAATACAATTCATTTTAGACGAATCAATGGAACAGGGGAATAAACTTTTAAGCATCATAGATAACTTAAAAACGGAAAACTTTAGTAAACCTGATTTGGACAAATGAATCTAGACGGAGTTATTAACCTCAACAAACCTTCAGGCCCAACCTCCATGGAAATGGTTAGGATGGTTAAGCGTGTCACCGGAGAGAAAAAGGTTGGACACGGGGGAACTCTTGACCCGTTTGCTAGTGGAGTATTGCCAATTTGTTTTGGTAGAGCTAACAAATTGATGCAATATTTGATTGATAAGAAAAAAGTTTACAGGGCTAAAGTCCATTTGGGGACCGTTACTGATAGTTTTGATTCATTGGGGAAGGTGATCAGGGAAAGCGACTCATCCGCGGTTACCGAACCAATGCTGGTGGATGCGTTGGGTCAATTTGTGGGACTCATTAACCAAGTACCACCGATGTTTAGCGCTCTTAAAAGAAATGGACAACGTTTGTATGAGTTAGCAAGATTAGGACAAGAAGTGGAAAGGGCTCCACGTGAAGTCTCTGTCTATCGGATCGAATTGATTGATTGGGATCCTCCTGAGGTCTCTCTCCAAATAGATTGTGGTAAAGGAGTATATATCCGGTCTTTGGCATATGATCTAGGAGAAAAATTAGGGTGCGGGGCGTTTTTAAAAGAACTTACCCGTCTACAGGCTGGCCCATTTGCTATCGAAGGTTCTACAACCCCGGAAGAAATTGTTAGCCTAGGGGAAAATGGTGTCTGGACCCAAATCTTATCTCCGCCGGATATGATCTTAAAGGACGTGAAGGAAGCAATAGTCGGATTTGAAATAGAATCCTTTCTTCGACATGGTAGAAAGATCCCTGTGGAAAAGTTCTCCAATTTGGAGGTTGTGCATGGGGAAATTTGTAGGATTTACAATCTTACTGGGGAGTTCTTGGGCGTCGTTAGTTTTGATAGTGTCGATCAATTATGGCAACCAAAGTTGGTCTTGAATTAGAAATAAGCCACTAATGAGCGTGATGACTCTTCTTGTCCCCAGATTACAATCCCTCAATACTTGGTTTCTCGAGGAATGATCGTGGACAACGCTTGGCGGATCATAATCGTAACCCCTACCTACAATGAAATAGGGAATTTATCCGAATTTGTAGAAAAAATTATGGCACTGGAATTTTATTCCTTGGAGTTAGTCATCGTTGATGACAATTCTCCCGATGGGACGGGAAACCTTGCTGACCAATTTGCTAGGAAACATCCTCACTTAATATCAGTGATTCACAGGCCCACCAAACTTGGATTACGATCCGCCTACGAGTGCGGGTTTCAATTTGCTGTGGAATCTGGGGCAGAAATTATTATTCAAATGGACACGGATTTATCCCACGACCCGGGAGATATCCCTTCACTGGTCTGTAAACTCGATGTCGCTGATGTGGTTATCGGGTCTCGCTATATAAAAGGCGGTGGTTTGGATGATTCTTGGAGTTCTCTCCGAAAGTACTTGAGTTACTTCGGGAACTTGTATATACGATTGGTTGGCGGTATAGGCGTCCACGATGGGACATCTGGCTTCAAAGCAGTCCGCAGGGTAGTCTTGGATAAAGTTGATTTTTCCAAATTCCGATGTTATGGGTATGGGTTTCAAGCCGAATTCACCAGAGCATGCCTTGAATCGGGGTTTGTTGTGGTCGAGCAGCCTATAATATTTAAGGACAGGGCCCATGGAACTTCGAAGATATCATGGGGTATCATTTTTGAGGCATTATGGAAAATCCCGATTTATAGGCTCCAAAGAATTAAGCTAAAATTGTTTAGATAATGGTTAATTCATTATCCATTTCACAGATGCTACGTTTTCTTGGGTTACTAAAATTAATCTAGTGAAGGCTTCACTGAACCCATAGGGGAAGAATAATGGATTTTGATGTTGCAGTAGTTGGTGCGGGTCCTTCTGGTTCAACCGCTGCTGAAGCTTTGGCGCTTGCAGGGTTTAAAGTTGTGCTGATCGAAGAACATGACCAAGTTGGTTACCCGGTACATTGCTCCGGATTAGTGACACCGCGTACTTTGGAGGTTGCAGGAGTTGATGAAAGTATAGTAACTAACCGAATTCGCGGAACAATTATCCATACGCCTAAAGGAAAACAAATTAAGGTCGGTGGAGACAAGGTTCACGCATTTGTAATTGACCGAGCCCGCTTCGATCAATTACTTGCGAAAAGAGCTGAAAATAATGGTGTAACCCTAATTTTGAATTCTCGAGTATCCAGGATTGAACAGAAGCCAGGATATAGACGAGTACGATTCCTTCAATCTGGCATTCAGAGACATTTCGACGTTCATTTGGTTATTGGGGCCGACGGGTCTCGTTCGGTTGTAGCTAGAAATACCCAATCAGATATTTCGAACGAAGAGATTATTGCGATTGGAGGGGAAATTAATGCTATGCCAATAAAAGAAGATTTTGTTGAGGTTTTTGTGAGACCCGATTTGGCGCCAGGTTGGTTCGGATGGATAATTCCAGGGGGAGATCGCGAAACTCGGATAGGGTTAGGCAGTAGTGATAGGAAATTCAATCCCAAGAAACTGATAAATAAATTAACCGACGAATATGAACACCTCCATGATGCTAAATTTGTACGTCTTCAGGGGGGTATCATTCCAGTCAGCTTTTTAGGCCAAATGCATGCTCCTGGAATATTGGTTGTAGGAGATGCAGCTGGGCAAACAAAATCAACCTCTGGTGGAGGGATCTACACTGGAATAGTGAGCGCTAGACTTTGTGCAGAGGTCGCGGTTGACGCACTTAATCGGGGGGATTTGGAAGGAAATGCTTTGGAGCAATATCATTCTGTTTGGGCTCGCGAAGTGGGTACGGAACTTACGAGCGGGGCAAATCTTAGGCATTTGCTAATGAAACTTTCGGCTGACGAAATAGAGGCGTTCCTCGGAGTTTTTTCCCTCACAAGAATCCAATCTATCGCTAACTTCCGGGGTGATATCGATTTCCCGCGGCACTTATTCAAGCATCTGTTTAGGCCAGCTCCAATTTTTGAATCTCTTCGAATGCTACCGTTCAGAATGTGGCCAAAATTGGTTTGGTTATTGATTCAGTGGTTGAAATTGTCCAAGAGTCAGAAGCGCCAACTTCGTGATTACAGTGTATGAAATCCTGACGTTTGATTTGCTGTACAAAAAAGGTTAATGCCTCTAGAATGGCCAAAATTTAGGTAGTGTTGTAGGAGGAAGTATGGGGCTAGTTTCTCGGTTCACAACGGTTGTAAAAAGCAAAATGAATCGTTTGCTTGACCGGGCTGAAGATCCTCAGGAAACATTAGATTACGCTTATGAGAGACAACTCGATTCCCTCCGCCAAGTTAAACAAGGGCTAGTCGAGGTGACCACTGCGAAACGAAGATTAGAATATCAAGCCCAAAAGGTTCGGGATGATATTCCAAAGGTAGAAGAACAAGCTCGCCAGGCGATGTCTCTAGATAGAGAAGACTTAGCTAGGGTTTCCCTGCAACGTAAACAGGCGGCCATGTTGGAGTTGGCCGGATTGGAAAAACAGATTAACGGTATGGAATTGGAACAAGAAAAATTGGCTCAAGCGGAAAAACGTTTAGGTGCTAAAGTTAGTGCGTTCCGGACTCAAAAAGAATTGATAAAAGCTCAATTTACCGCAGCGGAAGCCTCAGTTCGAATCGGTGAGGCCTTAACTGGTCTTTCAGAAGAAATGTCTGATGTCGGGTCTGCAATTGAGAGGGCTCAGAATAAAACGGAAGAAATGAGGGCTAGGTCTGCTGCCATTGATGAGTTGGCTGAAGTGGGGCTCTTGGAAGATTTTACCCAGTTGGATGACCCGGTGGGAAGGGAATTAGCCCAATTATCTTCTGAACAAAACGTTGAGCAAGAACTGCAAATGCTTCGCAGAGAGTTACCTCCAGGGAGATAGTCTCAGTTTCTCCCAAGATTTACTTTAGAGGGTGAATATGATTGTTCGTATATTATCAGAAGGCCAATATACTGTTCCTAGTTCTTTGTTGGATGAATTGAATGTTCTTGATAATAAGTTGGTTAATTCTGTAGCTACAGAGGATGAATCTTCCTTCCGTTCCCTTTATGACGAGATCTTAAGTCTGGTTCGCAGTAAAGGGAAGGAATTGCCAATCGAGGAATTGCATCCATCCGATGTGATAATTCCTTCTGAAGACGTAACGTTTGAGGAAGCAAAGAGTATTTTTATCGGCGAGGGATTGCTTCCCGGATGAAATTTAGGGCTATATCCCGTTCATCAGGATCTAATTAGGCCACCTTCTTCTGAATTAGTCGGAGATTCTAATGGGCTACATTTTAGTAACTGGAGCAGCTGGTTATGTTGGCGCAGTAACGTGTCAGGTTCTATTAGAAAATCACTTTGATGTCATTGGGATTGATAACTACTCCAGCGGGTTCCTACAAAATCCCCCAGATGAGGTGACGTTTTTCCCAATAGATATCGGGGATAGAGTTAGTCTGGATCAATTATTTTCCAAATTTCCGATTTTTGCTGTAATTCATTTAGCAGGGTTTAGTGTCGTGAGCGATTCGGTAATTTATCCTCGAGATTATTTTTATAATAATTTGACTAAGAGTCTTAATTTACTGGATTCCATGGTAGGCCATAAGATAGATCGAATAGTATTTGCTTCAAGTGCTGCAGTTTACGGCGATCCATTGTCTTCCCGATTGGGTGAGGCTAGTTCATTAAATCCGAGTAGTCCTTATGGAGTATCTAAACTGGCACTAGAGTCCGTTCTAAAATCTTATTCGGTTGCTTATGGTTTGAAATCTGTTTCCTTAAGATACTTTAATGTGATGGGTTCTTATGGGAAGTATGGAGAGATTCATCAACCTGAAACTCATTTAATTCCTAATGTTATCCGGGCGGGGATTAGTGAGGCTAATTCCTTATCAATATTCGGTAGGGATTTTCCAACAGCTGACGGAACGGCAATCCGTGATTATGTTCATGTTCAAGACGTAGCATCGGCCAATATTCAGGCTCTTAATGTTCTCTCTGATTTACCGCTAGGGGCTTACAATGTGGGGACGGGCAAAGGCCATTCAATCTTGGAAATCGTTCGACTGGTGGAAAAAATACTTAAAAAACCCCTTTCTATAAAGTACTTGCCCAAACGAGAAGGAGACCAGCCTGTTCTTGTCGCTGACCCTACAGCTATACAGAGGGACATTCATTGGAAACCGATCCACACTGATTTAGAAGAAATTTTATTTGATACCGTTAGTTGGTATAAGTCAAAATGATCGAGATTTCCTAGGGGATTTTCCGCAGGGCATTTGCCAACCGGGGTTCCCTTTAGTACGATTATCGTGTTGGGGAGTCGTTTAGGGGTAGGACGGCAGACTCTGAATCTGCTAGCCGAGGTTCGAATCCTCGCTCCCCAGCCATTATTTTTTGAATTATTTATGTTTGGGGCCAGTTCGGATAGCTCTATTCCCAAAATGCCAATCTAAAGGCGCATTCGTCTAGAGGCCAAGGACACCGCCCTCTCAAGGCGGAGATCGCGGGTTCGAATCCCGCATGCGCCACCTCTGGGCTTAACTTTCTCAGCTTCCTCGTTTCATACCATCACCTAGGGTAAAAAGAAGGTTTCCGGTTATGGAAGGCGTTCGCCAAGAAGAATAGTGCACTCAAGTTATTTATGGGCCGATTGCTTCCGCAAGAAACATGAAGTTCCCATCTTTTTGTTGAATTAGATGCCATGTTTCCTTTACGTGTCTGATTTCAGGGGTTTTGAACCCATAATCTGTTTCCCTTAGACAGTTTTGAAATAGGGTTCCATCAAATATCATCTCTTCATTCAACCATCCTTGTTTGACTAACAAAAGCAAGCCAGCCGCCCCTTTTATATGTATTGAACCTCGATTAATATCCGTCCCTTCAGATTTTGCGGCCAATAATGCGGCTTCCAGTAAAGAGTTTTCGAAGT
>CAZTCW010000066.1:0-1089 GCA_964612825.1 uncultured Dehalococcoidia bacterium | reverse complement strand
CGCCAGCACCAATTGAAAAAATAGTTGGATTTTTAGAAACAGAACTCCAAACGCCGAATCGGCGTCGAAATACTTTTATTCGCAACTATTTTGAGTCGAATTTCGATCGCCCGTATCAGACACAGAAGTATATTGCCCTCTTACACGCGTCTGTGACCGAATAGAAGGTAGGTGATTACGAAACAGCCTGACGATTTCCCTCGCCGATGGGGTCGCAATAAGATCACCACTTACGACCTTCGCCACAGCCGATAGGTTGTAATTGATAACCGGCGTCCTCCACGTCATTGCTGCACGGGGTGCTAGTAGCAACGCCTTGCAGGCAAACAACAGAATCAAGGCCTCCGCTTTCGTGTGTTATACCCCAAACGCCTTCCGAGCAGTGGGGTTGTGAAATGCACGGCATTCCCGATTCCCAAGTCCTCGGCAATAAGTACAAAGAGATTTTCCATACACTCGAACGTCCAAATCAAGAAGGACAAGAGGAACATATTTCACATTGTGTTGACGTCTGAGAACGCCAACTCATCCATAGATTTGTCGATGTTTCTGTACGGTCCGAGGGCGCTAACTGCAACGAGCATAGACATCATCGACGTTCCGACGATCACGCTCGCAAAAGAGCATCAATTCACTCTCCTTTGGCACGAACGTCTCCGTCAATCATTTCATACTCCGGGAGCGTCTTTAATATCGATACTGTTTGCGTTACCGTCGAAAAACTGTATGCCCGAAGCAATGAACGCAGTTTCTCTTTTGTAGAATTTATGCCTACATAGTATTTGACGTACTTCGTTATAGGGAGCTTCAAGCGCGGCTGGTTGGGGTTGATTTCACGTGGATGGATGTAAAGCATGCATGGCCTCCGGTCGCGGTGATTTTGGAGGAATCCATACTGTACGATCGCTGGTGGGAACAGGCGTAGATAACCTCCTCCAGAAAACGGTATGGCTTTCCCGAACATGTTGAGAACGGACACCGGGAACAACACGATTTTTCCGTTGGTCGTGTTAAGTAGTAAGGGGTCCCGAGGAAAACCAACAATACCCCCGTGATCGCGTGACGCTGGCACGATTGATATGTCGATCT
>CAZTCW010000065.1:0-1951 GCA_964612825.1 uncultured Dehalococcoidia bacterium | reverse complement strand
GGTTAAACAAAAAAGCCCGTCCCCAGGGACGGGCTTCCTAAAACCCGCGGTACCACCCTTTATTCTTCTATTCGTAAAGAAGACTCTCATCGGGATGAAAACATCCCTTCCCTGATAACGGTGGGAATACCGGTCAAGTTTACTCATCAAACTAACTGTACATACAGCGATAGATTTTGGGTTGACAGCTCACGAGTGATTTTCAGAAAATGGCCCCCTATCCGCTCACACCATACCGGATTCGCTGGAGGGAGCACCCTTCCCTACTCGTCTCGATCATCGCTTTTTACAATAGTATCCTAGTAATCCACTCTTGTAGTGTCAAGTAAGTTGTATTCAGGCTTCGCCACTCCAGTTCCGTTCGGCCACCCATAAAAAGAGCGATCACTTTAGCCCCGTTTCTCAGTGTGTTGACCCCCTTTTTCGAATCGCGTAGCATAGGGTGTCAGTTCTCGGTTTTGACCACGCGAGTAGACGAACCATATCTATAAGGGGTTGATAGTATGAAAGCAGCGGTGCTATATGAATTTGGGAAACCTATGTCCATAGAGGAAATCGATCTTGATCCTCCTAAAGCGGGCGAAGTCCGTGTGAAGATAGGTGGTGCAGGGATTTGCAGGAGTGACCTTCATATTATGAAAGGTGAGGCCAATCACAAGTTACCTGCTGTTCTTGGGCACGAAGGCTCCGGCACCGTATTGGAAATAGGTGAGGGTGTAACACGGGTTAAGCCTGGAGATAGGGTTATTCTGTCTTTTGTGCCTTTTTGTGGTCACTGTCACTTTTGTTTGAATGGTCGGGCAAACCTTTGCGACACACATGCTTCCACTGCCGGGACTCTTTTTGATGGTACGACACGACTCCACAAGGGAGAGCAGAGAATTGCACATATGGGTAAGGTGGCTTGTTTTGCAGAGGAAGCGGTAGTTCCAGAAACAGGATGTGTTCCAATTCCCTCAGATATCCCACTTCCTCAGGCTGCCCTGATTGGATGTTGCGTTCCTACGGGTGTAGGTGCGGCTATGTTCAACGCTAAATTAACACCTGGAAGTACGGTTGCAGTAATTGGCGTTGGTGGAGTTGGCCTTAACGTTGTTCAAGGAGCTAGGCTCCTGAATGCCAGCAAGATAATAGCAGTCGATCCAAACGAGGGGGCTCTCGAGTTTGCAATGCAGTTTGGGGTTACGCATGCTGTAAATCCAACGATCCAGGACCCCGTGGAGACAATCAAAAGCATTACTGATGGGCTAGGCGCAGATTATACATTCGAAGTTTTTGGTTCATCGAATACCGTAGAGGTTGCATATAATTCGGTCCGAAAGGGTGGAACCGCGGTTGTAGTTGGACTTACGCCTCTAGGGGATAATCCGACTATAGATGCTAATAGAATGGCACGACAAGAGGTCACTCTAAGAGGAACATATTATGGAAGTGTTCGGCCGGCGATTGATATGCCTACTATGGTGGATTTATACCGTTCGGGAAAGATAGATATAGATGGGCTCATCACGAGAACATACAAATTAGACGATATAAACAAGGCGTATGAAGATATGGAGAATGGAGCTATAGGCCGGGCAGTAATAAACCAATTTTAGCGTTTCGTATAGCCAAAGAACCTCTCGCGATCGCACGCTTAATAAACTTCTCAGTTAGGGGGCCTCAATGAAAGCACTTGTTATCGGCGGAACCGGCCCTTCTGGCCCTTATCTTGTCAACGGTCTTACCCGCCGGGGATACCAGGTGTCCGTACTCCATGGAGGGCACCATGAAGTAGAATTCGAGGAGCCGGTCGAACATATCCACACCGACCCCCATTTTACAGAAACACTCGAACCCGCCCTCGAAGGAAGATCTTTTGACCTCACTATCGCTACTTATGGGCGGGTCCGGCTTATCGCCGAGACCATTAAGGGAAAAACAGAACGCCTCATCACCGTTGGTGGTGGTT
>CAZTCW010000064.1:0-1008 GCA_964612825.1 uncultured Dehalococcoidia bacterium | reverse complement strand
CCAGCAGCGGCGGGCGCAATCATTCTGAGAATTCCTTTGGTGCTGGCCGAACAAAACTTAGTTGCCTCGGGGGTGAATCGGTTGTTGACCCGATACGCACGAGCAGCTGCAGTCCCACACTTTGGAACAGGACTTAAGAATGAAGTCAGAACAGGTAACCCGGTACGCGAATCGGTTATCGAGGCACACGAGTTAGGTAGGTCAAACAGGGTTGAACTGAAATGGCCGACCGAGGAGCCGATAGTCGTTGTTTTTGGTGGCTCTCTGGGATCAAGACGAATTAACGAAGCTTTATGGGACGCGGCCGAAATATCGGATTTACCAACGGTCCACCACGTCGTCGGTAAAAGAGACTGGCAGATGCTACCTAAGTCTCTCCCCCGAACTATAAGGGCAATTGAATATGACGAGGAACTACCCAAAGCGATGGCAGCCGCAGATTTGATCGTTTGTAGGCCAGGGGGATCAACGGTCGCAGAGATCGCTTTATTAGGGGTGCCAGCAATTCTCATACCCTTGCCACATGCTCCTAATGATCATCAACGCCGAAATGCAGAATGGCTTGTCGACTCCGGGTTGGCGATTGTCGTTGCTGACGAAGAGCTAGATGGAATACGGCTGTCCACTGAAATAAATATGATGCTGGACAAGATTCAGAGAGAAGACGATCCAGAACTCGCACGTCAAGAAAGAAGCATCGGACCCCGAGATGCGACACAAAGAGTCGCTGACCTTGTGGTAAATCATTGCTTAACTCCTGTACCCACCGATGACCGAAAAGACGGGACACTGTGAAGTTGCCCGATTCTCCTGAGAACGCTCTGCCTGATGGCGTTTCGGTTCATGTAGTTGGAGCTGGCGGTGCTGGAATGAACGCAATAGCTGCGGTTCTGTTGTCAATGGGTCATCAAATAAGCGGAAGCGACCTCCGTGAATCGGTAGGTGTTAATCGACTGCGCTCGCTTGGGGCAAGAATTGATATTGGGCACAGTGCAGCAAATATTGGAG
>CAZTCW010000063.1:0-1313 GCA_964612825.1 uncultured Dehalococcoidia bacterium | reverse complement strand
CACGCAGCAGTGCAGGCGATGTACTCAGGCAGGCCTATAGCAAGGGAATCACTGCGCCTTTTTGCAGAGCGCCAAGTTGATCTTCCTGACCCCTGGCCCCAAGGGGCTCGCGATTTATTTGTGGAACTGCTTAAAGGTGGACACAGAGCGATTCCAGTAATTGAATCTCTCGACTATTTCGAAGTCTGGACTCATTTACTCCCGGAATGGACTCCAAATCGATCACGCCCACAACGAAACGTTTACCATCGTTTTACCGTTGACAGGCATCTCTTGGAAACAGTGGCAGAAGCAGCGCGTTTAACGCATCGCGTGCAGCGGCCCGACCTGTTGCTGGTGGCAGCACTATTGCACGATGTGGGCAAGGGTTATCCCGGAGATCACACAGAAGTGGGGATGCGTCTTATCGGACCCATAGCTGCTCGTTGCGGGTTCCCCAAAGAAGATGCCGAGGTGTTAAGTCGCCTCGTGGAGCATCATCTGCTGTTGCCTGACATAGCAACGCGACGAGACCTAGAAGACCTTCAGACAATCCGGACTGTGGCTGAGAAGGTCCGAACAGTTGAATTCTTAGAGCTATTGGCTGCTTTAACAGAAGCTGATTCAATCGCAACCGGCCCTACCGCATGGGGTGATTGGAAGGCGTACCTAGTTAAAACGCTTGCTGAAGGCACAGCCGACTTCATATCCACTGACGGGTCGACGCGCCGTAAGCGGCGGTCATTTATCACGGACCAACTTGAAGCGTTGATGGCTGAAGAAGAAACAGTTATCCAAGGGTCCGGTGACACGGTCACGATCGTCGCGCCAGATCGAGCTGGAATTTTCAGTAGGGCGGCCGGGGCTCTTGCTCTGCGCGGTTTAGATGTCTTGCAGGCAGACGCATACTCAAGTGATGCTGGCATGGCGATCTCTCAATTCAGAGTTGCCGAACCTGACACTCCAGTTGACTGGGACAGGGTCACCGACGATATTCACCAATGCCTACAAGGGCACCTGGCAATAGATGCGCGAATTGCCGAAAGAGCAAGGGTCTACCGACGACGAACCGCGTTAGCTGCAAAACCGGTCGCAACTAGCGTCATTTTTGATATTGAATCTGCGACTGACGCAACTATCGTCGAAGTACGAACCGAAGACCATATTGGAGTTCTCTATCATTTGACGCGGACTCTCGCTGAAATGGGACTTGACATACGTTCAGCAAAGATTCAAACAATCTCGAACGAAGTTGTCGACACGTTTTATGTGACTAGCTCTGACGGCCCGACTTTGGATGACATACACAGACGAGAAATTGAAGCGGCGCTGCG
>CAZTCW010000062.1:0-1631 GCA_964612825.1 uncultured Dehalococcoidia bacterium | reverse complement strand
TAATTGGATCCATGGTTGATTTTCTTCCAGTGGAATCAGGAAATCCCTCTCTAATCCGTGCCTTATGTGATCCAAAGATAAGAATCGTTTCGATGACAATCACGGAGGGAGGTTATTTCATTGACCCTGCAACAGGGATGTTCAACCCAAATTTCCCTCAAATGATTAAAGATTCAAAAAATCTTGAATCCCCGAATACAGTTTTTGGAGTTTTGGTTCAGGCCCTGAAACTAAGACGGCAGAAAGGCATGCCCCCTTTTACCGTAATGTCCTGCGACAATCTTCCTGGGAATGGTAAAGTTGCCAAGGATGCTGTTGTCGGCCTTGCAGATTTAAGTGATTCTAAATTCGCACGATGGATCGAGCAGGAAGTGTCCTTCCCAAATGGGATGGTAGACCGTATTGCCACAGTAACAACCGACCAGAAACGTGAAAAATTAATCTCTGAATTTGGGATAGACGATCAATGGCCCGTGTTTTGTGAGCCATTCCGTCAATGGGTGCTTGAAGATCAGTTCTCTATGGGAAGACCTTCTTTTGAAAAAGTTGGCGTAACTTTTACCAAGGAAATTGAAGCATTCGAATTAATGAAACTCAGAATCCTTAATGGAGGACATCCTATTATCTCCTATCCAGGAGCTTTATTGGATATGGAATACGTTCATGAACCCATGGGTCATCAATTGATCCGGGATTATTTTTTAAAACTGGAACAGCAGGAAATCATTCCAGTCGTGCCTCCCGTTCCTGGAACCGATCTTCAAAACTACTTTGTTCAAATTCAAAAGAGATTCTCTAATCCAGAAATCGGAGACACCATTCCGCGAATATGCATGGATGGCTCAAACCGTCAGCCAAAATTCATTCTTCCATCGATTAAGGAACGATTGAAAGATGGACTTGGAATCAAGGGACTTTCATTGGAAATCGCGTTGTGGTGCAGATACTGTTTCGGAGAATCAGAATCTGGAAGAACCATCCACATTGATGATATACATTCTGACAGACTTAAGAAAAAGGCCAGGGAAGCAAGAGAACAACCTTCGAAATTTCTTGAAATGGATGACATTTTCGGTGAATTGGCAAATGACCCTATATTACGAGAAGATTTTTCTTGCGCTGTAAAGTCTTTGTGGTCCCATGGTTTAGAGAAAACTCTTCAAGATTATATCCTTGCCAATTAAGTTTAAGATAACACTGAATAACTTAGCTGGTACTCCCCCCAAAAAGTGGTCCACCATCTAGTAATGGGAATTAATTTAAAATAACTTACCCAATCAATACTTTGACTCACCGGACCTAAAACCCTGCTAAATTATAAAGTTTCACACATAACATTGATGCAGAGCCAGCTCTAACAAATCCCCCTGCCCACCCAAGGGGCCGCCCTTCGATACATAGGAATCCTGGTTTCTTAGATATAGGAAACCATTGAATTTGATTCACAGTTTGACGGTATAAAAAATGCGAGTGTGGCTCCTTAATAAAGGAGCCAAATTTGGTAGGTGCTACTTACTCATCTTTGGACATGAAATTGGAAGGTCCGTAAAAGCATCTTTGAACCTCCCCCTAGCGATCACAAAACACGGTACAAGAACACGGTATAAATTAAATAGTAGTCTTTAATGCAT
>CAZTCW010000061.1:0-40580 GCA_964612825.1 uncultured Dehalococcoidia bacterium | reverse complement strand
GAGCAATTCATGCATCTGAGGGCAGCTTGGGCATTCTCTTCCGGGGAGGAACAGAAGGCCTGCGGATCGGAGCGTGTATAGATTGATGGTTATTTTTCTTTTCAGCTCTTTTCTTAGCCGAGTTTTTAAGGCCTGTTTGTCCTGAGGTTGTAAGATCGGCATTTTAAGCCTCGTCCGATGTTTCTTCGTCTTCAAGAGGTTCTGTATTTTGGGGATCTGTTTGGATTGAATTGTTAGGTTGGATACTCTCTCGGATTTGGGACGCAGTGTCAGGATGCTCTTTCAGGAATTGTTTTGCAGCCTCTCTCCCTTGACCAAGTCGGATTTCCCCAAAAGAGTAGAAGGCCCCGTTTTTCTTTACAGAACCTATATTAACGCCTAAATCAACCAGGTCTCCTTCCTTGGAAATACCTTGGCTGAACATAATATCAAACTCGGCAACTTTAAATGGGGGTGCAACTTTATTTTTCACAATTCTTGCTCGTACCCGGTTCCCGAGAATTTCTGAGCCTTGCTTAATACCTTCTATCCGTCTCATGTCAATTCGGACAGAGGAATAAAATTTTAACGCCCTTCCCCCAGGGGTTGTTTCAGGGTTTCCGAACATGACTCCGATTTTTTCCCTAAGCTGGTTGATGAATAATACCGCTGTGTGAGACCGACTTATGGATGATGTTAACTTCCTAAGGGCTTGTGACATTAAGCGTGCTTGTAGTCCAACATGGGTATCACCCATGTCTCCTTCAAGTTCAGCTTTAGGGACCAAGGCAGCTACGCTATCCACAACTACTACATCAATGGCTCCGCTGCGGACTAGATAGTCAGCTATTTCCATGGTTTGCTCGGCGTAATCAGGTTGGGAAATTAGCAGGTCATCCACATCAACTCCCAGGCGTTTTGCATAGGCGGGGTCAAGCGCGTGCTCGGCATCAATGAATGCACAGGTTCCCCCCATCCGTTGTGCTTCCGCGATAACATGGAGTGTCATAGTAGTTTTCCCAGAAGCCTCAGCTCCAAAAACTTCTGTTACCCTCCCCCGGGGTACCCCACCGACTCCAAGGGCCAAATCTAGCGACGGAGATCCGGTTGGAATTGATTCTATTTCTAGCCGGTGGGAAATTTCCCCCAAGCGCATCACAGCACCTTTCCCAAAATGGCGTTCAATTTGAGATAGTGCTAGGTCTAAACCTGCCCCCCGATCCCCTTTTGGCATTTCGGGTTCCTTTCCGTTCCCAGTCGGTTAATTTTGGACGAATCTTACCATAGGGGGCATGCGCTCACAAGGCAATTTCCTGTTGCCACTAACAAACTTGAGATTTTATAAGATCCAATTCGTTCGGGCTTGGATTTCTCAATAGGTGATTAGATTGACATTCTAGTTCAACTGTGGCAATGTTTTTATACACACTCCCTGAAAAATACATATCTTTTACTATGAGGTGCTCTCTTGCGTATCCAGGTTCTTTTCTTAGAAGACGTCTACCCGAAGTATCAGGCGGGAGATGTCCATAATGTGCCGGGCGGGTACGCCCGAAACTATCTTATTCCCCAAGGCTTAGCTACCCTAGCTACAAAAGACCAATTAAGGAGAGTGGCTAAGATCCGCTCTTCCTCTGGGGTGAAACGAGACGCAGAGATCAATCGCCTCAATTCTTTGGGAGACCGTATAAATGGATTGACGATTCCCTTTGAATCTCGAGCAGGTGGCGGAGGTCGCTTATACGGCTCGGTGTCAACCACCCAAATTAGTGATGAGATAAAGCGTATCACCGGTGATGAAATTACCCGACGGTCCATCTTGCTAAGTGAACCGATAAAAGAGTTAGGGACGTATCAGATTCAGGTTCAGTTAGGTCGTGAATTTACGGGGTCCATCACTTTGGTCGTTCATGACGGTTCACCTGACGCGACGGAAGTGGAAGATTCTGTTACGGATGAAACTGAATTGAGCGAAGAAATCCAGGGATCTGTTTCGAATGATAAGGAGCCAATCCTTACTGGAACGGATACCGCAGATGAAAAGGTAAGTAGCTCGCAAGAAGAGATAATCGGGGAAGTAGCAATTCTTGATTCCGAAGAATCTTTTGATGCTGAAGAGGATGAAGGAGAGAATGTACGCGGAGAGAGTACTTCCCCATGATATCGAGGCAGAAGAAGCCGTAATTGGATCTCTAGTAATTGATGGAGATTCTATTCTTAATGTTGTACCTTTCCTAAATCCCGATGATTTTTTCCGGGATCGCAACCGCTGGTGCTATCAGGCTTGCCTCGAACTCTTTCATCGCAATGAAGCAATCGATCAGGCTACCCTAGGCCACGAGCTCGCACGGCTGGAATTATTGGGTGATGTTGGAGGGTATACATTCCTAAGTCAAGTTGGTGCTTCAGTTCCCACCTCTGTAAATATTGAATATTACGGTCAAATAGTTAGAAAAACCTCAGTCATGAGGCAGCTGATTCAGGCCGCCGGAAAAATTGCTGAATTAGGGTACGAGAACGGCGCTGACCTCGATGATACCCTGAGTCGGGCTGAAGACGCTCTTTTTCGAATCCGTTCTGACAGGTCCACAGGTGACTTCGTGCATTTACGCGAGGTTATGGATCAATATCTTGAAGACCGGGATGCCAATCAAAGCGGAAATCTTTCAAAAGGGGTTTCCCCGGTGACTACCGGATTGTTAGATATCGACCAGCTTTTAGGAGGGATGCAACGCTCTGATCTCATTGTAGTAGCTGCGCGGCCTGCCGCAGGGAAAAGCGCATTGGCGTTAAGTATCGCTCGTAATGCCGCTAGGATGGGTTTTGTTTCGTCAATCTTCAGTTTAGAAATGAGTAGAGAACAATTGGGCCTTCGGCTGCTAGCTGCAGATGCAAGGGTGGATTTACACCGACTACGTTTAGGACTTTATAGCGAGGCAGATGAAAGACGAATCGTAGATTCAGTTGGGGTGTTGTCAGATTTACCGATTTATATCGATGACACGCCGTTTTTGGGGATGGCCGAAGTACGCAGTAAAGCTCGTCGGCTCCATATGGAAAGAGGATTAGACCTTCTAATCTTGGATTATCTTCAGCTTATTCAAGGGACAGAATTCAGGGGGCAGAATCGAGTGCAGGAAATTAGTGATATCACTAGGGCACTTAAGGCTTTAGCCAGAGATTTAAACATACCCGTAATTGCTGTTTCTCAACTAAGTCGGGCTGTTGAAATGAGACCTTCGCATAGGCCACAACTATCTGATTTGAGGGAAAGTGGCAGTATCGAGCAAGATGCTGACGTGGTGATGTTTATCTACCGGGAAGACATGTATACAACCGAAGAAGAGTGGGAGCAGAGGAGCCCTGGACAGCCATACCCACGAAATATTGCAGAAGTTATTGTGGCTAAACACAGGCACGGCCCTGTAGCGACTTTACATTTGCAATTTCAAGATAGGTGGACCCAGTTTGTTAATATGGCTGGAAGCGAGCTGGGATCGTGAAATTTGAAGGGTTCCCAGATCAAAGTGGCTTTGTTTCGATTCCTAATATACTGTTCAGTTCCATTTTGGAATCGTTAGATAATATTGCAACTTTAAAATTGGCATTCCGACTGACATTTTTAATTCAAAGGGAATCTGGAAAGATCAGATTTATAACCACGAATTCCTTATTAACGGATCCTAGTTTGGTTCTGGCGATTGCTTCCCCCGACATTAACACCTTTGAAAAGGTTGTGAGGTCCAGTATTCACACTTGCATCGAGTTGGGGATATTCCTCAAAACCTCGGTGGAAACAGACGGTCGTATCGAAGAATTAATATTTCTGAACAGTAATCATAATAAGGAGATTATTCGTAAAATTAATGACGGGGAAATTCAGATGCCCAAACTTCCAGAAGCTTCTCCCGTTCCTGAGTTTTCTCCTCGGCCGAATATTTTTAAGATTTATGAAGAATCTATTGGTATCTTAACCCCGATAATTGCGGAGCGACTCAAAGAACTGGAAGAAGAGTTTCCGGATACGTGGCTTTATGATGCTATAAAAGAAGCATCCATGCAGAATCATATGAGGCTTTCTTATGTTGAAGGTATTTTGAGGCGATGGAGACAAGATGGACGAGGATACAGAACCTCTCGAGGAAATTCTGAAACGGTTCCAATTTCCGGAATCTTTAGACGGCGAGCCTGAAGAAAATATTGGAATTGTTTCTCTAAAGGAAAATTGCCCAAATTGTTACGGAGTACAATGGGTTAAGGTACCTGTTCCGTTGGGCCATCCCCAATTTGGCTCTATTGAACCGTGCTATTGTTGGGAGCAGGCTTCTGGAAAAGACCGGTATACGCGTTTACGTCGATATAGTAATTTAGACTCCTTGGCTCGGTACTCTTTTGAATCGATTGACCCACGAGGTTTGGATTCTGAGGTTGAATCTCAGGGATTGTTTTTGGAGGCATTTAATTCCGCTCGATTATTCGCTTCGGACCCTAAGGGGTGGTTTGTGCTTTCGGGGCCGAGTGGGTCAGGAAAAACCCATCTGGCGGCTTCAATCGGTCATATAGCTCTCGAAAATGGAATCCCAGCCTTGTTTGTCGTGGTTCCTGATTTATTGGATCATTTACGTTCTACCTTTTTGCCTGAATCCGATAATTCTTATGACGTTTTGTTCGATCAGGTTCGAGATGCTCCACTCTTGATTTTGGATGATTTCGGAATGCATTTTTCTACGGCGTGGGCCCAAGAAAAATTATTCCAACTGCTGAATCACAGATTTAACGTAAATTTACCCACTGTTATCACGCTTTCCGGCCCAATCGAAAACTTAGATTCGCGTCTAATTTCTAGATTACAAGACCCGTCCTCCTCAAAAATCTTATCCCTTTCCAATAAAAAAGGGACCCTGAGTCATCGATTAGGAGCGGTTCCTCAGCCAATGCTAGAAGAGATGACGTTTGAGAATTTTGAGACGAAATCACTTAGTTTGAATAAAAAACATCGGGACAACCTTGAAATGGTTTGGACAGCTGCTAAGCAATTTTCGAAAAACCCATCTGGCCAATGGTTAGTGCTAGGTGGAGGGCCAGGGGTTGGGAAAACTCATCTTGCAATTTCGATTATAAATGAGAATATTATTCGAGGTGATTCCACGTTTTTTGCTTTCGTTCCAGAACTTCTCGACCATTTGAGGTATACGTTTGCGCCACATAGTCCGGTCACATATGACCAATTATTCGACGAGGTTAAGTCGGTTTCCCTACTGATCTTAGATGATTTAGGATCTCAAAGTAGTACTGCCTGGGCAGAGGAAAAATTATATCAACTCTTGGTTTATCGCCATAATGCTAGACTCCCCACCGTCATCACTGTTGATACCAACGTTGAACTGAAGCCGGCTATCGGTTCAAGATTGAGGGATATTCGGTTCGTCCTTGCTTTAGAGATTGATGTTCCCGACCATCGTGATAAACCCTCACGTAATTAAATTCAGGAAGGATGGGTCCAAATTAATAGGCATCCCCTGAGTGATTAAACAAATTAGCCTCGGAATTTCCGAGGCTAATTTTTTTAAGTATTCTACTGTTGTTTTTCTTCTAGACCCTTACACATGCGACCCAATGGTTCGGTGATACTTCGCGTAGCTCCGGAATTCCACCTTGGTTCTGGGCTCCTTGTTCGATTAGGGAGGGAGTTGGAGCCGAGCAATCATCGATCGCTACTGGGCATCGGGTATGGAATACACATCCTGAAGGTGGTCTAAGAGGGCTTGGGATGTCCCCAGTGAGAATAACCCGTTCTCTTTGTTGCTCAATAATTGGATCCGGAATGGGTACAGCAGATAGCAATGCCTTGGTGTATGGGTGTAGCGGGTTATCGTACAATTCGTTTCGGTCAGCTACTTCGACCAAGTGTCCGAGGTACATTACTCCGATGCGGTCGCTTATATGACGAACCACAGAAAGGTCGTGGGCGATAAAGAGGTAAGTTAGTGCAAACTGCTCTTGGAGTTCTTCCAGGAGGTTGATTACCTGGGCTTGAATAGAGACGTCCAATGCTGATATTGGTTCATCGCACATTATAAACTCAGGTCGAACAGCTAAGGCTCGGGCAATACCGATCCTTTGACGTTGCCCACCGCTAAACTCATGTGGGAATCGATCTGCCATATACGGGTTTAGTCCGACCGTCGTAAGTAGGTTTGAGACTCTTTCCCTTAATTCGGCTTTAGATTTCACCAATTTGTGGATAACCAAAGGTTCACCAATAATGTTCCCGCAGTTGATCCGGGGGTTGAGTGAGCTGTAAGGATCTTGGAAAATAACCTGCATTTGTCGTCTCATCTGGCGAAGCTGGGCACCTTTCAGGGCAGTTACATCGGTGCCATCAAAGGTAACAGTTCCACCAGTAGGCTGGTAGAGACGGATGATGCATCGTCCAGTCGTGGTTTTTCCGCATCCGCTTTCTCCAACAAGCCCAAATGTTTCGCCTCTATTAATGTGGAATGTGACGTCATCGACTGCTTTTACGTCAGCGACTTTTTTCTGAAAAACTACTCCGGAGGTAACCGGAAAGTACATTTGCAGGTTTTTGACATCTACCAGTCTTTCATTTTTTGGGGCAGTATCTTGTACCATTAGGCTCCTTTCACGCCGTTTGGCTTAGAGATTAGCCGACACGTGGCATGCAGATGTGTGTCCCTCGCCTACCGTCTCAAGGCCAGGGTACTCTTCTGCACATTTTTCTATTGAGTGAGTACACCTTGGTCTGAAAGGACAACCTTGTGGCAAGTTAATCAAATCTGGGGGCATGCCTTGAATAGGGTCGAGTTTTTCCTTAATTGCCTCATCCAAACGGGGGACCGAGGCTAGAAGCCCCAATGTGTAGGGGTGCTTTGGATTTTTATAGATATCCATGGCACTCCCTCTTTCAATAATTCTTCCTGCGTACATGACGTTGACCCGGTGAGCATAGCGCGCCACGACCCCAAGATTATGCGTGATAACCAAGATGGCTGTTCCGAGCTCTTTGGAGAGGGTCTGCATAAGTTCCAGTATTTGAGCTTGAATGGTAACGTCCAACGAAGTTGTTGGCTCGTCTGCTATAAGCAACCGAGGATTGCAACTAAGGCCGATAGCAATCATGACTCTTTGGCGCATTCCCCCACTGAATTGATGGGGGTAATCGGTAAGTCGAGCTTCTGGCGCTGGAATTCCCACGAGGCTAAGTAGCTCAATGGCCCGCTCCCTAGCTTGGAATCCATCCATTCCCAAATGGAGAGTTAGACTTTCGGTCAACTGTTTTTCAATGGTAAGTACGGGGTTGAGGGAAGTCATTGGTTCTTGGAAGATCATAGAGATCCGGTTTCCTCTGACTGCCCGAAGGTCCGAATCGCTAAGGTTGAGGATGTTTTGCCCATCGAAGATGATCTCCCCGCCCACAATTTTCCCAGGGGGGTTGGGAATAAGCCGTAGCAATGAAAGAGCGCTTACGCTTTTCCCGCATCCACTCTCTCCTACTAGCCCTAGAGTTTCTCCCTCTTGGATGTCGTAGCTGATATTATCGACGGCCTTAACAATTCCGTTGTCGGTGAAGAAGTGAGTTGATAATCCCTTTACTTCTAAAAGCGTGCCCACGAGGCCTCCTTTCATGTTTGCCCCGGACTCCTCGATCCATTTATATCTTGGTGGGGATGAGGAGACTCGAACTCCTACGCCCTAAGGCACATGATCCTAAGTCATGCTCGTCTGCCAATTCCGACACATCCCCCCTAATCGAAAAATATCTGTCGCTCAGTAACGTTTTCCCCTGCTATCTGGCCGCAAGGTTTGAACGGTGACCCGCCCAGGACTTGAACCTGGAACCCGCTGATTAAGAGTCAGCTGCTCTGCCAAATTGAGCTAGCGGGCCAAGCTGTCCCGTGTTAGGGGGTAGAATCAGCGCAAAATCTAGCACGATCCAATCTGTATGTCAATAGAATGAATAAGAAACGTTGGATTTTCCTGTGCCTATTTAAAGTTTTAAGGTAAATACAACCTCTTTGGTGTTGGCTGAACTGGAGAAAATTAAAGGTTATGTATGTTTCCAAAAATTTCGGGCTACAACCAGGGGCCACAATATTTACTCTTTGTGCTAGCATCCTAGAATATGACAGAATTACCGGGATCGCCGTAAGGACCCAAATCGTTTTTGTGGAGTCAAATGAAAAAGGTAATTTCCAGAAACGCTGAGATTTCACTGGTAAATCGGTCTGTATTGGACTGGTTCAAGGTTACAGGACGCGATTTACCGTGGCGTGCTACTCGAGACCCGTATTCTGTATTAATTTCTGAAATCATGCTTCAGCAAACCCAAGTCAGTCGCGTAACTCCTTTTTATTATCGCTTTATGGAATTGTTCCCAACGCTTCAGGCTCTGGCCAGAGCATCCTTGGCTGATGTAATTCGAGCCTGGTCTGGCTTAGGCTACAACAGACGTGTTATCAACCTTCATGAATTGGTAAAATTCGTAGATCAAAATTTGGGAGGAGAATTACCGAGAACCCAAGAACGTTTGATGGAATTCAAGGGGATAGGTTCTTATACCGCTTCTGCTATATGCTGTTTTGCGTTCGACAGTGCAGTTCCAGTTCTGGATACCAATACTAAACGCGTTTTAACTCGCCTTATTTTTGGCATGAATCCTTCCAGTATTAAACAGCTAACCCTCACTGCTTCTACAATGGTTCCGGAAGATCAGGCTTGGGAATGGAATCAAGCGTTAATGGATTTAGGAGCACTAATCTGTCTTCCAAATGCACCTAAATGCCAACTCTGCCCTGTTGAATTCACTTGCAAAGCATCCAAATATTTGGCTGATGGTCCCTACAAACGTTCAAGAAAATCGAAAACTTTTCGTCCTGCCACTGTTCCGTTTCGTGAATCCCGTAGGTATTTCAGGGGGAAAATTCTGGCACTTCTTAGTCAATTAGATAAGGAGGATACTATGGAACTCTCAAAGTTAGGTGAAGGATTAGTCAAAGATTTTGGGAAGGGTAATGTTCCATGGTTGTTAGAGTTGTTGAGTCAGTTGCAAAAAGAAGGTCTGGTTTCGATTTCCAATGGGACTAAGGACATTTCCTTGCCCCGTAGCTCTTAAAAAATTCCTGAATTAATGGCTTTATTTGTGACCAGGGATCATAAACGCAAATCTTTTGTGTTTCCGATAGGTCTTCGTAAAGCAGATTGAATGATGGCATAAGCCAAAGGGAATGTAGCCAAAACCCGAGATTTTCGGTATGTCGGTCATTGGTTTCAAGTAAGATACCCTCTCTGCCTTTAGCTTCCCAAAGCCCAAGTAAGGTGCCATTACGCGCAATCGCCACAGCTTCTCTCCAAATGATGACCCTGTCCTCCCTATGGAAAGGGCTCATCAGTTTTAGCAGGTCGGAAACGCGCTTTTGGTCATTAACATTTTCACCGGCGAATCTGTGTGTCTTTAGACTATCCCATTTGCTTCCGAGAACGGGGATAATGACCCCTCCATCACTAGAGATTACTAACTTGTCTGTCAACTGTGAGTACGATATAGCCTTATTTTCTGCATTTCCACGGTGAGTTGTTGCATCTTCTGGAAAAGGGCTATTCAGGTAACCTATCTCCAGTGGCTTAGGGGTTAATTCTGATCCCTCTATCAGCCAAGAGAGCTTGTTTCTTTTGTCTTGGTTCGTAGTCCCTAAAAGGATGTTATCGTTGTAATTTTCCATTAGAATTTATCGGAGTTGAATTGCGTCGAACATAAGAAGAATACCCACAGGCAGTAAAACGCATCCCATAGTAAGGACTAAAGTTTTCCTACTGACTTTCCCCGTGAGACGAGCGCCTAAGGCACTCCCTATCATAGCGGCAATCCCCATGCCTATCAAAAGTGGAAGGTGCATATGGTTTTGAATCCCATGTCCTATAAACCCCGCAATCCCCATGAAGAGTCCGATGACCATATTGGTTCCAGCGGCAATTCTTGGATTCATTTTGAGGAAATTTACAAGGGTAGGAAGTCGGATGCTTCCAAGTATCAGGCCTACCGCTCCTCCTAATAATCCAATGCTGAGTCCGATGAAGCTTTCAATTGTGTACCTTTGGGCGCTGGGGAAATTTGTGCCATCCGAGTCCCCGGAAGGTTCAGAAAAAAGAGTCGTTTCTCTTTGTTTCCGGCTGGCAAGGATGAGTTCGATCCCTTGCCACATGACAAATACTCCTGCCAATCCGACTATGAGTGATTCAGGAACTGACCCGCCTGCAAAACCGCCAATGAATGCTCCTATAACCGCCGGAATCCCCATGGTGGCCACGACCTGGAAATTCACCCTTCCTCCACGGAAATGGCGTATCGAACCGGTTAGCGAGGCTAAAGCACTTACTGCAATATTTGTTCCTGCTGCAATTGGGAGGGGGATCCCAATTAATAGGAGAACAGGAAGTCGCATCGTGCCCAACGCTAGGCCGACAAAACCACCAAGTATCCCAACTCCGAAGGAGAGAGCTGTCAGGAAAATCAGTTGGTATGAAGTAAGATGAATTGCAGTTTCAGTCATTGTTTCCTACTTTCTGAGAAATTCCTTCTCTAATTCATGAATTCCGATTCTAATTATGGTTGGGCGTCCATGGGGACAGGTGCGGGGTTGTTGGGCTGTCTCGAGCATTCGCACAATTTCCTGCATCTCTTCGTGTGGCAGTAACATCCCGGATGTGACTGCAGTATGGCAGGCCATGCTGGCTGAGATGCGCTCGCTCCAGTCCAATTTCAAATCCTCAGCAATTGCGGATTCCAAAACATCGTGGAACTTTTGAATCGGGTTTTTATCTGTAACCGTAGGCGGAGTGGTTCGTATCAAGATGTTATTAGCCCCAAAGGCTTCTAATTCCCATCCGTGCGATGCTAGGTGTTCCCAATTTTCTCGTAAAAATTGTTCTTCTGGAGGAGACAGCGTTATGACAAGGGGTTCTAACAAACCTTGGCTCGCTGGATGTTTGGTCTCGGCTTTCTCTCGAATCTTTTCGTATAACACGCGTTCATGGGCCGCATGCTGATCAATGAGATACAACGCATCTGGCCCTTCCGTTACGATGTAGGCCTTCCGAATTTGGCCAACCACTCGTAATGCGGGTAGAAGGTTTTGAATTGGTATTGGATGCTGAGAGGAAATTGAATTTATCGGCCTAGGGATTTCGGGGAGATTGTGATCCGATTTATCGTGACTTGCGGATTCTGTTAAAGGTATCGGATCCGATGATACCGCTGGGCTCACAGATTCACGAGGGACGGTAAATGGGAATTCTGAAGGCGGTGCTCTTTCTAATAAGGTCTCTCGAATTATATTTCGGAGGAAAGCGAAAAGATATTCCTCTCTGTGGAAGCGGACTTCCGATTTTGTTGGGTGAATATTAATATCCAGATCTTCCGGTCGAACATCTAGAAGAATGGTTGCGATTGGATATCTTCCTTGGGGCAGAAATCCTTTATATGCTTCAGTTACTGCGAATATAAGATTTTTTCCTTGAACCGGGCGTCGGTTTACATAAAACGTTATATGTGCTCGATTTGATCGATGGTAAGCAGGCGGACTAAGTAATCCGGAAACCGAGAAATCTGGGCTGTTTGATCTGTGAGGAACGAGGAAGCTATGTCCAAGGTTGGCTCCAAAGATTAAGGATGATACCTCCCTTAAATCTCCAAGGCCAGACGTCGTAATTACGGTCCGGCCCTCTACAATTAATTTAAACTGAACTTCTGGATAGGCTAAAGCATAATGATGGACCACGCTTTTCACCCTGGAGATCTCGGATTGTGAAGAGCGCAAGAATTTTTTTCTTGCCGGGAATTTAGAAAACAACTTGTTGACAGTTACGGTTGTGCCAATCCTGGAAGCTTGCTGGCTAATTTTTTGAATTTTGCCGTCATTCGCATGAAGTAATGTTCCCGAAATCTCACCTGATTGTCTGGTCAAAACCGAGGTCTCTGCGACAGCAGAAAGTGAATGAAGTGCTTCGCCACGAAAACCGTATGAAGTGATTTCGGATAAGTCGTTTTCTGATTCGATTTTGCTGGTTGCGTGACGTTGGAATAGGAACTGGGTGTCTCCATATGCGATACCATGGCCATTATCAGAAACTAGGATTGATTCTAATCCTCCGCCAACAACTTGGATGGTGATAACCGTGCTACCAGCATCAAGCGCATTTTCAAGTAATTCCTTTACAGCAGAGGCTGGTCGTTCAACAACCTCTCCTGCTGCTATGCGGGCTGCAATATCTGGTGGTAATACTTTTATGGTCATAGCAAGTTATGGGAGTGTATCAGATGAGGCCATACAAGAACATATCGTTTGACGTTCCTTTTGAGGGTCTTTCGATTGACAGCTACCAAGATTTGCAATAATACTAGAGCAAGTACCGATCGAGGAGGTTTAGACTGTCTATTCTTATTAGTTTCGATATTGATGGGACATTGGAAACGGGAGACCCCCCAGGGCCAATTAAAATGGAGATGGTTCGGCAACTCCAAAATGATGGTTATATCATTGGCAGTTGTTCTGACCGACCCGTACCTGCTCAAAAACAAATTTGGGAAAGATATGAGATAGAACCATCATTTACGGTCTTGAAGCATCAACTTGATTCCGTTAAATCCGCTCTGCCCGCCGATGTGTATTGCCATATCGGGGATACCGATTTAGACAAGCATTACGCCAACCTTTCTGACTTTGAGTTCCGATACATGTATGAGGTAGTAGAAGAGGATGCGGAACAAGGCGGGCTCAAGTTTAAGAATCTCCCTGAGAATTAGGGGAATTTCGGCAATCGTTCTTGTCTTCTTATGAGGAACGGATTCCTTTCCCTCAGCGTTACTCACTCGCTTTTTTGTGTAACTTTTCCAGTTGAATTAAGGCATCTATCGGCGTCATTCTGGAGGTGTCAAGGCTCTTTAGCTCTTTCAGGATTTCGTCCGAAAGTGGCGAGAACAACAACATTTGATTTTCCTTGGATGCAATGCGATTCAGATTGGTTCGAGTTCTTCTTGATAATTTGAAATTGGCATCGTTCACTCCATTATCCTCTAGGGATTTTAATGTTTCTATGGCGTCTCTAATTATCGATTTGGGCATCCCGGCCAAACGGGCTACATGGATTCCGTAACTTCTTCCGCTTCGTCCCTTGATAATTTGTCTGAGAAAAATGACATCCTCTGAATCTTCTTTTACCGCGACGGTATAATTCTTTACTCGTTCTAATTCCTTTTCTAAATGGGTAAGTTCGTGGTAATGGGTTGCAAATAACGTTTTACATCCGAGGATGTTTTCATTATGGAGATATCGAACGATAGTCCACGCGATTGCTAATCCATCATAGGTGCTCGTTCCCCTACCAATCTCATCAAGTATCACGAGCGACCTTTTGGTGGCATGGTGCAGAATTTCTGCGGTCTCCATCATTTCTACCATGAAGGTTGATTGTCCAGCTGTAAGGTCGTCGTGAAGCCCTACTCTGGTGAAAATCCTATCCACGAGTCCGATCGATGCGGAGTCGGCCGGAACGAAGGATCCAATTTGTGCCATTAGGGTAATTATGGCGGCCTGCCGGATATATGTGGATTTTCCTGCCATATTAGGGCCTGTAAGAAGCATTAATGAACATTCATTATTGCCAATGGTGAGGTCATTGGGGACAAAAGACCCAGGAGGTAAGCTGAATTCAACGATTGGGTGCCTTCCCCCGACGATAGAAATTTCTTGGGTCTCTGTCAAGGTAGGCCGCACTAGTTGATATTGGATTGCTGTTTCAGCCATCCCAAAAAAACAATCTATTTGGGAAAGAATTTTCGACGTTGAATAAATGGTTTCTTGAAATTCAGCAACCTGCCTACATAAATCGGCAAATAATTCCTTTTCTAGGGTTTCCGTTCGCTCGGCCGCGGTTAAAATAGTATTTTCGTATTCTTTCAGTTCTGTGGTGACAAATCGCTCAGCGTTGGCTAGGGTTTGGCGCCGGATATATATATCCGGAATTTTATCTAAATGAGGCCGGGTAATTTCTAGGTAATAGCCAAAAATTCGGTTATATCCAATTTTTAGAGAATTAATCCCTGTGTTTTCCCGTTCTGCGACTTCTATCTTTGCTATTAATTCCCTAGCATTAGATGAAACAAATTTGGCTTCATCTAATGCTTTCGATAATCCTGGCTTGATTGTGTATCCATCCCCGGGGTTTTGAGATGGGTTGTCTTGAAGTGTTGAGAAAATAAGGTCGGTAATAGCTTTACAAGTCTTTCCTGATTGAATCAAACGTCCAATTGGATTAGAACCACGGGGGATAATCTGCTTCAGTCGTTCCATAGCCTCCAAACTTTGGCGGAATACTTGAAGTTCCCTTGGGGAGGCGATGGAGAGTTGAATTCGTTTGAAAATACGTTCTATATCTGCGATTTTGGCCAACAAAACGGCGGTTTGATCCCTTATGGTTGGATTTTGATGAAACCAGGAAATTGCATCCTGCCGGGTTTTTAGGGGCTCCATTTCGATGAGTGGCTGGCCTAGCCATTGCCGGAATAATCTGGCTCCCATGGGCGTTTTGGTTTTGTCCAGAATCGATAGGAGAGATGGCCCTCCTGAAGGTCCTCCGTTAAACAACTCTAAATTTCTTCGTGTATGCGAATCTAAACTCATGAATTTTGAGAGGGAATAAGTATGCATACTGCCAAGTTGAGTGGAATCGATCCCTTGGGTGAATTGCAGATATCGGATAATGGTTGCCGCTGCTGTGATGGCTAAAGGTAGTGTTTCACATCCGTATGCGGTGAAATTTTCTACCTGAAAATGTTCTAAGAGCAGTTTTCGTGAATCTGTTTCATTTAGAAAGCAATTTGCTGGACTAGAAACTGGGCGGGCAAGAGGATATTTAAGGGTTTCAGGGGCTAAAATTTCCGCGGGATTTAGACGTTCAAGTTCAAAAGACAGGAGAGATAATGGGATTTGAGTCGTTGCAAATTCTGATGTGCTGATGTCACAGTAAGCGAGGCCTATCTCAGAGGTGCCAGGTGTAAGAGCAACTAGGTAGTTATTAATTTTTCCGTCAAGTATCCCTGATTCCAAGACTGTTCCGGGAGTGATTACGCGAACAACGGATCTGTCTAGTAATCCTTGGTCAGGCCCCGATTGTTGGGTTTGTTCGCAAATGGCAACACTTGTCCCGCCATGAATTAATCGGCCAAGGTAGGCGTCTAAAGCGTGATAGGGGATTCCAGCCATTGGAACCCGATTTCCTTTACCCATTTCCCTTGATGTGAGTGTAATTTCCAGCAAACGCGAAGTTAATTCAGCATCTTTGTCGAAGGTTTCGTAGAAATCTCCTAAACGGAAAAGAACGATAGAATCGGGGTATTGTTTCTTTATTGAAAGATATTGAGTTCGAAGCGGTGTTTCATTCATCATGGCATCAGCAGGAAATTGAGAAGATAGTGACGTCACATCTTCCATAAAATGTTAAGCCTCCTGATCTCTATCATGAGAGTCAATGCGTAGGTTCGACAAAAATTCTAAATCTGAGTTAGTTAGCTTTGATTCGTCGATTAAATCTGGTCTTCGTTCCCATGTTTGCTTGATTGCCATCCTGCGTTTCCAAAGAGCGATTTCCTGATGGTTCCCAGAGCGCAATATTGATGGAACGTCCCATCCTCGGAAAGAGGATGGACGAGTATATTCCGGGGCCTGGAGTAGCCCACTGGAAAATGAATCAGATTCCCCTGAAGTTTTATCGCCTAAGACTCCTGGGATTCGTCTCGATATTGCATCAACCACGACCATAGCTGGTAGTTCGCCTCCAGTCAGTATGTAGTCGCCGATGCTCAATGAATCGGTAGCTAATTTTTCCTCCACCCTAGAATCTATTCCCTCATATCGCCCGCAAATTAGGATTAATGATTCATGTCTAGCGAGTTCGGCGGCGATTTCTTGAGAGAATGGGCGGCCCTGGGGAGATAAAAGAATGACAGGTATGTCGGTTTCATCAGTGAATTTAGATGATCTTAAGTGTGAAAGAATTGAATCAACGGCAGAAAAAATAGGCTCGGGTTTTAGAAGCATCCCTGGACCACCCCCGAAAGGGACATCATCAACGACCTTATGAGGGTCCAAAGAGAAGTCACGGATGTTGTGAACATCGATAGAAATCAGTTTTGATGTGACAGCTCTCCCAAGAATACTTTCAGAAAGCGGTCCGTTAAACATTTTTGGGAATAAAGTAAGGATGTGGATTTCCATTGAACGGGGCTCCTATAGCGCATTACCTAATTCGGGATTATTCGGATGAAGAGAGGTGGGTCCTAATAAAGTTGTCAAAGCGTGAGGTAAAATAGGGAGAATAACCTCGAGACATTCCTCTACGGCTTTGGGGCTACCTGGAAGATTTACAATAAGGGTGTGGTCTACTATTCCGGCAACGCTTCTGCTTAGGGAAGCCATGGGGGTGATTTTCCTCGTTTCCTCTCGTATGACCTCAGCAATTCCTGGTACTTGCCGTTCAATAACGGACAAGGTAGCTTCAGGAGTAACATCTCTTTGGCCTAATCCCGTACCCCCGGTAGTGAGGATTAGATTTACTAGAGGGGCCCATTCATATAAACGCTTTTGAATGAGAGGCAATTCATCGGGGATAATATCCTGCAGGTTGGTCGTGTAGTACTGAGAGGGTAACGACTCCACGATCCGTTCTCCACTTGAATCTTCCCGGGTTCCATTAAAGCATGCATCACTAACCGTAAGCACACCGACTGTAAACATTATTGATTCTCCAATTTGCGTGTGGAATTGCAGGCCGTCGTCATCATAGCACAGTGTCTCGAAGCACACATACAAGAATAATCCCTGCGGCTTTTGCCTCAAGGAAACAACCTCCTTCAATCTAAAAGACATACCAAGCCAGATAAAAAAATGTTAAAATTTCAAAAAAGTTTCAAAAAATAACAAAAAATGATGAAAAATGGGGTTGAAATGTGACGTTCTGATTAGTAATATTCCTGTTGTCAGGTGGTTTTAGGATGGAATAGGAGGCACGGTGAGAGGCGGAGATTCCAAGAGACGTCTCTCATGACGGCGGAAGGTTCAGGCGTAATCCATACGCCGGTTCTGTTCAGGGAAACCATCGAAATGCTGAACATTCGGCGAGGCGGCCGATATATAGATTGCACCTTGGGTGGCGGTGGACATGGGTTGGGTGTTTTAGAGGCCTCTGGGCCTGGGGGGCGGCTCTTAGGGCTCGATGCAGATCCCGAAGCTGTTTTGGCAGCAAGAAGGAGGCTCGAGGCTTATCGGGAACGTTTAGTTCTCGCCCAAGTGAATTTTAGGGAAATCCTGGAACAGGTCAAAGGCACGGAATTCGATCCAGCAGACGGTATCCTAATGGACCTCGGGATGTCTTCTATCCAATTGGATGCTTCCGGTCGAGGGTTCAGCTTTCAAAGAAACGAACCCTTGGATATGCGATTCGACCCATCCCAAGAGTTAATGGCTTCTGATGTGGTCAATCGGTACAGCTTAGATCAACTTTCCAAAGTGTTAACCCAATTTGGCGAGATTCCACGTTCTAAAAAAATTGCCTCATTGATTATTAACTCCAGGCCTTTCGCCAACACAAGTGAATTAGCTGCTTTGTTGCGAAAAGTTCTGGGGGCCCATTCCAGGAAAAACAATCCAGCTACTCAGACCTTTCAAGCTATACGAATTGCGGTTAACAAAGAATTAGAAAATTTACAAACAGGGCTTAAAGACGCGATCAAAATCTTGGGTTCAGGGAGACGGATAGTAGTGATTAGTTACCACTCTTTGGAGGACCGAATAGTAAAAGGAGTTTTTAGAGAGGCGGCATCCGATTGTGTATGCCCCCCTAGAATTCCCGTTTGCATCTGCGATCACGTTCGGGAAGTGAGGCTTGTCACTAAAAAATCTGTTTCTCCATCGCCCCTGGAGGTTTCAGGCAACCCAAGAAGTCGAAGCGCCCGAATGCGGGTGGCTGAGCATGTTTAGGCGAATACAAAGATTTCGCCTAGTCGATACACCTATTCCAAGGATCGGGGGGCGAGGGCCTAACCGTGATTTCAACCCCTGTCAACGGGTTATGCGGTTGAGATTAGCATCGTCTGAGCATATCAGGCAAACCCCTCGGCCATTGCCCCCTGGTTCCTTGGACGGAGTAACAATTTGGGAGAGCGAAAAGGCTGCTTCTGAGAAATTGGGCAACCTTGGGATTCGGTAGTGTTTTAGGGGTAGAAACCTCTGGGAGAGAAACCTATTGAATTCCTTGGGGATCAACTCAAGGAAAACAAGAAAGGGGCGAATAGGATGATAAAGGATGTCCTTCATGCGTCAATTGACGTGGGAACTTCCAAAATCTGCACCTTGGTGGCTCGGCTGCGGGGCGACGCCACGCCAGAGATACTTGGTGCAGGTGTGGTTCCATCTCAAGGCGTGGCGAAAGGGATAATCGTGAATATTGGAGAGGCTCAACAATCGATCAAAATGGCGGTTGATGAGGCTTCTAAATCCGCAGGTTTTCCTATCAAATCTGCTCACGTGGGGTCTACGGGAAACAACATGGAAATTTTTACGAGATGGGGTTCTGTCCGGTCGTCATATTATAACGCTCCCATATCTCGCGACGTTCTAGATCGAGCAATGGAATCTGCCTACCCGGGGGAGCTCCCGCCGGAGAAACGAGTGGTCCATTTGATTCCTCAAGGATATTCAGTCGATGGACTTAAGGGGGTTAGGAACCCGATCGGGATGCACGCGTTGAGGTTGGATGTGGAGACGTTGTGTATTGTTGGGCCGGAAACTTCAGCTAAGAACTTGGTTCGGTGCGTTGAAGGGAACGGGATAGAGGTCCAATCAACCATCATGGCTGGGATGGCGACTGCCGAATCAGTGTTGAGCCGTGATGAAAAGGAAACCGGGGTGATTTTGCTGGAGATTGGCGCAGGTTGTACCACCATCTCTCTTTTCCAGCAAGGCATTTTGTGGAATGCAGCAGTGCTCCCTGTCGGGGGGCTGCAATTCACCACAGACCTAGCCGTGGCCTTGAATGCCCCTTATAGCGTCGCTGAAGAGGCGAAAGTTTTGCACGGGCGGGCAACACCGGAGGACGCCGGAGACGATCGGGTGGAAATTGAGGCTTTCGGAGACAGGCAAACGGTCAAGGTTGAACGGAAAGAAATCAGTCGGTATTTGCATGACAGGGCTGAAGAAATCCTACGGCTCGCCCAAATGAAGGTTAATAGTTTTGGCTTGCCGAGTCTTCCACCGGCGGGTGTGGTTCTTTGCGGCGGTGCAGCTAAGTTGCCTGGGATTCAAAAACTTGCCCGCCACATTTTTGCCTGTCCCATCCGGATAGGTCTTCCGGAACCAATTGATGGAATGCCAGAAGGTTTCAAGGACCCAGCGTATCCTTCTAGTCTTGGGATCATGCTTTGGGGTATGCGTAACGGAGCCCAACAAGAAATGGTTCAAAGATTGAATGGAACTATTGCGAGTATAAACGAAAGTAAGCAGACAAACTCTGGTCCGTTGAGGTGGATTAAAGCCAGAGCGAAACGGGTTGCTCTATAACAAAACATTGGCCCGGAATCGGGTACATAAAAAGGGAGGGATTATGACTGAGGGCGGATTTTGGCCCACAAACGGAGGGAACGAACTAAAGGGAACCCCGAAAATTAAGGTAGTTGGTGTCGGTGGTGGTGGCTCTAACGCCGTGAGCCGTATGTTCACGACACCTATCCCAGGAGTTGAATACATTGTTTCTAACACCGATGCTCAAGCATTGCAACGGAATCAGGCTCCTTTAAGGGTTCAATTGGGCGGGGAATTAACTCGCGGCCTTGGGGTTGGCGGTGACCCTGAAACAGGAAGAATGTCCGCTGAAGAAAACCGAGAAGAATTAACAAGCCTCCTTAAAGGCGCCGATATGATTTTTTTGGCCGCTGGTATGGGTGGTGGAACCGGGACTGGTGCTTCGCCAACCATCGCTGAGGTCGCTCGGGAATCTGGGGCCTTAACGGTTGGTGTTGTTACCAAGCCTTTCAGCTTTGAAGGTAGTAGGCGGAGAGGAGTTGCCGAGGACGGTGTGCATCGTCTGAAAGACAAAGTTGATGCATTGATAGTGATCCCAAATGATCGGCTATCTGTCGTTTGTGATGAAACCGTAACGTTAAGTAACGCCTTCCAAATGGCCGACGATGTTCTTAGTCAAGGTGTCCGAGCCATTGCTGAATTAGTAACCGTACCAGGCGAAATCAATTTGGATTTTGCCGATGTGAAAACTGTGATGTCGCAAGCTGGTCCAGCTTGGATGGGGATTGGATGGGGTCGGGGTCAAGACAGGGCAGTTGAGGCTGCCAGAGCCGCCGTTGCCTGTCCCTTGCTTGAAGTTTCTATCGAAGGGTCCAAAGGAGTGTTATTTAACATCACCGGTGGAGATAATTTAACCTTGGCTGAGGTTCAAGCGGCAGCGGATTGTATTAGCCAAGTGGTCGATCCTGATGTCAACATCTTTTTTGGGATGGCTACAGACGCATCTTTAGAGGATGAAGTGAAGGTTACAATCATCGCTACAGGATTTCCCTCATCTGAAAGTTTGATCACGATACGTGACACAGAATTGGCTCAATTGATTTCCAACGGGTCTCATGGAGAAAGAGACCGGGAGTTGGATATAGATCTACCTCCATTTTTGCGGCACTCCCCAATTGCCCGGCAAAGGATGAACAGTCAACTAACTGGATTTTAGGGTAAGCCGGGTTCCTCTGGCTCGAATTTTACGGGCCCCACCTCTCTCCCCAACCGCCCCGGATTCCTCCGGGGCGGTTTCTTCTTTATACCCATTTTTACCTTACCGATGGGATATAATCTAGTTGCTTCCAAATTTCCGTAAAATGTCACCAAAAATTTACTATATAATGGGTATGTTACCTTGACGCACACTACATATTGGGGTATTGTTTCCCGTGGATAACAATTGTCCAACCAGTTGGAGGGTCAAATTGAGGTGCCCATTCTGTGAAAATGAAGAGACCAAGGTAGTAGATTCTCGCGTCGGGACTGAAGGGGTTAAACGACGCAGGGAATGTATTCGTTGTGGGCTCCGATTTTCTACCTCTGAACGCATACAGATGAACCCTATGGTTGTGGTCAAACAGGATGGAAGGCGCGAGGAATTTAATCGGGATAAAATTCGAGGCGGTGTTCTCGCTGCCTGTGCCAAACGCCCAATCTCGGTGGAAACCATCGAACGGTTGATTTCGGACATCGAAAGAGACCTTGAGCATTTGGCTAAAACTGAAGCTCCAAGTGCTCTAATCGGGGTCATGGTGATGGAACAGCTCCGGACGTTAGACCACGTAGCCTACGTCCGGTTCGCGAGTGTTTACCGTAATTTTCAAGATATTGAGAATTTTGCTGAAGAAGTCGAGTTATTACGCCAGGCAACCTCAGACTCTTCCTCTACGGTGAAGAATCTGAAGAATGCCGAAGCGCAACTATCACTTCCCTTTAATCCAGAGGCGATGACCAGAAATAAGAAAAGCCCTCGAAGATTGAAGAAGTGAAATTGATATGTCCAAGGGGAGGTACCGATTTAAATGGTAAGAGTTGAACCGGGAATGAATAACGAATTAGGGATATTAGCTCAGGATTTGCAACGGAAATTAGAAGCCACGATCGATCCTGCTGCTCGTGAAATTTTGGAACGGGCTATTGCAGTGCTGGAGCCGGGAAGAGCCCATCAAACCTCAGGGATAAGCCCGCAACTGCTGGCTAAGTTCTTCGGGAATAAGGCGTTGGTTGTTGGAGGAGAACCTCCTCTTACGGACAATGCGAAGGTGGTGCTTCAACATCGTTATTTCCTGAAAGATAACAATGGAAATATTGTGGAAGATGCCAAGGGGATGTTCAGTAGAGTAGCGAAAGCTATCTCTGAAATTGATAAATTGTACGACCCTAATGCCAATACGGGTGAATCCGAGGCGAAATTCTACAACTCTATGGCCAAGCTTGAATTCCTTCCTAATTCACCAACGATGATGAATGCTGGCACTGGGGCAGGTACCCTTTCAGCGTGCTTCGTTCTACCGCTACAGGATAGCATGGAAGAAATTATGAAGACGGCTACCGACATCGCGATGGTCCAAAAATTTGGAGGGGGGACGGGGGTCTCTCTTTCCCAGTTGAGACCCAAAGGCTCTCCTATTGCTACCACCCACGGAAGGGCTTGTGGCCCAATAGCGGTCTTAAGCCATCTTTCTTCAGTTTCAACAATGATTACCCAGGGAGGGAAGCGAGACGGCGCAAACATGGCCGTTATGGATGTCCATCACCCCGACTTAATGGAGTTCATTAATGCCAAACATCAGGAGGGAGTAGTTCATAACTATAACATCTCTGTGGGAGTAGACGATGAATTTCTTCAGGCCGTCGAATCAGGAGGGGATTTAATTCTCCGTGATCCACAGGGAGGCCAAGAAGTCAGTCGGGTAAGTGCAGTGGAAGTGTTCAATCAGATCGTTGCTGGCGCGTGGAGAAACGGAGAGCCCGGGATGATCTTTTTGGACCAAGTAAATCGCGATAACCCAACGCCTAATATAGGACCCATCACGGCAACAAACCCATGCGGTGAACAGCCTTTGCTGCCATACGAATCGTGTAATTTAGGGTCCATTAATTTGGCTCGAATGATCCGAGTCTCTTCTGAAGAAATTGAGATAGATTGGGATCTTATGAAGGATACGGTTCATTTAGCAGTCCATTTTTTGGATAATGTTATCGATGCTAATCGATATTCTGTATCTGAAATCGAGCAAATGACGAAAATGACTAGGAAGATAGGTCTAGGCGTTATGGGGTTCGCTGATATGCTTATCCGATTGGGTATTCCCTATGATTCCGAAGATGGCATTGCTACAGGCCGGCAAGTGATGGCGTTTATTTGCAAGGAATCAGATGAAGCTTCTTCCGCTTTAGCATCGGTTCGGGGGGCATTTCCAGCCTTTGAAGGTAGCCGTCACGATTATCCCGGAGCTCCAAAGCTAAGGAATGCCTGCCGCCTCACAGTAGCGCCAACCGGCACTATTTCCATGATTGCAGGTTGTTCTAGTGGCATTGAGCCGTTATTCGCTCTCGCCTTCCGGAAGCAGAACATTTTGGAAGGACAAACTTTGTATTACATAGATGAGGCCTTCGAGACTGTTTCTCGGGAAGAAGGATTTTTGAGTGAGGGTTTGACTGATTCACTTTCTCAAGGGAACTCTCTCAAGCAAAGAGAAGACGTCCCCCTGTGGGTCAAAGAGCTTTTTGTCACTGCACCTGATATAGCTCCAGAATGGCATGTCCGAATGCAGGCAGCCTTTCAAGAATATACGGACGCTGCCATATCCAAAACTATCAATTTCCCAAATGAGGCGACTGAGGAAGACGTCCGAAAAGCATATTTATTAGCATGGAAGCTTGGGTGCAAAGGAATCACGGTTTACCGAGCAGGCAGCCGTGAAAAAGAGGTTTTGACAGCTGGAACCGACGTGTCTGCTAATGACGAAAGAGAGGTGCAGGCTTCACAGTCCGTCTTACGACCACGGCAGAGGCCCCAGCGTGTCCGCGGTGTGACTGAAAGGCTACGAACTGGGAATGGCACCATTTTCGTCACGATCAATTCTGACGAAGAAGGAAAACCATTTGAAGTGTTCACGGCCTTGGGGAAAGCGGGAAGTTCTGATTCCGCTCAATTAGAGGCCGTCGCGCGCCTGGTATCGATGGCGTTGCGAGCTGGAGTAGATCCAGAAGAAATCGTTTCTCAACTTCGCGGGATAACCGATGAACCCGTTTGGGACAGTGGTGTCTTGGTTCGGTCGGCCCCTGACGCACTGGCATTGGCTTTAGGGAGAGCTATCGGCGGAGATTATGCAAATCCTGTGGGTGAGCAACTCGCGCTAATCCAAAAAGAAGACATACAAGGCGGAAAAAGCGAGTTAATTACAGGGATACAGAATGGAAACGGTCGGAGTGGCTGGGGTAGTTGCCCAGACTGTTCAGGCCCGCTGGTGTACCAAGAAGGCTGTCTTATGTGCCGCGAATGCGGCTACAATCGTTGTGGGTAAAGTTGCTCGAGGAAGCCTCCATCCCCGAGCAACTTCCGGATGGCGGAGGTTGGAAGTGACCCCCCAACATTTCCAACCTCCGCTCGAACCTTCTCCCCAACCTAAGGATAAATGAATCCTCTGGTAAATTTAAGGTAATCAATACCATTAAAGCGTTTGTGATACATTCCCTAATATTATGAGGAAATTTTTGGTTCATTTCAATTAGGAGGCACAAGTTGACCGTAAATTTATCAGGGGTTCATATGATGTTGCCAACACCTTTCGACATTCAGGGCAACTTGGAAGGGGAATCGATCCCAAAATTAGTTGCGTTGGCTGAACGCGCTGGCTGTTCAGGCGTTGTGTGTCTTGGAGAAATGGGTGAACATTCTCGGTTGAGTGAAGGTGAAAGGAGGTACATCGTTACTGCTGTTACGGACGCCGCGAACGGCAAACTTAAAGTAACGGTTGGGGCTACGGGCCAAAGTACTTATACGGCATTACGGAATGTAGAGGAAGCACAAAACTCCGGGGCGGATGCAGTTATGGTGGCTCCTCCTATAGCCCGAAAACCGAATCTTGAGGCCGTCTACGACTACTATAAAGCCATAAATGATCGGTCAATTACGCTTATTATTCAGGATTTCCCAGAAACCAATGGTGTTTTTATGCCTCCAGCTTTCATCGAACGACTCCATAAAAATTTAGAAAATGCCAAATACCTTAAATTGGAGGATCCTCCGACTCCTCCAAAGGTAACAGCGGTGAGGAAACTTACCGGTGATACGCTCGGCATTTTTGGGGGATTAGGGGGTCTCTATTTTTTGGAAGAATTACTTCGAGGTGCGTGCGGCACTATGACTGGGTTCGCCTTTCCCGAAATTCTTGTACAGGTTTATGATAAAGTTTTGTCTAAGGATACAGAGCAAGCGAGGGACCTCTTTTTCCGTAACGTTCCACTCATCCGATACGAGGCTCAACAGGGGATCAGCCTCAATATTCGGAAAGAGCTTTTCAGGAAGAGAGGTGCTCTCATTTCCGGCACTGTCCGTTCTCCTAGCCCAAGTATTGATGAAAATACTTTATCGGAACTGGACGAAATCCTGCGGTATTTGGATTTAGAACCTTAGGTAAAGGCCTGGCGGATACAGGTTGTCGGATTAACCATTCCATCAAATAGAAGTGTGGTAAGGAGTGCGAATGGGATCAAAACCAATGATAGCTATAACAATGGGCGATCCATGTGGAATAGGTCCTGAGGTAGTAGCGAAAGCTTTAGTGAATCCTTCGCTACATCTTTGGTGTGAGCCGATAGTGATAGGAAACAAAGAGGTTTTAAAGGCAAATCTTAAGTCAATCGGAGCTTCAATAGAACTCGTTCATGTGGAAACCCCCCAAAGTCGTATAGAAGGAAATGGGAGTGTGCAAATTCTGGACCCGGGAAATCTAGAACCGAGGTTAATTGAAATCGGGTCCCTTTCGGAAAAAGCAGGCCTCGCTTCCATGGAATGGGTATTACAAGCCGGAAACCTTTGTTTGAACGGCAGTGTTGACGGAATGGCCACGGCTCCAATTAATAAGGAGGCCACTCGTTTAGCAGGATTTGAAGATATAGGACATATGGAAGTTCTTCAAAGACTCTCTAACTCAGGAAACGTCGCCACAATGTTGATTTCGGGATCTTTAAGGGTTGTCCATCTTACGACACATCGGTCGTTGCGGTTGGCCTGTGACGCCGTTACTAAAACTAACGTTTTAGAAAAGATATCGCTGACTGACAAATGTTTCCGAGAGTGGGGATTTCCTGATCCTCGGATTGCTGTAGCCGCTTTGAATCCTCATGCATCAGATGGGGGATTAATTGGGAATGAAGAAAACGAGCAGATTCTCCCAGCCGTGATAGTCGCACGAGAAAAAGGCATTACCGTTTCAGGCCCTATCCCGGCTGATACTGTTTTTCATCAGGCTATCCGCGGTCAGTTTGATGTTGTCATAGCGATGTATCACGATCAAGGCCATATTCCAGTTAAGGTTCATGGATTTGAGGAAAGTGTCACTATCAATCTTGGTCTTCCATTTATCCGGACATCTGTAGATCACGGCACGGCCTTCGACATCTCGGGAAAGGGAATCGCTGATGCCACAAGCATGGTTGAATCTATCCGGCTTGCGGCTTCAATCGGGGCTGGGAAGGGTCTCGCCCATCTTATTTCGTATTAGGAATGATTCTTGCAATTATTTTGTTCCAATAAATCAAATGATCATCATATAGGCGTGCGTTCCCTAGTGTTATACTTACTGGAAATCATTACTTGGAAAAGGTTATGAAAATTTCGTTTATTGGCGGAGGGACAATGGCAGAAGCCATGCTCGCCGGGATTATGGAAAATAACTTGGCAAACCAAGAAGACATTTCCATTGGGGAGAAGATGGAGTCCCGTCGAGAATTCCTCGGCAAACAATTTGGGGTCAATGTTTTCGCTAATAACGGTGATGCAACTAAGGATAGCGAACTGATAATTCTTTCCGTAAAACCCCAGGACCTTAATCTGGTTTTTGGCGAAATCCGGGAAGGACTCCAGCCAGAACAGATTGTGATGTCTATTGTTGCCGGGGCGTCAATGAGCAAAATTTCTGAAGGTCTTGAACATCCATTAATTGTTCGAGTTATGCCTAATGCTCCGTCTCAAATTGGGAAAGGTATGTCGGTTTGGATTGCATCGGCAGGGATCCCCAGCGCTAAATTAAAAGTTGTTCAATCCATATTGGAATCATTGGGAGAGCAATGGCTAGTCAAGGATGAAAAATATATGGATATGGCTACCGCGCTTAGCGCAAGTGGCCCTGCGTATGTTTGGCTGTTTTTAGAGGCACTTATCGATGGTGGGGTTCATATTGGTCTTCCCAGAGAAATGGCAGAGGTTCTGGCTCTCCAAACTGCTTTTGGCAGTATTGCAATGGCAAAAAGTACGGAGCGTCACCCTGCCGATTTACGTGACATGGTCACCTCGCCCGGAGGCACTACCACAGAAGGCCTTCTGGTTCTCAAGGAAGATGGTTTCCAGGGTACGATTATTCAGGCGATTGTAGCTGCCTATGAAAAAGCCCAAGAACTGGGAGGAAGTTAATGACATTCTTTATTTCGCTTTTGAACACATTTCTTTCAATTTTGTTACTAGCGATTTTTGTAAGGGCCATACTTTCATGGTTTCCTATCGCTAGGGACAACCCCTTGGTGGTTGTGGTATTCCAATTGACTGAGCCTGTGCTGGGACCCATTCGGAGGGTATTACCACGGATGGGCGCCTTAGATTTAAGTCCTATGGTTGCCATGTTTCTCATCATACTTTTGCGATCAATCCTCGCTCAAGCCATAGGCCGTTAGACTGATTAAGTTTAATCCTAATCTAGTTCTGATGATTAATGGTTCGAAAATACTTCTCTAATCATTGGGCTTAGATGGTTCAGGCCCACAAATTGTCTGTAAGACACCCGGATTCTTCCGGAATGTGAACTGTCACAAGCTATAGGCCGAAAATGATCACTAATCAATCACTTAAAACGCAGGATTAGGAGGGGGCATGGATATTAAATCGGCAGTTGGCGATATCTCCGAGTTGGATTGTGATGTTGTGATTGTAAACCTTTTCGAGGGTGTTGAGAGTCCGTCTGGTGCTACCGGAAGCGTCGATGTTTCTTTGGGTGGGATTATCTCTGAATTAATCCAAGAGGGCGAAATTAATGGAAAAGAAGGTTCTATCACTTTGCTGCATACCTTTGGAAAGATTCCTCCAAAGCGAGTCCTTGTTCTAGGCCTAGGTGAAAAAGAGCGATTTGATTTGGATGTTGTCCGAAAAGTTACAGCTGATTCCTGCCGATACCTAAGGAGAAAAGGAATTAAGAGTATCGGTTCTATTCTTCATGGCGCTGGGATCGGAGGATTAAGATCTGTTGATTCGGCCCAAGCAATGACCGAAGGAGCCCTTCTTGGGTTGTATTCCTTCAATGAGTATAAGAAGAAAAACGAAGCTGAAGAAAACTTAATTGATGAATTCATTTTTGTTGAAAAAGATGGGAGAAAAATTTCGAGGATCGATGAAGGGATAGCTACTGGGGTCATCCTTAGTGATGCGACGATTCTCGCCAGAGAACTTGTAAACCAGCCTTCCAATGTCATGACCCCGACTCTTTTAGCAAAACATGCTGAAGCCGTGGCTTCCGAAAGCGGATTAGATGTGTCGGTTTTGGATCGCGAGCAGTGTGAGGAACTTCAAATGGGGGCGTTTCTTGGGATTGCCCAAGGAAGTAATGAGCCACCAAAATTCATTGTTCTCCGCTATACGGGTGACTCGGAAAACCCTTCAAATAATCTCGGTCTCATTGGCAAGGGGATCACATTTGATACTGGGGGGATTTCGTTAAAATCAGCGGCGGGAATGGGTGAGATGAAAAGTGATATGGCTGGGGGAGCCTCAGTAATCGCGGCAATGAAAGCAATTGCCAAATTTAAACCAAAGATAAATGTAATGGCGATTGTGGCTGCGACAGAAAATATGCCGAGCGGTACAGCTATAAAACCTGCAGATATTTTACGTGCTATGAACGGGACGACCATTGAAATTGATAATACTGACGCCGAAGGGAGAGTTACCCTTGCTGATGCTCTCTGTTATGCTCGAGAGCAAGGTATAGGTCGAATCGTTGATATTGCTACTTTAACAGGGGCAATTATCACTGCGCTAGGAAAAGTAAGGTTAGGGGTATTTGGGAACGATCAACCGTTAATTGACCTTGTTTTAACGGCAGGAGATGAATCCGGCGAAAAAATGTGGCAACTCCCTATGGACAAAGAGTACAAAGAACAAAACCAGAGTAACGTAGCTGATATCAAAAATACCGGAGGAGCAGGAGCGGGTTCTATCACTGCGGCTCATTTTATTGGAGAGTTTGCAAAGGACATATCTTGGGTCCACTTGGATATCGCGGGTATGGCTATGACAGACCGAGAACGAGGACTTCATGTGAAAGGGGCCACAGGAATACCAGTCCGATCTCTTGTCAAACTGGCTTTGAATCTTGCTTCTCATCCCAGCCCATGATCCGGCAATAGAACCTGTGAAGTCGGTGAGAGGGAAATCACCAAATGGAATCTGAGAATCCTAAGCCAAATAACCACCTTAACCCTCGGTTTTTTTATGGTTGGTATATCGTTGGGGTGGGGTTTATTGGCGATTTTATGGCTGTGGGAATGGGGCCTATTGCCCTAGGTGTATTTCTTCGGCCTATGCGGATGGCTTTGGGGTGGAGTTTTACCAAGATTAGTACCGCTTTTGCAATTCAAGGAATATTAAGTATGCTCCTGGGCCCCGTTGTAGGACTTGTTCTCGATCGGTTTGGTGCCCGCCCTGTCATGGCCTTTGGGGCCGTTGTCGCTGGGACGGGTTTGATTTTGATGGGCTTTGTTCAGCATCTTTGGCAGTTTTATGTGTTATTTGCCGTCATTGGGGCGCTTGGCCTTCAAGAGGCCGGGCATATGGCAACTAGCGTGGCTGTCTCTAAATGGTTTGTCAGGAAATTAGGGCGTGCCTTAGCGATCAGTTCCCTTGGAGTCCCAACGGGTGCCGTAGTTGTTGCGCCCCTCACGGGCATTTTGATTTTTTTGTTGGGATGGCGAGGGGCTTGGATTGCACTTGGGTTGATTCTTTTGATTGTGCTTCTACCACCGGTCTTGCTCTTGGTTCGCCGGAGTCCAGAGGATATGGGGCTATTTCCTGATGGAGAAGATCCCTCCTCTCTCGTCGGAGAATCAGGGAGAGGGAATGGTCCTATTACCAATTCTACAGAATCCGACTGGACTTTAACAGCGGCTTTAGCCACCGGCACCTTGTGGATCCTCATATTGGCTTCGAATCTTGGAGGACTCACCCGGAGCACTCTGAATATCCATCTTATCAATTATATTCAAGATTTAGGTCAACCCGCCTCTGTCGCTAGTTTTATTTTTTCAATGACTTATGTCGGGTCCATTCTTTCCCGGGCGGTTTACGCATTTGCTCTTGAAAGGGTTCCGGTTCGCTACTGCTTGGCGGGGAATTTACTCGGGCAGAGTATGGGGTTAATGTTTTTGATTATTCTTCCTTTTCCCTTTGGAGTTCTTCCATTTATCATAGGGAATGGCCTCTTTGGAGGTGGATTTGGGTTCATTTCATCCTACGCATGGGCGAATTATTATGGAAGACGCTTCCTTGGAAGTATCCGAGGTGTTCATCGTATGTTTATGATTAGCAACTTGGCGGGTCCGGTCTTTGCTGCGATCGTACGAGATCTTACTGGAAGTTACCAAGGTGCATTTTTCGTAATTATATTTATGGGTATGGCTTCAGCGTTACTCATGCTACAGGCTAGGAGACCGGTCAGAAAAGCTGATTGGATTTAGGCTAGGGTTAAACAGGGATTTTACCCCTCAATTTGATGAATTCCAAAATTGACTCCTTGACAAAATTCTCAATCTGGATTAGTGTTAGGCGGTCAGTTTTTCACTGGTATTACAACACAGTTTTTCCCACACTGTTTTGAGGGTAGGAGAGATGTCAGAGAACACGAATGAACTAGGACTCCGGGAAGCAGCCAAAAAATATGGAGTTGATCCCCAGGCGATTCGGTACTGGATCAAGCAAGGGACTGTACGCGTAACGCGTCCCGCTTCAGGTCCGGGGAAATCTATGAGTTTAGACGAGAATTCGGTGTTGGATGCTTTGGCTCGATATCGCCCTCATCTCAATCGTAATAATCAGAATCAATCCCGCTTAGAAAATTCTAGCAGTGCCTCTGAAACCCGACCTCAACAGTTGGGAGTAGGACTGAGAGAGGCCTCACGTAAATACGGAGTTGACGTACAGACCATTAGGAATTGGACCAAGTCAGGCTTGGTCCAAATTCTGCAAAATTCGGAAGGACGAGGGAAGACAATGTTCTTGGATGAAAAGAGTTTATCGAATACAGTTCAGGACTTCCGCCCTCGGCGGAATCGTATCGGTCAGAGCCTGCCGCAGGCTAATGGCGGGGCGCCTCCTTCAAGCCAGGGGGGGCCGTCGGCTCCAGCGGGCTGGGGATGGCAGAGACCTCGGAGAGGGGTGTTTGCGGGGTTAATCGCTACCATTCTGGTGGGATTAATGATGCTTCCCTCGGCGGTCTTTGGTTTTAGTGCTGCATTTACTCCGGCGAGCGCCACCAACGTTGTCGGTGAAAAGATTGATATTACAGCGAGTCTTAATTTTGCTGATACCGAGGAAGCTTTCTTAGGAGAGGATAAGGTTTCAATGGTAGTGGCTGGACCGCAGGCATTGAGCGTTCCCCTCCCTACTGTAGCTGGTGCGTTCACGCAGGCAGACATCTCTAGTTTCCCTAAATATTCCTCAGATCCTGATGGAACAGGCCCCTTAGCGGCCGGGGATACCATAGGGACCCTTACAGGAACCGTATCGCTTAACAAATTCAAATTCCCTTATGGGTATGGTTATGGGTATGGATATGGATACGGCGCAAATGCTGCCATTTCCTATGATCTTGACTACATACCACCAGTTATGTTGAGCCCGGTACCTAGTTCTACTGTTGCTGAATACACCGGTCCTGCAACGGCTTACGCGGTCCCTGGTGGTGGCGGTGGCGGTGGTTCTACCGAACTAGCAGTATCTCAATTGTTTGGGGTGCCGATGATTCCTGGTGCACCTCCCGGGTCCCCGGTAATTGACCTCGACTATGATGCTTGTTACGGTTCCCTGATGATCCTCGTTGATGGCCCAGGAAAAGATATCGCAGCCGAGCTTGACCCGCAGTTCGGGTACTTCTACTACTTCCAGGATGCCGCCATGGGTGCGCAACAGGCACAAGCATTCGCTACCAAGTGTAGTATGGGAATGAGCAGTTGGTTTGCGATGATTAAAGACAATATGGGTGGCGATTCATACACCATTAAGAATCTCTATAACAACTCGCAGACCTTTACCGTCCAATCCCCGGGTGGCTCCGAAGTCACCAATGATTTTAAGGCCATGATGTATGACTCAAATACCGATTCTCTTTATGCGGTAGAGGAGCAATCCAGTGGCACCGGGAATATCACTATTCACAAGGTTCCCGTTGCGGGTGGCTCAAATTCGACGATAACAGTATCCGGTTCTGCCACCGGTGGTGGATATACCGGGCTGACGGCCCTCAGCTCCTCCTCCTATTTTGGAGCTTATAACGACCGTGCCGTTCAGTTTGATCCAACATCGCAAGTGGTCACAGCGCAATATGACATTACATTTGATGGCGGCTCTGGATCTGTAAGTGGAGCTATGGGGCAAGGTTCCCTTATTTACTTGGCAAATGATAATGATAACGCTATTTATTCAGGAACCATTCCTGAGGCAGCTACGGTTTCTTCAACGCAGCCGAGAGCGACTGCCTATCGTGGTTCCGCTTCTGATACTTCCTTTGTATTGATAGATTGCGGTAACTCTTGTGACGCAGACTACATTACTGAGGTCAAGCACGCCTCAACTGCAGGAGATGTCGTCTCCATCACCGGCGGATTTTCCATCTCGGCCCTTTCCGCAGTTGGGTTCAACGCCCCAACTAATGATGTAGACTCGCTGGCCTTTATTAGTCCGAACCTGTACGCGATTGACAACACGGGTGCGGGTTCTCCGAATAAGAAACGGCTTTACAAGCTGGATGTCACCAACTCCACTCACGTTGCTGCGACCCAGACGGTCAGTAGCGGAGTTGCAGGCGGCTGGGTGAAAGTTGACGACCTTCCTCAAGACATTGGAGACGTTGGGGGCATGACGGTTCAGAGCGGAAGCCTGGTGGCCGCTGAATCAAGCAGTTCTAACGTTCACATCATCAGCACAGCCGGTTCCAGAACTGCATCCTTCTCCATGACGACTAACGGTATGGTGTATGCACCAAGTGGGGTCGATGCCATCACGTATGTGGCAACAGCAGATAACCATTTAGGGAAGAACATCTTTATTGCTGGATCTGGCTCCACATTTTATCAAATGGAGGCTGACTCCGGGGTAGACCAAGGCAAGATGATTGCTGAACATTACACCCAGGGCGGAAAACCGCCATACATGATCAAAGGCTTATCCTCCAAGGGCGGAGTGGTACTCGCCCTCGACCAGGACACTGGAACCTTGTACAAAGGCTCCTTGCCAGGTAGACCAGACGCCGAACTAACCACGGCTGGTGACTATACTGGGAAGATTAGCGCTGCCGTTGATGGGGGTACGATAGCCTCTACGGCTTCTGCGTGGACAACCTCCAAGGTTACTGCGGTAACGCTGACCATTTCTGAGCCGTTACCAAACCAAGGTTACAAAGCCTCGGAATTAACGTCCGGGAAGATTACGATTACGGGTACAATTAATGACCCGACCGTCGCAACAGTTGGTGTGTTGGCAGACTTGCCGAGCGCTACCCTCATTGGGTATGACCCCGGAGATGGTAAAGTGGCATCTGCCTTCACTGCTGCGGCAGACCAGGCCCAGTACAAGATGAGTGGGCTCTGGCATTTCACCACGGCAGCTGACGCGGCGATTCACGATCCGTTTGGTCCTAATATCCAATCGCATAACTTCTTAACAGGAACCTACGCCTATTTTGGCCAAAATGAGACAGCTTCTGCTGGAACTTCCAAGCCAAACTATTGTGCGGTGATGGCAGGCATGCCGGTTCCTCCTGGCTCCACAAACTGTATGGTTCCAGACTTCATGCAGACGACAAGCGCTGGGTTCTTTGACACGCCTGCAGTAAACTTGGGTGACGACGGAACCTTGAAATTCGATATTTGGTGGGAAGTTGAGACGGCAGCTGATTGGGACAACTTGAAGCTCTATGCTTGTACTGGAACACCAGGGAGCAATTCCGCTTCTTGTGGGACGGAGCTTGCCCAGTTTGCTGCAACTCAAGACTTGCCCCCCATGTACAGTGCGGGTCAGGTGATTGCCTGTTCTTCGATGACAATGTACCCGGGTTGTATGGGTGCTTCATCCAACAAATCCCTCATAGCTGTTCCTAACGCCAACGCGAATGGTGCTATGACATCGGTTGAATACTCGATTCCATCATCGGTGACGGGATCTCACTTCTTCCGGTTCAAATTCGATTCGGTTGACCCCTATGCCAACCACTTCACTGGAATTCTTTTGGATAATATTGAAGTGACTGGTGCGGGTTCCTTGACGTTGGCTTCTGCAGCTGTGGATAAAACGACAACCCCTCCATCTTGGACGCTTCTGATGGCGCCTGAAGAGGGACAAAACAAGATAACGATTAGTGCGACTCACACTGCCTACGCAGGGTCCTTGAACGGGAGCGCTGACGCGACATTCTTCTTGGATACCCAGGCTCCGACGCTCGATATGGCTTCGATGGCGAGTGTGACCGCCAACTCTACACTAACGGTTTCGGGCACCTTTGTTGAGGCTCAGCCTAAAGTGATTGAAATCTACAAGACGGTAGGTAGTGGCTCGGCCCTTTCAGTGGGTAAGATCACGACCTTTACGGATGGTCAAACCGCGTTCACGAAGGACATAACCCTTTCGGAGGGTTCTAACAAGATAGAAGTCCGAATTAAGGACATGGCTGGCCAATGTAATACCTCCGATTCTGACGATTGTGCGACGACGATTGCTGATTCGGCTACCGTGGTGCTGGATACCACTGCTCCGGTCATTACTGTTGGGGAAACGGCCTATCCGGTTGGATATGTTTCTGCCCGACAGGGTGACTTAGCGGTTTTCCAGGCTGACTGTACGGACGCTGCTGGTTTTGGAATTACGAGCGTGAAGGCTGCTTCGCCGATAACTCCATCCACGTTTGACATGTCCTTCCGCACGGATATTCCGGGTGCGGTTCAAGATCAGTGGATGTCTGGAATTACGGGTGGTTCTTCAAACGCAAAGACGTTCTTGTTGCCAATTACAATCCCGAACAGCGTTGCTCCGGGCACCATGACAATGAACATTAAGTGTACTGATAAGGCTGGTAACGAGAAAACGGGAACCGTTAGTGGAACAATCGTCTCCACACTGGGCGGGTTCACGCTGAACCTTATGCCAGGGGATAACATTGTAAGCTTGCCGATTATTCCAACAGCGGCCAGTACGTCTACACTTGAAACCAGTATCAACACCCTTGTTGCTGGGGTTCTCAGCCCCGTTGATGGACTTCAGGCGATTGACAAGATTCTGTACTACGATGCGAATGACACCACCGCCGCTCAGGCAGATCGCTGGAGCGTGTGGACGGCATCAACTGCGGATACTGATAGCTTGACTACAATGAAACCTGGTAAAGGTTACATCTTCCGGATGCGGGCGGCAGCCTTTAAAGCTTCTGCCAGTATCGCGACGGGTGTTCCTGCAACCCAAGCGCCTATCGCCTTGAACTACGAAGGGACCTTCTTGCTGGGTGGGCAGTCGATTCCGCCGGTCTATGACGTGGAAGGAAAGGATACAACCAACAATCCCGCCGGTGGGACGTGGAACCTTATTGGATTGCATTCTGAGGATCAGGAGTTGGTGAGCAATTACTTCCAGCCTCTTGAGTCACCGAATAGGATTTGGGGTTCTGCTCTTGTTTACAATAACAAGATCGACTTCCCATTGACTCAAGGTCAAACTCCAACCGTTGTCTTGGGTGCATTCTCAGGATTGGTAAGTACGGATTACATCCAGCCGGGTTCTGGGTTATGGGTCTTTGCCTTGGCGGATGGAACCCTTGTGCCTCGATAATTTTTGGAACAATTGGGACATCAGGTCAATATGATCCCCGACCTGATGTCCCATGTTCTAAATCAGGTTTTCCTGATCTTGGCTGTCTTCAGGACCCTTTCCTGGATCCCTTACATGGTGAAATAATAAATGAATTTATATCGATCGCTTAACAAGTTGCATGAACGAGACCACAAATTGGAGGCCTTAACAATTGGTAGCTAAGTGGTCCGGACTCTCCTATAAAACCATCTTTCTGTTCCTTGGTTCAGTCGCCTTATTGGCCGTGATCTCGGTCGTTTCGACCAATGACGTTCGAGGAGCCAGCTTGCCCTTAACCCCGATGTTTATTGAGGGTACCGTTACCATTGGAGGCTCGGGCGCGGACACTGGGATTGTGGTTCAAGGGACTGTGAGTCAATCTTCTACGGCACCTAGCGGTGGTTGGCCTCTTTGTTCCGTTGGTAGAGCTAGCGACGGTCGCTTTGGAGCTGCTTCCGACGATAGTTCCCTTGTGTGTACAGAAACCGGGAAACAACATCTGAAAATCCCTCAGGACTCCCCCAATACTTCCGCCCAAGATGGAGGGCAGACCGGCAATAGCGTTCAGCTTCTGGTGGGGAGGATGGTTAACAAAGGGTCGGGAACCACCTTTGTAGGAATTGTTGGAACGCTTGCCTCCTCAGTCACCTACCGGGCGGGGGAAAATCCAGGTTCGGTTGGAGTTTCTGTTACCCAATCCCAAGTACTGGCGATTTCCGGGTATACCGTCTCTGCTACCAACCTCGTGGTTACTGCCTCAGGTACAGTTCAAAACGCTGCGGGGACCGCGATCTCTGGTGCTACCGTGTATACCGATTGGGGGACTGGGAATAGTACTGTCTCTTCTGTTACTTCGGGGTCGGACGGATCCTTTAGCCACTCCTACACCTTCCCTGCCGCCGGCACTAAGACGGTGAAAACCGGGGCGACAAAATCTGCTTACGTTCCGGGAACGGGAAGTTCGAGTGTTTCAATATCCGCTGCACCATCTACTGCCACCACTGGTGCGGCCGCCGGTGGATTTGCACCTATAAAAGAGACAGATGTGGAATCCCTTTTTGAGGGGATCGGCGGTGGCACCGAGAGTGCGGGTGGTGTTGCAAGTAAACTGATTGAAGGTCTTGAAGGTGGGGGTACCACCTACGAAAAGGTTGCTACTGCCTTGGAAGCCGCGTTATCTGATGGTTCATTGGACGCCGCTACAGCCGCATCGATTATGGAAAAATTAGGTACCGATAATGCAATTGAAATTTTCAAGGTTATTGACACGACCCAAGGGGCCTCCATCATTGATTTCATTCTTATTGGAAAAGCAGTGGCTGTCATCGATGCCCTTGAAATCACCAAGGCGACTTCCATTATAGAGTTGGTTCTGGTTGCAAAAGCAGCAGAAATTCTTGAAGCGGTTGCCAAGGAGAGGGCCGGCGCGATATTAACCGCGGTCCCTGTCGCAAAACGAACTGAACTAATTCAAGCGATGTCTGTTGAAAAACTTGTGGAACGATTACCAGAAGTCACCGCAGAAGCTCTGTATTTAATAGAACCTACGGTTCTCTTTGAAAAATTACCTTTAGTTCCGGTTGAACAGCTCGTCGGAGAAACTGCTCCCGTAGTTGATCCATCCCTTCCGTCACCGGCCGGAGTTCAGGTTTCCCCAACGTTGGCGGTGTATCAAGTTCCTGATACCGGAGAGTTGGTATGGGTGGGCTTAGTCGCGACTCCCGCTCCTTTGGATAAAATCGTAGGAAAATTTATCAACAAGGTGTCCGATGTTGAGGTTGAAGTTCAGAACCTCTCCACTGCCCCAGATGGTTCGGGAAGCCTTCCTTCAGGGAGTATCGTCAGTGATTATCTTCGGGTGAGTTTAAGTGGAGGAGCCTCGGATTCCGTTTCGCAGGGTCATTTCACCTTTTTCGTTGAAAAATCCTGGATAGAATCAAATAATATTCATAAGTGGTCTATCTTCTTATATCGGATGGATGCAAGTACTGGAAACTGGGTCAGTATGCCAACGAAACGCATACAAGAAGACGAAACTAGAGTGTATTACTCTGCTCCGGTTCCTGGATTCTCTTATTTTGCCATAGCGGGTAGTGTTGACCTTCCGACCCCAAAATTTGAGGTTTCAAGCCTCACCATTCCTAAGACTGCTGATTCTGCCTCACCATTCGAGGCGACCGCTCAAGTTCGAAACTTGTCAAATTCAACCGAGACTTATGTTGGTAACCTTTGGCTCGACAACGAAGTGAGAGCTACCGGTACCATTGAAATTCCAGGCTCCGGGACGAAATCCATTGTGCTGAGTGCGACTCTCCCGGTTGGTACATATGAAGTCCGACTTGAACGATTGTTCGGTGCTGTTACCGTGGAAAAGGGCGTTCCCGGCGTGACTCCACCTATTTCAACTCCAACGCCGGCTCCGACGGCGGTCACTCCTAAACCAACGCCGACACCACAGCCGACAGCAGTTCCGAGTGAACCGACTCCAGAACCGGTCGTTACTCCTGTTCCAGAACCGACTGCCACTGCTACTCCAGAAACTACCCCGGCTCCTGTTGTGGAGCCCGTATCCCCAGACGAAACCCCGTCAGGTACGAATCCTGTGATATTTGTCATTATAGGAATTGTGGCCGTGGCGGTTATCGGTGGAATAGCTTTTGCGCTCACAAGGCGTCGCAGCTAGGGAACCTTAACCTCGTCTTCTATACTATTGGGTTTGCTTTCAGGTAAATGATGTTGTATCTCGAGTGTTGGTTATTAAATTGTTCAAAATACGATTTTTGGAAAAACTGGTTGTTATCGGAAGTGTAACTGTTCTGGTGCTTCTCGCCGGGACCGGGTTTGCCGATGCAGATATTGCCAAGAAGAGTGAGCCTCAAGTCCAGGTGGTCTCTCTGGCTGTTTCCCCGAAGGAAGCTGGCGCGGGGATACCCGTGACAATTATTATCGGGGTAAAAAATTCTGATTCCGAGAGCGCCGAATATTCTATTCCCATTGTTGTTCAGGAGAAGGAATTAGAAGTTATTTCTGGAATTCTACCTTCTGGATCTAGCAGGCGTCATTTAGTACGGACCGTACAAAACAACCCCGACCTATATTCCGTTTCGGTGAGGGGGTTGACCGATTCATTCAGAATTATGGAAGAACAATTTACCGGACGGATTGAATCGGTATTTCCTTCAATAGTTGACCCCGGGGGTACAACACTCATAGAAGGAGTGATAACCAATGATGGAGGAATCTCCGGGGTTCACGAATCGACAGTGTTTCTTGATGGGATCCCTGTAAAAGAGTTGACAGGGGTTTTACTCCCTCAGGAAACAAATGCATTTTCATTTGGCATTCAAGTTGAAAACCCCGGTGTCCACGTTGTTTCAGTGGGCAATTCTTCCTTCAGCTTCCTTTCCTTGTCTCCGCTCCTAGAAGCAAAAATTCCTCAGTCCGTACCGATTTCAAAATATCGGACAGTCGCTCTCGATTCTAATGGTAACCAGGTTTCCATTTCCGGAAATAATATTTTGTTAAACACTGGGAGTGGGAGGCTTGGGACTGTCGATTTCCCCCTCCATCTTTCTTCAGAGAATTCCCTAGCGAGCGTTTTTGATATTGCGACTGGGATTAAATATCAAAATAGAGAGTTGCTGATTCCATTAGAGAATAAAACAGGTAACGGTGAAATCTCACTCCGGCTTCTTTTGGATTCCCTTTCCGTATCGGGCAATCGGATCATTGGGCAAATAGAGACATTCTCGATTGAATTCAAAGATATTTCAGTGAATTTAGAAATTATTGAACAAGGAATTGGAACGATTACCTTTGAAGGAAAAATGGTCCCAGAGTCTCTTCCCATTGGCTCGTCAATTCAAATAAAGGCCACTAAAAACTTGGATCCTATATTACGTGAAAACCTAAACCGCTCCCTGTCTGGTTCCGGGGATCAAATTGGCGCTCTGGCCCTTGGAATTGACCTCGTGACAAAGGAAACTGAACAACCTCTCAGTTTAAAATCAGGCTCACTTCAATTTGCGATTAATTCATCTTGGGTTGAAAGATTTAGTGAGGAATCTTCCATTAAAGTGGTTGTAGTAAATCCTTCTTATCCTGAATTTCTGAATGTAAAGAAGATTGAGTTTGACCATGAAAACCGAGTAGTTTTTGGAACGACAGTTCATTCGGGTACGTCAAAATTTAGAATTGTCACACTGATACACCCGAGGTTTCTTGGAAAGGAAGTTGTCGGGTCTATTAGATTCAATCCTCAGGCTGGGGCTCCCGGTGACGTCGTCGAAATAATTGGCGGTCTAATAGATGAAAGTAAAGGAATGGGGCACATTCCCGTATCCCTTTACAAAGGAAACCAATTAATTCGTACAAAAATGATTAATTCTGGAAATGATGCTTCTGAAACCATCCGGTTTTTCCTGGAATTAACACAGGTAGGAAACTATTCAATAGGGTTAAATGGAACCAGCGAACAACTGTTAATTGCTCCCCCATTGGATGCTGATGACGTATTAGTAACTGCGGTAGTTCCATCGGCCTCAACGTGCCAAGCGTGATCCCCCCTGACACTATCAATTTCTGTTTCAAATCAAGGGGATGATACAGGCCTCGCATTACCGATGCTAACGATAAATAATGCTCAG
>CAZTCW010000060.1:0-33759 GCA_964612825.1 uncultured Dehalococcoidia bacterium | reverse complement strand
CTATATGAACAAATGCCGGATCCTAAATGGGTTATTGCGATGGGGAGCTGTGCCTCTAATGGAGGACCGTATTATCGTTCCTACTCAGTTGTAATGGGTGTCGACCATATCATTCCGGTTGATGTTTATGTACCGGGTTGCCCTCCACGACCGGAGGCCTTACTCGATGGAGTACTAAGATTGCAGGAGAAAATCCAACAGGATGCAAAACGGCATGGAAGAAACAGAAACACCAAGGGCTGAAAATAGTCCCTCCCCGGAGGACAAACCTGAGGAATCCCTTGTCACCCAGGATGGGAAAGATGAACATTCCCGACTGAGTTCTAGGGGGAAATTGTTGCTCAGGGAAATATCTGAGATTTTCGGTTCGAAAGATGTTCAGATCGGTTCAATTCTTGATGAAGTGTTAATTTCCGTTGCTCCAGCGAAACTTTTAGAAACCTGTGAAATCCTTAAGGGAAACCCAGGGCTACAATTTGATTTTCTTCGCTGTTTATCAGTGGTTGATTACGAAGATTCCTTTCAAGTTGTTTACCACCTTTGGTCCATGGGGCACAGGTATAAGTTAGTTGTAAAAACGAACACCGAATATGAACAGCCGAAAGTGCCTTCAATCGTTTCGATATGGCCTTCTGCTGATTGGTTCGAACGAGAAGGACGAGACCTATTTGGGGTGGATTTTGAAGGGCATCCTGGACTGAAGCCACTATTGTTATGGGAAGGCTTCGAAGGTTTCCCTGGTCGGAAATCCTTTCCGTTCCATGAATACGAAGAATGGTAAATTCACCAATGTGCAATTTTAATGATTGAGGTCTAAATTGGTAGAAGCGACGAGTAGTCAGCCTCTTGAGCCCATGAATATTATGATAAATATGGGGCCTCAACATCCAGCTACCCATGGAGTTTTTCGGATGGTTCTCTGGGTAGATGGCGAACGGGTGGTTGATGTTGAACCCCACATTGGATATCTCCATAGAGGTTCTGAAAAATTATGTGAAGGGGAAGTTTATCCTCAGATTGTCACTTTGTTTGACCGCCTTGACTACATTTCAAACTTGAACAATGAGTTAGTCTTTACCATGGCAGTTGAAAAACTTATGGATGTTCAAGTCCCAGAGAGAGCAGAATACATACGGGTTATCCTTTGTGAACTGAACCGAATCTCCAGTCATTTACTTTTTTATGGAACCTTTGGGCTTGATGCTGGAGCTATGACTCCTGCATTGTATAGTTTCCGCGAACGAGAGCGGATTCAACGATTATTTGAATCGGTGACTGGTGCCCGGATGATGCACAATTATTTCCGAGTAGGGGGATTAAAGCAGGATGTCCCAGAAGATTTTAATGAGAGGGTATTGCAGGTAATTCAAGAACTGGAAAAGGCAATAAACGAATGCGACCAGTTGCTTTCTAAAAATGAGGTGTTTTTGGCGCGTACCCGAAATATTGGGGTTATTTCCTCGGAGGATGCTATTGCATTGGGGGTAAGTGGCCCATCCCTTCGAGCTACGGGCATTCCTTATGATCTTCGTGTGATTGAACCCTATTCCGTATATGATAGATTTGAATTTGATATCCCCGTTGGGAAATTAGGTGATTCTTGGGAACGCTATGCTCTTCGGGTTGAAGAGATGCGTCAATCTGTCAGCATAATTAAACAAGCATTACAACAATTGCCAGAAAATAGCCCGGTTATGGCTAGTGGCCTCCGTCGTCTCCCTCGACCTCCGAAAGGGGAAGTTTACGTTAGGGCAGAAAATCCAAGGGGCGAATTTGGGGTGTATCTTGTGAGTGCAGGAGAAACAAAACCCTATCGGGTTAAGGTCCGTGCTCCGTCATTTGTGAACTTACAAGCTCTGAAGTTGTTATTGCGGAATGTGTACGTTGCTGATGCTGTGGTAATCTTGGGCTCTTTGGATATCGTCTTAGGAGAAGTTGACAGGTAATGGACATTTTTTCAGGAATTCCGATTCTTTCCTCTCCCGTTGTCCAAATTATTGTCCAACTTCTTGGTTTGTTGACGATCCTTTCGATTATTGTTCTTTCGTTAGTGTGGATTGAGCGAAAATATTTGGGGCGTTTACAAATGAGGTACGGGCCAACAAGGGTTGGTCCATTTGGCCTTCTCCAGCCGGTTGCAGACGCGATCAAACTTACCACCAAAGAGGATATGATGCCCTCTTGGGTCGATAGGAAAATATATTGGGTCGCTCCTCTAGTATTATTTGTCCCAAGTTTTGTTATATGGATTACCATTCCGGTAAGTTCCACTTTGGTTTTACGGGATTTAGAATTAGGACTTTTATATGTGATAGCCTTCTCCGTAGTGTCTATTGTGGGCCTGATTATGGCCGGATGGGGATCCGCGAATAAATATGGAGTTCTTGGGACCCTTCGCTCAGTTGCACAGTTGATCAGCTATGAGATTCCAATAATTGCAGTCGCTCTTTCGGTGGCGATTTTGGCTGGTTCTTTGAATTTGGTGGAGATTGTTGAAGCACAAGAATCAGTCCCATTTTTGTTTCTGCAACCCCTTGGCGTATTTCTCTTCTTGTTAGCTGGGTTAGCGGAGGTCGGGAGGACTCCGTTTGATATATTTCATGCAGAATCAGAGGTGATGGGAGGTCCGTTTATTGAGTATAGCGGAGCCCATTGGTCAATTTTTTATTTGGCCGAATATATAAATACTTTCTTGGTTGCAGCGTTAATAACTCTCTTATTTTTGGGGGGTTGGGCCGGTCCCTTTTTACCTCCAGTTCTTTGGTTTTTCATCAAAGTCTATGGTCTGATACTTCTTTTCTACTGGTTTAGAGGGACATTCCCGCGGCTTCGAATTGACCAACTGATGAGTTTAGCATGGAAGGTTTTTGTTCCTCTTTCCTTTCTCAATTTTATGGTTACTGCTTCTTATCGATTTTATGATTGGCCAGGTTGGGTTCTCTCAGCTTTTGGATTGATTTCATTGCTTGCCATTTTTGGTATAACCTATAAGAAAGTAAGTTCACAGACTCCCGAATCTTCAATCAATCTTGTCCCAGCTAGAGAGGTGCGCCGTGCTGAATAGTTTGAAGGGGCTCCTAGTTACCTTGAGAACTACATTTAGACGTCCAGTTACTGCCCAATACCCTAAACATCACATGCCTCTTCAAGATAGATTCATGGGGTTTCCGGCATTGACATGGGACTATCAGATTGGTGAACCGTATTGTGTGGCATGCATGGTCTGTGTTCGAGAATGCCCCACGCAATGTATGTCCGGGACGATGATTGATAATCCATTATTTTCAGAGGATAAGAGCCATCGCAGGAAAATTGTTGAATCTTTTGAAATAAATTTCACTCGATGTATCTTATGCGGGATATGCGTGGAAGTTTGTAATTTTGACGCGATCGAGATGAGCAAGGAGCATGAAATTAGCTCTTACCTCCGGAATCAACGTCGAACTCCACTGCCGGTATTACTGGCAATGGGCAGGCGGTACCAAAATGAAACAGATTGGATCCCTCCAACTAAAAGAGTAACGGCCGGGAAACCCGTTGCCGCCGTTGTGTCCCCTAGAAAAAATGAGACATTGACCGAAAATTCTCCAACTTCTGAAGGAAACTCTCAACCTGAAACAGTTCAAGGAGAAAATTCGTGAGCGTTCAGTTGTCTGTTTTCGTTCTGCTAGCGGCTATGTGCCTCGCCGGAGGATTGGGGGCGGTAACCACCCGAAACGTGGCTCACGCGGCTATTTTTCTGCTTCTTAGTCTTGGTGCGGTTGCGGGAGTGTTTGTTCTTTTATTAGCCGAGTTTTTGGCCTTGGTTCAAGTTCTAATTTACGGGGGGGCAATTACAATTGTTCTCCTCTTTGCCTTGATGCTCACCCGATTGGAAGAATTTTCCCGCGTCGCTGATAATTCACAACGTCCATTAGCGGCAGTTGTAGCCCTTCTGATTTTAGGAGTGATTGTTGCTACTGTCGTGGGTTCAGGGCAAATCGAAGGTATCTTGGGTAAAACAGGAATAACGACCATTGGCTCTGAATTATTTACTCAATGGGTAATTCCTTTTGAGATTGCCTCATTAATCCTCCTTATAGCATTGATAGGGGCAATCATTATCTCTCGAACGGAGGAAAAGGAATAAAGAGATGCGTTCGCCTTATGGGATTTTATTGATGAATATTTGTCCCAAGAGTTGGAAGGGGTAGCTTGAATGACCTTATTACACATTGAACTTCTCAGTGCCGCCCTGTTTTCCATGGGATTATATGGCGTCCTTGCTAGAAGAAACGCCGTTATGGTTCTTATCTCTATCGAACTTATGTTAAATGCTGTAAATCTGAATTTGGTTGGGTATTCTGCATTTCTTGACCATTCCCAAGCGTTAGGGCAGATCATAGCCATTTTTGTCATTACAGTGGCCGCAGCAGAGGTTGGTTTGGCATTGGCCATAATTCTTAGACTGTATCGGCACCGAGGTACTGCAAACTTGGATCAAGTCGACATGATGAAATGGTGATCGCTAACGAAAAATTTGGAATTAATTCGTTAGTTAACATTTTTATGGACGGCTTTAGTCAATAAGGATTAAATAGTTTCGGGAAAGTGATAATCTTGATGGATTTTATTTCGGCAGGACCTGATATGAGTTGGGCTTGGTTAATCCCGTTGTTTAGTTTGTTTTCTTTTATGTTAATTATCACTTTGGGGAAATTATTACCTCGAGGCGGTGCGTTTCTTGCTCCTGTTGCGGTGTTCTCTGGATTCATTGTCTTCATTTTCGTTTTCCTAGACTTCTTAGACCATGGTTCTTATTCGAAAAGTTTTTCTTGGCTAGAGGTAGGAATCACTAAGATTAACTGGGGAGTTTTGGTTGACCCTTTGTCGTTGGTTATGGTTGGTATCATTACCTTTGTCGCATTTGGGATTCAAATTTATTCTTGGACTTACATGAAGGAAGACAACCGATTCAGTTGGTACTTCGCAGTCCATTCACTTTTCGTTGCATCCATGTTGTTATTGGTTCTTGCAGATAATTTGCTTCTTCTCTATTTTGCCTGGGAATTAGTAGGCCTGTGTTCGTATCTTCTTATCGGTTTTTGGTACGAAAAACGAAGCGCTGCGGAAGCTGCAAAAAAAGCATTTGTAACCACTCGTATCGGTGACGTTGGGTTCCTTATCGGAGCCTTATTGCTTTTCAGGGAAACCGGTACCTTTGAGATATCAGTCCTCTTTGAACAGGCAAAGAATTTCGACCAAGGACTTATTACTGCCTCCACTATTTTGATTCTACTTGGTGCGATCGGAAAATCTGCTCAGATCCCATTTCATGTTTGGTTGCCTGATGCTATGGAAGGCCCTACTCCGGTAAGCGCACTCATACATGCGGCGACGATGGTGGTTGCTGGAGTGTTTTTGGTCGCCAGATTGTTCCCCCTGTTTGAGTTATCTTCATTTACCATGACTGCCTTGGCTACCATTGGTTTACTCACGGCCCTAATGGCCGCGAGCATTGCATCGGTAATGACAGATTTGAAACGGATTTTGGCCTATTCCACGGTGAGTCATCTGGGATTTATGATGTTGGCCCTTGGGTCGGGAGGACTCACCGCTGGAATATTCCATTTACTAGTTCATGCTTTTGCTAAAGCAATGCTTTTCTTAAGCGCGGGAAGCGTCAGTCATGGGACTGATACGTTGGATATTCGTGAAATGGGTGGGCTTCGGAAACAGATGCCACTTACAACTCTGTGTTTCCTTATCGGGGGCCTGTCCCTTGCAGGCATACCCCCTCTAAGTGGATTTTTCAGTAAGGATGAAATCCTTTTGTCAGTTGCCGAGAATTTGGGGCTAGGATTCTTTTTGGTCACTTTGTTAGCCGTTTTTATTAGTGGATTTTATACCGCTCGCGTCCTTTTTGTCGTATTCTTTGGTCCTCCCGGGGTAAAAAGTAGCGGGGCTCATGAATCTCCTTATCTGATGTTGATTCCTATGTTGGTCTTCTCGGTTTTTTCGGTCATCTTGGGTGGGCTAGCTCCAAGCTTTGGCTCATTTCTTCATCTTGGTCACGGACCAGCAGCCCATTTCCATATTGATTATGTTCTAGCTGCAATCTCATTGTTTGTGGGCCTAATGGCGTTGGCGCTTGGATGGTTGGTATACATAAAACAATCAGTACCTAAAAATGCTTTCAGCGGTCGATTTGGGGTGATTTATAGGGTATTTGAGAATAAGTACTACTTTGATGAAGTGTATCAATGGATAATCGACAGGATTGTCCTGGTGTTAGGACGTGGTGTCGCTATTTTTGACCGAGTAATAGTGAATGATCTGGGGGTAGATGGAACAGGTAACTCGTTCGTAAAAATCGGTAGAAAATTACGGTATCATGAGACTGGTTACGTCTATAATTACGCCATGGGAATGGTACTTGGGCTTTTAGGCCTGGTTCTTTTGGGTGCCGTCATTTTATAGTCGCTTGAATAATAATTAGGAGTGCAAGGCTCAAATTGGAAGATCAAATTTTAGCCTTAATAGTTGGATTGCCGCTGATTGGTGCAATCGGAACAGTGGTAATCCCTAAAGAAAAACCTGTCTGGGTTTATTCTCTCGCCGTTGGTGTCGCTGCGATAGGATTTCTATTATCCATTATCCTGTTCTTTTCATATGATTTTACTCGAGGTGGATACCAATTCGCGGTTGAATATCCATGGTTGAGTTCCTTGGGAATTACGTTTCACATCGGAGTTGATGGGATAACTGTCCCGATGATTCTTCTCAATGGAGTAGTGTTTTTTGCTGCTACTTTGGTGTCTTCCAAGGTAGTACATCGACCAAAAGATTTCTTTTTCTGGCTCTTTTTATTAGTCGCAGGCGTGTATGGTGTTTTCGTCTCCTTAGATTTATTTTTCCTGTTCTTCTTCTACGAGCTTGCTGTTGTTCCGATGTATTTATTGATTGCCATCTGGGGTAGTAGTTCGGATTTCGGTAATTTCTCCCGTACCAAAGAGTACGGAGCTATGAAACTGGTTCTGTATTTGGTCGCAGGAAGTGTGCTGGTCTGGATAGCCATTATCGCTTTATGGTTGGATGGTGGACATGTCTTAGGGTTATTAGCATTGGAGGATGCTGAATTCTCAAGGAACTTCCAGATATTCGTTTTTCCATTAGTTGCAGTTGGTTTTGGCATTCTGGCTGGCATGTGGCCTTTTCATACTTGGTCTCCAGATGGACATGTTGCCGCTCCGACCGCCGTGAGCATGCTTCATGCAGGGGTTCTAATGAAATTAGGCGCCTTCGGTATTTTACGAGTCGGGATGGTTCTTCTCCCGGATGGTCTCGTTGTTTGGGCCCCTGTTTTAATGGGCCTGGCTACGGTAAATGTGATTTATGGTTCAATTTCCGCTTTGGCTCAAAAAGACTTGAAATATGTGATTGGGTATTCAAGCGTAAGCCATATGGGCTACGTCGTAATGGGATTAGCAACGCTTGAAGTTTTTGGGATCACCGGGGCTGTCCTCCAAATGTTTTCCCACGGAGTAATGACTGCGCTGTTCTTTGCAATGGTGGGAGTGATTTACAACCAGTCTCATCTTCGGGATATTGGTCAATTAGAGGGGTTGACCAAACGGATGAAGCTTACATCTGGCTTTTTCGCGATTGCAGGATTGGCCTCTCTAGGTCTACCGGGACTCAGTGGTTTCGTGGCGGAACTGATGGTATTTATAGGAGTTTTTAAGACATATTTACCCGTGGGGTTCCTGGCTGTCATAGGGGCGGCGATTACGGCCGTTTATATCCTCCGCCTTCTAGGGAAAGTATTTTTTGGTCCGATAGACCAAAGGTGGCAACAGCTTGAGGATTTGTCTCGCTTAGAATTTTTTGGGGCGCTTTTATTAATCGGTTTCCTTGTTCTTTGGGGTGTCTACCCCTGGCCAATTGTTGAATTAATTAACAGCGCTGTTGTTCCCCTCATTGAAGGGATTACCAGATGAGTAGATTAATCTAAAGTTGGGATCGTTACCTTAGTAAATCTAAATAGTGAGAAATAAATGGCAGAATTTCAGTTTAGTTTGCTTTTACCAGAGTTCTTGGTAGCTGGACTCGCGATAACCGTGTTTACGGCTGATCTTTTTCTTCCTGAATCCCATAAAGGGAAAACGGGTCCGTTGTCTATTGTTTGCTTGGTAATAATTTCCCTCTTTACTTTATGGCACCTTGATGGGGTAGATGAGGTTTTATTTGGGGGGCTGGTTAAATTTGACACCTATTCATTGTTTTTTAAAGAATTTTTCCTCTTTTCAGGAATTATCATAATTATTATTTCACTCCAATTTGTGGAAAAGTATCTTTCTCAACCTGGGGAATATTATGCAATTATCTTAACTTCGGTTTTAGCTATGATGTTTATGGCTAGTTCTGGGGAGTTACTTACAGCCTATATATCTTTGGAACTTCTTAGTTTTTGCCTTTATGTACTGGCCGGATACTCTCGGGTTGAGCCCAAATCCCACGAAGCGGGGGTAAAATATATCCTACTTGGTGCGTTTTCATCGGCGTTGCTCCTTTATGGGATAAGTTTGTTATACGGTTCTCTCGGTACCACAAGCTTTTCTGAGATGGCCCAGGTTATAGAATCTAATCAATCCGGGTTGGATGGTAGATTGGTACTAGGCCTTATCTTTTTGATCGGAGGCTTGGCGTTCAAACTTTCAGCAATCCCATTCCATATGTGGGCACCAGACGTCTACGAAGGTGCTCCATTACCTATCACGGCCTACATAGCAGTAGCCTCAAAGGCTGCTGCTTTCGCCCTCGTTTTGCGACTGTTTGCAGAAGGGCTTCTTCCTGCAGCAGAACAATGGAAGATGGTGGTAGCGATTCTAGCGACGATTACAATGTTGGGAGGGAATCTCGTCGCCCTGGCTCAGAGCAATGTCAAACGTATGCTCGCTTATTCGAGTATAGGGCAGGTGGGATATCTGCTGATGGGTATAGCCGCATTATCTACGTTATCTGCTAATGGCTTGGTATTCCATTTGGTTGGTTATGCAGTCACAAATCTCTTGGCTTTTGGTACGATAATTGGATTTTATAATACATCGAAGGGAGAGCAAATTAACGATTTTGCGGGGTTGGCGACTCGTTCTCCTTTTCTTGCAGCATGCCTTACAGCAGCATTTCTTTCTTTAGCTGGCCTTCCCTTCTTTGCTGGGTTCACCACAAAATTTTATTTGTTCGCTGCAACGGCCGAAGGTGGTTTCCTCTGGTTAGTTTGTGTCGCCGGAATTGCGAGTGTGATTTCCCTCTATTACTACCTTCAAGTTATTAAACAAATGTACGTTCACGAGTCAAACGATTTGACTGAAATCCCTGTTTCACCAGCGATGAAGATGGTCTTGTTACCTCTCTTGGTGGGCGTAATATTCATTGGTGTATACCCAGGGCCCTTGGTGGAATCTATTGGTCTCGCGACTTTAGAGATTTTCCCCGAATCGGCATTCTCATTTTCCTTTGGGAATTAATTCCTTTTATGAGAAAACCCTTGAAGGATAGAAAAAGTTTCGAGATAGGTTTATGGATAAATGGACTTGATAACGTTGCCTTACTCCATTGACACTGGAATCCTCTAGGTCTAAAATTCATAACGATTACTAAATAATTCGACACTGAACCGAAATCAAATCTGGAGGATGACTCCGTGTCCGTTGCGAATTCAACTGAGCCATTAAGTATATCCGTAACAAATAGTGCTGCCAAAAAGGTAAAATTCTTTGCAGAAAAGCAGGGTTTAGCTGAAGGATTTGGGTTAAAAGTGGCGGTAAAAGGCGGGGGATGCTCTGGATTAGTCTATACCCTTTCAATAGAAGAGGCTCCAGGATCAGAGGATAGGATTATTGATGATCACGGAATCCGAATCTTCGTCCCCAAACGGAGTTTTGTTTTTCTCGCTGGAACGGAATTGGACTTCTCGGATGGACTTAATGGCAAAGGGTTTGTGTTTTACAATCCAAATGCCAAGAGTTCCTGCGGTTGCGGTAACTCCTTCTCTGTATAAGGCTCCCTCTACCTAGTTATCTTCCAACGATTTTCTTAAGCCCATCTGGAGGAATAATTTGGTTTCAGTTAGCAGACTCACCCCATTTTTTGAATGCCAAGATCAGGTTGGAGCATTATTTGGCGACGTTCATGGCTGGAAGGTTCCTTTAGTTTACTCCAATGATGCTCATGAGTACTTAGCGGCATTTGAACGAGTTATCTTAAATGATCAATCTCCCACAGGCCGACTTTGGATATCTGGTTCAGACGGGCCAGACCTCTTAAATAGGCTTTCTACGAATCTAGTTGATCCACTCCCCGTTGGTTCCGTAGTGTCCACGGTCTTAACGAATAATAAAGGCCGGATCATTGATGCCATTAAAGTTGTTAAATTAGATGGAGGCCTCTTGATTCTGACCTCTCCCGAAAGGAGAGAGTCCGTTGCGGGTTGGATAAACAAATACACGATTGTGGAGGATATAGAACTCGTCGATTTTACCGAGTCGTCGGCGATGTTAACACTTATAGGTCCATCAGCCGAAAACACCCTCCTTAATTTGCTTCAACTAGCCTCATTAGATTTTAAATCTTGTCAGGCAATCGAAGTTTCTTGGCGAGAACAGAACCTTATTCTCATCCAGCTAAACTCCTTCAATGTTCCTTCATTTCAAATTGTGGTTTCGTCGGATATGGCAAAAAGGTTATGGGAAGATATCACAGCCATATCGGAGCAATTTGGACTCACTTTGGCCGGTGAAAATGCTATAGAAATTTTGCGGATTCAGCATAGAATTCCGAGATGGGGTTCAGAATTAACTCCGGATTATAATCCCATAGAAGCCGGGTTAACTACTTCGATTTCGTGGAGCAAAGGTTGTTATATTGGCCAGGAGGTCATTGCGAGATTGTGGACGTATCAGAAGATCCAAAAATACTTAGTGGGTATTGCCTTTGACTCTCCTGTAGCCCCATTGGTAGGGTCTGATTTGCGGGTTCATGAGAAAAAAGTGGGGGTTCTTACCAGCGCTTCTTTGCATCCGACGGAAGGTAGGTATTGGGGTTTGGGTTATTTGAAATCATCTGAAGTCCGTGTAGGTTCAGTGGTAGATGTAGACGGGAATGGTGATTCGATTGTTTCGGGAGAGATTATAGCTATTCCAGAAATTCCGAGTCATCAAATTCCTCAGTTACTTTAAAAGGCTCCCTTTATTCAGTTTATCAGTGACATTCCCCCGTCTACAATAATCACTTGCCCCCGAATCATGGAAGCATCATCAGTTGCCAGGAAAAGTACCACCTTACCAATATCTTCTGCCGTAAGAATTTGTTTGTTCGGAGTGATTGCGGTTGCGTCTCGAATCATCTGTTCTTCATTCGGGAAATGACTCAGAGCATCGGTATTTATGTATCCAGGTGAGATTGCATTTACGTTTATGCCTCTAGGAGCCAACTCAATTGCCATGTATCGGGTCAAGGCTTCCAGGGCGGCTTTAGAGATTCCAACAGAGGTGTAATTTCGTAACACTCTTTGGGAACCTAAGCTTGTAACATTAATGATTCTTCCCCCTGGATTCATAATTGGAACCGCTTCCTTGATTGAGAGCCATGGTCCCTTAAGGTTGGTATTGAGGGTCCAATCAAAATGTTTTTCGTTTAGTTCTATCCCGGGTCGGTTTACGCCTGAAGCCGCATTATTTATCAGAATGTCTAGCGTTCCAAATTCTTCTTTGATGGTCTGAAACATTGAAGATATCTGTTTTGGGTTCCCTAAATGTCCCTTGAGTCGAATGCATCTCACCCCAATGGACTGTATGGCCTTTTCTGTTTTTACAGCCTCTTCTTTGTTGCGGAGGTAATTGATTGCTAGGTTTGCACCAGCCTTAGCTAGAGCGAGAGATATTGCGCGGCCGATTCCCCTTGTTCCCCCCGTTACGAAAGCGACTTTCCCTAGTAGTGGTGCGGTCATATTAGAAAAATGTTCCAGTCAGAATCGGGATCACCCTAAAACAAGTCCGCCGTCAATGGAAATCGTTTGTCCTGTAATATAGCCAGACTCTTCAGATGCGATAAATGCGGCAAGTCTGGCTACTTCTTCAGGTTCTCCAAATCGACCCATTGCGATATGGTCGAGGATTTTTTGGGTGAACTCAGGTGTTAGGTCTTTTACGATATCTGTGGTGATAAATCCCGGGGCGATACAGTTTACCGTTATTCCTCGCGTAGCTACTTCCTTTGCCACGGTTTTAGTTAACCCAATAACAGCTGCTTTGGCGGCGGAATAGTTGGTTTGTCCTACATTCCCGGCTATTCCTACTACTGAACCAATATTAATTACCCGACCCCATCGATTTTTGATCATTGAGCGAAGGGCCAACTTGGTGCATAAAAAGGTCCCTCTTAGGTGGACGTTTAGGATTTCGTCGAAATCTTCAACATCCATACGGACAATAAGTGAATCTTTAACCGTTCCTGCATTATTCACGAGGATATCTATCTTACCGAATTCAGTCACAACCGCATTAAAAAGTTTTTCTACCTCATCCTGTTTCGTTACGTCGGCTTGGAACGCCTTTGCAATGCCACCTGCTTTAGTAATAAGCTCTACTGTCTTTTCGGCGGATTCCTTGTCATGTAAATAATTGATTGCGACGGATGCAAAACTTCTGCTTAGTTCTAACGCAATTGCTTTTCCGATCCCTCTCCCTCCTCCTGTCACAAGGGCTATCCGCTGGGATTTATTCAAGGGGCCTCCTTATTGTTTTATGGGATCCACTATGATTGAGACGGGATTTGTCCCCATATAATCTGCTCCGGAGAGGAAAAAAGTTTCTGTTCTCGAACCATTTCCCTAATTGAAACCATGGTTGCGTTTACTTCGTTCGTGACAAAAATCCAATCCGGGGCCGGAGGCATCCAGTGGGGTGAGGTAATCCGAACTGCTTTTCCGTCTTTGGTATTTAAGTAAATACCAAACGGGTTTGAACTCTCTGCCATGATAAATAGCTCCTCTCTTATTTTTTCTTTGATTCATCCGTAGGTTCAATATTTGGTATATCTTCTTCCCATAATTTAGGCCCGTTGTCGAAGCCTTTTAATGTGAGGGAGGGAGAATTCATATTTGAATATTCACCTTGGTATGAATCAGGTATCAGGGTAGCGATGCGATACATTATCATATCAGCTAATGACTGCAATTGAATACGGTTCAAGGAACCTTGAATTTGGGGGAGGCTAAATGGTGAACCAATTTTTACAGTAATGTTTCCCGTCGGACACAGAATCCTCCATAGCGGACCTAGATGGGCCGTACCGATAATTCCTACAGGCAAAATGGTTGCTTGGGTCCGTAATGCCAGGAGAGCCACTCCAGGGTTAGCCTTTTGGAGTCCTGTTAATGGGTTCCGTTGTCCTTCAGGGAAAACTGCTACTACTTCATCCCTGTTTAATAGTTCTGTCATCCATCGGAAGGCGCTGGTATCCTGTCCGTCTCTACCCAATGGATAGGTGCCATACTTCCGGAGAAAAAAACGTAGGACCGGATAAAAAATCTCCTTTTTTGCGACGTAATGAATATGTCTGGGAATGCTGGAGCTAAGTACCGGTGGATCGACATTACTCAAGTGATTAGCCACAATGATTAATGGACCCATGGGGGGGACATTTTCTAAGCCTTCAATGTCCCATTTACTAAATATCCGGAGAATCCATCTCATAAGAAAATTTGGGATTCGATGGTAAAGGCCAGTCATAGGTTAGGACTTTCTTACGATAGTTAGAATTTCTTGGACTACTTCGTCTATGGAAAGGCTATCAGTATCTATTACATGAGCGTCACTAGCTATTTTCAGAGGTGAATAGAGTCTTTCCGTATCTGTTTGATCCCGTATGTCTAGTTCATGTTTGACTGTCAACCAGTCAGCGTATTCTCCCGTCGCTATCATTTGGTTATACCGTCGATTGGCTCGTTCCTCAGAGGAGGCATTAAGGAAAAATTTTAATCGGGCTTCTGGGATTACGACAGTTCCAATATCACGTCCCGCTAAAACCATTGAATTATTCGCTGTCATTATTCTTTGTTGACGAACCATTAACTTTCGGATAAAAGGGAACTCAGAAATCTTTGAAACCGTTGTTTCTACTGCAGGAGTTCTTAAGTGTTGTGTAATGTCGGATCCGTTTATGTATACCGTGTTCCCATCGGGTGAATCTTTAACCTCGATATTCACTGACTGAATTATATCTTCCATTGTCTTCTGGTCAGTCAATGCGACAGACTGCCCCAAAATGAACCAAGTGATGGCCCTATACATCACTCCAGTGTCTAAGAACGGGTATCCTAGTTCATTGGCAATTAAACGTCCAATGACAGTTTTTCCTGAAGCTACGGGGCCGTCGATTGCAATAGAAGATCCGTTGTCCATCTCCGAAATTATAGCGGGGCTAAATTTATCAAACAAGTCTGCACTCAATAAATAGAGTATTAAAGAACACGGGGATATCCTCATTCCGTCATTCTATACCATTGAGGAGTATCGGATTGATTTAGGTGGAAATTGTGCTTTCACTCGAAATTGGCTAAAACAAAATCCTAATCAGGCCTCTCATTCCGGGTGTGATATTTAGATAAAATTAGAGTGCGACAAATTTCCGTTTCGTTGACACTGGTATCGGATTCAACGTATAATCCGCTTCGATTTGTGAGAAGTTATGCCAAAACGTACGTATCAACCAAATAATAAGCGCAGGCAACGAGTACATGGCTTTCGAGAGAGAATTAGTACCCGGCAGGGTCGTGCTGTTCTCAAGCGCCGTAGATTGAAAGGCCGGGTTCGAGTAGCTATCTAAAGTACCCTTGAATTAAGCACTGGAATCGGTTAACGGGAATACAAAGATGATATCAAGGGGAATGCGCCTCAGAAAATCGGACGAATTCGCTGCTATTACTAAATTCGGCCATTCCTGGCGGACTAAATTTCTAATTTTAAGAGTACTTCAGAGAGAGCGAGATTTCAATAAATTCGGTTTTGCTGTTAGTCGTAGAGTAGGAAATTCGGTTAAGCGTAACCGATTAAAAAGATGCCTCCGAGAAATTGTTATAAGGATCCCAACCACCAATGGTTGGGATATTGTCCTGAGTCCCCGCAATGGTGCAGCAGAAATGAAATTTGAAGAGTTACGTAATCAGGTCTATTGGCTATATATGAAGGGTGGTCTACTGTCTTCTGAGAAGATGGGAGGATTTCTGGCGACTAATGATTTCTAAATTGGTTTTGTTATTAATAAGGATATATCAGTTAGTAGTCTCTCCATATCTTACCTCGCGATGCAGGTATAATCCGACATGTTCCAGATATTCTAGCGAAGCTATTTCGCGTCATGGGATGGTTGAGGGTTCTCGTCTTGCCATAGTTAGACTGGCACGCTGTACCCCTTGGGGAGGACAAGGGTTTGATCCAGTTCCTTGATTTACCCAGCCAACCGGATGAAGTACTTCAGACCATGTGCATACCTCCTCTCCAGGTGTTCTGGAGAAATATTTGAAATGGATTTTGGGATGCTTCCAAAACATATCTTACTTATGATGGGGCTAATCTTTATTCTAATCGGATGTGTGGGCGGTGATCGGTTCACTGCTACTGCCTGGTCTGGCATTGCGATGGATGAGAAAGAGGAATTACTTTACATCTCGACTGGAAATGGAAAACTGAAAGGATTTCATGCTGACACTGGGAAGCAAATTGCGGAGTTCCCTTCTTACGGTTCCAAAGACGATCTGGGTCAATTCTATTCCGCACCAACGGTTTCCGGCGATTGGGTATTTGTAGCTTCTTATCAGGATAAGAAGAGTGGGTGCGGTCCATCTGATGAGCAGGGGAAAGCTCCCTGCGGCAGAATTTATGGATTAAAATGGATTGGGGATGGGGATGACCGTCGGCTACACAGGGAGTGGGTGTACCCACGTACACGGGAGCACCCAGTTGGGGGGTTTATTGGAAGCCCTGCCGTATCAGGAAACATTTTAGTTGTGGGGTCATCAGATAAAAACGTTTATGCAATCAATACGGCTGAAAACGGGAAGTTAGAATGGGTCTTTGAGGGGGCCAAGGATAAAATATGGTCTACCCCCACAATAGCAGAGGGGGTCGTCTATTTTGGGTCACTTGATCATAATTTGTATGCAGTTGATTTGACTACCGGGGAAAAATTGTGGAGTTACTCATCTGACGGTGCGATAACCTCCCGTCCGGTCGTAAAGAACGGCATACTATATTTTGGTTCATTTGATAAGCATATCTACGCTCTTGACGTGCATAACAATGGGAATAAACTATTTGACTTTCCAGGGGATGATTGGTTCTGGGCTGACCTCGTAACTGACGGAGAACTTTTATATGCCGGAACCTTAAGCGGTACTGTCTATGGGTTGAATCTTTCCACATTACAAGAAGAATGGGAATATCCTACCGATGTGACAGGAGGGATTGTTGCAGCTCCAGTACTTGCGGGGGACCAAGTTGGTGTGTTCTCAGATGAAGGGTATTTTGTCTTTTTCAATGCAGATGATGGAGAAGATTTGTGGAATAGTTCTATCGAAGAAGACGATGATGTGTCTTTCCGGGCCTCTCCGATTTCTTATGGGGATTCTGTCGTAGTTATGAAGTCTAATTGTTCGGTTCATCGTTTAAATTGGAAAATTTCTTCGAACAGGTACAACAAATTTGATTGGATAGAGAAAGTCGATCTTTGTGAATAATTTCAAGGGTTTGAATTAACGTGGAATTCTTAAGCGTCATTTGGAACGAAGGCTTACTTAAGCCTATGACCAATGGTCTTGTCCTACTGTATCTGGTTCTATTCCAAAATTTTGGGTTAGCTTTGTTGGCTTTTACTTTAATATCCAGGGCAATTACCTTTCCCCTCACCATTAAGCAACTTCGACAAACACGTGCCATGGGTAGATTACAGCCAAAAATTGCGGCGGTTCAAAAACGTTATGCCAACGACAGAGCAAGGATCTCCCAAGAGACAATGAAACTTTATCGAGAAGAAGGAGTGAATCCAATCGGTTGTCTAGGCCCGTTGATTGTACAGATGCCCATTTTCATCGCCTTATATTGGGCTTTAATCCGACTACTTCCTAGCAGTCCTGAAAATGTAGTAGACCTATCAATCCTTCTTTACAACGTCCCCCAAATTCACGAAGCGATTCCTCTGAACAGCATATTTTTGGGGTTAGATATGTCTCAAACAGTTGGAGCAATGTCGTATTTCGTTGCGATGCCGTTGGCAATGTTGGTTGGGGGTTCCATGTGGGTCCAACAGAAGATGATGACCCAGACAAGCTCAGATCCTCGACAGCAACAAACAGCGAAGATAATGCTTTGGATGTTGCCTCTGATGTTTGCCTTTTTTACCCTATCATTTCCTAGTGGATTAGCCTTTTATTGGATATTTACCAATTTAGTTGGTGTAGCAATTCAATTTCGAGTCACTGGCTGGGGCGGATTAAAACCGGGAAAGAAACCCGAGGTTCAAGCTTCCCAAGTTGTCCCGGAAGAGCCCGAACCGTCAGTGGAGGAGCAGGAAGATAATGGACAGTACAGAAGCGAGCGGCAAGACCCAGGAGGAAGCGTTAGAAATCGCCCTAAGAGTGCTCGACGTCGACCTAGGAGAGGTAGAAGTCGAGGTCATTAACCCTGGAAAGTCGGGTTTCTTAGGATTTGGATCCGAAGATGCTCGGGTTCGGGTGACGAAGGTCCCGCAATCAAGGAGTCTGGCTCGGACCGCTAAACTTTCAGTGGATTCTATTCTACATGGGATGGGGATCTCTGCCATTTCTACTATCGGGAAAGCCCAACCCGATAATCCTAACACCTATCCAATTAACATTGAGGGAGATGATTCTGGATTGCTCATTGGTCGAAGAGGTGAAACATTAAGGGCGTTTCAATTCCTCGTTAGTCGTATTTTGGCCAATAGCGATCCGGATTCGGAAGGAAGAATTATTTTAGATGTGGAGCAATATCGACAAAGGCGTTCCAACACCTTGAAAACTTTAGCCGTTCGAATGGCGGATAGGGTGGGTACTTCTGGGCGGGCGATTACTCTAGAACCAATGCCCTCCAATGAGAGGCGAGTCATCCATATGACCCTGTCGAATCATCCTCAGGTTTTAACAGAGAGTATCGGTGAGGGGGATGAACGGCAGGTAAGTATTAGGCCGAAACGGAGAGGAGCCCCTGGGAAGAGAGAATAAGCCCTGATTTATCCAGCATTTCAGCCATTACGTTTTTATCATGTTCCTATCTTATGTGTCATGCCAAAACATCGGGGAGTGGCCCAGCGGTAGGGCGCCACGTTCGGGACGTGGAGGTCGCGAGTTCGATCCTCGCCTCCCCGACCAGCAACAAACTGCCAAACTTACCAAGCTATTCTAGATGCTATAGGAATTAAATCCACAGCTAAAATAATAATAAATTAGTGGCTTAGATATATAATTTACTTTTTCCTAATCCATATTGGTGGGATATACAAGATCTAAACCTGTGGTCTCGTAGATGTAAATCGAATCGCTTTTATTGGTAGTTTGTGAGCCAAGATTAAAGAGACAATGTTAATCGGCAATTCGGATCTTGATTCGTTTGTTTATTTTTCCTTTGCTTTCGTGCCCGACAACATAGATTTGCTTAACTTCAGAAGTGTTTTCTACATGGGTTCCGCCGTCAGCCTGTAGGTCTAATCCTTGGATATTTACCACTCGAACTTCGGTAATGCCTTGTGGCAGCAGATTAATTTTAGTTCGAATAAGATCTGGAATTTGCATTGCTTCTTCTCGAGGTAAGATTGAACTTGTTACGTTTCTTTTGGCTAAAATTTCCTCGTTCACTTTCCTTTCCATTTCCTGGGCTAATTCTGCTGTCATTGATTCGAATTCAAAATCCATTCTGGCTTGGAGCGGTTGCATATCTCCTCCAGTCACATGGGCTTGATAATCTCTCCATACTACTCCGCATAACATATGAAGAGCTGTATGGGTTCTCATTAGCTTATACCTTCGTTCCCAATTAATTTTTCCACGTATTGTGGTGCCGATTTGAGGGGGAGTCCCTGAAAGTTCGTGAATGATGTGGTTGTCCTTTCGGGCAACCTTTGTTACCTGAAGCACAGAGGTTTCAGTTTCTAGTTCACCAATGTCGTTTGGCTGACCTCCTCCTCCGGGGTAAAACGCTGTTTTGTCGAGAACAACACCGTTTCCTATAACCTGGATTATTGTCGCGTCGAACTCTCTCTGTTGGCTATTCCCATGGTATAGAAGTTCTGTCATCGATTGACTCCTTTGTATTTACTTTTGGATGACGTGTTGTGGCTCTAGGGCCAAAGCTAATTGGAGGATTTCGATTGGTATTTTTTCCTCTTCAAGGTAAAAAGTTGTTCGGAATTCATCTAAAATAGCTTGTTCTAGTAAATTATAGCTAACACTAGGTAGAACTGATTGTATGTTTCCCAAACTGTTTGGATTCAAATCCAAATTTAGGGTTGAATAAACTTTGGTGAGGATTTCCTCGGCAATTAAATTTTGCTGGTAACAGATCACGCCACCGATGTAAGTAGCATTCCTTGCTAACCGTTGGCCGATTCCTGCCAGTTTGAATTTCCCTTGGGAATTAATGCTGTATTTCCCGGGACAATATTCTCCAGTCACTGGACCAATTTTGGCTTCCACTCCTAGGCGTCCAAGGCATCTTAAAATTAATGTTGCCATCATCTGAAAATTTTTTTCAATATTTTCTCTAGGTTGATGGTCGGTAAGAGTTAATCCGAATGCGAGAGTCCCATTATGGAACATAGCGGCCCGCCCTCCAACCAACCGACGAATACATTCAAATCCCTGCGACCTCCCAATTTTGACGGCTTTAATAAACCCTGGATCGGTAGTATCTTGAGGCCCAAAGGCAATCAAATTCCTAGGTTGATAAACTCGGAGAGATTGTTGGACCTCCCCGGCAGAGACCGTTTGTAGGAGAGCGTGTGATATTGCTGTATCCATCGCGGGGAACTCAGGATGAGTCTCTTGGTAAATGCTCAGTTGTTTTTGCATTGTGCGAACTTCCCTTGCGACCATCGGTGAAAAATGTGTTTCAGGAAATATAAGTGTGTATTGCATAGTTATTTTAGGGGATTCCAAATGTAACTTCCATAATGATAAATAAATCGTGGCGTCCGTAGGTAGAGAGAAAGAGGATATTTGAAGGGTTCTATTTACGGCTATCTCTTTTGAGATGGTGATATTGTATTGAAAAGAAGTGATTTAAACATTTTTCACTTGGAATTTATATTGGACCCGGATAACATTCCTGAAGAAATTACTTAAGGAGGGATTATGCCTATTCATATCGGAGATACCGCCCCGGATTTTTCCCTGCAAGACGAAAATGGCCTCGAAATAAACCTGGCATCGTTCCGAGGAGATGCTTCCGTAATTTTAGTCTTTTATCCCGCTGACAATACTTCAGGTTGAACAAGGCAGTTGTCGGCCTTGCGTGATGACAAGGTAAAATTTGATGGAATGAACACCCGAATATTTGGTGTAAACCCGGGTTCTGGAGAATCCCATAAAAGATTCTCTGAAAAATATTCATTTAATTTCCCGCTGCTAATCGATTCGGAGCGCTCTGTCGCTGCTGAATATGGAGCTTTGAAGGAGAATGGAAAAAGTATTGAACGTACTGTTTTTATCGTCGATAAGGAAGGTAAAGTAGCATTTGCGAAAAAAGGCATGCCTTCAGACGATGAGTTGATTGCTACTTTAGAAGCTTTAGACTGATGAGGTTTGACTAAGATTGACAGGTGTAGGGTTGATTACTATTATGCCCCTACCGAGTTCAATGTTTCCTAATCTTGTTTCCTTTTGTCATAACTTGGATCCTCGAATTTCAAAAGTACCGTAATAGGAAAGGCAGGTTCAAGATGGAAAATTTTATGGAACAAATGGTAGATTTCGTAGATGAATTGTCCTACGAAGATCTTTCTCCAGATGTGGTCGACCATACGAAGAGATTAATGTTTGATACCTTCGGGTGCGCTCTAGGTGCATTCCCTTACGGCCCTCCGACTATAGCGAGGAGTCTTGCGGGTGATGTCCAATCCACGACTCCATCTACGGTTTTAGTTGGAGGTCAGAAAACCTCTTTGGATATGGCCACATTTGCTAATGGAGTGATGATTCGATATCTGGATTTTAACGACTATTATTTCAATCTTGGCGGCGGGCATCCGAGCGACATGATAGCCCCGGCGTTGTCTGTGGTTGATGCAATTCGAGGTAGTGGTAAAGATGCGATTTTAGGAGCGGTTATTGGTTATGAAATTCTTTTAGGATTAGCCGATAGCGTGGCTCTACGCAGTACAAGAGGTTGGGGTTCGGGTGGAGCAGGATCGGTTATTGCATCTGCCTTGGTCGCCTCTAAATTCTTGGGGCTCAATAAACAGCAGATGGAACACGCGGTTAGTTTGGGGATCTCCTCTCATATATCCTTAGGTAGGAGCCGGGCCGGACAAATTTCAAACTGGAAGGGTGCTACCGAAGCCAATGATTCAAGGAATGGTGTTTTTAGTGCCCTGATGGCATCGAAGGGGATGACCGGTCCTGACAATATTTTCTCAGGCCGAAATGGATTTTTTGAAATTACTGGTGGAGCATTTGATCTCCAACCTTTAGGGGGTCAAGGCAGTCAGTTTCGGATTTTGGGCGCACGGGTAAAAGGATTTCCCTCCGGCTACCCAAGTCATACCGGAATCCAGACTGCTTTGGAATTAAGGAGTAAAATCAAATCGCTCTCAGACATCCGGGAGATTCGTTTGTTTACTTCCAGGTCAGGTATGGGATATGCCAATGAAGATGCTTGTTGGGAACCCAAAACCAGAGAACGTGCCGATCATAGCCATCCTTTTTTGGTTAGTCTTGCTTTAACGGAAGGAAGTGTCCAAGTTCACCATTTTGAGGAAGGATATTACTTGAAACCGGATATTGTAGAGTTGATGAGGAAAGTTCAGGTATCAGTAGGTGAAGAATCGGATAACGCTCCTAATGTAGGTATGCCGTTAAGTGTTCTAGAAGTAGAACTTCAGTCCGGGGAAATCCTCACTGCAAAGAAAGGTTTCGATTTAGAATACTCGAAAGGTTTATTTACTGATGAAGCCCAGGAGAACAAATTCCGCCCTATGGCTTCACCATTGCTCCCCAGTGAACAAACAGAGAAGCTAATCCAAGGGTTGCGGAAACTAGATGAGATATCCGATATTGGAGAGGTGCTGAATCTCTCAGTGCCTCCTGCCTAAAAAATTTAGAGGTGGAAAAGTTTTGTTACAACTAACTGTACTGGACGATTTTCAAGATGTTTCCGGGCAATTTGGGGATTGGAATGCCCTTGGGCCTGACGTCTCTGTCGAGGTGCAGCAAGATCACGTTACAGATGATGAAATTTTGATTGACAGGCTGAGGGAATCTTTCTCGGTGATGTGTATCCGAGAACGGACACCGATCCACAGAGGCATCTTGGAGAACCTTCCAAATTTGAAATTGATTTGTAATACAGGAATGGCAAATCCATCTATTGATTTGGACGCAGCCACTGAATTAGGCATTGTGGTAAGTGGAACCCAAACTGCTGGAACTTTCGGAACTGCAGAAATTACCTGGGCTTTGATTTTAGCCTCCGCTCGGAATGTTGTTGCGGAGGATTTAGCAGTGAGGCAAGGTAAATGGCAAATCTCCGTTGGCTTCGAACTCCGTGGGAAGACGTTAGGACTCCTTGGCCTCGGCAGGATAGGGGGAGAGGTTGCTAAGGTTGGAATTGCATTTGGGATGAATGTAATTGCTTGGAGTCAGAATCTTACTCAAGAACGTTGCGACGAGTTGGGAGTAGCCCTAGTCACTAAGGATACTCTATTTGATGAGTCAGATGTATTAACAATACATCTCCGGTTAAGTTCTAGAACTACAGGTTTGGTTGGGGAAAACGAACTTAATCGAATGAAGAGATCAAGTATAATCATCAACTCTTCTAGAGGGCCAATCGTTAATGAATCGGCATTAATCCATGCATTGAAGGCTGGCAAGATTGCTGGTGCAGGCTTAGATACATTTGATGTCGAGCCGTTACCCCTCGCCCATGAGCTGAGGACACTTCAAAATACTGTGATTACTCCCCATTTGGGTTACGTTAGTACTGAATCGTATGAGTCGTATTATTCTCAGACTATCGAAAATATTTCTGGTTATTTACAGGGAAGCCCCTTGCGGGTAATGAATCCGGATGTTCTTTCAAACGGTAAATTGCGGCCTGTGCCGTAACTTTTCTTGCATACGGCCCTGGGGTCTAGGTTCATATGATGACGGTTTCAAAGATCCGGAGATTACCCGACCTTCGGGTTTTTAGGGGTAAATTGTAAGAACCCTTTTAGTTTAGAAGACAATTGCACCAGTTAGGCACCTGATATTCGACGACCAGGAGCGTGAGAACAATGCAAAGTTTTAATTGGGGCCGTGGAAGGCCCCAATTTTTTTACGGTTGGGTAATCGTCATCGTAGTGGGTTTAGCCGGATTTACACAAAGCGCGGGAACATTCCCGGTTTGGGGTGTTCTTCTAAAGCCAATGACGGAAGATTTTGGCTGGAGTCGTAGTGTTTTCACAGCGTCTACTTCTATTGGCACAATCGTTGCTGGGGTAATTTCTATAGGGGTCGGCCCTCTGATTGACCGTTTCGGGACCCGTTGGACCCTCGTAATAAGTCTATCCATTTTGGGTCTTTCTTTACTATTAATGGCTGGAGTGACGGAATTATGGCAGTTTTATGGGCTCCAAATTGTAGGTCGGATCATGACCATGGGGGTTATTGCCTTGGCACTCAGCGTTGTTATTCCGAAATGGTTTATCCGAAAAAGGGGGAGAGCTGTTGCCTTGAGTGGCCTAGGTATGATGGGGGGAGGCAGCTTAACTCCGCTTTACGTCCAGTATTTGGTGAATCATTGGAATTGGCGTGTTGCCGTCGGAGTTACGGGGTTAGTGGTGTGGGTTGTGTCTCTCTTGCCTTCCGCAATTTTCATCCGACGTCAACCTGAAGATTTGGGGCTTATTCCAGATGGAGATGAACGGTTCCACGGCGATGAAAATTCCTCTTCCGTAAAAGGACGTGAGTTGCAACCTGAAATCGCAATGACGGTAAAGGAAGTGGTTAAATTGCCGTCATTTTATTTTCTGACAACAGCATTCTCTCTAGTGTTCCTAGTGGGTCCGGGATTTATCCTTCACATGGTCCCATATTTTACTGATAAAGGGATTTCCGCTGGGACATCCGTGAGTATTGTTGCGGTGTGGGCGGCTACTGGGGCAGTTGGTGCCCTCATTTTTGGATTCCTCGCCGAAAAAGTAAATGTTCGTTTAGTTTTGAGTTGGAATTTCCTTTTAGGGGCAGTGGGGTTTGTGTTTTTATTGATGGTGGAATCAGGCCGAATGGGATTCCTCTGGGCAATTTATATGGGTACTGTTGGTGGGGCAGTGTTGCCACTTTATCAAATAATTTTTGCGGATTACTATGGGCGAGCATCGCTAGGGGCAATAAGGGGTATCGTTTGGCCGGTACAGATGGCAGCAAATGCCATGGGTCCATTAAGTGCCGCAATTGCTTATGACGTCATGGGGAACTACTTTGCTATTTTTGCAATCTTCGGAGTGTTGAACTTGGTAGCTGGTGGTTGCGTCTGGGTTGCCAAGCCTCCTTCCCGAGAGGCTCTATCGTAGCACTGTCAATATTTGGGGAAGATTAATTTCGTCTGAGGAAATATCGGGCTTCTTCTAGATGGAGGGCATTTACTTCGCAGGCACGGATTTCTGGAAATTGTTTCACAATAACCCCAAGACAGCCTAGAAGTTCGGACATTTTTCCGACAAATTGTATAACCATTGCTATTGTTCCTCCTAAAGTCTTGGGGGGTTACATTGTCTGAAACGGCAAACTCCGTCAGTTTGTTCCACCCGTTTCGACATTAGGTAGGATATTCAAATTTGGTAATTGTTATATGCTCCTTATAATTTAGCCACACAGTCATAATGATCAGCTTAGATGAAAAATTTATTGGATGGTTAGGAGGAAGTGTTTGAAAATCGGAGTAGTGTTCCCCCAGACTGAAATTGGGGCGTCCCCTTTAGGGGTTCGTAAATATGCAGTAGCAATAGAAAGATTACAGTTTAACCATATTCTGGTATACGACCATGTCGTAGGCGCAGACCCCAAGGGATATCCAGGATGGAAAGGGCCATATACCAGTGAGAGTCAATTCCATGAACCCATGGTTCTATTCGGTTTCTTGGCCTCAATTACTGAGTCTGTTGAATTGGTGACAGGGATAGTAATTCTCCCTCAACGGCAGACAGTTTTGGTAGCGAAACAGGCGGCAGAAATAGATGTCCTGAGTAACGGGCGCCTAAGACTCGGAGTGGGAATCGGGTGGAATGAAGTTGAATTTCAAGCTTTAGGGGAAGATTTCTCTAATAGAGGGGTGCGGTCAGAGGAACAAATTAGTCTACTTAGGAAATTATGGACAAATGAGGTAATTGATTTTCAAGGCAAATGGCATTCTGTAAAGGCAGCTGGATTGAATCCATTACCCATTCAGCGTCCCATTCCCATCTGGATGGGAGGTGGCGCTGATGCAGTGCTTCGGCGGGTCGTAAAGATTGCTGATGGCTGGTTTCCTCAAATTAAACCTGACAAGGACGGAAAAGAAAAGATTGCGAAGTTAGTTGAATATTCAGAGGCAGCAGGGCGTGACCCTTCCACGATAGGCATAGAGGGAAGGATAAATCTTAAAGATTACCCAGAAGAGCAATGGGCTAGAACTGTGCAGGCATGGCAGAGCTTGGGGGTCAGTCATTTGTCAATTAATACTATGGGATCGGGGTTCAATTCCGTGGAGCAGCATATTGAGGCTCTGTCTCAATTCGCGCATAAATATAAAAAACATTTTGAGCTTTAGAGTTATCTAGGAAAAAGTTCTGCAGGCGGAGATGGTTACCCTAGCGAAGATCCGATGACTGGTTCGTTCGCTGCTGATTGGGGAGTTGCAGCGGCTCCACAGTTTTCGCAGACCCTGTACGAAGTCTTTCGGGATATTCCAGGGAGTTTTACCCGGTTTAGTACCCGGTTACAACGAGAACAGATGATCGTGTGCCAGACTAAGCGATTGGGTGTTTTCCACGTTCCCATTAAGTCCTACTCCCTGTAGATGTAAATTTGAGTTACTAGAGTCTCCAATATCTATTCTAACAAGGTTTTCCTCATTTGTCTCGAGGAATGATGGTGGAACTATAAATTTCATTTTACACTTCCTGATTCGCAGCAGGTTGTTTGGGGGTAATCTAAATCGTCGGTTACTTGCTTGTCCATATTCGGCGCGGTTAGTTAGAAATTATTCCTGTAAAGATCTATAATTGCCGAAACTTGAATGGGCCCCGTAAAGCACTACAAGACCCATAAATTTTCAGCAATTCCAGGATGCTCAATAAGAGGAGAAAATGATTTTGGATAAATTTGAATCTGAAGAAATTTCTTTGGGTAATGTGATCGCCTTGGAACATATAAATCTCGCTGTCCCAAGTCAGGAACTTGCGACCATATTTTACATAACTGGCTTAGGATTGACCCGTGACCCTTATATGTCAGTGGGTCATCAAAATATGTGGGTAAATATTGGTTACCAGCAATTTCATCTACCAACTCGTAATCAACAGAAAATTCCCGGAACTATAGGGTTAACGGTACCTAGTTTGGCTGATTTGAGTATTCGTTTGGAGAACATAGCTCCCTACCTGAAAGAAACCGAATTTAAATTTGAATCTAGAGGTGGGGAGCTTCTAATAACATGTCCGTGGGGCAATCAAATCGTTTGTTCGGACCAGGGAGTTGGATCAAGTCTCATAGCGCTTGGCATCCGGTTCATAAAATTTGATGTCCCAGTTGGCTGTTCGGAAAAAATTGGAAAATTTTATTCTTCTGTTCTGCAGGCATCCGTACAACCAGTGGAAAATGAAGATGGGGTTTCTGTTAAGGTCGGTAATGGTCAGGTGCTCCTATTTAAGGAAACGACTAGGGAGATGCCCGTATATGACGGCCATCATATCGCCATCTATTTAAACGACTTTAATGAAGTTTACTCTTCTTTGGATAAATTGCGCCTTATCACAGAGGTGACTAGTGAATTCCAGTACCGGTTTGAAGACATTGTGGACGTAGATTCTGGGGATGGTGTCTTGAAGTTAGAGCATGAAGTTCGAAGTATTCGACATCCTATGTATCAAAGGGATTTGGTTAACAGAAACCCTAATCAAGGGTTTCTGGAATATGTCTCGGGTGAGGACAGATTTATGTAATTTGTTTACAAGGTGGGATGATTGTGTATACTGGTTTCGCTAAATAGCAAAACCTAAATTGATGGAAAATAAAATTATGCCTGATACCGAATATAACGATGGTTCTATAGAAATTCCTGACAATGCAATAGTAGTTCGCCCTTCTCATTGGTCATGGCTATGGTGGGCGGTTCCGTGGATTGTCTTTGCATTCGCCGGGCTTTCCCTTGATGCAATTTCCTTTGGGGTTCTCCCCATGGTTTTGGCGTTAATAGTGATCGTTCCTCGCTACCTGGGCTGGCGGACGACTTCATACACCCTCACTGAGGAGTATGTGGTCATTCAGCAGGGCCGGCAGCGTTTCAATCTTCCTATAACCCAGATTAGGGAGGTTCAAGTTAGGCCAGGTCCTTTTGGTCGAACCCTAGGATATGCGCTAATTTATTTAATCTTGAAGGATAATAGAGGGGTGATGCTCCAGCATGTTCCCCAGTCTTCCTCGTTAATCCAACATATAGAAGCTCGGATGACCACCGACTCAGTTGAGCCAGAAGAGTCATCGGATGCGGGTGAATCTTCGTAATTAGGCAAACTCGCCCTTCCGTTGGATGTACAACTTTCGGTTGTTTTCAAGCCCCGGGAGCGTATTTCGAAAGATTGTTTTCTTCTTTTGTCATGAATTCTAACAAGGCTGGTACACCTTTATCCATGGCAGCTCGTGCTCTCCCAATTGCTGGGATGATTTCGGCGGGGTCTTCCACTCTCTCTGCATAAGCTCCTAATGATTTTGCCAAGGTCGTGTAATCTCCGTAGAGGTTTGTAAATCCAAACTTTTCTGTAGCAACCGGGTAATTTTGGGAATAACCGCTTAGAACATGGTTATTAAAAACAATGGTAAGAATCGGAATATTTAGACGAACTCCAGTTTCTATATCCATCCCTGCCATTCCTATTGCGGCATCCCCCATAATATTCACCACGAGTTTTTCTGGAGCCCCGAGCTTTGCTCCAAGAGCCAGACCGAGGCCGTATCCCAATTGAGTGGAATTCCCCCAACCCAGGTATCCTCTGGGCGTGATGGCCTCATAGAAAGGAATTGTTTGATCTCTAGGATGCCCCGAATCATGGGTGACGATTGTTTGAGTTCTATCCACCGTATGCATTAAGTCCCAGATTATCCGGTATGGGTTAATGGGGGTTTCTTCGGAGGTAAGTAAGGGGAGCCATTCCGCCATCCATTCATCTTTGACTGCCTTTATTTCGTTAGCGATTTTGTCGTCTCCCTTGCGTCCGTCAATTCCAATTTGGTTTTGGGTCTCTTCAATTAGTTGGGGAAGAACCAATCTTGTATCACCGATTATGCCATGATGGATTTGATGTTCTTTATTCAGGTCTCGTTCATCGATAGTACATTGGATTAGAGTTTTTCCTTGTGGGATACCGATTGATGCTAGGCCAGTAGTGAAACTGGTTCCGATACCAAAAACCAAATCTGCTTTATCAAGAAACCTTCTCACCATTTTGGTTGTGGTGTTCCCTCCGGTTCCTAATGAGAGGGGGTGATTTTCCGGAAAAGCGCTCTTTCCGGTATTACTTGTCATCACTGGGACGTTAGCCAGTTCAGCGAATTCTTGAAGGGCGGAGGAGGATTCCCCCCATAGCACTCCTTGCCCAGCATAGATTACAGGATTTTTTGCCTTTAACAAGGCTGTCACGGCGGCTTTAATATCTGTAGGATCTCCAGCTGATGAAATCCCCGTAACAGGTCTGTAATTCATTAATGATTCGTCGATTTCCGCCTGAGCAATGTCTGCAGGGATTTGAACCATAACCGGACCTCTTCTTCCTGTACGTAAGGAGGTGTAGGCACGACGCATTATCTCAGGAATGCGTTCGACAAGATTTATTTGGGTCGACCACTTGGTAACTCCTCTATAGGCTGAAACAGCGTCAAAATCAGGAGATTGCCCCTGAGACGCTCGTGCGGTTCCACCAGGTAGAACCAAAATTGGGGTTGAATCAGCGTATGCACCGGCAACCCCGGAAAAAGCGTTTTCAATTCCTGGGCCAGCTTGGGTTACCACCACTCCTATTCGGCGCCCGTTAGTAATTCTGGAATATCCATCAGCCATATTTACGGTTGTACGTTCTGTCCGAGACATTATGGGTCTGATGCCAGCGACGGCTGCATCTTCAATCAGTGTATTTGCGGGGTAACAAAATAGGTGTTCGACCCCCTCCATTTTCAGTATGTTGGCTATTGCAGCATTTCCCTTCATTTAATTCTCCTAAATCTGGAATTTTTGGTGCGGCCCTCTAAGTCAAAGATTAGAATTACTATTAGCGCAACTGAAGAATATTCTAACCAATGGTCTGCGTCAACGTGTGAATGTGACTCTTTCGATTTGTCGGGGTTTCCTTCGCTTCAGTGTCGAAATTATGTCTTACATTTCGACACTGAAGCGTGTTACAATCCGCTGGCTTACATTATCAATCAAAATTGCATTTCCAATGGATGTATTGTGAAATCAAAAAATACAAATCTGAATCGAGGGAATTTATGCTGACTACAAAAGAGGCTCAACGGGTCCTTCAAGGGGCCCAATCCAAAGCGGAAAGTATGGGAGTAAAAGTCGCAATTTCGATCGTAGATCCTAGAGGTGACCTAATTACTATGGTACGGCTCGATGGATCTCCCTACAGGACGGTAGTAATTTCGCGTGCAAAAGCCGTTGCCTCTGCCTTCTTTGGTGTTCCCAGCGGAGCTTTAGCAGAACGAGCACAAACCCCTGTCGTGCAATCGCTTATCCAGATAGAGGGGGGACACCTCACTCCCCATCAAGGTGCCTTACCAATTATTCGGGATGGTCAGGTTATTGGGGCTATTGGGACTAGCGGAGCTCTTTCTAACGAAGATGAGGACATTGGTCAAGCCGGCATCGATTTACTGTAAACCGATGTCGGCTTAGGTTTCGTTAGATTAATCGTTATCGTGAAGCCAATTGATTCTTAGACAATGTTAGTGATCTTGTATGAATGGGAGGGTTGACTTGCAGTCCTTTGAATATGTGAAACCTAGTTCGGTAGATGAGGCCATAAAACTTTTAGAAGAAAAAGGGGATGCGGCAAAGGTTTTGGCAGGGGGGACGGACCTTCTGGTTCAACTTCGAGGAGATCGCTATGAAATCGACCGTTTGGTTGATATAAAAAATGTTCCAGAATTGAATCGAATAACGTTCAGCATTAATGATGGTCTCTCTTTGGGCGCTTCCGTTCCATGCTATCAGGTTTATTCAGATAGAGCTATTTCCGCCGCATATCCTGGATTAATTGATGCTGCTACGCTTGTGGGAGGAATTCAGATTCAAGGGAGGGCTAGTATAGGTGGTAATTTATGTAACGCTGCACCTAGTGGAGATACAATCCCAGCTCTCATCGTCCATGAAGCTGTTTGTGATATTTCCGGCCCGGGTGGGAGTCGTTCAATTCCAGTAGAAACATTTTGTACCGCTCCGGGGAAATCGCTTCTTCAACCTGGTGAACTTTTAGTCTCTCTGCGCTTACCTGCTCCGGCAAAACAATTTGGTTCGAGTTATCTCCGATTTATACCCCGTAACGAAATGGATATTGCCGTTGTTGGCGTAGGGGCATCGGTTCTTCTGGACCCATCTAAAAAGAAAATTATTTCAAGCAGGATAGCCCTAGCTTCAGTGGCTCCAACTCCGCTTTTCATTGAAACTGCTGGAGGAGCCTTAAATGGTCGGGAGATATCCGACGATTCAATTTCTGAGGCCGCTAGGATTGCTATGGATTCCACCCACCCGATTACTGATATGAGAGGTCCAGCCGAATTTCGAAAACATCTCGTAGGGGTTTTGACCAGAAGGGCTCTCCACCAGGCAATTTCTCGAGCAAAGGAGGAAAGGTAATGAGTGAAAAGATTCCAGTTCGGACTCAAATAAATGGGCAGGAAATTGATTTCCTTTGCGAATCTAGGCAGAGTCTACTAGAAGTTCTTCGCGAGAATTTAGGAATGATTGGGACAAAGGAAGGATGTAATGATGGTAACTGTGGCGCCTGCACCGTGATTCTGGATGGACGAATAGTTGACTCGTGCTTGGTGCTTGGAGTGGAAGTGGAAGGGAGTCAACTGGAAACAATCGAAGGTCTTTCCACACCTGAGGGACTTCATCCGTTACAACAATCTTTCCTTGAAAACGCTGCTTTACAGTGTGGAATTTGTACCCCGGGGTTTCTTATGGCGGCAAAGGCGTTATTGGATAAAGTACCAAATCCCTCAGAAGAAGAGGTGAGATTTTGGCTTGCAGGGAATTTATGTCGTTGTACTGGCTACGATAAAATCATTCGGGCAGTGCTGGACGCAACCAAAGGAAAAAGGTAGGAAAAATGATCGAAGCAAACTCTCCTAAATATAAAGTGGTTGGAACTCGACCTATCAGGCATGATGGGCTTGATAAGGTAACAGGTCGAGCTGTTTATGGGGCAGACGTTAGTATCACTGGTATGTTACATGGTCGAATTCTTCGGAGCCCTTATGCCCATGCACTTATTAAATCCATTGATACGAGTAAGGCTGAGGCCTTTCCCGGGGTCAGGGCTGTGGTAACAGCTCAGGATTTTCCGATAGCAAAGGACAATCGAGATGACTTGAGTGATGCTTCTCTTCGGATACGATACCTGAGTGAAAATGTTCTGGCTAGCCAGAAGGTTCTTTACAAGGGGCATGCGGTGGCCGCTATAGCTGCGACTAACGCTCATGTAGCTGAAGAAGCCCTGAAACTGATTGAGGTGGATTACCAACCTTTACCTAGCGTAACTAATGTTGAGGATTCGGTACTGAACAATGCGCCTCTCCTCCACAATCATTTGATGACAGATGAACTCGGAGAAAAATCCAAAACCCCGAGCAATATTGCAAAGCATTTTCAATTTTTAAAAGGGAACCCTGGCCAAGCCTTTGAAAAGGCAGATGTTGTGAAAGAGAGAGAATTCCGTACAGCCTCTGTCCATCAAGGTTATATAGAAACACATAATTCTACCGCCCGATGGGCTTCCGACGGCCATATCACAATCTGGTGTAGTACACAGGGTTCTTTTGAGGTTCGTTCTCTTGTTTCACAAATCCTGCGTGTGTCTGAATCGAAGATAACGGTTATCCCAATGGAAATCGGCGGGGGATTTGGAGGTAAAATCCCAGTGTATTTGGACCCGGTGGCATCAATTTTGTCCAGAAAATCTGGTCTCCCTGTGAAGATAGTGATGAGCCGGACTGAAGTTTTTGAAGCGACTGGTCCTACTCCTGGTACCTATATGAAAATAAAGATGGGAGCTACTAAGGAGGGACAGATTTCCGGAGCCGAGCTTTCATTGTACTATGAAGCTGGAGCTTTCCCGGGCTCCCCCGTTTCTGCTGGAGCACAATGTGCGTTCGCTCCGTATAACATTAATGACGCACAAGTCGACGGGTATGATGTAGTTGTTAATAAGCCAAAAACCTCGGCTTATAGAGCACCAGGAGCAACCTCTTCAGCCTTTGCTGTTGAAACAATTATTGATGAGTTATGCGCAGAGATTGGAATCGACCCATTAGAATTTCGATTGAAAAATGGGGCACAGGAAGGTGACCGCAGAGTTGACGGGCCGGTGTTCCCTAGGATTGGTTACTTGGAAACTGTTAATGCTGCTATGGAACATCCCCATTGGCTATCTCCGCTCGATGGGCCGAACCGTGGTCGTGGTGTTGCAACTGGGTTCTGGTTTAACGCCGGGGGCGCCTCAAGTTGCTTTATTACCGTGAATTCTGACGGCACTATAGGCTTAGTGGAAGGGTCTACGGATATTGGCGGAACCCGTCCTGCAGTTGCCATGCAGGCCGCTGAGGTACTGGGGATACCGGCTGAGTCGGTTACACCGAAAGTCACTGACACAGATTCAATTGGCTATACTTCTGTTACTGGAGGGAGTAGCGTCGCATTTAAAACCGGTTTGGCTGCCTATGAAGCGGCCCAGGACGTAAAATTTCAAATGATTCAGCGGGCCGCTTTAATTTGGGAAACCGAGGTTGAGAACGTTGAGTTCGAAGACGGAGTTTTCCTCCATAAATCAGATCCGAATTTACGACTTTCATTTAAAGAGCTTGCTTCTCAGCTTAATTCAACCGGAGGCTCAATTACTGGGAGCGCAAGTGTAAACGCCACTAGGCCTGGAGGGGCATTTGCTGCGCATATTGTGGATGTTGAGGTGGATCCGGAGACTGGCAAGACCCAAATTCTTCGGTATACCGCTGTTCAAGATGTGGGGACTGCG
>CAZTCW010000059.1:0-3477 GCA_964612825.1 uncultured Dehalococcoidia bacterium | reverse complement strand
GAATCCATCGTTAATATATCCCACGATTCCCGAATGGCCATTTTCGTAAAATTCATTATCAAGTCGTTCAGGAATAAAGTGATAGTGATAATTTTCCATCGCCGGGTGTCCACCAAATTTGTCTACAATCTCTCGAGCAACAGCGTCCTCTCCTCTAGCGTCTGCGGCATTAAACAGAAGGACTCCATTGAGCGTCACGCCGATCGCCCCCAAACCAACACAGCTTGGTAAAGGAGCAACCGTCCCAACTAACGGATAAGAAAAGGAAAATTCTTGAGAAGTCGGGATTCCCGGATTTCCGTCAATTTGTGTGAGAGTCGGGTACTCCGTCATGGGCCAATCCCCTATTTTGCCATCGACGGGTAAATTGTTGACCTCAATCTTTCGGGTATCCTCGAACACTGTTTCGTTGTAGGTGCCTTCGTTCGGGGTAAAAGACCCTCCGGGAAGCCAAAGCTTCAGAAGGAAATTCCAAGTTTCAGCTTGGAAATCTATCCACGTGATCCTATCTTCTCGCGATCCCGGGGCATTAGGGTTCTTGTCTGTGCAGGAGTAAAGGTATCCTTTGGCTGGAGAACTGGTAGTTAAGTAATCATCACCCAACCTTAAGTCCGTACATAGAGGGCCTTGATCATCATCGCAAAGATCTGAGGTGATGGTAAAAGCAGGAATTGTTTTCCGTGAATTTTTCGGGATATTAGGAGATGCATTCTGTTTTTGTGAAATTTCCTCTAGCACCTCATTATCAGGAACTGGTTCAATGACTATGATTTCTTTAGATATTGCCAAGTTAGAGGAATTGCCAAGTTGAACCGGAAATTGATCATCCCCTCCATCACTACACCCAGAGGAGATAATAAGCCCTAGAAGGACAACAACTATTCGGGATTTCATCGAATTTCACGCACGCTGCTGAATCGAAAAGAACCTTGGCTACCGATTAGTCCTTAACGGGAATTTCTCGTTTATCCCAATCCTAGGTCCGAGTGCCTTTCCCTAGTTTTGTCTTGGGAGTCCCGAATCCTCTTTTATGCCAATGACTACCATTTTTTATTCTCGTTTTACCGTCGGCGATCGCCTGAAGTTTCGTATCGGCCTGCTCCTGTGTCAGTTTCCCTGCATCTACCGCCGCCTGTAATTTCCCTTCGATTCCTTTTACGGTTTGCCGATTCATTTTATTTTTTTTGCCTGTTTTACCATCAACGATTGCCTGAAGTTTCGCGTCAGCCTGCTCTTGCGTCAATCTCCCTGCATCTACCGCCGCCTGTAATTTCCCTTCGATTCCTTTTACAGTTGGCCGATTCATTTTCTTTTTCGTGCATGTTTTACCATCGCCGATTGCCTGAAGTTTTGCATCGGCTTGATCTTGCGTCAGTTTCCCTGCATCTACCGCCGCCTGTAATTTCGCTTCGATTTTTTCTGCATAGGAGGAAGATTTGCTGTCCGAGGCGAGAACAATTCCAGTTATTGAAAACAAGGAAACAACGGTGAGTAAAAACAAAAACCCTATTCGTCTTTTCATGATTAATTCCTCCCTACTTCATGGATTATACTTAACCTAACAAGAATTTATAAGTATCCGCTTCAAGTTTTTAACATTTCGTTAAGCAATTAACCCATAAATCTACTAGCTAAAAAGCTTTGTTGGAATCTGGACGGTATTTATTTGACGGAACAAACCCTGATTCAGCGGGGTCACGTGGCTCGCTAACCCACAGCGTCCTGTTGGGGTGCATCCCACCCCCTAATTTTGCTGAAACAGCTAAAAACCGCATCCGATTAAGGAGCCTTGTGTCCGCTATTCCTACAGATGGATGGGTGCCGCCATTTGATTTTACCGTTTCTTCCCATACAGATTTTCGTTGCGCAAAAGTTTTCGCGTCGGAGAGTTCAGTGCAGTTCAATTCATTTTTATTTAGGTCAACCACAATCTCATCGCCATCTTCAATCAAGGCAATCTCTCCTCCCAACGCAGCTTCGGGCCCAACATGCCCGATAACAAGCCCGACAGAACCACCCGAAAATCGAGCGTCAGTCATCAAACCCACCACTATCCCTTTTTGCCTGCAAAGAGTGGTGATCCGTGAAGTAGAATCCAGCATTTCAGGCATACCAGGAGCTCCGCTTGGTCCTTCATAACGGACAATTACCATGTCTCGATCATGAAAGATTTCAGGTTCTTTCTCTAAAGAATCAAGTAAACCTGCCTCACTATTAAAGGTTCGGGCTTTGCCGATAAAGACGTTATCTTCAAGTCCGCCTTCAACCCCTGCGAGTTTTAGAACTGCACTGTTTTCACGAGAAAGGTTCCCTCCGAGGACTCTTAACCCTCCTGTTGGTTTATAGGGAGCCTTTACTGTGTATATGACGGTCCCATCAGGAACTGGGGGATCAAGTCGGGCAATTTGACCTGACAGAGTTTCCCCGGTACAGGTAAGAGTCTCTCCATTTAGGAGACCTGCCTCAAGCAGTTCTTTCACGATAACTTGAACCCCTCCCTGTTCATCAATATCAACCATAGAATAAATACCAAAAGGCCGAGCATCAATTAACACAGGGACAACATACTCAGAAAGATGATTAAATTCCTCGGGCGACATTATTTGATTTGCAAAATCGCTGTAACCGGCAGCCCTGGCGATCTCTGGAGCGTGCAACATGACATTTGTTGAACCCCCGATCGCCATGGCGACAATGATTGCATTGCGTATCGAATCTCTGTTCACAATATCTCGAGGGGTTACCTGGGATTTAATCATAGAGTTTAGATACTCAACAAGTTTTTGGGGGAATTCTTGCACTCTACGTTCATCATCCGATGGAGGAGATACCATTTCCAGCGGTTCCATTCCCAAAACGCCAATAAAAGTCTGCATCGTGTTATAAGTAAACATTCCCCCGCAACTGCCGAAACCAGGACAGGCCTCGCAAGCAATCCTTCGTTTTAACTCTTCGTCATCGCTACCAGCCATCTGAAATCCGGAGATAATATCAATACGTTCATTCGTGGCTGAATCAATTCCCGGACGGATCGTACCATCAGACATCATAATTGCCGGTCTGTTATGCTCCAATATTCCCGCTAAAGTTCCGACTGGTGGTTTATCACACGCGACTACTGCTATTGTTCCTTCTAAACCACTGGCACTGAGGTGTTCACATACCGAATCATGGGTGACCTCCCGGCCAATTAGGGAGTACCGCATTTCCCTCGTTCCGTTCCGCATACCATCCGATGTGGCTATGGTATATTCCGGTTGAACCAATCGCATATTCATTTGATCACTGCCGCGACCAATTCTCACGCGAAGGGTTTCGTGAATAGCCTCCACTTTCTGTTGTACTCCCAAGTAACATTGGGAGTCTCCTTTTGTGCCTATGACTCCAACCGAAGGCTCATGAATGAGGTCCATATCTGTACCTAATTGCCTAGCAATTCCAAATGTCTGGGCACTTCTGCCAGGGTTGTTGTCTATC
>CAZTCW010000058.1:0-1093 GCA_964612825.1 uncultured Dehalococcoidia bacterium | reverse complement strand
TATTTGTTAAATATGGATTAAATACTCGTTCGCAGGATACATAGAAATTATTGCAATCAATTAAAGCAAATATATTCATGAGATTTTATAATTCATGCAGCACATTAGTAACTACACCCCAAATTACTACATCGTTAATATTTGTTATTTTTATCGGTTTATATTGATCGTTTTCTGGCATCAAATATGTACCTTTTGATGATTTATATAGTCGTTTTACAGTTAGCTCCCCATCTACTGCGGCGATAATAATTTTTCCATGTTTAGCTTCTAAACTGCGATCAACTATCAAAATGTCTCCATGATGTATTCCTACTTTAATCATGGATTCCCCAGCTGCTCGTACAAAAAATGTAGCTGTAGGATGTTTAATAAGATGTTTGTTTAAGTCTAGTTTTCCCTCCATATAATCATCTGCAGGTGAAGGGAATCCTGCTTGTACAGCACTTGTAAATAGTGGCAATTTGTAACCATTTATTTGAACATATTCTAGTATTTCTTGAATCATACTTGCAGGTATTCTAATTGGTTTAGTTGGTTCATTATACTTTCCCTGACCTTTCGGTCTACCTGCTCCGATCCTTGCTCCACCACGTGGCATTTTTAATCCTTTAATTTATAGTATATTGATGTGTGAAATAGAATATTGTACATTATTCAAAAAATCAACTTATAAATAATGAATATTGGTTAGATAAATAAAACTTTATCTAATAAGGTGAAACTTTATATTCCTTTATTACATCTTCATTTAATTCAAATCCAAGGCCAGGTCTATCAGGAACTTCTATACTTCCATTTTCTGATATTTTGAAAGTTGGAGTTAGTAAATCTGTTATCAACGGTGATGTTGGAAAAGCAATAGGGAATTCAAAATATGGCATATTAGGCGTAATTGCAGCTAAATGTAGTTCTATCGCTACACCTATTTATGTTAGTTATGGAATTTTACTGAAGATGAACCGAATCGTTTTTCCATAATTTTTATTGCTTCAGGATTTTTATCTATAAGTATTGCATTTCTTCCATTATTAATTGCCGCAATGCCAGTGGTACCACTGCCTGCAAAGTAGTCTAATACTGTTTCTCCTGG
>CAZTCW010000057.1:0-11894 GCA_964612825.1 uncultured Dehalococcoidia bacterium | reverse complement strand
TTTTAAAACTGACATCCGGTCTTTAGGCCAGTAAATCATCCATGCTTTGCCGATGATAAGTGATTCCTCAACAAAACTGAAAACCCAGTGTCTTGAATCGTTGCTCCAAGGTCGGTTATCCCCAAGAACAAAGTAATGATTGTTTGGCACTTGCAAATCAGAGGTTTTGGAGCTTCCTTGAGATTCTACGTAAGGTTCTTCTATCAGGTTCCCATTTACAAAAACCTTTCCATCGTTGATAGAAATTGTATCCCCGGGAATTCCGATAATCCGCTTTACCAAATCTTGGCCTGATTCATCTGGCGATTTAAATACTACGATGCTCCCCCTGTCATGCTTGCCAAACAAGTAATGATCCTTTTCGTCACTAGAAAGTAGCCAAGGGAGTGTGTCTCCAATTGTACCCATAGGAATTCTAAAGGTTGGAATTTTATTGACAACAATTCTGTCGGCTGGAAGGAGAGTAGGCTTCATGCTGGAACCTTGGACTTGGAAATTTTGGATGGCAGTCTGCAATACGATGAAAACAACCAGAGTGATAAGAATAGTTTCTATCGTCTCAGAAATGAATTTTGCCATGTGTACCTTCTGGATAGGATGGGTATGAACAATTCTATTGTAACTTAACTGGTATCGGTTGACCGTCTCGAATGCTACAATAATATAAATTTGTTCCGATGATTATAAATGGATGAAGCTGAACTAATACGTAGGGCGAAAGATGGCGAGTTGGAGTGCTTTAATCAATTAGTGCTCCGATATCAAACCCAAGTTTACAATTTGTCTTTCCGGATGGTTGGGCATTCCGCAACTGCTGAAGATATTACCCAGGAATCTTTTGTCTCCGCCTATCGGAAATTACGCTCATTTCAGGCGGGAAACTTTCTCGCTTGGTTGATGCGGATAGCTACCAACGCCTGTATGGACCATTTCCGTTCCGCCCATTCTAAAAGAAATGTTTCCTTAGAGGAATTAGAAGAAAATCCAAGCTTCTCTCCAACTTCAGGTGGGGAATCGCCTGAAGCATATGCTTTAAGGCGTGAATTGGGAGAGGTTCTCAAACAAAGCTTGTTGTCAATTCCAAGCGATCAAAGGATCGCCCTAATCCTTATCGACCTTCAGGGCTTAAGTTATGATGAGGCTTCTCAAGTAATTGGTGTTCCTATCGGAACCGTGAAATCTCGTCTCAGTAGAGGCCGGATTGCGATGCGTGAACGATTACAAAACAAAAGGGAACTTTTGCCTAGTGGATTCCGTTTCAGTTAGTGGAGAGAGAAATGATGGGAATATTTCGGAGGAACCCGGCAGCCAAACACGTGAGGCTAGAGGAAATGTCCAGCCTCATAGATGGTTCCATCACAGGTGAACAGAGATTCTCCTATGAATCTCATTTTCAAAGTTGTCTTTCATGTAAGGATGAATTTCTTGGAATTCAAGAGACTGTATCTCTTCTGAAAAAGATGCCTATGGTTCAACCTGCGAAATCATTTATCCTGACTAAGCGGGAATCTCAAGAGTCATCTTGGTCTCTGAACAATATCTTTAGTTTCCGCCGGGTTGGAATGACAATGGCTTTGGTTGCAATGGTTCTGTTCGCCGGTAATCTTTCTGGTTTAGTAGGGGCTCCTAATGACTCCTCTTCCATTCAGGTCGGGTCTAAAACCTTGCCGTCCCTAATTAGGGTCTCCGGTGAATCTGGACCTGAAAGTAGCCTCTCCTTAATCTCTAACGAAAATTCAAACGATTCAACTGGTTACTCTGAAACCTTTTTAGAAGAAAGTATTCCTCTAAACGAATCTGATTCCCAACAGATTAGCGTTGATTCCAAGGTTGGGTTTGAGTTATGGAACTTACAAGTCGGGTTTTTTGTTCTTGGAATCATTTTGTTCTTAGTGGGTTCGCTAAGAGCTCGAAGATCCTTTTTCTAATCTTAGTTGCCTTTTTGCTCCAATATGTTACCGTGACCCCATTTCAAGTAAGTCGTTTTTGTCGATCTGACCTTCGTGGTACAAGGAATTTATGAACCAACCAATTTGGCTCCTTGTTATCTCCTTTATGGCTGGAACCATGATTCTCTCATGTTCTTCAGGAGCCGTTATCTCAGGGGATGAAAGTTCTACCTCTCCTCTCCAAGTTGTCGATAACAGAGAATCACCGAGCGGCAATACCTCTTCGAGAAGCAGTTTGAGTTCCTTCCAAGCCACGGGGATTTCCGTGTATGGAGTTGGGAGCCTTCCTGTAATTCCCGATTTAGCCATTATTTCCGTAGGAGTTGAATCCAGGAAGACCTCAGTTAAAGAGGCCCTATCGGAAGCGTCAAAATCCATGAACCGTATGATCGATATTCTTCACAAGTCCGGTATTCAAGAGAAAGAGATTATGACCAAAAATTTTAATATTTCGCCTCAGTACAGTTGGGTTGACCATGTAGGATCCGATGGGTCCCGATATAACGAACAAATCCTTACGGGCTATGTGGTTTCGAACGAGGCCTCTGTTGAGACCCGGCAACTAGATTCCTTGGGGATTTTAATCGATGATTTGGTGATGGCTGGGGGGAAATCAATTCGGATAAAAGGAATTCAATTTACTGTGACAGATTCTAAACAATATGAGAAAGCGGCTAGAGAACTAGCAATGGAAGACGCTATCGAAAAGGCCAATCAATATGCTTTAGATGGGGGTGTTTTGATTGGTTCCCCGATTTATATCGGCGAGACAAATTCATCCCCCTTACTTCCTAATTTAGCCCGGGCCGAATTCGGGATGGCTACAATGGAGGCGACTCCTATTTCGACCGGTGAATTGACAATTTCCACGCAGCTCCACGTGATTTTCGAAATACGATAGAGATGCACCAGAACGAATTTACCAATAAGGGGAACTATGCTGCCCATCTAAAGCTACGGATTAGGGGTTTTGTGAAGGGTCAGTGTCTGAAGCCTTTCCATTTGTGCTTGGAAGTCTATTGGAATCTTGGGATTCTCCAAGATTTTTCTCGGAAGAGGGGGATTTCTCCCGAACAGATTTTACTTGCTCGACTACGTAGCTTTGAAGGGTTTCAATTTCTCTTGCTAAAGTAGCGCGAAAATAAGAGGTATATTCTCCCATTTTCCTGAATTTTTTATATCTTTGGCGGAGTAATTTCGTAATTGGGATGGTTTGAATCTGGGCAAGATTTCTGATGAGGACCTGTTCCAGTGATTTTGCGGCATCTGTAGGATCAAGGTGAGCGCCTCCATCCGGTTCAAGAACCACTTCGTTAATTATTTTCATATCCAATGCGTCTCTTGATGTGAGCCTAAGTGATTGGGCTGCCTCCTGTGTCTTACTATCGTCTCTGTACATGAAAGAGGCTGCTCCTTCTGGCGAAATAGGAGTGTAAATTGCATTCTCTAACATTATTACTCGGTCAGCTATCCCGAAAGCTAACGCGGCTTCTCTCCCTCCTTCGCCAACAATTGCGGCCACAGTTGGGACAGGCAAATCGCCCATTAAGGCCATGGTTGAGGCCAGTGCGTGTCCTATCCCTCCTTCTTCAGCCTCAATTCCCATCGAAGGTCCTGCAGTATCGATCAACGTTAATAGAGGCATATTAAATTTCGACGCTAGCCTCATAGCTCTTTGGGCTTTCCGGAATCCATGGGGTGTGATGTAACTACTTTGTGATTCTCCACCGGGGATCAGTTGCCGCTGTTGTCCAATTATAACAACACTACATCCTTGTAATTCAGCAATGCCAGCTTTGATCGACGAATCATCTCCTGACAACCGATCTCCATGGATTTCAATAAAGTCGGGGAAGATTGAGTCGATAAAATCCCCTACGGTAGGGCGATCTGGACGACGGACACGTTGAACTGCTTCCCAGGCTTCTATAGCCTTGGGAGCCAATACTTTTCGTCGCTTAGGACGTAAAAATTTCGCTTGGGTTCGCTGTGGATTGACGTGATGGAGAATAGTTGAAAGGACTTTTGGTAACGATTCTCTGTCCACGGTATAATCTACCATCCCATGGGTGACATGGGATTCTGCAGTATGCGATCCAACGGGTAATGGTTCATCCGCCATTTCTTGTAATAACCGTAATGGCGCAAACCCTACGAGGGCACCTGGTTCAGCCAGGGTAATGTCAGCCAAATTTGCGAAACTAGCGTAGGACTGTCCTGTAGTTGGATTGGCGAAGACAGTAATATAAGGAAGACCCATTTGGTGGAGCTGGTCGACTGCCATGGTAGTTTTGGCCATTTGCATTAGGGAAAGAACTCCCTCTTGGATACGTGCTCCTCCACTAGTTACAACCGCTACAACCGGCAATCGTTTTCTAATTGCTCGTTCGAATGCCAGCGCAATTTTCTCTCCGACTACACATCCGATACTTCCACCCATGAAGCTAAAATCCAGAAGAATTAGGATAGATCGTATCCCCCCTATTTTACAGTATCCGACTATCGCGGCTTCCGTAAGTCCTGTTCTTTTTTGGTCACGGAACAATCTTTTTCTATAAGTTACTTTTCCCGAAAATGACAGGGGATCGAGGGAACTTATGGTTTTGTATTGTTCCTTGAAGCTCTTGGGATCCACTAGTAAATCAATTCGTTTTCTTGCTGGAATCCCATAATGGAATCTACAATCTGGACAAACCCGAAATTCTTGATAAAGTGCTTCATATTCCAGGGAAACACCGCAGACCAAACAATGGTCCTGTAAAATTAGTCCATCGGTTATAGTGCCTGCCCCTCTTGTAAAAAGAGCGCTGAGAAGCTCAGTGAATCCACGGACCACTAAAGTTACCTCCAGATTTGGGTTCTTTCGATCAATTGATAAGTACGTTACGGGATTTTCCTGGTGCCCCTGAATCTAATATCCCTAGTTCCTCTAGTTGGTCTATCAGTGAGGAGGCTTTTATATATCCTACCCCTAATTTTCTCTGGAGCAATGATGCCGATAGGCGTCGGTATTCCTGCGCTAATTCTTGTGCTTGTGTGAGAAGTGAGTCATGAGCTTCTATGGGTTGGCTGGGTGGGATCATTTGGAGAGCCATTTCAGGCAAATTAGCAGGGTTGTTCGCTTTTTTCCAATGGTTGGTTAATTTTTCTACCTCTTCATCTGAAATAAACGCTCCTTGGAGCCTTTTGGGTTTAGGTAGATTGGTTGGGAGGAAGAGCATGTCTCCTCTACCGAGAAGTTTTTCGGCCCCTGCTCCGTCCAAGATAGTTCGGGAATCGACTTGGGACGAAACGGCGAAACTGATTCGGCTAGGAATATTTGCTTTAATAAGACCAGTGATAACGTCTACTGACGGCCTCTGTGTAGCGACGATCAGGTGAATCCCAGTTGCCCTACATAATTGAGCTAAACGACATAATCCTTGTTCTACCTCGTGAGGGGATGCCATCATTAAATCAGCCAACTCATCAATAATCAGGACGATAAAGGGCAAAGCTTCATTGGAACTTCCCGCTTTTCGATTATAAGACTCTATATCCCTGACCCCCGCCCGTTCAAACAGTGAATATCGTGCTTTCATTTCACTAATTAAGTTCCTGAGAGCGGGGACGGCATCTTCGGCTTCTACCATAACCGGAGAAAGTAAGTGCGGTAACCCTCTATAAGGTGTAAGCTCCACACGTTTCGGGTCAATAAGAATTAATCGGAGATCGATGGGGCTAAATTGCATTAAGAGAGAACAAACGATTGTGTTAATACAAACACTTTTGCCGCTCCCAGTGGCGCCTGCTATCAGTAAATGCGGCATGTTAACTAGGTCGGCTATTACAGGCTCCCCTCCGCTACTCCTGCCAAATACGATTGGAATCCCTCCTTTCTCTCGGAGTTTTGTGAAGGCCTCATCCTCTATCATGGATTTCAAAGATACGATTGAGGGACGAGCATTTGGGACTTCGATGCCTACCAATGGCTCACCAGGTACAGGAGCTTCCATGCGGATGCTGGACGCGGCCAAGGCTAACGCCAAATCTTTTTCTCTGGAAAGAATAGAGTCTACTTTCACACGGGTTTTGTCTTCGACGCTCCGTTTAACTAATCGGCCTCGGTCATCCCTGATTGGAAGCCCTTCGGAGTCTCGTTCTTGGACGTCTTTAATCCTCCGACTCCACCCAGGGGTTAATCCGAATTGTGTAACCACGGGGCCAGGTCGAATGGATTCAACTTTTACCTCAATTCCATAATCCGCCAAGGTTGTTTCGATGAGACGGGCTTTCATTTGGTTTTCTTCATCAGGGGTCGATACCTCCTTGCTGGTTTTTAGCAAATCTAATGATGGCAAGGCCCATCCAGAGTCCGTCTTACGAGTTCTAGTACTTGGTGGAGCCCACTCTGCTGCAGGGTGATCTCCCAAGTGGGATGTCTTCTCTATCGGGAATTGACTCGTGGAGTCGGAGTCGTCAGGTGAATTATCCAGCATTTTAGGCTCCTCTTCGAACCTAGGTTTTTTCTGTTCAATTAGAGGTGATTCATGGAAGGGGATAGGGGATTGTTGCCCCGAAGCATTCGGTTTTTTGAAGAAGCGGGAAAGAATTGCGGTCAGGGTAGTCAGTAATTTTGAAATGCCCAAGATTATCATCGAGTGTAAAGGATACAGACGATAAACCTTCAGTAGGGTTTTGGGAATCATTGGGGATCTTTTAAGGGCCTGCATCCCCAGTCTAAACGATAACTTGCCTAAGGCAAGAACTTTGAATAAAAGGAATGCGCCAATGGATTTTGTGAGGGCTAACAGGTACGGACGACAAAAACCAGAAAGTTTGCGAAGGTATTGGATTGCCTCCCGTCTTTTGCCGGGAGCCATTAGGCTTAGTACGATAAGAATGATAACCAAACTTCTAATTATCGAAAATACTGGGTTGGTCCCTCCTATCCATCTGCCGACGCTTCCTCCTAAATTGGGATCATATGCTTGTAAAATTCCTGTGCTTGCTAGGATTATAATCGTTATACCGAACATGGGTTTCGTTCGTCTTAATCCAATTTTTGGGCTCTTAATCACGAGGCCAAGGAAAATCGATACTGATGGAATTATGATCGCTGTTGCTAACCCCAGGTACGGCCATGAAGCTAAGGCGATGATGCCGAGGGATAACCCACCAAGGCCGTAGGCGGCGAACTTTACTTCCGATGAGACTTTCTTCCTTTCAGGGTAAGGAGAGGATAGGAAGGCTCTAAGCTTGGTTCTCCTGGATTTTGTTAAGGCAAAAACAGACATGATATCCTTTATGATCCCTTGAAGAGCATCTTGATTAATAAAAACGAATTAGGAGAGGCTTTGGTTCCTTTAGGATTTAGATTGGAACAATAATAACTTGGATCAACGGGCGTTGTCCCGTTTGCTCGTATAGGTGACGGTTTAGAATTTTCTCGAAGATCTGAAGGTCTTCTTTAGAGGCATTTCGAAAGTCGGTTTCTGGCTGAATGGAGTTCAACACCTCTTGAGCGCAGATATCCAAAACCTCATGTCTGTTTTCAAGATTCAATACGGCTTTCGAGAAAAGTAGGGGTGGTTCAGCCATCTTTCCGGTTGACCGGTTTATGGGGAAAATCGCAATCAAAATTCCACCTGTGGAAAGGCTTTTTCTTTCGTCGAAAACGATGTCAGAAGAATCCCAAAGATAGTTCCCTGAAACTAAAACATGGCCACAAGAAAAGGTGCCTATAATTCCTGCCTTGTGGTCGTTTATTTCCAAGATTTGCCCGTCCTCGATGGTGAAAATATTGTTATTATTTACACCCATTGAAGAGGCGAGGTTACTATGGGCTATTAGATGATGAAATTCCCCATGTATCGGCACAAAATATTTAGGCCGGGTAATTTGAAGGATGATTTTCAATTCCTCTTGGCTTGCGTGTCCGTGGACGTGGACTAACGCATTCTTAGAATGTAAAACACTAGCCCCATGGCGAAGAAGGTTGTCTATTGTCTGATTGATAAGCCGTTCATTCCCGGGGATCGGTGATGCTGATAGGATTATGGTGTCTCGGGGTTGGATTCGGATGTCCCGATGTTCTCCCTTACTCATTCGAACTAATCCCGAAGTGGGCTCTCCTTGCGCTCCTGTAGTGATAACTATGATATCTTCGTCGGGAGAATTTTTGAGTTGGCTCCACGGTTTTAGTACATTTTCTGGTGCCTTTAAATATCCCATTTCGATAGCCATTTTGGTGTTTTCAACAAGACTTCGCCCTATTACCGCTACCGACCTTTTGTGTGATATTGCAATGTTAATAATTTGTTGAACTCTAGATATCAGGGAGGCGAAGGTAGCCACCACAATCCTGCCCGAGGCTCTCGCTATGATGTTTTCAAGAGCGGTATCCACCACTGTTTCCGAAGGGGTGAACCCAGGAAGTTCAGCATAGGTCGAGTCAGACATTAACAGTAATACACCATCTCGAGCGATTCGGGATAAATCAGCGAAATCGGTTGGATTTCCGTCTACAGGGTTATAGTCGATTTTGAAGTCCCCAGTGTGGATAATTAATCCTACAGGAGTATTGATTGCGATTCCCATTGCATCTGGAATACTATGACAAACCCTAAAGAATTCTATCTCAAATGGCCCGATGGAGATCTGTGAGCCAGGCTCAATGAGGTTAAGGGTTGTGGTGTTTAAAAGACGGTGTTCTTTAAGTTTCACTTTGATGAGGCCCTGGGTTAAAGCCGCAGTAAAAATTGGGACGTTCAGAGTGTCCAGGATATAAGGAAGTGCTCCGGTGTGATCCTCGTGCCCATGGGTAATTAAGATCGCTTTAACTTTTTCTTTTCGGTCTTCAAGATATTTAATGCTGGGGATAATAATATCAACGCCAAACATTCCTTCGTGGGGAAACATTAATCCTGCGTCGATAATGATGATACTATCGTCGTATTCTAGCGCCATCATATTCTTGCCAATTTCTCCAAGTCCTCCCAATGGGACTAACCGGAGAGTTTCTGCCGGGGATTCTGGTACCTCTAGAGGGAAACGTGTCTTTTCTTGTCCTAAATCTTCACCGGCGTCGTTCTTATTTAATTCAGGGTTTGGTGGTGATTTAGCGTTGTTCATAGGATTATCTCCAATATTTGGAATACTAAAATAGGTTCAATTGTTGAGGGGTGCTTGATTCCTGATTACTTGGGTCTCCTTTTTGGGAGGAAAGGAGATATCCCAATTTCAAAAAATCCTCTTGCAGTTGGATACGGAACTTATTTTGGTGTAATGCTGCTGCCGGATGGAACATCGGCACCACTGTTTTGTTTTTCCAGTTATGAGGGATCCCATGGATACGGGAGATTATTTCACCGGGAAAGAAATATGACATCGAAAACCTTCCTAAGGTGACAATTATTTGAGGGTTAATCAATAAAATTTGTTCGTCCAAATGGTTTTTACAAGCTTTGATTTCTATAGGTGAGGGATCTCTGTTGTTTGGAGGTCTGCATTTTATTATGTTGCAAATATAGACGTCGGCCCTAGGTAAATTGATAGAATCTAGAAGTTCTTGGAGTAATTTCCCAGAAGGACCAACGAATGGGCGCCCTTGTTGGTCCTCATGAAAACCTGGTCCCTCTCCGATAAACATCACGTTAGGAGTGGCTGGCCCTTCCCCAGGCACAGCGTTAGTTCTTGTGGCAGAGAGACTACAAGCTGTGCACGTTCGGATCTTTTCGATGAGAGATTGCAGATTGGTCATAACTTTCTCGAAATGTTAAGTGGAAATGCTTTTCAATCGATCGATTATATTCGTTGGATTATAGTATAGCGATTTTATTGAAAAAAAATTACTTCCCTTTTCTAACTCGGAAAATTGTCTTGTGTGGTTAGTGTGGCGGGGTTTGTTTCTAAAAATTATTGTGAGTAGTAGTATCGACGTTAACTCAGTACTCCCCTTTCCTCTGTTGCAACTGTGGCCTGCGGATAGATTTTGTTCGGGGTCAGTGATTGAAGATTGCTGGAACTCTTTACTGGCAAGCGATTCTGTCCCAAATGGGGTTATAGAAGGCCAGGGGGCAGGGGTAGGGACAGAAGTGGGCCTATCGGAAAAAGATAAAGGGTGGGCCCCGACGGAGGCTCGCCATTGGTTTTCCAGTGCTATTCGATCTAGCCCATAGGCTTGGGTCAATGCCTCGTCTATCAATTGACCACGTTTTAAGCCGGCAAACAATGTTTGAAAAGCTTGTGTCCCATATTCTGTCAACATGAAATCGACCACACTTCTACTCTCTTGGTAAAAAAGAATTACTTGTTGGGGATCCCCAGGAGGGCTATTAAGGGATGTCAATGGCAACAACTGATCCTCTACTATTGCGTCTTGGAGGGAAATTCCAAGAGATGGATTGAATTCAGTAGAAGCAAATTCTGCTAATCCTTCATTTAACCAGGCTGGGACCGTCGAAGTCATTGGCCCTAAAGCTTGGTCAACTAAGAAGTGTACTGTTTCGTGTGAGGTTACTACGGAAGCATCCCTATTGCCTCCAAGGATAAGAATGACGTTTGGTCCTCGAAAAAAGACTCCTTCCACTATAAGTTGGGTTTCTTGTATGGAACTCCTTGGGGGTAAAGCCTCTTTCATGTGCGAAAATTTGTCATAGACCGTTATGGCCAAATGTTCAGAGGAATCAACTTGGAGTAGGTCTCCAATAGATCTGATTGTTTTTTCAGCATCTTCCAAGATCCTTTTTCCTGATTCAAATGTTTTTCCATAAAAGTAAATGGAGGCCATTGATCCCGATATGCTTTGCCATTCGTATCTTGGGTCAAGAAGGATGAACTGTTCGGGTTCCGATAAGATTAAGTCTCCAGAAACAGTTTCAATTTCAATGAAATATTCAATTGTTGAGCCAGGAGGGATAAATCGATCTGCTGTATCTGTTCTGATCTGGTGGGTTAAATTTATGGGAGAATCTTTTTTGTTTACGAAGTGATCGTAGCGATTCAGGTTTTCCCCTATTACTTGGAATCTCAAGGTGATTCTATCTATTTCTTCGGGTTGTCGAGTGTCCACCCGGAAAGTAATTCCAGTGGGGAAATTACTTTCTACATGAACTTTGATTGGTTCAACCAACCTTTCAGCAGCTGTGAGCGGAGGTTGAGGTAAGAAGGATAATAAGGCAGCTACTGTTATAGGAAAAAGGCGGGGAAGGATTACCTTTAAAGCGTTCAATTGGGCTACAATCTTGTCATCGGGCCAGAAGGCACTCCTAGGTTCGGGGAAGTTTGGTTATTTTCTAGGAGATGCTGTTTTCCGACTGCGGTCAGCAATCGGTCTAGAAATATGGGTTCTGGGACCGCACCTGAAAGTTCGACCACATTATTAAAAATAGTCTTGGGGACGGAACGGACTGCATGCTGGCGGGCTAGATGTTGGAACTCTTGAGCCTGAATGACCTCGGCGGTTATTTTTGGGGATTCCATCGCCATGGCGTGGGCCAACCTGGCCACCATTGGGCAATGGGGTCAGCCGGGCGTCACAAAAACCTTGACCGTTACCTCTTTATCAAGGCGTCTTAAAGCCTTCCTGGTAGGGAGTTGTAGGGGGCTGACGTTTCGAGAGATTGAGATGATATCCTCAAGGAACGCTGCAAATTCATAACCCGAGGGGACTCCATAGTACTTAATGTTGGGGTAGTTCTGTTCTCCTGCTTTAAAGGTGATACAGGGTATCCGATCTACTCCCTCACTTTGGGCTTCTTCTGGCTGAGTGTAGAAATCAAAATACTCGAGGTTTAATGACGGAGATAGATCAACAATCTCTTCGAGCAATTCATGCATCTGAGGGCAGCTTGGGCATTCTCTTCCGGGGAGGAACAGAAGGCCTGCGGATCGGAGCGTGTATAGATTGATGGTTATTTTTCTTTTCAGCTCTTTTCTTAGCCGAGTTTTTAAGGCCTGTTTGTC
>CAZTCW010000056.1:0-1061 GCA_964612825.1 uncultured Dehalococcoidia bacterium | reverse complement strand
AATTTCCAACCTTCATGTAAAGCCCAAATATACTGACCTGTTCCACCGACAATAATAGGAGTTTTTCCAGAACGAATAATAGTTTTTATTATATTATTCGCATCTATAAGAAAATCATGTAGGTTATTACTTTTTTCAGGGCTCATGATATTTATTAGATGATGTTTTACGTCTTGTAATTCTTTTTTATTAGGTTTAGAAGTCCCTATATCCATTCCTCGATAAAATAATCTAGAATCTGCGTTAATTATTTCTCCATTAAACTTTTTAGCTAATTTTATTGAAAGATTAGTTTTACCTGATGCAGTAGGACCAATAATTGTAATTATTTTAGGAGAATAAAACAAAATTTATTTTTTGTAAGATTTTATAATTTTCGTGAAAGAATTAATATTTAGACTAGCTTTACCTATTAAAAGTCCATCAATAGATTTTAATTCCGATAAATTAGATATGTTTGCTTCAGACACACTACCACCATATAAAATTTTATTATTAAACCCAGGACATATATCATTAATAGTGGTATTGATAATATCTGTAATTTCTAATATTTCTTTATTAGTAGCTATATTGTTAGTACCGATAGCCCAAATTGGTTCATATGCAATAATTATTTTTGAAAAATCAACTATATTTTCAAGAGCTTTTCTTAATTGATTTTCTAAATATTTGTGATAATGATTATTGCTTCTTAAATTGTAACTTTCTCCGATACATAAAATTCCATTTAAACCTGCGTTTGTAATAGATGCTAACTTTTTAGCTATAGTTTCATCAGATTCTTTGAAATTCTCTCTTCTTTCTGAGTGACCTACAATACAATATGAGGCGTAATCTTTAACCATTTCTATCGATATTTCTCCAGTAAAAGAACCGTTATTTTCATGCCATATATTTTGAGAACCTAAAAAAATTTTTGATCCTTTTGTTATATCTTTTATTTCTTTAAGATAAATGTTAGGAGGGCAAATTATAATATCGGATTCTTCCGGTAAGTTATTTATTAGAGATTTGAAATATTCAGAAAATTTAGATGGATTCATGTTCATCTTCCAATT
>CAZTCW010000055.1:0-32940 GCA_964612825.1 uncultured Dehalococcoidia bacterium | reverse complement strand
ATATGCCTGAAGTTTTTGTTTCCCGGTTACTGGCTACAAAGCATTTTTCCTGTTACTCTTGTATTAGTGTTACTGTGTCTCACATTAACCTCATGGGCTCTAGGCTGGGTGCTTAAAGTTAATGTTAACCAGCTAAGTTTTATTAAAGGTGTTGTTTCTATTGTCTTCTTTAAATCCCTCACAGACGAAACCTCGAATTTATTATGGATGGGTTATCGTCGCTGTCATTGCCTTAGCTGGATTTAGCCAAACAGCAGAAACCTTCCCGGTGTTAGGGGTCTTTTTAAAGCCTATTACGGAGGAATTTGGATGGAGCCGAACGGTATTTAGCGGCGCAATGTCTATAGGAACAGTAATTGGAGGTTTCTTAGCTCTGGGGATCGGTCCACTGATCGACCGTTTTGGAGCTCGATGGACGTTGGTAATTGCCTTTATAATCCTTGGTGGAACGTTAATTCTTCTGGCAGGAATCCAAACTCTCTGGCAATTTTATGCCCTCCAAATTTTGGGGAGAATGATGTCCCATGGAGTAATAGCTTTAGCCATATTTGTAGTGGTCCCCAAATGGTTCCATCAAAAACGTGGACAAGCTATGGCGTTGAGCCAGATGGGTCATCGAATCGGGAATACAGTTACTCCATTATATGTTCAGGTACTCGTCAATATTGCAAGTTGGCGTCTGGCGGCAGCGGTTACCGGGTTAGTAATGTGGGTAGTCTCATTGCTTCCTGTTGCCGCATTTCTCCGCAGGAGCCCGGAAGATATGGGTTTACTCCCTGATGGAGCGACCCAAGAAGAGTTGGAAAATCGTAAAGGCCAAAGTGATTCCAGTCCTTCCCCTACCATCGAACGGTCTGACATATCAATGACGGTCAAACAGGTAATTCGGATACCCTCATTTTACCTTCTAATGATAGGCTTCGCTCTTTCAAACACTGTCGGAACCGGAGTAAACCTTCACATGATCCCCTATTTCACAGACCAAGGGTTGTCGGCTACCGTCGCGGCTACAATTGTGGCGGTCTGGTCTGGCAGTGGCGCCTTAGGCTCTTTGATATTGGGATATATTGCTGACCGTTACGGAAGCAGAAAAACTTTAGCGGTTAGTCGGCTTTTGACTGCTGCCGGATTCGCTCTACTGCTAGCCGTAAAAAACTCACTAATTGGTGTAATTTGGGGATTCGTCCAGGGGATGTTGAGCGGTGGGATGTTTCTCCAAATGGTGCTGTTAGCCGACTTCTATGGGAGGGATTCACTTGGTGCCATTCGAGGGGCCACTATGCCGGTCACATTAGGGGCTAATGCAATGGGTCCTTTGGTTGCCGCTATTGCATTTGACCTTACCGGAAGCTACTTCTTTATTTTCTCAGCCTTTGGAATCATCTCCGTGGGGATCGCAGGTATGTATCTTTTGGCCAAACCACCTGTGCACTCTTCTGTTATATCTCCTTAGGGAACTAACCCATCATTTTATGGGTGTGGTAATCAAAATGGACTATTCAGCACTAAACTATGCCAGCGGTCTTAAGTTGTTCTAGTTGGTCTTTGGGTAGTTTTAAGCGATCGCAAAAAATAGACTCGTTGTGTTCACCTAGGAGGGGGGCTGCTGATGTTCCTCTCATCGGATTTTCTCCATCAAGAAGAAAGCCGGGTCCGGGGTATTTTAACGTTCCCACTTCACCATGATTTAATTCCGCAAAGCACTGTCTTCCATCCAAGTGAGGGGAATTAATTACCTGAGATAAATTTTGGACGAGGCCAATAACTAACCCTTTTGCGGTCGTTGCTTCCATCAAATCGAGGTTGTTCCATTCGATCAACTTGTCTTGGACTAATTTGTGTAACTCTTCCCAGTTTTGAGAACGGCCTTGCCTCGAGGAAAACTTTGGATCCAACAGTCGAGATTCTCCCAAGAACTCTGCCCAGGTTTCCATTGGACGTCCGCCAGTCCCGGCAGTAGTGAGGGTTACCTCTCCATCTTTGGTGTTGAGGTGCATTCCATCTAGAACGTTATGTTCTCCTCCACCTCTTCGTTGTACCGCTCCTACGAAGGAATATTGTTGAATTAATCCTCCCGGCGTACTGATAGCGGCTTCTACTTCGGAGACATCTACGTGTTGTCCTAATCCCGAGTCACGCTGTTGGAATAGTGCGGCAAGGGTAGCGGTTGCGCCATTTCTTGCCGCAGTAATATCCATTTGGTAAAGGGCGGTTCCCATCGGAGGTTTATCCGCTAATCCGGTCACCGCGAACAAATAACCTCCCATAGCCTGAGCGGTCAGATCATCTCCTTTAAACTCCTTATATGGGCCTGTCTGGCCAAAGTAAGTGACAGAAGTAAGAATGATTTTTTTATTAATTTTCTGTAATTCATCGTATCCGAGCCCAATGCCATCTAAATGGCCAGGAGGAAAACTCTCTATAACAATATCGGATTCTTTTAGTAAATCGAGGAAGAGTCCCTTCCCCTCAGGGGAATTAATGTCTAATGTTATGCTCCGCTTATTTGTGTTAAATGCCAGAAATAAAGAACTCCGTTCCCTATCCGGCGTGCCTCCGATGAACGGAGGTTCATACCGCGAGTTATCGCCTCGTCCCGGAGGTTCGATCTTAATGGTATCTGCTCCTTGGTCGGCCAATAATTTAGCACAATAAGCTCCGGCTAGACTATTGGTGAGTTCTAGTACTTTGACATCTTCTAAAATTCTTGGCATTTGATTCCCTTTCAAAGGTTAATCGAATTTTTTGGGTATCAATCATGACCGGTGGCTATCCTCCCCAACGGCCTCCTCCTTGAGGTTTCTCCTCGTCGTCTTTAGGGCGCGTATTAATAATCCCTTCTTCAGTCAAATCATTAATCTCGTCCTCTGTAAGGCCTGCTATCTCCTTAAGTGCACGAATGTTATGTTGCCCTAAGTTTGGTGATTGAAAAAGCGGAGTAGGAATCCCGGGGATTCTAAATGGTCTGCCGGCGTATTTCCTAGGACCTACCTGAGGTTGTAGCGGGTTATCAAAAATTTGGAAATAACCTCGTTCTTCAAGGTGCGGATCTGAAACTAAATCTGGAGCAGCTAAAACAGCGCCTGACGTAACGTGGTGTGACTGGAGATGGTGCATCAGGTCATAATTATCCCATTGTACGGACCAATCACTGATAAGCATATCGAGTTCGTGACGGTTCTCATATCTTGTTGTGGCCGAATTAAATTTGGGATTATGTACCCAATCGTCGTTCCCGATGGCTCGTTTTAGATTATCCCATTCTGTATCATCTGATACGGTCAGGGTGATCCATCGATCTTCTCCCTTACACGGGTACACATTATGTGGGGCTTTCCAAAGATGACTACAGCCGAGGCGGGGTCTGGAAAGCCCGACTTGTTCTTCCAACAGGGCAGGGCCGATAGATTGGACGCCTGCCTCTTGCATGCTCAGGTCAACCCGCATTCCCTGGCCGGTCTTTTTTCGATGGTAAAGGGCGAGCATTAAAGCGTATGCAACATTATTTCCACCAGTATGGTCCATGTAATTACTGCTCGCTCTAATTGAAGGACCTCCTTCGTAGCCAGTAAGAAAAGAAAGGCCTGAAGAGGCATCAACAGTTCGTGCTCGAGATCCTGCGGACTTCCATGCGCCAGTATGCCCGTATGCGGTACAACTTAGGCTAATGATCTTTGGATTGACTTGAACCAATGTTTCGTGGTCGAATCCAAGTCTTTTCATTGTTCCAGGCCGGAAGTTGTCGGTGACGATGTCACACTTCTCTACTAACCGGTAAAAGGTCTCCTTTCCTTTTGGGTGGGCGACCTCTAGACATAAACTCTCTTTATTTCGATTCCAGTATGTGAATGTGCCACCTTCATTCCACCATTCTTCCCCTACTTTGTCGTCTGGGAAGGGCCCGTTTTTCCGGTCTTGAAAATGATCAACACTTTCTACACGAATGACTTCGGCTCCGAAATCGGCAAGAAAGGCTGTACCCCAAGGTAAGACATGAACCTGTTCCAGAGAAAGAACCTTTACTCCGTCTAAGATCTTTTTTTCTGCCATGGACGTTCTCCTGAGATTTATTTGGTAGCATTGTCAGCTGCACGTTGGATTATCCCATCCAAATGTGCTTTTTCTTGGGGTTTCAAATGCGAGCCAGCTTCTCGGAGTGACTCGGGCACTGAATTGTCTCTCATAAAGGTGTACGGGGGCGAATAAATTTGTCTAGTTTCTCCGTTGCAAAGAGGGCATAGCACTTCGGAATCGTCACTAAAGGATTTACGGATTTCGAAGTTATGTGAACAGGATTTACATGACATGTCGTACCGAGGCATCAACAGGCCTCCTTATTTGGGATTAATCTCTATCTCTACTAGATGGTTTCCTGAATTAGTTTGATTTTTAGAAAGTTTCCTTCTCCGTTGACAAGGACCAAAGGAATTTCGAAGGGACCCACTAGATTCGTGGAGTGTACCAACCCCATATATTTGGCGTCAACTCCGAAATCAGGGGATCCGTGGTAAGAGTCCAAGCAGGGGGATTAAATGGTTCCATAATGATGCTTCGGTTCTACAATTATAGCCACTCTTTTGTCGGAGACCATAACCCGGTCGAATTCTTCCCAGTTAGGGTGCTCCTTCCCGGAAGCCGATTTGTAAATTTCCCTCAAGGAAAGGCGTAATTCTTCGGGGTCGCTCATCCCTGGGCTGAATATTTTCGCATGTCCTTCGAGGACAATGTAGTTTCTCCAATCTGGGCTCGATATTAAAAGTGTACAACTGTTATCCCGTAACAAATTTGCTATTTTAGCTTTGTCTAACGTAGAAGAAAATCCTATTCCCGTTGTAACTGGGCCGCAGGTGACTATGCTCATTTGCGCGGCTTTTGATTTTCGAAAGGTGGTAAGTACTCCATGATGGTTGTCTGCGGAAAAGGTCTTGATATGTTCTGCTAACATTTCTCCTCCAAACGTTGAGTAAAGTAGTATTCTATCTGAAAAAAAATTGTTCAGTTTTTTCGTTTACTTTAACAACATTCATAGAACCACTCAACAAATGCGTCTTAATAATGTAATATAGCCACTGCCCAAGGTTTGTTACCACAACTTTTTTGATACATAGGAGGCAGTATGTCTGCAAATGAAAAGCATAACGGAGCAAAATCAACTCTACAAACCAACTCGGGGCCTATGACCTATTATAGTCTTCCATATTTAAATCAGATTGGGGCTGTAAAGCTTGATTCTTTGCCTTTTTCTATCAGGGTTATTCTGGAAAATGTTCTTCGTCACGCCGACGGAACATTGGTTACCGAAGAGGATCTAGAAACCGTTTTGACCTGGTCTCCATCCTCTAAGCCGGGGAAAGAGTTTCCATTTATGCCTGAAAGGGTTGTCCTCCAGGATTTTACGGGGATTCCGGCTATTGTAGACTTGGTAGCCATGCGATCAGCGATGGCGAGAATGGGAGGGGATCCAAAGAAGGTGAACCCCTTGGTTCCTGTGGACTTAGTGATAGATCACTCAGTTCAAATCGATTTCTTTGGATCATCCCAAGCATTTCAGATGAATAAAACACGGGAATATGAGCGGAATAAGGAGAGGTATGAACTACTCCAATGGGCGCAACAGGCATTTCAGAATGTTCGCGTAGTTCCGCCAGGGACTGGGATCGTACATCAGGTAAATTTGGAATATCTATCTAGTGTTGTAGCGAACCGATCAGGGGTATTATTCCCGGACACACTCGTCGGCGCGGATTCTCATACTACGATGGTTAATGGTTTGAGTGTATTAGGTTGGGGTGTTGGAGGAATCGAAGCTGAAGCCGTAATGCTGGGTCAGCCGTACTATATGCAGCTTCCTGAAGTTGTAGGAGTCAGGCTTTCTGGATCGCTTCGGGAAGGGACTACAGCGACTGACTTAGTGCTAACGGTGACTGAACGGCTTCGTGCGAAAGGTGTTGTTGAGAAATTCGTAGAATATTTTGGGCCAGGATTGGCCAATCTTGCCCTTCCTGATAAAGCAACGATTGCAAATATGTGCCCAGAATATGGAGCAACGGTTGGATTTTTCCCGATCGATGACGATACCATTTCTTTTCTCCGGAATACGGGTAGGGATCATCAACTTGTTGAATCGTATGCCAAAGCCCAAGGATTGTTTAGGAGTGTTGAGACTCCTGACCCTGAATTCAGCGAAATCGTCGAGATTGACATGGACGAAGTGGTACCAAGCTTGGCCGGGCCAAGACGACCCCAAGATAGGATTCCTTTGGGTCAGGTTAAGGAATCATTTCAAGTGGCGCTGGGAGATTTGTTCAAAAAGGATGCTCAGGCCTCAGTGTCCGTCTCTCTTCAGGGCCAGCAGGAAAATTTAGGACATGGTACGGTTGCAATCGCCGCAATCACTAGTTGCACTAATACCTCTAATCCATCGGTGATGATTGGGGCAGGTTTAATGGCAAAAAGAGCGGTTGAACGAGGAATGTCCAGCAAACCTTGGGTGAAAACTAGTATGGCTCCCGGATCCCAAGTCGTTGCTGATTATCTGGATACGGCTGGGTTGACTTCCTATCTTGACCAACTGGGATTTCATATCGTTGGTTACGGTTGTACTACTTGTATTGGGAACAGTGGGCCTTTGCCTGAGGCAGTCGCGGAAGCGGTTACCGAAAACGACTTGGTTGTTGCGGCTGTCCTTAGCGGGAATCGAAATTTTGAAGCCCGGGTTCATCCCCAGGTGAAAGCAAACTATTTGGCGTCTCCAATGTTAGTGGTAGCCTACGCTTTAGCAGGGAGAATGGATATCGATTTAACTTCCGAGCCGCTTACAAAGGATCAAAATGGAGATGATGTGTATCTTCATGATATTTGGCCTTCGCAGCAAGAAATTTCCAATGCCGTGAGTAGTTCACTCGATCCTGAAAAATTTGCGAGTCGCTACGGGAATGTATTCTCCGGAGATGAAGAGTGGGGGAATCTTCCCGTGCCTAAGGGAGATCAATACACCTGGAGCGAGACTTCTACATATGTTAGGGAAGTTCCATTTTTTATGGATCTTCCGACTGAACCAGAACCAACCGAAAATATATTGGGGGCGAGGGCGCTAGCGGTGTTGGGTGACTCTGTGACGACCGATCATATATCACCTGCAGGAAGTATTTCACCCCAAAGTCCGGCCGGCCAATATCTAATTAGCCAAGGGGTTGAACCACGTGACTTTAATCAATTTGGTGCACGCCGAGGGAGTCATGAAGTGATGGTGCGTGGAACCTTTGGGAATGCAAGATTAAGGAATGCCCTTACCCCGGAAAAAGAAGGAGATTGGACCATACATTTGCCAACTGGCGAGGAGATGCGGATTTATGATGCAGCCATGCGCTATCAGGCTGAAGGTATCCCGTTGGTTGTCTTCGCTGGAAAGGAGTATGGTTCAGGAAGTTCGAGAGATTGGGCAGCTAAAGGGCCTAACCTTTTGGGCGTAAAGGCCGCGATTGCTGAAAGCTACGAACGAATCCACCGGAGTAATCTGATAGGTATGGGGGTACTCCCTCTCCAATTTAAGGCCGGAGAGAGTCTGGGAACATTTGGATTGTCAGGGAATGAAACCTTCAATGTTTCCGGGATCGCTGATGATCTAAAACCTCTTCAGGATGTTGAAATTACTGCGACTGATGCGAAGGGCGCAACTGTTTCTTTCAGTGTAACCCTTAGAATTGATACCAACGTAGAGGTGGATTATTACCAGCAAGGAGGGGTGCTTCACACTGTTTTGAGGCGAATGTTGTCCGAAGGATAAAAAATCTAAAATAGGCGTTTAGATTATTAGGTTTCAAATCCCCCAAGATATTTCCTTGGGGGATTTTGTTTAGGGAAATTGAATGTAATTGTATACAGTTCGAAAAGTTAGTGTTAATCAAATGCTCAGTACGATAATTAGAAGGGATGTATGAAAATTTTCCAATCTTTGGCTCCAGGGAGAACCTTTGCTTCATTGGCCACTCCTTCTTTTAAGGTACTTTGGATAGCCGGTTGGTTTTGGTTTCTTTGTCGGATGATGGAAATGCTTGTTATGTCCTGGTTAGTTTTGGATCTGTCTAACTCTCCATCTCAAGTGGCTATCGCAGGGTCCATTAGGATGGTCCCAATGTTAATCCTAGGTCCATTCGGAGGCGTATTAGCGGATAAGATTCCCAAAAAAAGGATGATGATTTCCCTCCAATTCATTAACCTTTTTGCGGTTTTGCCTATGGTTGGAATTCTTGCGATGGATTCGATACAGCTATGGCATGTTTATATTTCCACATTTGTTATTGGTACGGGATGGGCAGTTGATTTCTCTACCCGAAGATCCTATTTTTCTGAAGTCCTGCCCACAGAGGACGTCCCCAACGCGGTTGCCCTAGATGCAGCCTCCTTTATGGCTAGTGCAATGCTAGGACCTTTCCTAGGTGGATTCTTCGTTGCATGGTTCGGATTTACTTGGACGTATTTAATTATGGGGTCCTTCTTTTTATTTTCTGGTTTGCTCTTGTTTGGGGTGGAAAACACCATCCCATCAAAAACGAGTAATTCTGGGATGAAGTTAGTTAGCGAGATCGTGGAGGGGGTGAGGATTGCTAAACAAAATCGTATTGTTTGGACCGTGGTGATATTCACGGTCGCTTTTAATTTTTTCGGATTTCCCTACATGCAAATGGTTCCAGTAGTTGCTAAGGAAGTCCTGAACGTCGGTCCTGTGCGCTATGGAATCCTTGGGGCCGCTCAGGGATTAGGTTCTCTTTGCGGGGCTCTTGTAATTGCTAATCGGGGAGTGAAAAGAGAAGGAAGTGTATTCTCTCTTGGGGGAGGATTAATGCTGATTTGTATATTTTTCTTCGCTTTATCTCCTATTTATTCTGTATCCGTTCTATTCGTTTTTATTGCGGGAGTAGGTATGGCTGGGTTTGCTACTATGCAAACAGCTATGGTTCTTAGATCCGCTCCAGTTGAGACGCGCGGCAGGGCTATGGGGACTGTTGCCATGGGTATCGGTGCAAGTCCCGTAGGGATTTTAGTTGTAGGATTTCTGGCCGAGAAGCTTGGAGTACAGCTTGCCTTGGCTCTGCTGGCAAGTGTAGGCGTAATTACCGTAATTCTACTTCGCTGGCGATTTCCAGTTCTTCGGGATAAGGGATTATAGTAGTTTGGGATGCCTACCCGTGCAGGGTTTTTCAGGTTTCAACTTGAGAGGATTAATCATGGGTTGTAATCCTACCTAATCAGCGGCCTTTCCATCCACTCTATCACTTGGACTAAGTTGATTCACTGTTTCCCCGGTTTCCGTATAAGTTCTCGTAACTGACGTTCCTCCGTAAACCCATAGGATCTTCATTTCCGTATTCCCGGCATTCCGGAAACAGTGGACGACCCCTGCAGGGACAAAGCTTGTATCAAAGGGTTTAACTGGGTGGACCCCATCAGGCAATTCACATACCCCCTCTCCTTCCAGAATTGTGACAGTTTCCTCTACATTGTGTGTATGGAGAGGAATGCTCCCCCCCTTAGGAAAACAGGTGATGCCATTAGATAAGACGGTTGATCCAATCATTTCCCCTGCCAAAGGGTAAGTCTTAATATTATTTCCGCGTTCTACGGGAGTGATTTCGTTAATTTTTAGAATTCTTGGTAGGGACATTATTTCCTCCTAAGGTAGGTAGAATGATTTTACTACAGATCTGATGAGTAGTGCTTTGTGCAATATTTCACTTGAAATTTGCCTGTGTATATGATAAAGTCGCCGTACCTATTCGGAGGCCTGAAAGTATGCTGGAGGACTATTTTCGCCAGTACGGTTTAATCCTAATCTTGGGTGTAGTGGCTTTGGTCATTCCATCCAGCATGCTCCTACTATCTTGGCTGGCTCAGCTTTTGGGGGTTCGGCCAAGTAAACCAACGTTAACCAAAACCGACATCTATGAATGCGGGATGGAAACAATTGGTGGTCGTTGGGTGCAATTTAACTTTCGCTATTATCTCTATGCCTTACTTTTCCTCGTGTTTGACATAACCGCGGTATTTATTTACCCATGGGCGGTGGACATGACAAGTTTGGGGTGGTTTGCTTTGGGTGCCATGATGATTTTTATCCTGATTCTTAGCTTGGGCTGGGTGTATGCCTGGAGAAAGGGAGCGCTGGAATGGACATAAGTGCTGAAGAATTGGGGAGTCAACCCAAACTGCTTCACCAAAACACATGGGGTTTGGACGCTAAAGAAGGTAGTTACGTAAACCATTTGAAGCTGACCCACACCAAACAGTACCCAGATCCAGTTCTAGTGGTTCCTGATGAATTTGAACGCAATGTGATGGTTACAGCTGTGGATGCCCTAATAAATTGGGGCCGGAAATCTGCTGTGTGGCCAGTTGCTTTTGGGCTCGCCTGCTGTGCCTTTGAAATGATGGCGAGCGCTATGTCTCGCTTCGACATATCGAGATTTGGAATGGAAGCCTTTCGCGCAACCCCAAGACAAGCTGACTTAATGATCGTAGCCGGGACGGTCACTTGGAAAATGGCTCCTGCGATCCAACGTATCTATGACCAAATGGCTGAACCCAAATGGGTAATCTCGATGGGAGCGTGTGCGACTTGCGGGGGTCCATACTACGATACTTATAGCGTTGTTCCGGGTGTTAACCGTATCGTTCCGGTAGATGTTTATGTCCCCGGTTGTCCACCGCGTCCAGATGCATTGCTCTACGGGATAATGCAATTACATGAAAAAATTCGTCGGTACAGTCTAGCTCATAAATCAGCAGGAAGTTAATGACGATTCCATTTAAGCCTCAAGAAATCGCATCTCAACTTTTGAACAAATTCCCGGACTCGGTGACCGGTACAGATGACGTGTGTTTATGGGTTAAATCGGAAAATATCGCTCAAGTGTGTGGCGTGTTAAAAACGGAGTGGTCTTTGGATTTTCTGGTAGCGGTTACCGGAGTGGATCTAATTGAATATTTTGAAGTTGTTTACCACCTGAATTCTATTTCTCGGAATCGGAGTCTGGTCGTGAAAACACGTCTTTATGATAGAACGGCTCCTTCCCTTGCCTCCGTCTATGGGGTTTGGCAAGGGGCAGATCTTCAAGAACGGGAAGTATGGGATTTGATGGGCATCTCTTTTTCAGGTCATCCAAATATGCGACGTATCCTTACTTGGGAAGGCTTCCCAGGACATCCGTTACAAAAAACGCATCTTGGTGGGTGAATGTTTGTGTCAAGCGCGCTGTGAATGAGAGGATAAAGTGACATTACATACAGAGCCAGTAACGATTAATATTGGACCTCAACATCCAAGTACTCATGGGGTCTTTCGGTTAAGAGTTACGTTTGACGGTGAGGTTATCCAAGATTTGGAACCGGTTTTCGGATATTTACACAGAGGTACCGAGAAGCTTGCTGAAGAGCGTACCTACACTCAAGTGGTCACTCTCACGGACAGGATGGATTACGTAGCATCGATGACCAATAATCAAGCCTATGTTCTCGCTGTCGAAAAACTTGCAGGTGTCCAGCCCGCTGAAAGGGGCATGTACTTACGGGTAATTGCTGCCGAATTACAACGAATTGCTAGCCATCTCGTTGCCACCGGTTTCTTATTGCAGGATTTGGGTGCTATGGCAACACCGTTAATGTATTGTTTCAGAGAACGAGAAAAGATCTTAGAGCTTTTTGAAATGCTTTGTGGGGCACGTATTACGGTAAGCTACATGCGCCCAGGAGGAGTCTTCCAAGACGCTCCTCAGGATTTCTGGCCAGCATTAACCCATTTTCTAGAAGAAACTCCTCATTACATCGACGAATTGGAAAAATTACTTACTGAAAATGAAATTTTATTAGTCCGAACTAAGGGCGTTGGTATTTTATCTCGGGAGAAGGCGATCGATTGCTCTGTTAGCGGTCCAGTCCTTCGAGCAAGTGGAGTCCCTTGGGATTTGCGGAAAGTGGATCCCTATGAAATCTACGATCGAATGGATTTCCAAATCCCCGTCGGTACGAACTGCGATACCTATGACAGATTTATGGTTAGGATTATGGAAATTCGAGAAAGCCTAAAGATAGTTCGACAGGCGTTAAGAGAAATTCCTAAAGGGCCTGTAAGGACAGAATTGCCTTACTTTATCAGACCTCCTGTGGGTGATGCGTACGCTCATGTTGAAGCACCCAAAGGGGAACTAGGATTTTATTTGGTGAGCGATGGAGGGATTTCTCCTTATCGATGCAAGGTTCGCGCTCCTTCCTTTATAAATATAACGGCTTTAAGGGACATGTTAATCGGATGGAAAGTGGCTGATTTAATCGTAATCTTTGGTAGCATTGACGTGAATATGGGCGAGTGTGATAGATAGCTGGTCAGACTTATAGGAGCTTAAATGGGTCCGATTCTCTCAGAGAATTCTCTATACAAATTTCTTTACGGTAATCTTGATAAATTACTGCCTGAATCTTTGGATTGGGTCGCTTATTTTCTAACAGGGTTTGCTATCGTATTTATGCTGGCTAACGCTTTATTATTGCTTGCCTCAGCATTTGTTTATATGCTCAGGAGGTTAATCGGTCTTTTCCAGGCACGATTAGGGCCAAACAGAGTTGGTCCATTCGGCCTTCTCCAACCTTTCGCCGACATCATCAAACTTATTTTGAAAGAGGATATTCGTCCCCGGGAAGCAGATAAATTTACCTTTAATATTGCCCCAGTAATGATGGTGGCACCGGTGTTTATCTTGCTCTCAGTGGTACCGTTTGGAAACAAAACATTTCTGACGAATTTAAATGTTGGGATCCTTTTTATTATCGCAGTTACCACCGTTTCGACTCTTGCGGTGTTTTTGGCTGGTTGGGGCTCGGGGAACAGGTACGCCTTGATAGGGGCGGTCCGGGCAGTGGCTCAGTTGGTTTCTTATGAAGTCCCAATGGTTCTCTCTTTGGTTGGAGTTATTTTACTTGCAGGCAGTATGTCGCTTGTCGGGATAGTGGAAGGTCAAAGAATTCCCTTCGTGGTCGTCCAGCCATTAGGGTTTTTTGTATTTTTGATGGCTGCTTCAGCAGAGATGAATTGGAGTCCTTTTGACTTACTTGAAGCCGAGTCTGAATTGACAGCCGGATTTCATACTGAATTTAGTGGAATGAAGTTTGGATTGCTTCAATTAGCCGAAATGGCATCAGCGGTGGTTTTTTCAGGGATAATCGCAACAATATTTCTTAAGGGTTGGTTGAATCCCTTTTTGCCGGCAGATGCTATCCAGGTCCTCCCATCTCAAATCTGGTTTTTGTTGAAGCTGTTCTTTGTCGTTTTCATCTTGATGTGGGTAAGAGCTACAATTCCCCGCTTTCGGATTGACCAGGTTATGGCTTTTGCTTGGAAGGTGCTATTTCCATTAGCGGTTATTAATATTGTTGTGACGGCCCCGATGGTGATGTTGTGGCCTGAGCCGACCACCGGGCAACTATGGACAATGTCTGGAATTAATTGGGCGGTCGCAATAGGTGCAGTAATGACCCTTAGTCGGTTATTAGAGAAGAATCGAACAACTCCAACCAACTCTGTCAGGCTGGTTCGGGTTACAGAGGAGGGCAGTTAAGATGCCAGCAGGTTTGGGAATTGCAAAGGGAATGATGATTACATTCCGAAATTTATTCCGAAAGAAAACAACTATTCAATACCCTGAGGCTCGTTTGCCCCAACATCCTAGGTTTCGCGGGGAAGAATTTGCCTGGTATGAGGAACGATGTACAGGATGCGCCAGTTGTGCTAAATACTGTCCGTTGGGCATCATTAAAATCGTAACTTCTCCAAGTGGAGATCAGGCTTCAGAGGGGGAAAAGTATCAATTGGAAACTTTCGACATCGAACTAGCACGTTGTATGTTTTGTGGGCTCTGTGTCGAAGCATGCCCTTACGACGCCCTCCATATGGGGAGTGGTTTCGAACAAGGTAGATATCGGCTTTCCGATTTAGTGATCCCCATGCATCAGTTGAAATCTGCTCCGAAACGACCGAGTACATGGATGAGGCCCCAACTGGAGAAAAAGGGACATAACCCATTCAACGATCCCCCACTATCTTGGAAAGATGTTGGTCGGGAAATTGATGTGTCCCCTTCTCTGAACGAAATGAAAGAGAGATGGGTGGAGAAAAGATGATTCCTACCGGAATAGAACAGTCTACGGCGTTTACGGTAGCGTGGTGGGTGATGGCGTGTGTCGTTGTTCTGGGCGCGTTGATGGTCGTTTTGCTACCGGATTTGCTGAAGGCAGCATTGTCGCTGGTTCTTTCCTTTATGGGAATCGCGGCGCTATTTGTCATGCTGGGAGCCGAGTTTTTAGCAGTAGTCCAGCTATTGATTTATGCTGGAGCAATTCCAATCTTGATCATCTTCGCTATTTTGGTTATGCAGGATGTACAGAGGGGTAATCCTTCGAATCGATTACGTTTTCCGGCCTTGGTGTTGGCTTCATTATTATTGGTTATTGTGATTTTTGTGGTAGTGAATACTCAGTGGAATTTGATTCATTTGGCTAATTTATCTGATACGATTTCTTCTTCACAGATTCAGGAAATATACTCCAACAGTACCCCGATGATCGGAAAATTATTGTTAAGTAAATATGTGTTAGCGGTTGAAGTAGCTGCTTTATTACTATTGGCTTCAATTATTGGTGCGATAGCGCTGGTTAGGGAGAGATAATGTGATTGGATTAGACCATTATCTTATATTGGCCGCCGTCCTGTTCTCTATCGGCTTATATGGGGCGCTGACTAAAAAAAATGCTATTGCCATTTTAATGTCAATTGAAATTTTGTTTAATTCAGTTAACCTTACCGCCGTGGCTCTGGCACGACACACAATCCCATTACTCTTGACCCAACAGGGATTCGAGTTGCTGATGACTGGACAGGCTTTTGCAGTATTTGTAGTGGCAGTAGCTGCGGCGGAAGTTGCATTGGGGTTGGCGATTGTGATTGCAATTTATCGGAATAGACAAACCGTTGATGTTGGTAAAATTAATTTGTTGAGGCGATAGCAACCTATGTGGGTAGAATTTCGAACTGTTCCTACGCAAATGGTCGCAGAGATGTGGAAGGATACCTTGGAATCAGAAGGTTTGCCTTGTAGAATGCTCCCTGTGGGAGATATTTTAGATTGGCAAGAATCCTCCTCTTTTGTTCTGTACGTCCCTAAAGGGCGCGAACATGTAGCTCAAGAAATTCTGAGGAAATTGTAATATGTCAGAAAGTCTTGCTTGGGCTATTTTCTTCTTCCCTGTTGCCTCATTTCTTGGAATAGGTTTGGTGCTAAGACCATTTTTTGATCAGCACAGAAAGATTTCTGGATATCTGACGATTTTTGCAGTTTCAGCCTCTTTGATCCTCTCAATTTGGGCGCTTTTCGCAACCACTGCTCACGATGCACATGTCTCATGGGAATCTCACCCTTGGCTGACTGTCGGTAATTTGGAAATTCGAATCGGGATCCTGATGGATTCTTTGACTGCAATTATGTTGATCGTCGTTTGTTTGGTAAGTTTGATGGTTCAGATTTATTCTCAGGGTTATATGGAAGGGGATCCCGGATATTCACGCTATTACGCAATTATGTCGCTGTTTACTGCTTCGATGATTGGCTTAGTAATGGCCAGTAGTATTTTGCAAGTATTTGTTTTCTGGGAATTAGTTGGTGCATCTTCTTACCTACTCATTGGGTTCTGGTACCACCGGCCCTCCGCCGCTAGGGCAGCGGTCAAAGCATTTCTTGTTACCCGCCTCGGGGACTTGGGTTTCATGGTGGCCATTCTACTGCTTTTCCTCCATGAAGGGGTATTTGCATCGCATGGACTCAACCCGTTAGAGATAACGGATATTCATACTGTCGCTTTGTCTGGATTACTTGGGGGATCAATTCTTACATGGATTGGCTTAGGGATTTTTGCAGGGGCGGCAGGTAAATCGGCTCAATTTCCACTTCATATTTGGTTGCCAGATGCCATGGAAGGTCCGACTCCTGTAAGCGCCCTGATTCATGCCGCAACGATGGTGGCGGCCGGAGTTTTCCTTGTTGCGCGATTTTTCCCTATATTTGAAGCATCTCCGGTTCTAATGGATATCGTTGCCATCGTTGGAGCATTTACAGCGATATTCGCGGCTTCTATTGGTTTGGTATTAAACGATATCAAGCGGGTGGTCGCATATTCCACTATTAGCCAACTTGGATATATGATGTTGGCACTAGGAATTGGGGCCTATCCAGTTGCCATTTTTCATTTGTTTACCCATGCCTTCTTTAAGGCCTTATTATTCCTTGGTTCTGGTAGTGTTCAACATGCTTCCGGCACTTTTAATATGCAATTTATGGGTGGTTTACGGAAGTATCAACCTTGGACCTACCGAACGTTTTTGGTGGCAGCACTGAGTTTAGCAGGGATTTTCCCACTGGCTGGGTTCTGGAGTAAAGATGAGATTCTTGCTGAGGCTTTTTCAAAAGGGGACGGGGTAAGTCTTTTAGTATTCGGCTTGGCTCTAATTACCGTGTTTATGACGAGCTTTTATATTTTTCGGGTCATTTTCCTCACCTTTCATGGCGAATTCCGCGGAGGTATTGAAGCTGAAAACAAAAGTGTAGAAATTTCTCCGGCCAATCCTGGCGAGGAAGATGCTTCCAATCCCAAGGAGATTGTCCACGGAGGGGTGCATCTTGCGGAATCTCCTTCCGTCATGGTAATCCCTATGTTGATTTTAGGAATCCTGGCAGCAATTGCGGGGATTTTGGCTAACCCTCCAGTTGAATTCTTAGGTATTCCAGCTCATTGGATCACTCATTACCTAACCCCCCCAGGGGGGCATTTCGAAAGTCCAACGGTAAATTTGGGCCTGATATCCCTTTCCACCATCGTTGCATTGTCGGGGATAGGGTTATCTTGGTTATGTTACCGAGGGGTGATTCCCGCGCCGCAATCAAATATTTTTAAGCGGGTTACTACTCTTCTTCAAAATAAATATTACATGGACCACCTGTATGAGGGATTTTTCGGAAACAGACTGTTTTACCAAATTGGTTGTAGAGTTCTAAATTGGTTTGACAGGGCTATTGTTGATGAAATAGTGGAGAAAATTGGGTGGATTGGGAAAAACACCGGAAGGGCGATCAGCTTAATCCAAACTGGCCAGATCCAATCTTACGCCACTGGTATCACCATTGGTGTGTTGATTGTTTTTCTTTCGATCTATTTGCGGGGGTAGGTTAATTTGTTATCAGCTACACTATTTTTGCCGATGGTCGGAGCGCTTATTGTCGCATTGTTTTTGCGGGGTTCTACCGCGCGCCTCGTAGCCGCTGTAGTAGTGGCAGGGGATTTTCTGCTTTCAGTTTTAGTATTCATGCAATTTGACAAACATCAAAGCGGCCTCCAAATGGTTGAGCGATATACTGATTGGATTCCTAATCTGAAGATTGAATACTTTTTAGCTGTTGATGGTCTGAGTGCACCCCTGGTTCTGCTGACTGGAATCCTGGGAGTGGCCGCAGTTTTTAGTTCTTGGAGTGTAAAGGAAAGACAAAAAGAATATTTTGCTTGGTTACTCCTTCTGCAAACTGCCGTTATGGGAGTATTCCTTTCCCAAGACTTCATACTATTTTTTATATTTTGGGAATTGGAATTGATCCCAATGTATTTCTTGATTTCAATCTGGGGTGGCGGAAGGAAAGAGTACTCCGCCATGAAATTTGTTCTGTTTACCTTCATTGGCAGTGCATTCATGCTTGTAGGGATTTTGGCGCTTTTCTTCTCTGAAGGAATTGGAACATTTGATATGGCTTCAATTGCCTCAATGGATACAGTTGACTACCTTTTACCTTCGCAATTGTTGTTTCTTCTATTTTTTATTGGATTTGCCGTCAAATTGCCAGTATGGCCCCTACACACTTGGCTTCCGGATGCCCATACGGACGCTCCAACAGCCGTCAGTGTGATGTTGGCAGGAGTCCTGTTGAAAATGGGTGGATACGGTTTAATGCGGATCAACGTTTCCATGTTCCCGGAAGTTGCCCAAAGTCTTTCTCTGCTAATTGGTGTCTTAGCCATAATTAACATAATCTATGGGGCAATGGTAACTTTCAGGCAAACAGACCTAAAAAGGTTGATTGCATTTAGTAGTATTAGCCACATGGGTTACGTTCTTTTGGGGTTTTCGGCACTTGGAGGCTCGATTAGTGCTTCATCAGTTGGGCTTACTGGAGCAGCGATGCAGATGTTTACTCATGGAACGATTACAGGACTACTTTTCGTCATGGTTGGTTTGGTTTATGACCGGACTCACACGAGGCACATTCCCGACCTAGGGGGGATGGCTTCCAAAATGCCATTTGTCGGAGTGTCCTTCGTATTTGCTGGTTTGGCATCTCTTGGATTGCCAGGGACGAGCGGATTTGTTTCGGAGGCGATGATCTTTTTGGGAGCCTTTCAAGCATATAAGGGACTCACTATAATTGGAGTAGTAGGTATTTTAATAACCGCTGGCTATATTTTGTGGGCATTACAAAGGTCTCTCTTCGGACCTGAAATTGTTAGGTGGAATGAGTTAGAGGATGCGAGCTTGGTTGAAAAAATTGCCCCCTGCCTCTTAATCATTTTCATTTTGATGGTCGGCATTTATCCTTCGATAATTGCAGACGTCTTTAGTAGTGGGGTTGAACAAATCTTGATGGGCTCTTTTTGATGAATGATGACAATAACTGATTTATATCTTATTTCTCCTGAAATTTCTTTAGTTATTTTGGCCTCCTTGGTCATCGTCCTTGATCTGATGACCGATAGGAAGTCTCTGGTGCACTCGTTGACGTTTCTTGGACTTCTTGCTCCCCTCTTCGCCTGCATACTCCTCTGGGGTGAACTTGAATCCTGGTGGAATTTGCTCAGCCCGGTCTCGGGTGAGATTGCAGGAGAATCTATGCCTGGAATGAATCAATCGATAATCGTGGATCGATTCTCTTTATTTTTCAAATTCCTTATCTTGGCAAGCGTTGGATTGGTAATTTTAGCCTCGCACGAGTACATCGGGAAATTCCGAAATTATGTGGGCGAATATTTTTCTTTGATTCTCCTGTCAACTATTGGAATGATGGTTTTGGTTAGTTCGGTAGAATTAATTACCCTATATATTGCTTTAGAACTTTCGGCTTTGCCTTTAGTGGCCCTCAGCGCGTTCCTAGGTGATTCAAAATCTTCGGAGGCTGGGCTCAAATTTTTGTTGCTCGCTGCTCTGAGTTCAGCAGTATTGCTCTATGGTTTAGTCCTTATCTTTGGCGTTACAGGAACTACTCATTTGGAATTAATTTCCTCACAAATTGTCCAGGGATCTGGAGGGGAGGGATCGCCCATTTTCCTCCTTGGGGTAACCCTCTTAATTGCTGGGTTTGGGTTTAAAATCGCAACAGTTCCTTTTCAAATGTGGGTGCCAGACGTTTATGAGGGCTCTCCCACTCCAATTACGGCTTTTCTTTCCGTAGCAAGTAAAGCTGCGGGATTTGCTGTGATAATAAGAGTGTTTTATGGAGGACTCCCTTCCCTCGCTCTAGATTGGGCGGTTTTATTTGGAATTTTAAGTGCTATTTCAATGACCATTGGCAACTTAGTAGCGATTTCTCAAGTTAACATCAAACGAATGTTGGCCTACAGTACTATCGCTCATGCGGGATATATGATGATTGGGCTTGCCACGGCTGCTAGCTCCACTTCGGCGGCGGAGATGATCTCCGGCCCTAGCGCGATCCTTTTTTATTTAGGGGGGTATGCACTAACTAATTTAGCTGCATTTGCAGCTATCATAGCGGTAACCAATCGGACGGGCGATGAAAGCATCCAAGGATTTTTGGGGATTGGGCGACGAGCTCCCTTTGAAGCCTTCGTATTGGCAGTTAGCTTGATCTCTTTAACCGGGATCCCTCCCACTGTTGGCTTTATGGCCAAGTTATTTATATTTAGTTCTGCTGTTAATGCCGGCCTCATATGGCTGGTTGCCCTCGGGCTAATTAATAGTGTGATATCTGCCTATTATTATCTGCGAATTGTCCGAAGTATGTATTCATCGAGTTCTGACGACCAAGTGAGTTTGGCGGCAGCCTTTCCAACCCGATTAGCTCTTGCGGTTACTGCGGTTGGGATCCTTTTAATCGGGATATGGCCTCAGGGATTGATGTCAGTCGCAGATAAGGCGATATTGGGCTTTGTCCCATAACGGTTGACCATGCTAGAGTTTTGTCAATTGATTCATTTAATAGGATTCAAGAAATAAAGCTTAAACCTCCCATATCGGATTGTTAGATGAAAAATTCAGAAGGTGTAGGAATCGTATATAGTCATTGGCTTTCTGGAGCTAAACCTTTGGCTGAAAGACTTGCGGATAAGATTTCGGAACCATATAAACCTTGGATATGTTCGTTGGATGACTTTGAATTACACCCTAGTTCTGCTCAACAAATGTCTCTAATAATTACCATCGGCGGTGATGGAACCATTTTACGAGCGGTGCGAGTGGCGGCTGTTTATGGCGTCCCTATTGTGGGGGTTAATTTAGGCCGCGTAGGATTTATGACCGAATTGTCTCCTGACGAAGCAATCGTCGGGATGAATGACTATGTTCGTGGCTCTGGTTGGATTGAAGAGCGAACCATGTTGATGGCCCAAGTCTTCCCAGAAGAAACAAGGCATGATGAAGATTATTCTCCTTGTCACGGATTAAATGAAGCTGTATTGGGTCGAGCTTCAGTTGCCCGACTGATTCATGTGGACATCCGAGTGAACGGACAAAAATTGGCTTCTTCCGCCGCCGATTCAATCATCGTTGCTACCGCAACTGGAAGCACTGGATATAACTTGTCAGCTGGGGGACCGATTCTTTACCCCGAGTCTCCTTCTTTGTTGCTAAAGCCTGTTTCTCCTCAGTTAAGCTTGGATTCTGCCATTATCCTTTATCCTGACGCTGAGGTCAGTTTGCGTTTGTTGCGGGGGCATCCAGCACTTCTTACCGTCGATGGATATGTTGATTTGCCTCTATCTCCTGGTGATACAGTGAAAATTAAACGAAGCCCCTATGTGGCTAAATTTATGAGAATGGGGAATCCCGGCCAATTACCAGAAGCATTGGCTCAACGATTAAGCTCGCCTTCAAGAGGCGAGACCAGCTAACAAATTTGAGCGGCTTGAAGGAATACGTATGGATAGAAAGGAGTTCCTGTGGGGGTTGAGCATCTTAGCCATTCAAAATTGGAATTCCAAGGGAAATTGTTGGCACTCCGATCGGATTCGGTAAAATTCTTATCGAATACAGGAAAAGAAGTCGAAGTAACCCGAGAAGTGGTTCAGCATTGTCCAGTGGTAGTGATGATTGCAGTGGATGATAAATCTAACGTTCTATTAGTGAAGCAATATCGCTACGCTGCAGGGGCAGAACTTCTAGAAGTCCCTGCAGGAGGGATAGAACAAGGAGAAAAACCTGAGGATGCTGCAATAAGGGAGTTAAAAGAAGAGACCGGTTATGGCGCTAGAAAGATTTCTCCCTTGGGAGAATTTTGGGCTCTTCCCGGCTGGTGTACCGAATATATGTATGGATTTTTATTGCAGGACCTTTTTCTCTGCCCTTCAGATGGGGACGAGGATGAGGATATACAGGTGGTTAGAATGCCATGGGGCCGAGTTCCGGATTTAATAAAATCCGGAGAAATTAAGGATGCGAAAAGCATCGTTTCCTTGTTGACCGCCTTTTATTTGTATTGATTTAAATATTGGTCAGGGAAGGATTTTAAAAACTGTTTGCTTTGAAGTTTTGACAACTTTTGTCTAATGTTGTCGAATCAGCCTTGATTTGCCCCCTATTCTAGTTGTTGAAAGAGTTCCATTTTGGTATAGTTGTCGTCATCAAATCCTACTATAAAGAGGAATGAATTGTGTCTGTCTATGACCATGATGTATTAGTTGTTGGGGCCGGACTCGCTGGAATGCGGGCTGCTATTGCTGCTGACGCAGCAGGTGCAAGGGTGGCCGTTCTGTCCAAAGTTCATCCAGTCCGAAGCCATTCAAATGCCGCTCAAGGAGGTATAAACGCCGCCCTGACTGACCGAGGAGATCCGTGGGAAGACCACGCTTTCGCGACAGTTAAAGGTAGCGATTACCTTGGTGACCAAGATGCGATCGAAATAATGTCTCAAGAAGCCGGGGCCGCCGTGATCGAGCTCGAACATATGGGAGTAATCTTCAGTAGGGATGAAGAAGGCCACTTGGGTACCCGCAGGTTTGGAGGGCAGGAAAGAGCTCGTACGTTTTTCGTTGCTGATATCACGGGACAAGCGATGTTGCATGTTCTCCATGAGCAGGTACTGAAAGCAAAGATTCAAGTTTATGAGGAATGGTTTGTAACCTCGTTAGTCATCGAGGATGGTCGATGCCAAGGAGCGGTAGCCTTGGATATGCTTACAGGCGAGATACACTTGCTTAGGGCCAACGCTGTCATTCTCGCTACTGGTGGCCTTGGGCGAGCTTTTGAGCCTAGCACTAATGGGCTAATTGTTACCGGAGATGGCCAGGCATTGGCCTATAAAGCAGGCGCTCCTCTTATGGACATGGAAATGGTTCAGTACCATCCCACGACCTTGAAAGGAAACGGGGTTTTACTAACGGAGGCTGCTCGGGGAGAGGGTGCTTACCTGCTTAACAAAAATGGTGATCGGTTCATGGAAGTCTATGCTCCAAACTTAAAAGAACTGGCGTCCAGAGATGTGGTATCACGGGCTGAGCAAACAGAAATCAATGAAGGTCGGGATATAGATGGATGTATGCTTCTAGATCTTCGGCATTTGGGACGAGAACTGATTGAAACTAAACTTAGTTATATCAATGAAGTATCAATGGATTTTGTTAATGTAAATCTAGCTGAACAGCCAGTTCCTATTCGTCCGGGCATGCATTATCAGATGGGTGGGATTAAGACTGACGTTCATGGAGCCACGAATATTCCCGGGCTCTATGCAGCCGGAGAATGTGCATGTGTGAGTGTGCATGGAGGAAATCGACTAGGCGCAAACTCCCTTCTGGATACCGTCATATTCGGCAGAAGGGCGGGAGAGGCTTCAGGAGAGTTCGTTAGAGGGCGTCCCGCGCCGAGCATACCTGAATCAGTTACTTCGAAGGATAAAGAAAACATCCGTGAAATCCTTGATAGGGAAACCGGAAAAGAATCTGTGGCTGGTTTACGTCTAGTTATGGGCCAAACCATGAATGAGCACTTAGCTGTATTTCGGAATGAACAAGGGATGCAAACAGCTCTTGAAACCGTCCGAGCATTGAAGCAAAGATACATGAATGTTGGTGTACAGGATAAAGGAAAAGTATACAACACGGCTCTTATATTCGCTCTGGAATTGGGATTCATGCTTGATTGCGTTGAAACCATTTGTATTGGTGGCCTAGCCCGTAAAGAGAGCAGAGGCGCTCACTTCCGGACCGATATGCCTGAGCGTGATGATGTCAATTTCCTAAAACATACTCTGGTTTCCCTTTCCAGCAATGGACCTGAGGTGAACTTCTCACCTGTGACTATCACCCAATGGCAGCCAGAAGAACGGAAATATTAGAGTAATACTTAATTTCTTGAAAAAATGAGATTTGAGGAAACTTTTCTCTAAATATGAAAGAGGAAAGAAATTTATCAATATATTGAAGTGTGAAAAATTGGAATCCTGAACAGTTATGGCTTCTATCATATGACGGCCCCTGAAGGTAGATATTTTAAGAAAGGAAATTCTTATGGACGTTACCATCGAGGTTAAACGGTTCAATCCTGAAGAATCTGAATCTTCTTCATATAATCAAAATTATTCCCTTGATGTACCTGAGCACTTTACAGTGTTGGATGGATTAATCAAGGTTCGGGAAGAAGTGGATGAAAGTTTAGCTCTACGGTGCTCCTGTAGGGCTGCCATTTGTGGTTCCTGTGCCATGCGGGTTAATGGACACGCTGCGTTGGCGTGTAAAACTAAACTAGCTAGTGTAGTTGATGAGAACGGTTCCGTCCAAGTAGAACCAGCGGGAAATCTTCCTGTGGTAAAAGACTTGGTAGTTGATATGAACCCTTTTTGGGATCGCGTAAGAGCGGTTGAACCGTGGCTCCAGCCTACAGGCCCTGAACCGGTTGCTGAATACCTGGTACCCAATGAAGATATGCAACATTTGACTGGAGTGATGGGTTGTATCATGTGTGGCGCTTGCGTCTCCGACTGTACGGTTCTCGAAGTCGATAAAAACTTTCTGGGTCCAGCCGCTTTGGCGAAAGCTTATCGTTTTGTAGGAGATCCCAGGGATGGAACTGATAAAGAACGTTTGGGGAAATATAATGAATACGGTGGAATTTGGGATTGCACGAGGTGTTATGAATGTGTCCAGGCCTGTCCCAAGGGAGTCGCTCCTATGGAGCGGATAATGGTGCTTCGTGAACGTGCGATGGACGTAGGGTACCAAAATACGATTGGGGCCCGTCATACTAAAGCATTTGAAAAATTGGTCGCTCATAGTGGCTGGTTAGATGAACTTAGATTAGTTCCAATGACTGTTGGGTTTTTTAATATACCTAAATTGCTGGGGATGCTTCCAGTAGCAATTCGAGCGGGATATCGACGGAAAGTCCCCCCGCTTTTCCACCACTCTATTCCAGGAGTGGAAAACGTCAGGAGAATTTATCGCAAGGTCACATCTATGCAGAAAAATGAGAAGTAACAATCGACTGAATTAGACTGGATGTGAACTCAAGGAGGTTTTTTTGAAATACGCATTTTTCCCTGGTTGTGTCTCGCGTGGTGGATGTCCGGAACTCTATCCATCAGCTATAGCAGTGGCCGAAAAGCTAGGTATCGAGTTGGAAGAAATGGTAGGAGCCTCATGTACTGGGGCAGGGGTTCTTCAGGAAAGTAACCCTTTTCTCGGAGACTGCCTCAATGCTCGTACGTTTGCGATGGCTGAAAAAATGGATTTACCGATTATGACTATCTGTAGCACTTGCCAAGGCGTTATGAGCCAGGCTCATAAAAAGCTAGAGGATCTTGAGTACCGTGCACAGGTTAATGAGGTCCTCGCTGAAGAGGGACTTGAATATACTGGTTCTGTTGTCGTCAAACATTTACTCTGGATTCTTGTTGAAGATATCGGAATCGATGCGCTACGTTCGATGGTTCAACAACCCTTAACGGGTTTTAGGGTAGCTCCTTTTTATGGCTGCTACATTATCAGGCCCACCGGAGTTCTAGGTTTCGATGAACATCCTGAGCGGGAAAAGTCCTTGGAACTCATTATAGAAGCCTTGGGGGCAGAGGCGATTGATTTCCCTGGTAAATCTCGATGCTGTGGTTTTCCAATACTCACGATTAACGAACGGAATTCAGTAGCAATGGTAGCTAAACATACCCTCGATGCGAAAGACCATGGCGCCGATGCGATGGTAACACCTTGTCCTCTTTGTCACCTTAATTTGGACGGCTACCAACCGAAAGCTGCGAGCCAAGTTCAAAGACAGATCGATATGCCAATAATTCATTTGCCACAATTAGTTGGTATGGCTTTAGGGATACCTTCGATAGGGCTAAGGCTTGGCAAACATATAATATCGACATACGACGTGTTAATGAAACTCGGAATTCGTGTCTGAGTCTTTAGAAGCGATACAAAATGCTTGAAATTGGGATAAACCCGGTATTATTAAATCTTGGGCCGTTAGTATTAGGATGGCATGGGATCTTCGCGGTACTTGCAGTGGCATTAGCCGTGTATTTGGTGGGCCGTTGGGCTCCCGAATACGGTATCCCCTCAGATGTTGTTTATTCCACTGCCGTTTGGGCGATAATTGGCGGGATTCTAGGCGCCAAATTAGCTCATGTAATTGATGATTGGAGATTCTACATTCATAACCCTTTGCTTGCATTAGCCGTGTGGCGCGGCGGAATCGCTATTTGGGGCGGGGTTTTGGGAGGATTCCTCGGGGGGTATTTATATTGTAGGATCAACAAAATTCCTTGGAGGCGATTAGCTGACATTACAGCTCCCGCTATGTTGCTCGCTCAAGCGGTGGGAAGAATTGGGGATGTAATTAATGGCGAGCATTTTTCAGAGCCTACGTCCCTTCCTTGGGGATTCATTTATACTCATCCATCTACTCAGGCGTTATACCAGAATAGTGGATTCAGCCCCTTTATTCCGACCCATCCCGCTGTTCTTTACGAACTGATTTGGAATCTTCTTGCCTTCGTATTAGTGTGGTTTGTTCTAAGAAACCGGCTAAAACCAGAAGGAATGCTTTTCGCTGGGTACCTCGCTCTATATGCTTTCGGTAGATTTTTCGTGTCCTTTTTCCGGGAGGACCGTGATTGGATAGGAGATTTAAATGAGGCCCAGATAATTTCCTTGCTTGTCCTCTTAATTGTAGTCCCTCTTTTGGGTTTTAGAGCGCGGATCCAAAGCTCAATACTGAAATCATCAAATTTAGATGCTACTGGAGCGAAAACCAGGGGGCCAAAAAAGGACGGCGCCAGAGGTGGTTCTCAAAATCCTCGATAAGAATTGCTCTGGACCGATCCAATCTGCCTCTTCCTAGTTAGAGAATGGTCTATAAAATTCTTTAATGTCATCCAAAATGTTTATCGGTTATCAATTCTTGAATTTTCTCAATATCAGGGAAGAGTTGTGCCCGCCAAACCCGAGTGAATTGCTTAGAGCTGTATTTACAGGGCCGCGAATTGGAGTCCAAGAAGTGTAGTTCAAATCACAATCAGGGTCTGGGTTAAACAGATTAATCGTTGGATGTATAAGCCCGTTTTCAATGCTTAGAGCACAAATAGCGGCTTCTAGCGCCCCGGCTGCTCCCATTAAGTGCCCGGTCATAGATTTGGTGGAACTTATAGGAATTTTGTAGGCGTCTTCCTGAAAAACTGATTTAATCGCTTGAGTTTCTGCTCTATCATTGAGGGGGGTAGAAGTTCCGTGGGCGTTGATGTAATCAATTTCGCTAGGCATGATATTCCCTTGTTGCAAAGCCAATCGCATCGCATTGGCCCCACCCTGTCCATCCGGGTGTGGTTGAGTAATATGTAGAGAATCGGAGGTTGATCCATAACCGATAATCTCGGCAATTGGGTTAGCTCCCCGTTCCAGAGCGGATTGCAAGTTTTCAATCACCAGAATGGCGCTTCCTTCTCCCATTACGAACCCATCCCTCGCCGCGTCAAATGGGCGGCTAGATTCTTTGGGGTTATCATTCCGTCGTGATAAGGCTCCGGCCGCACTAAAACCACTGATAGCAATCGGACAAATTGATGCTTCAGTTCCACCTGCAATGACCACATCAGCGCCATTTCGTCTTATGAGTTCAAACCCGTGGCCGATGGCATCTGATCCACTTGCGCACGCTGTTACCGTACTGTAATTGGGCCCTTTCGCCCCGAGCTTTATCGAGACTTGACCGCTAGCCATGTCTACTAGCATTTTGGTAACAAGGAACGGACTGATCCTAGAAGGTCCTTTTTGATGAAGGACTTCAAATTGTTCTGAGATAGTTAGGATGCCTCCAATCCCACTACCAATGATTACTGCCGCTTTGGCAGCATCCGATTCTTTAATAACTAATCCAGCTTGGTCCATCGCTTGTATTGAAGCGGATATTGCAAATTGAGAAAATCTATCGTTTCGTCGGGCCTCTTTCGGATCCATGAATTCGGTGGGGTCAAAATTTTGTATTTCCGCGGCGATTCTTGTTTCATAATTTTCGGCGTCGAAGGAAGTTATCGGGTTGATGCCCGAATTTCCGGAAATTAGATTGTTCCAAGTTTCCGTTGAATTTAATCCTAACGGAGTCACCATACCTATTCCGGTGATAACGACCCTTCGGGGATTGGGAGAAGTTTCTGTTATTGGTAGAGGTGGCATTATGGTGTACCGATCCTAAAATAAGGGAGTCCCGCGATGAGTAATCTGAACATTCTTCTCGGGTTAGGTTTTTTGCCGTTGATGCCAGAGCTTAGTTCTTTCAGTTGAAATTCAGCCATTATAGGAGTCCATCTTTAATCTGTTCTACCCTAATGTGAATTATATCAGAAATGTGTTGTAGTAAATAGAACTTCCAAGCGGCTTCAGGGTATTTTCTATGTAATTTTACAGACTTCCGGATTTTGGAATTGGCTAAGGAAAAACTAAAGGTAAATTTCGGAATAAATTTTTGTTGGAATTTAGAGGGAGCTAGATCTTTTCCGGCTTTAAGCTGAGATGCCCGCCTCTCCGGTTAAGATATCCCGCACGGTTCTCATACCCTTGGGCAAAAAGGATTAGCCATCTTTCCTTTTCGAGCATCGATAGGATTTCTTTTTTGAACCTAAGTGACTCATGTGGGAATTTGTCGATAGCACTTATGAAAGGAAGTGCTAGATGATAAGGCGTTGGGATTACATCTCCAAGGAAAGCTACTCGCCTTCCTGAATGGGTAACCAATGCGATTTGATGGCCTATTGCGGGTCCATCAGATACGCGAATCCATACGCCTGGTATCACTTCATGATCGCCAGAAAGAAAGTTTACTTTTCCTTCTTTTAGGAGGGGAACAAAATCATTGGGTTCGAATGAGTCACGGTCCCTTTCATCAGGATTCAAAGCTTCATCCCAAGCCGATTGTTGAATTAAGTATTTAGCTTTAGGGAACGTGGGGACTGCCTCTCCGCGACGATTTAACTTTGTGCTTCCTCCTGCATGTCTACGGCGAAGGTCTGATAGTATCACGTGACTAATATTCTTGGGGGCTATTCCTAATTCACGCAAATTTCTTACTAATCGACTTGTGTTTGTTCCATAAATTTCTCTGGAATGGTCTCCATTCTTCCCCCCGATGCCAGTATTAATCAAGATGTTGCTTTGGTCTGATTGGATCAATAGGCAATTTAGTCCTAGCCGAATTCTATTATGCCTGTCGGGGCGCATAAGATCTTGCCATTTGGTTTTAGGAATTTGACCGAATACCGCTCCACCATCCACCTTTATGGCTCCGTCAGATATTAGGTGTAGGTTTAATGAGCCTACCTTCATAAAAATCCCCCAAACAATTCGTGACCTTGTTTTTCGGTGAGAATAAGAAATCTCAAGATAAACAATGTCGTTATTTCAAATACAATAATTAAAATCCAGATAGAAAAAAAGACCAGCTTCAAGCACCGAGAATTTGGTGGTTTCCGGTTATGCCACCGTAAAAATAGGCGGTAGGATTTAGATCTGGTTCTAACTGGAAGTCGACTCCCCAGCCGACCGTCGGTACGAATTTAGAGTTGTATGGAGAATTTGTCAAGGGAAGACTAGGACAGAATTTTTCCAATGGAATCAGCTCAAATTAGAGTTGACATAACGATGTGGCGCATTAATGGATGTGGTTTTTTAGTGGCAGAGGGCCGGCTAGACATTAATCCGATAGGATTCATGATAATCGAGTATAATAGACTAGCTTGCCCTTTGTCTTTGATAGAATCTGGAGTGAATAATGACCAATCCTTATCTATATGATACTACCTTACGTGATGGGGCCCAACAGGAGGGAATATCTCTATCTGTCGGGGATAAGCTTCGAATCACCCAGAAATTGGATGATCTGGGCGTATCCTTCATTGAGGGAGGATGGCCGGGGTCTAATCCGAAAGAAGTTGAATATTTTAATCAAGTAAAATCACTTTCCTTGAGAAAAGCAACGGTCACGGCATTTGGAAGTACTAGAAGGCCTGGTATACAAGCTGATAACGATCAGAATTTGAAAGCCTTGCTTGATTCAAATGCTTCTGTAATAACGTTGGTTGGCAAGACTTGGGATCTACATGTTGCCCGTATCCTTGAAACAACCTTGGAAGAGAATTTGGCAATGATCTCTGATTCAATAGCCTACCTTCGGGGCCAGGGAAGACGAGTCTTTTTCGACGCCGAGCATTTCTTAGACGGTTTTAAGGCTAACAAGGCATATGCACTTCAATGCGTTTATGCTGCGGTGGATGGCGGAGCGGAAGTGGTTGTTCTTTGTGATACTAACGGAGGAACATTACCGGAAGAAGTGTATGAACTTGTTGCTGAGGTTAAGCGATCTACATCTGTAGATTTGGGAATACATACCCATAACGACGGAGAGCTTGCCGTTGCAAACGCTTTAGCTGCGGTATCGGCAGGTGTGGTACAAGTCCAAGGAACGATTAACGGTTATGGAGAACGATGCGGCAATGCAAATCTTCTCTCACTGGCCGCCAATCTCAAGTTGAAACTAGGAGTTTCTTGCCTGGATGATGAAGAACTGATCCAATTAACAGAGGTACACCATTTTGTCAGCGAAATTGTGAACCTTCCGACCAATCCGGCTCAACCCTTTGTAGGAATTAGTGCTTTCGGTCATAAGGGGGGACTTCATGGCTCGGCAGTCGCCAAGTTTGAAGACAGCTACCAACACATACGTCCCGCACTAGTCGGAAATTCAACTAGAATGTTGATTTCAGAGATGGCCGGGAGAGGGAACATCTCTTATAGACTTGACCAAATGGGTTTAAAAGAAATTATCTCTAATCAAAAACTTTTGGACCTGGTTAATGAAATTAAAATCAGGGAAGGGGAGGGTTATCAATATGAAGGTGCTGACGCTTCCTTTGAAATCTTAGTTCGGAGAACCCTTGATGGTTACAAGCCACCGTTTGAGTTGATTGATTATATGGTAATTGTACAAGAAAAAGGTGAACCAAACTCTTTGGTTGGTGAGGGGACGCCTCTAACTCAAGCAACTGTTAAGATTAAGGTCGGAGATGAAATCAGACACACTGCTGCTATTGGAAATGGACCTGTGAACGCGTTGGACCAGGCCTTGCGAAAGTCATTACTTGACGATTACCCCTCATTAGGGGTTGTTCGCTTAGTAGACTACAAAGTTAGGGTGGTGGACCAGGGGTCTGGGACTGAAGCCGTTGTAAGAGTTCTGGTAGAATCAACCGATGGACCGAATTCATGGCAAACTGTTGGGGCTTCCCCAAATATTATTGAAGCAAGCTGGCTGGCTTTGGTGGATAGTTTAGATTATTGGTTATTGAAATACTCCAGGTAGCTTTTCCCGGAATGCAAATAATATTGATGGTTATTCCGACCCTTCTTTGGTAAAGCTTTTCTTGCATCGTTTTCGGGCCGTCCTCGTGGTTTATAGGGGGTAACCATCGGTACGTACCCAATCGGATGATGTTACAATAGAATATCCTTCGAACAGCTGCGGTTTGAGAGAGTTTCCTTAATGAGTAGTGGAATGGAATTGCCCTCAAGGGGAGTAATATTTGGCAGGTGGACTCCCCCCTTTTATTACGGGTGGATCATCGTAGCTGTTGTTTTTTTAGCTGAATTTGTTTCAACCGGTATGGGGCAGATTACTGTCCCATTATTTTTTAAACCAATGTCAAACGAATTGGGTTGGTCACTAACCGAGCTAACGGGAGCGATTACCGCCCAATCACTCGCAGGAATGTTTATCTCACCTCTAGTTGGTCCACTTTTGGACAGGTTTGGTGCTCGTCCAGTTATGGCCTTTGGGGCTTTGAGCGCTGGGTTAGGTCTCGTTCTTCTTATGAATGTAACTCAGGTTTGGCACTTTTGGCTGGCCTATGCGGTGGTTGGAGCGCTTGGTCTTCATGAGTTGGGGCAGTTAACTGGACCTGTCGTAGTGGCTAAATGGTTTGTCCGTCAACGAGGGAGAACTATCGCTTTAGCGACTTGGGGTACGGTTTTTGGGGGAGCGGTAATGGCTCTGGTAGTAGGGCAACTTATTGGTGCTGTTGGATGGAGATCGACTTGGGGGATCATGGGGCTTTCAGTCATTTTTGTGATGCTTCCAATTGTTCTTATTTTTGTCCGACGCCAACCAGAGGATTTAGGGCTCTTGCCTGATGGAGACCCGCCTTCAACCCTAAATTCTACTGATAATTTGCCTGACGGAAATGCAGAGGAACTTCAATGGACACTTTCAGAGGCATTCCGGACTAAAGCATTATGGTTGATAGTAGCGGGCCTCAATTTAGTGAGTCTGTCTGCTGGAGCAGTGAATTTGCATATGGTTCCATTTTTCACGCAACAAATTGGCTTATCAACAAAGGGTGCTAGTTACATTCTCACAGCCAGATTGATGGGGGCGACCCTTTCTCGTCTCCCCTGGGGGTTCGTTGCTGAAAGAATTCCTGTTCGATTAGCATTGGCGGCAGTTTTTCTAGGCAGATCGTTGGGCCCATTAATCTTAATTACAATTCCTTATCCGTATTGTTTGGCCCCATTTGTGTTTTTTTCGGGGTTTATCGGGGGTACGATTGGGCTAATGCAGCCACTGATTTTCGCGAACTATTATGGGCGAGCCTTTTTGGGGACTATCCAAGGAGCCCTTCGTCCATTACTGATGTTTTCTCAGTTAGTTGGCCCTTTACTTGTAGCCGCTATGTTTGATTATTTGGGTACATTTGATTTAGCTTTCCTTATTTCCGGGATTATGGGTTTGGTTGCGATTGTTGTTGTCTGTTTTGCAACCCCACCAAGGCGCATAAATAAGGAGCGTGTGTAAATCCGTTAAACATTCCGTTGGGGAATTGAGATAGAATATTGATCAAGATTTCAGCAGATTGATGCATGAGGAGGAGATATGCGTTGGTGCCGATTTGAATCAGAAGGGCGCATTTCATTTGGGATTGTTGAAGGTGATTCAATAATTGAGGTTGATGGCGATCCCTTATACGAACATTCGATAACCGACCGGAGATTAAAGATAGCGGACATTAATTTATTGGTTCCATTGATCCCACGTACTTTTTACGCAGCTGGCATCAATTACCGTGACCATGTGATAAAAATGGCTGC
>CAZTCW010000054.1:0-6423 GCA_964612825.1 uncultured Dehalococcoidia bacterium | reverse complement strand
ATGTACCCCTTGGCGTTCGTCTCGTACGATCTCATCTGTTTCGGAGTTATCCTAGTGATGGAGACCTTGGGTCACACCCAAATTAGCACTACGATGGATCGTTACACACATGTTTCATCGGAGTGGCAAAAAGAGGCGGCTCAGGCCATGGCCAAAGGTTTGTGGGGGTTAGATTAGAGGTTAACTGTCGTCAAAACTGTCGTCAAATTCCTTTGCCATGGGTAGGACGACGTAAATACCGTCGGGTTTTAGATAGAAAAAATGGAGCCAGCGGACGGATTCGAACCGTCGACCTGCGGTTTACGAAACCGCCGCTCCACCCCTGAGCTACGCTGGCCTTAAACCAATTATACCCAAAAGTGGGGATAATGTTGTGAATGCCGGTTAGATTCGAAGGATTAGGATTTCGGGATTAATGGCCTGAAGAAGCTATGTAGAAAATTCCTTCTATGTGCCCAATTGTGGGCTCGTTTTAGGGATGGGGGCGAAATTACCTCTTCTTGTCTTGTAATTTTAATTACTTTATATCTATCTCCAGGACTTTGTTCAGAATGAGAAGGGTACTCGACTAAGCACCCTGCTGATTCTAGAAACCTTGTTAATCCCTCCAAGCCATTTGTTTTCTTGTTCGGGGTAACAAAAATACAGAATTCGGTGCTGCCAAGGATTTCATCGAAATGTTCATCTGCGAACTCGGTTCCAGATCCTTGTCTCTTATATTCCCGGTTGAATCCTCTGTCTTGCAACCACATGTTAAGCCTCGAAACCATTGGATTTTAGGACGCGGACGCTCCTAAGTGAATAGTATAACTGGTTTGGAATGTGTCATATCGTTGGATATAATACCAAATAACGGAAAATACTTGACATAGTTAAATTCATGTGTGATACTTGTGGGTCAATCATGATTATCATATACCTTCGTTTTTAACTACCTCAACTAACAGAAGCTATGTCCATTGGCGCGCCCCAATCAGGGGAAATCTCCGAGCGCCGCAAGGAGCGTGAATTACTATGGCAATGACTCCGTTGGCTCCTAATTCCCAGCCGAATCCATTAAAATCTTTTGGTTCACAAGATGCTATTCTTGAAGTCCCCAACCTTATTCAGACTCAATTGAACTCTTTTGATGCATTAAAGGGAGAAGGGTTGGATGAACTACTAAAAGAGATATCTCCTATAGATGATTTTACTGGTAACCGATTTGAACTCAGATTCCTAGGACATGAATTTGGTAAACCGAAACGGACCTTAGCGGAGTGCAGAGAGCAGGAAAGGACGTATGATGCTCCCCTTTATATCACCACAGAACTCCGAGTTAAGGAGACAGGGGAGTTAAAAGAACAGAACCTTTTCTTTGGCGATCTCCCCTTCATGACTCCCCAGGGTACCTTCATCATAAATGGTGCGGAACGGGTGGTGGTTAGCCAATTAGTTCGTTCTCCTGGGGTTTATTTTATGTCACAGATTGAACCATCCACTGGAAGGGAACTATGTTCCGCTAAGTTAATACCTTATCGAGGAGCATGGTTGGAGTTCGAAACGAGCTCTAGGAATCAGTTGATGGTTAAGGTCGATCGAAAACGACGAGCCCCTGTATCCACTTTGCTGCGTTGTTTGGGTTTCCTCAAAGATGAGGAAATCTCAGCTTTATTTACCGATATCGATGTGGACCCCATATACAGATATACAGAGGCTACTTTAGAGGCAGATCCGATGGACCCTGACCGAGCTAGCAGTGTCAAAGGGGAAGATCTCCAAACACTTTGGGATAGACTTCGTCCAGGGGAGACCTATGATGTAAACTCCGCGCGTGTCCTTGCCTCAGCCAGGTTAGAGTTCTATAGGCGCCTACGTCCAGGCGAGCCTCCAAGCTTGGAAAATGCCAATATTTTGATTGATAACCTCTTTTTTAGCTCTAGGAGATATGACTTAGGGAAGGTAGGGAGATACAAGCTAAACAAACGCCTGAAGGTTCCGGATTCCAGTTTGGACCGGGTTCTCTCAAGGGACGACATTGTAAATGTCATTCGGGAAATTATCCGAATAAATAATGGAGTGGGATCTCCTGATGACATTGATCATTTAGGGAATCGCCGCGTGAGAGCTGTAGGCGAGCTCATTCAAAATCAACTTCGCGTGGGCTTTCTAAGGATGGAGAGGGTTATCAAGGAACGAATGACCATTATTGACCCAGAAATTGCTACTCCAGCAGCCTTAGTTAATATTAGATCAGTAGTGGCAGCGATTCGAGAATTCTTTGCTGGCTCCCAACTCTCACAGTTTATGGACCAACCCAATCCTTTAGCAGAATTGACCCACAAACGTAGGTTGTCTGCCCTTGGGCCCGGAGGCTTGTCTCGGGAAAGAGCTGGGTTTGAAGTAAGGGATGTTCATAATTCCCATTATGGGAGAATTTGCCCCATTGAAACGCCAGAAGGTCCAAATATTGGTCTCTTAGGTTCCCTAGCTACTTACGCTCGTATTAATGAATTTGGGTTTCTTGAAACCCCATATCGAAGGGTCTTCCACGAAGTGGAGAATAAATCAGTAACGCTCCATGGACGTAAACTTCGGGAAGCCGTTAAAGATGGGAGAGGGAGGCTTGTTGCGGAGCGTGATGAAATTGTCGATGACAAATTGTTTCAAAAGATTAAGTCTTTAGCTCCTCGAAAAATCAGAGTCCAGCCTTTCGTTACCTTTGACCCTTCAGATATTGAATATCTGCCGGCGGATGAAGAAGAAAAATATGTTATCGCTCAAGCTAATATGCCTGTGGATGAACTTGGTCAACTCCTCAGCGAAACCGCTGAAACTCGGGCGGAGACAGTCTTGGTTCAATCGATAGATTTAGTGGATCTTATGGATGTTTCTCCAATGCAGACTGTAAGCGTGTCGACTTCGCTAATTCCCTTTTTGGAACACGATGACGCAAACCGGGCATTGATGGGATCCAATATGCAACGGCAAGCTGTCCCTTTATTGAATCCTGACGCTCCACTGGTAGGTACTGGAATGGAGCGAAGGGTTGCTTTAGATAGCGGCCATATCGTCCTTTCTGAAACTGACGGTATCGTGACAGCGGTGAGTGGGACTGAAGTGGTCGTTACAAGTCCGGACGGACTAGAGCATAAATATCCCCTTATAAAATTCTTACGAAGTAATCAGAGTACATGCGTAAACCAGCACCCCTTAGTTTCCATGGGACAATCTGTTGAACAAGGAGAGCCTTTGGCTGACTCCTCGTCCACAGATAAAGCGTCTTTAGCCCTTGGGCATAACGTATTAGTGGCGTTTATGTGCTGGGAAGGATACAACTATGAGGATGCAATAATTATTGGAGAGAATATTGTCAGAGAGGATAAATTCACTTCAATCCATATAGAGAAATATGAGTGTGAAGCTAGGCAGACAAAGCTTGGAGACGAAGAAATTACTCGTGATATCCCGAATGTGGGAGATGAAGCACTGAGAGACTTAGATGAAGAAGGAATCATAAGGGTTGGGGCTGAAGTGTCTCCGGGTGACATTTTGGTGGGGAAGATTACTCCCAAGGGGGAAACCGAACTGACCGCCGAGGAAAAACTTCTTCGGGCGATCTTTGGAGAGAAAGCTCGAGATGTAAAAGATTCATCTCTGAGAGTTCCCCATGGCGAGAGAGGAAAAATTATTTCGGTAAAAGTCCTTTCGCGTGAAAATCGGGATGAATTGCCACCTGGGCTGAATCGCTTAGTGCGGGTTTGGATAGCCCAAACCCGGAAATTAACTGTTGGGGATAAAATGGCCGGTCGGCATGGGAACAAAGGAGTCATATCAAGAGTGTTACCAATTCAGGATATGCCATATCTTAGTGATGGGAAGCCAGTCGAAATTGTCCTGAATCCGATTGGAGTACCTTCGAGGATGAACCTTGGTCAAGTCCTTGAGACCCATTTAGGCTGGGTGGCTCATCACATGGGATTTCGTGCTGCTAGCCCGGTCTTTGATGGGGCGCAAGATACGGTAATCGAGGATGGGCTAGGACGAGTCTGGATGGTTCAGGCATCTGGAGCGGTGGATTTAAGAGATTCAGATAACCCAGTTATTGATTGGGCTCAGGTCTACGGTTGGGTCAGGAGCAATGGATATGATCCTGACCGTTTGTTTGATGAAAAGATAATCGGAGAAGCTCGTCGCGCTTGCCTAATTATGTGGGGCAAGCTAGAAGCCGGGACAGATTTTTCCAAGATGAATGACCAAGAAATGTTGGCTGAGGCTAGAAGATTAAATCAGGAGAAACATTTAGCCCCGCCGATTTTAGGAAAGATGGTTCTTTATGACGGGCGAACAGGTGAGCCTTTTGATAGCCCTGTTACGGTTGGTTATATCTATATGCTAAAACTTATCCATTTGGTTGAGGATAAGATTCATGCTCGATCTACTGGTCCGTATTCCCTTATTACTCAACAGCCTCTTGGAGGAAAAGCCCAATTCGGGGGGCAGCGATTTGGTGAAATGGAAGTTTGGGCCCTTGAGGCTTACAGTGCAGCCTACAATCTTCAAGAAATGCTTACCGTGAAATCGGACGATGTACTGGGCAGGCAAAAAACCTATGAAGCTGTGGTTAAAGGAGAAGATATTGTCCAACCTGGCGTTCCAGAATCCTTTCATGTCCTGTTAAAGGAACTTCAGGCTTTGGGTCTGTCGGTGGAATTGCTCAGTTCTGAGGAGGAATCCAGTGACTCGTACAGCTCTTTTTCAGAAGAAGCGACCTTCGAATCCCCTGAGGCAGAGGGTGAGATCATTTTGGAAGGAGAGGCGGAAGTCTCATTTCACGGCGGGGAATATGATCGGCTAAACCGTTCTGATGATACCGAAGAGGTTGTTTAAAATTTTCCGAATTAGTAAGAAAGTTGGTAGGGATGCAAACGCCACAAATTGACAGTCATTTCAACGCGATAAGGTTGTCCTTAAGTTCTCCTGAACAAGTTCGTCAATGGTCATATGGGCAGGTTACCAAGCCTGAAACCATTAATTATCGAACCTTGCGTCCGGAAAGAGATGGGTTGTTCTGTGAACGAATTTTTGGACCTCAAAAAGACTGGGAATGTGCTTGTGGAAAATACAAAAAAATACGATTCAAAGGGATAAAATGTGAGCGTTGTGGTGTAGAGGTTACTGGTTCTAAGGTACGTCGAGAGCGGATGGGACACATAGAGTTGGCTGCCCCAGTTGCACATATTTGGTTTTCGAAAGGGGTTCCTAGCCGACTAGGAATTCTGTTAGATATGTCTCCCAGAAACTTGGAAAGAGTACTTTATTTCGCTCAGTATATAGTTACGTCAGTGGACCATGAGCTTTTGGAGAAAGCACCAGAAGAGGCTGAGCTAGCTCATAATGGGAAATTAGAGGAAATAGCCCAATGGCTTGAAGAGGAAAAAACTAAGGTTCTTGATGATTCTGGCTTACAAAGTGAAATTGAGGGCTTGGAGTCACCAGCCTCTGGAAATGAAGAGATACAAAAAGCGATCGCCTTACTAGAAGAGACGGCCAATGAAAAAACGAATGCGGAAGAGGCGGATTACCAGCGTCAATTAGATGAATTGTACGAGATTCAACCAATGCGTCTTTTGGTTGAATCTCGGAATCGGGAATTGAGAGAGCGGCATCCGGGACTATTTGAATCTGATATGGGAGCCGAAGCTATCCTCACTTGCTTAAAAAATCTGGATTTGGACGCAGAGCGTGAAATGTTATTAGGGGAGATGCGTTCGACTTCCGGCCAACGAAGGAAAAAGGCAGTCAAACGCTTAAGGGTTGTCGATGCCTTTCGAAACAGCGGAAATACCCCCGAGTGGATGATTCTGTCAGTTTTACCAGTTTTACCTCCTGACCTTCGACCAATGGTTCAATTGGACGGCGGAAGATTTGCAACCAGCGACCTCAATGATTTGTATCGTCGGGCTATTAATAGAAATAATCGTTTAAAGCGACTCCTTGAATTGGATGCTCCAGAGATAATTATCAGGAATGAAAAACGAATGCTTCAAGAAGCAGTAGACGCCCTAATTGACAATGGACGTAGAGGCAGAGCCATTTCAGGAAGTCATAATCATAAACTTAAGTCTCTTTCTGATTTATTACGCGGAAAACAGGGGAGATTTCGACAGAACTTACTGGGTAAAAGGGTAGATTATTCTGGCCGTTCAGTAATTGTTGTGGGCCCTGAGTTGAAAATTTATCAATGTGGATTGCCAAAGAAAATGGCTCTGGAATTGTTTAAACCGTTTGTGATGCATCGATTAGTTGTAAGTGGCCAGTCTCACAATATCCGGAGTGCGAAGCGTATGGTAGAAAGACTTCGCCCAGAGGTCTGGGACGTATTGGAAGAGGTTATAGAAGCTCGACCCGTATTTTTGAACCGGGCTCCAACCCTCCACCGAC
>CAZTCW010000053.1:0-1269 GCA_964612825.1 uncultured Dehalococcoidia bacterium | reverse complement strand
GTAAATGGTTTCACCTCTTTAGTTCTGACCCGCCTTGATGTTCTCGACGGATTTCCATCTATAAAAATATGCACAGGGTATAAACTCAATAACAAAATTATCGATTATTTCCCTTCAAGTGCAGAGGAATTAGCGCAATGCGATGTAGTATACGAAGAACTGCCAGGATGGACAGACCCAACCGCCAGTGCCAGAAATATGAAACAGCTTCCAGAAGAAGCAGTTCGGTACATCACAAGACTACAAGATATTGTTGGAGTCCCAATAGACCTCATCTCGACAGGACCGAAACGAGATGAAGTCATATCTATCCGCAAAATCATTCGGTAAAACTTGATCCTCAAGGAGTATTAACATGAAATTTGCATTTTTTAATGATTATCAGCTAGGGGTGATCACCGGTGACCAAATTGTTGCGATTGATGAGGTTTCAAGACAAATAGAACACTCCGCTCCTCAACAACTAATCAATGGAATAATTGCTCAATTCTCTGACTTAAAACCCGAGATAGAAAAAGCAATTGAGGGCAAACAAGGCGTTCCAATATCAGGAGTCAGGATCCGACCGCCCCTACCACGACCCGGAAAAATCATCTGTGCAGCAGTTAATTATCTGGAATTTGGTACCCGACCACCAAGCCCACTAGAGGCTTTTATCAAGTCGTCTAACTCAGTCATCGGTGACGGAGACACTGTAGAATTACCTAACATCCCGGCAACTATATTCCATCATGAAGCTGAATTGGCAGTAGTCATAGGAAAACTAGCCAAGAATGTTACCGCTGCCCAGTCAATGGATTACGTGTTTGGATACACTAACTTTATGGATGTGTCAGCGAGAGGTTTTGCCCCATTAGGACCCGGTAGAATGAGCTTTTTTATGATTAAATCTTCAGATACTTTTGGGCCGATGGGACCGTGTATTGTGACCAAAGACGAAATTAATGATCCACATGATTTGGATGTTAAATTGTGGAATAAAGGAGAAATCCGACATGACTTTAACACCAGCGACATGTCCAATAAAATACCTGAACTCATTGAATACTGCTCTTCAATAACTTCATTAGAACCCGGAGACATCATATCAACCGGAACTAACCATCAAGGCATTGGTGCAATACAAGATGGAGATCAACTCCTAATGGAAATAAAGGGACTTGGGCAGTTAAACGTTAATGTCACAGACACTCAGAAACGCAGCTGGCCAAGGGGTATAGATCAAGATATGGCAAACGCCATGCTCGGAGATAAAAAACCGTAGCCTTC
>CAZTCW010000052.1:0-15364 GCA_964612825.1 uncultured Dehalococcoidia bacterium | reverse complement strand
AAAACTTTTGCGCCTTTATCTTCGTTGCGACTAAATAGTAATTGAGGCGTTTATGTCAAACAAATATTACCCCATCTATTTAGACTTGGAATCTCGTCATTGCGTCGTGATTGGGGGGAATGATGAAGCTGCTCGTAAAGTGCAAGGATTGGTCAATTGCCGGGCAAAGGTAACCGTGATCAGTCCTGAGATAGTGAAATCACTTCAACCTCTTGTGGAACTTGCAACGGTTACCTGGTTGCGTAAAGTCTATACCTCGGGAGATCTAGTCGAGGCGGCTTTAGTTATAGTGGCGGATTCAGAGGATTTAGAAATTAATAAACAAGTTTTTGCAGAAGCGGACTTAAGAAACATTTTAGTAAATGTCTCAGATAAACCTCAAATGTGTTCATTTATAGCGCCGGCTATTGCTGAAAAAGGCTCCTTAAAAATTGCCATTTCAACTGGAGGAGGAAGTCCTGCGTTAACTAGGAAAGTTAAAGACCTCGTTTCCAACTCTGGAGTGTTGGATTGGGGCGATTTAATTCCTCTACTTTCAAAGGTGCGATCCGAACTGAAAATACAGGGGAAGAACATTCGTCCTAATTCGTGGCAGGAAGCTATTACCCCCGAATTGCTGAAGAATTTTCAAAATGGCGATTATGATCAGGCTTATGATCGATTGATATCTGACTTAATTCGGTCTTCCAAGACTGTTACCAAGGGTAAGGGTAATCGATGAAATTAATTTCGGTCGGGTTAAGTACCACGACAACCTCGCTAGACAACTTATCTAAATTGGTGCTAACGGAGAAAGAACTAGCCGAGGCTTTGCGTTATGTCAAGCACCTCGGTCTTCAGACGGTAATTCTTAGCACCTGTAACCGGATTGAAATGTATATGACGGTTAATTCAAAAATTCAGGGCGAAACCTTATTCAGAGATCTCATGAAACACTTAGGGAAATCGAAAGATTATAATCCCTCCCGATTGTCTATCTTCGAACATCAGGAGGCGGTCCGTCACCTTTTTGAAGTGACGTGTGGATTGGATTCCATGGTTTTAGGGGAAACAGAGATTTTGGGTCAGGTACGAAGTAATTACGGAACCGCGTCAGAGGCTGGAATTGCCAAAGGTATTTTGGGGCATGTTTTTCATCAGGCATTACGAGTGGGAAAGAGGGCTAGAACGGAAACTGGAATCAGCAAAAATCCTCTTTCAGTGAGTTCCGCATGCGTTGAATTCACGAAACGAGTTATTGGTAAACTTCCGGAAAAATCCGCCTTAATAATAGGAGCTGGAGAAGCAGGGAGATTGGCAGGACAAGCCCTGAAAGACAATGGAATTGGTTCTATAACAGTCACCAATCGCACAAGGCAAAAATCTTTCCAAACTGCTGAGGACCTAGGAGGAACGAGTGTTCCATTCGGCGATATACCGGCCTGTTTGGAAAAAGTGGATCTTGTTATCACGGCGACAGGTTCTACAGAGTTCGTTTTAAGAACTAAAATGTTAGAGAAGGTCATAGCCAAACGAAGTAATCGGCCTCTTTTTATATTTGATATTGGGGTTCCGGCGGATGTTGAGCCTTCAAGTAATCTCATAACTGGTGTTACCGTTTGTGGATTGGAAGACCTTAGATCAATTTCTGAGAAAAATAGACTCAAAAGAAAGGCTGAATCGATAAAAGTCGGCACCATTATAGAAATGGAAGTGGCGAATTTCCTCGATTGGTGGGAAAGACGCAGAGCTACCCCGACTGTCATATCCCTTCAGGAAGAGGCTGAAAGGATCCGGGCTAAAGAATGGAATAAAACCTTAAAATCATTATCTGCGCTTTCCGAGATGGATCGGGATCGCATGGAAAGAATTACGAAATCCTTGGTGAAAAGTTTACTCCATCGTCCCATTATTTTTTTGCGTGATAATAATTCTGAAGACGATACTAGGACCGTAGAGAAAATGTTTGGATTAGACAAACAGGATGATACCGAATGACTAAGGAGAGGATCCTTTTACGAATTGGAACTCGTGGTAGCACCCTGGCTCAACTGCAAACCCAGGAGGTGTTGGAGAACTTACGCCAATTTGCTAAAACTGTTGATATTGAGGTAATCACTATTACGACAAAACCTGACGTAAATCCGGGAGACCCGCTGGACAGCTTTAGTAGAGGTATGTTTGTCTCAGAACTTGAGAATGCTTTATTGCAAGACAATGTTGATATGGTAATTCATAGCTTAAAAGATCTCCCTACATCGATGACTCCCTCCCTTTGTATTGGAGCGGTTAGTCGTCGAGAGGATCCTCGGGACGTTTTGATATCTCGATCAGGAAAAACCTTGGATAATTTACCGACTGGTTCTCGGGTTGGGACAAGCAGTCCTAGACGTGTGTGTCAAATAAAAGCCATCAGGAAAGATCTTGAGATTGTTCCTATCAGAGGGAATATTGATTCCCGATTCAAGATGGTTGAATCGGGGAATTACGAAGCGATTGTTGTGGCCGCCGCCGCTATTAATCGTCTAGGTATATCCGAGCATATCGCCCAGTTTTTCTCAACGGATGAAATGACCCCTGCACCCGGTCAAGGGGCGTTAGCCGTCCAAATCCGAACCGAGGATGATTGGATTAAAGAATTAATCACTGAGGTCAATCATTATGAAACTGCAGCGGCGGTGGCGGCAGAAAGAGCATTTTTGGGACGGCTCGGGGGTGGATGCATGTTACCCATAGGAGCTTATGCACACCCTAAAGGAGAAACCCTCGTGTTGGAAGTCATCGTATTCAATTCTACAGGGGATGAAGAATATCTTGGTAAAGCGTCGGGTCCTATGGACAAGCCGGATTTATTGGGGTTGGAATTGGCCGAAAATTTATTGTCAAAAGGGGTCTCGGATATCCTCTGAACCGAAGGAAAAACGCATGATCGGAATGGTTTACCTAGTTGGTGCAGGACCTGGGGATCCTGGATTGTTGACGCTACGTGGTCGAGAGTGCCTGCATCATGCTGATGTTGTTCTTTATGATCGCTTAGTAAACCCGAGAATTTTGAATGAGGTACCAAATGGTGTCGAGTTAATAGACGTTGGAAAATCTAGAGGAAAGAGGAAATTTAGCCAGGAAGATATTAACTCTACACTCGTCCAACTTGCTCAAGATGGAAACCAAGTCGTTCGATTGAAAGGCGGAGATCCTTTCATATTCGGTCGAGGAGGAGAAGAAGGTTTAGCCTTATCATCTGTTGGAATCCCTTTTGAAGTTGTCCCGGGTGTAAGTTCTGTTTCATCGGTTCCAGCATTCGCTGGAATCCCGTTAACGCATCGTGGGATTTCTTCATCCTTTATGGTGTTGAGTGGTTCGAATGCTTCGGTTCAGGAAGAACATCCTGTCGACTGGAGTTTAGTTGCTCAATTCAAGGGGACCTTGGTAATTCTTATGGGTCTAAAAGGGCTCCCGGAGATTACCGAAGAATTATTGAAATTTCAGAAACCTCGTGATACACCTGTGGCGGTAATTCAATCGGGTACCTTACCTACACAACGAGTTATAACGGGCACCCTCGATGATATCTCCGACAAAATAAAGGATTCGGGGTTGGAACCACCAGTTGTTACCGTGATTGGCGAAGTTGTTTCATTAACTGACTCCCTGTCGCTCCGGTCTGACTGTTCCCTTTCTGGGAAAAGAGTTTTAGTTACACGAGATGCTTCTCAATCGGGTGACTTATCCCGGCTACTTGAACAGAGGGGAGCCAATCCGATCCAACTACCAACTATCCAAATTACTGGCCCTACGAATTATCGAGGTCTGGACAAATCACTTGGCCAGCTCCAAACCTATTCGTGGATCATATTTACAAGTATTAATGGAGTTACTGAATTCTTTCGTCGGCTGTTTTTATTTGGAAAAGATTCGCGCGAATTGAAGGGCACAAAAATTTGTGCGATAGGGATTGCTACAAACAAACTTTTGGGTTCCTACGGTATTTTGGCCGATTTGGTCCCAACAAATTTTTCATCTCAGGATCTTGTGAAAGCATTTGAGGCTTATAATATAACTGGTTCCACGATCCTATTGCCAAGATCCGAAATAGGTACTCGAGTTTTGCCAGAGCAATTGGAAAAAATGGGAGCGTTGGTAGAAATTGTCCCGGTGTATAAAACAGTTATCCCAAAACATTCCAAAAAATTTGTCCATAAGATTTTTGAAATCCCAATGGACGTCATCATTTTTGCTAGTTCTTCCAGTGTCACCAATCTGATGCAAATGTTGGAACATAACATGGCGTATATCGAAGGAGCGTCAATTGTGTGTATTGGTCCGACAACAGCTACTACAGCTAAAGAGCTAGGCCTCGACGTCCACGTCATAGCACAGAACCATACCGTCGAAGGAATAGTTGAGGATTTGGAGGAATATTTTCTAAACGGTAGTGTTTCCTAATTAGAGAAATGGCTCGAAAGATGATGCTATAGTTTAATACTATCCCAATGTATTGGGACTAGAAGGAATGTAAAATCTGAATAAATTCCTACGACGGCCAGAGAAAGAATCTAGGTTTATGTTTATAGAAATAGACGTTGAATCGGGGAACAATTGTGAATTTTCACTTACCCGCCTGTTTAGTACCACAGGGAACGCTGTTCAGATTTTCCGACTGGAAACATTTGGTAACAATGGGGAATTAGCATTACATGACGTAACTGGATGGTCTGCAGAAGGTCCATGCCCAGCCTTTTCTGTTATGGTAGAAGACTCTGGAGAAGGAGTGGCTCTTTTGGTTTATGGCGGAAATGACGGGATTCGGTTACGCCCGTCCGAATCTACTGAACCATGGGGATTAGATTCCGTAGCTCAATGGGGGGAGCCCTGTCTGCTATTGGATCAATCGGTCTATGTCGAGACTAGGTAAAATTCGTTATTCAAGGATATTCGAAATCCTCTGCTGTATAGGATTGCTGAATAGTTCCCCCATATTTTCAAGGATTGAATGAGTAGACGACACTATGACTAGTAGACGTAAGGATTCATGGACATATGCAGAAAAGATATTGTCTAGACCCAATGGCTCGGTAAAGGTTGAACTTCGGAATAATAAATCAGGAGTTTCTCTTCTTCATAATAAGAGACTCTTAACTAGGTGCGATAAATCTGGAACCGGGAATCTTTCTGCATATTGCATGGGATTGGCACTAGGGAGTTCTCTTCCTCCTCAAGGAGAATCTGTCTCTATAACGGTCAGCACAGGAGTTCTTTTTAGGGCAATTTCTGTTTCTAATCTCGATATGAGGATTCCGGAAGCTAGGGTATTGACCGAACGATTGCTTAGTGAAGCGGCAGAACAAAGAAGAACATCAACAGAAATTATTGTTTGAAAAATCGTGATTCTGCCTGAGAATGGGTTCTCACGGAAATCTGAACATCTTCGTTGGTAAATTTGGCTTAAAGGAGGAAATTATGATTGACCCCTCCATGATGCGTTTCCGTCGTTTAAGGCGTTCCCTTGCTATTCGGGAATTGACCAATGAGACCCGCCTTTCAATCGAAGACTTCATTTGTCCAATTTTTGTCATCCATGGAACAAATATTAAACAAGAGATTTCTCCTATGCCTGGTTATTTTCAATTTTCATTAGATCGTCTTCCTGAAGAGGTACAAGAAATTTGGGACTTAGGGATCAAGGCGATTCTTTTCTTTGGATTACCTGAATCAAAAGATTCCCTTGGCACTGGGGCTTACTCAGAAAAGGGGATTGTTCAGGAAGCTATCCGGATTGCAAAGCAAACGGTACCAGAAATTGTAGTTATTACTGACGTATGTCTCTGTGAATATACCGACCACGGACATTGCGGTATTGTAGAAAATGGCGAAGTACTAAATGATTCCACCTTGGAAGTACTAGCAAAAGTAGCCCTTTCCCATGCAAGGGCTGGCGCCGACATCGTTGCCCCATCTGCCATGATGGATGGACAGGTCAGAGCGATTAGGAATAAGTTGGATGCAAACGATTTTACCCAAACGGCCATTCTGGGGTATTCTGCCAAATTCTCTTCTTCGTTTTATGGTCCTTTCCGTGTGGCTGCAGACTCAGCTCCGATGAGTGGTGACCGACGAAGTTATCAAATGAATTTTGGGAATGCTAGGGAAGCTTTACGTGAGATACAGGCTGATTTATCAGAGGGTGCTGATATCATAATGGTGAAGCCTGCTCTTTCTTACCTTGATCTCATCAGTCGGGCCCGTAATGAATTTCTTGCACCTCTCTGCGCTTATAACGTGAGTGGGGAGTACAGTATGGTAAAAGCCGGGGGACAATTAGGCTGGTTGAATGAAAAACAGATTATTCTTGAATTACTCACCAGTATTAAAAGAGCTGGGGCTGATATCATTATTTCATATCATGCTAAAGAAGTCGGGAGATGGCTTCGTCACACAAGAGATGAATGATGAAGAGGTAGAATTACCTTGGTAGCAGGTGGATACGGCAAAACCTCGTACTTTAACCCCGGCCATGGAGGATTCCGTGGACTATAAATATTCGAAACAGTCCCACTCACAGGCTCTCAAGATTATTCCCGGAGGGGTGAATAGTCCTGTTCGTTCCTTTCAGGGGGTATCCTGGGAATTTCCGGTGTATATTCAAAAGGGAAATGGTTCATTTATTTGGGACATTGACGATAATCAATATTTGGACTTACTGAGTTCTTGGGGTCCATTAATCTTAGGCCATGCTCACCCTCAAGTTGTAGAGGCAATTAATAACGCTGCTCAATTGGGTACGAGCTTCGGGAGTTCAACTGAAGGTGAGTTAAAACTTGCCTCGCTAATTGTACAAGCCGTACCATCAATTGAAATGGTCCGGCTCGTAAATTCTGGAACAGAAGCAACCATGAGTGCATTGAGGCTCGCTCGGGCTTACACTAATCGTTCAAAAATCGTGAAATTTAATGGCTGCTACCACGGGCATAGCGATTCACTGTTGGTTTCCGCCGGGTCCGGATTAATGACGTCAGGTGTTCCGTCGAGCGCGGGGGTACCTACCTCAACTGTGGAAAATACCTTGGTTGCTGAATTCAACGATCTTCCCTCAGTCCAAAGTTTATTCGATCATTTCCCTGAGGATATAGCGGGAATCATTCTCGAACCCATTGCCGGGAATATGGGGGTAGTTCTTCCAGAAAATGGATTTTTAGAAGGGGTAATAGATATTGCCAAGGAACATAATTCTCTAGTCATTTTTGACGAAGTGATCACTGGGTTCCGAGTTGCTTTTGGTGGTGCACAGGAATTATACGATGTTACTCCGGATATCACATGTCTAGGTAAGATAATTGGTGGGGGACTCCCAGTTGGAGCATACGGAGGAAGGAAGGAAATAATGGAATACGTCGCTCCTTCGGGTCCAATGTACCAAGCTGGGACATTGTCTGGGAATCCATTAGCCGTTTCGGCAGGAATTGCGACTTTAGACTTGTTGAGGGCGGAAGGGGTTTATACCCGTTTAAATAAATTAGGATCGTGCCTGGAAAATGCCATCTTGGGAGCGGCCCATGAAGTTGGTGTGCCTTTGACCATCAATCGGGTTGGTTCGATGCTGACAATCTTTTTCCATCCCGGACCCGTGAATTCATGGGCGGCAGTATCGTCCACGGACGTTGGGAAATATTCTAAATTCTTCCATGGAATGTTGAGCCGAGGATATTACCTCCCTCCCTCTGCCTTTGAATGTCTGTTTATTTCCCTGGCACATGAGGAGGAAGACCTTTTCTCGATAAGGGATAACGCGGCTAGGGTTTTGTCCTCATTTTAAGAAACCACGGTCCGGATTTTCTCATTCCCATTTGGTTATGTAAACCGATTTGTCTTGGAGGTACAATTTGGGATCTTCACTTCACAGGATGAGTGGTCTCACCTTTCGGGAAAAAGAAAAAACGTACGACGGGTATACCTTACTTACACCGATCGGCGGGAGTAAGGTTATTTTGTTGAATATGAACGGGATGATTGTTCATTCTTGGGCATTCGATGACATTCTTCCCGGTTACGGTAGGTTGCTTCAAAATGGGAATCTGCTGCTTCGAGGAGTCGAGCGTGCTCTTTGGGACGAGGATTCTCTGTGCTGGGTTGATGGAGATGAGATAGACCTGGTCAGAAACGATGTAGCCAAGAGTTTGGACGTCAGAGTTCGAGAACTTGGGGCCAATGCTTCTCTTATCCAGGAGGTGGATTGGGATGGAAATGTAGTTTGGGAATACAAAAATAAGCGCATTCATCACGATTTTGTAAGGCTGTCTAACGGGAATAACGTCTTAGTCGAATGGGCGGAACTTCCCCAAAACATTGAATCACTAGTTGTAGGGGGCCTCCCAAAATCCCATGGTGACTCATTACCGATGCTAGGCGACGAAATTTTTGAAATTGATCCAGAAGGGAATGAGCTTTGGAGGGTGAAGCTTTGGGAATTACATGATCCAGTGAATGATCCAATTTGTCCATTAGAAGACCGGCAAGAATGGACACATTTGAACGGACTGGATATAGATACTAATGGTGACATCTTATTTTCTTGTAGAAACAATAGTAGGGTAGGAATTATCGAAAAGGATACTAAGAAACTTATTTGGAATTATGGACAACCCAACGTATTCCACCAACATCACGCCACATATTTGGATAACGGCAACATTCAGATGTTTGATAATGGAATGCACCGTTCTGGCGTTCCGAGGTCACGGGTGATTGAAGTGAATCGGATAACGGATGAAGTGGTGTGGGAATACAAAGGAAACCCGGAAATCCAATTTTTCAGCGGGCATATTTCTGGGGCAGATAGGCTTCCCAATGGGAACGTATTAATTTGTGAAGGTGCAACGGGTAGACTTTTTGAGGTTACCCAAGATGGGGAAACAGTTTGGCAGTGGGTCAATCCTATACTTAATCGGGTAAGAGGGGCCCCTTCATATTCGATATTTCGGGCTCATAGATATGAACCTTCTCATCCTGGGCTCAAGGGCCGAACCCTTGAGTTGGAAAAAGGAAACTCTAAACTTAACGCCCTTTATGGTTTGTGATTTTCCCTAGTTCAACCCAACCATGAACAATGGGCTTCAACGAAATATTCTAACTGCTTCTGAGGTCATTAGCCGTCAAAACACTTATGTGTTCGGGAGTTGTCCCGCAGCAACCACCGATAATCGTTGCCCCGCATTCAGCCCATTCACGAGCGTAATCGAGGTATCTCTGGGGGTCGGTTCCGGCCAAGGATTGTCCTTCTGGAGCAGCTTCGGGGGCTTGGCCTATTTGGTCCCTTATTCCTCCTCCGTGGGCGTATGCACCTATCGGCAAGGAGGTAGAATCCTGCAATTCTCTGATAGCATCAGCCGTAACTTGTGGGGGTGAGTGCATAATGCAGAATGCTTTTACATTAGGAGACGAACTGGCGTTAACCGCATCGGCAATGGTCTCACCTCCATGTCTCCCGCTGACCCCCAAATAAATTTGACCATCATGGCTTTCGCATGACAGTCCAACCCAAATAGGTAAACCCGTTTCGGTTGCGGCGTCAACAGCTGCTCTGAGATCCACGGTTCGAGAAAACATTTCTAAAACGATTAAATCTACGCCTTCCCGAGCAAGGATTCTGACCTGTTCCTTTAAATCTCTCAGGGCGGCTTCATACGAAGGGACGATTTCCGGGTGAGTTTTTGGTTCAAACGCTGAAATGGAGCCCGCGATTACCACGGTTTCTTCAGCACCACAAAGTTTTCTTGCTTCCATCGCCAGTCTTACCGATTGGTTATTAATTTCCTCAGTCTGTTCGGAAAGTCCGTCTTTTGCCAATGTAGTCCGGCTGGTCGAAAAGGTATTAGTGATAATGACCTCAGCCCCAGCGTTGATATAATCTCGGTGTATATCCCGAACTATGTCAGGGAATGTAATGTTGGCGTTAGCGGACCAAGCGCGGCTTCCATAAATTGTGACGCCCCGGCGGGATAAATCTGTTCCGGTTCCTCCATCCATAATAACGATTTTCCCAGCATTCAATTTGTGGTGTAATGAAGTTATCAGATCCATGCATAATCCTCCCACGATTAGTCTTAGGTTACTCGTTAGTTTCTAAATCTTAGATTCTCTCTACTAAGATCACTTATTTTATTACATCCCATAAGTTTCATGTCTCTATTTAAGGCAGTTTCATATAGATTCAAAGCTCTTTCAACTCCTGTTTGGCCGCCGGCAGCTAATGCGTAGAGGTATAATCTCCCGCCTGCTACAGCTTTAGCACCCATGGATAGAGCCTTCAGCATGTGGGAAGAGCGCTGGATCCCGCCTTCACAAATTACATCTATTTTGTCTCCTACCGCATCAACTATTTCAGCTAATTGATCAAAGTTGGATCGTTGCCCATCTAATTGTCTGCCTCCATGGTTAGATACTATAATTCCAGTACAACCAATATCGACAGCTTTTTTCGCATCCTCTACGCTCATTACTCCCTTTAGAGCAAAATGACCACCCCAATCTGATGCAAGCTTTTCGGCGTCATGCCAATTCATTGATTGATCGAGCATTGTAGAAAAATAACTTCCTATCGATGTTGAAACATTATTTAATTCAGCCACACTATCTTTCAAGAGAGGCAATTCAAATTTTTCTCTAAACACATAATTTAACCCCCACATTGGTTTAGATATAAAGCTGAATAAACTAGACGGGGTTAATTGTGGCGGAGACTTAAATCCTGTTTTCAGGTCTCTTTCTCTATTTCCGGCGGTGATCGTGTCCACAGTCAACGCTAGGACGTCAAAAGTAGAAGCCTTTACTTTTTCCAGGACAGCATTATTTATCCCATGATCCTTGTGGAAATAAAACTGGAACATTTTGGGTGTATCTATATCATTGAATTGTTCAATAGGGACGGTACAAATTGTAGAAAGCCCAAACATTGTGTTGTATTTTTCCGCTGCTTTCGCTACAGCTCTTTCACCGTCATAGTGAAAAAGTCGTTGTAGTGCTGTTGGAGATAAATAGAAAGGCAGATCTAGTTTTTTTCCAAAAATAGTCGTTGATAGATCTATATTTTCCACACCCCTTAGGACATTTGGGATTAGGTCAACGTCATTATAGGCACTGGTATTGCGCTGATACGTTGTTTCATCTTCTGCAGCACCATCGATGTAGTGAAATATAGGGGAGGGGATTTTCTTTTTGGCAAGTTTTCTAAAGTCGTGAAAATTGTGACAGTGTTTTAATTTCATAGTTCAATTCCTGGTCCCTACTCGCACGGCCTACAATATACTTTATACTTTCGGGTAGTTTGAAAGAATGTACTTGAATGTTTCGTCAAAGACAAGAAGAACCTAAAGGTTGATTGTCCAACCTTTAGGTAACTTACATGTATAATTCAGCTATGGATAAATATGACGAACAACTATGTAGAAAATGTGGTTCATCATCTGACTCTGTAAGGTATCAAATCCCGCCACATTCGGTCAGGACTAGCGCTAAAGTTTGCCCTGATTGCGGGGCGATTATTTCAAAGCCTAAAAAAAAGTCCAAGAATGATACCCCACCTGTAACTTAGAGTTTGGGATACGAACTCGGGACGCTTTGGAGCAAATTTCATTTTGGGAAGCCGCTTATCCAAATACGATAACACAACGCCCACGAGTTCCCCGTGCCTCAAGTCGTCGATGGGCCTCACTGGCTTGGGCTGCCTCGTATGTTTGAGCTACTCGTAATGTGACGACCCCGGTTTCCACGAGCAGGCGTAATTGGTCAAGTAAGTCTTTCCGATGGTTGTAATCTCGTACGGAAGTTCGGTGGAAGGTGATATCACGTTCGGCCGTACCCGCCCATCCCCTTACTGAAGCGAACGCTCCCCCATTTCGGACCGCACCTACCGCTAATTCAGTGAGTACAGCGCCATCCGCGAGGCCATCTACCCCATCTGGCGCTACTTTCCGAACTTGCGCAGAGAAGTCGTCGCCCCTCGGGACAATGATGTCAGCACCAAGAGCGGTAACCAGGGCTTCATCGGCTGTCGAGGCATCCGCAATTACTTTCAGCCCTTCATGTTTCGCAATCTGGATTATGTAGCCTCCGTAGGCCCCCGCCGCTCCGGTTACAGCAATTGTTTGACCCGATTGGAGGGCCAATTGGTCTAGGGACAATCTAGCCGTTAATCCATTCATCGGGAGCGTCGATACTTCGGGGTGAGAGAAGCCTTTTGGTGCGCTCGATACCGAATCTGCGCTAAGCACAACACTCTCCCGATAGGCGCCGTGGCTTCCAAGGGGTACTACCATAGCCATGACCGAGGTCCCAACCGTCAGGTCAGTCTCAGTTTGAGGTCCGATCTCGTCTATAACTCCGGCAGCATCCATTCCGGGTACATAGGGAGGAATAATTTCTCGGAGAATTTCGGCTCTCGACCCGTTCCTTAGTGAAAGGTCAGTCGGATTCACTGAGGCTGCGTGTATTCGGACCCTGATTTCGCCTGGTCCGGCATGGACTTCAGGTAGATCTATCACTTGAAGTACATCTGGGTCTCCAAACTCAAAAACGCCTACACCTTTCATCGATTTCTACTCCTCTTCCGCCAAAGATTGAACTTGATATAGCTAGGGATTAAAATCGTGACCTTTTTGGTTCAAATCGGGTATGCACGTCGATCAGAACAGCCCTGCCTTCAAGATTAAGTTTTTGTGCCTGCTTCAGGGCCGGAACCATTTCGTTCGTTTTGGTAACAGTGATTCCCACTGCCCCCATCCCTTCCGCGATTTTTGAGTAGTCTCCAATCATATGTGAGACTCCGTATACCTCTCTCGCCGTTGGGAATCCTCCTGGATATGTTGCCATTCCGCCATTGTTCAACAACACCGTGGTAATGGGCGCCCCAACCCGACCTGAGGTTTCGAGGTCGAGACCTGACATCCCGAAGGCTCCATCCCCCATGTAATTGAGGCAGAATTTGTTTGGTTCTGCGAGCTTAGCTCCAATCATTAATGGAATTCCGTATCCTAAATGAGTGGATTTTCCCCATCCAATATAACTGTGAGGAGTTGTTGCCGTAAAAAATGGGAGGATGGTATCCCTCGGAGCTCCTGCATCGTGGGTGACGATACTGTTTTCTTTATCGATAGCGTTGTTTATATCCCATACGACTCTGTAGGGGTTTAACGGCTCTTCATCAGAGGTCAAGACCGGAAGCCATTCCGCCATCCATTGTTGTTTTAAGGCATCTATTTCGGAAGAAACATCGGTTTGTCCCTTTCGTCCGTTATCACCAAGTTGTCCTTTCGCTTCATCAATTAATGCAGCTAGGGTCTCTTTAGCATCCCCAGCTAGACCAATAGAAATTTCATAATCTTTGTTGATATCTTCTATGCTTGCCACGTTTTGGATCATTGTCTTTCCCGCAGGGATTGGTTGAGCATACGGCGTCATTGTTAAGCTCGACCCAATCGCAATGAGTACGTCCGAGGTTTGTAACCAGGTTCGGGCAGCAAGGGTTGTGGCTCCACTTCCTGCTCCAAGAGCCAGAGGATGCCTTTCATCGATGGCGGATTTTCCCGGCATGGTGGTATAAACGGGTATGTTCATGAGTTCAGCGAATTCGGTTAGTTCAGCCGAGGCTCCTGCTAGGAGCACCCCCATTCCTGCCCAGATTACCGGTCGTTTTGCAGAGAGCAAGACCTTGATGGTGTCTTTAATGTCCCCTCGTGTGGGAACTTGACGGATAGGGTTTGGAGAATGGTAGGCTATATGCTCTTCTGGGACTTCTTGACTACAAATATCGGAAAGCATTTCTACAGCGACGGGACCAGGCCTTCCGTTCCGAAGGCCATGGAATGCTCTTCTCATCACGTTAGTAATCTGGTCAGGTCTCAGAATTTGTTCAACCTGTTTGGTGATTCCTTGATAATTTTGGGCCGCCGAGAATTCTGGTCGAACCGTTACTCTGTCTGAGCTTGTTCCTCCCGGAAGAACAAGAATAGGTACATTATCAGCAAAGGCTTGACTGATTCCCCCCATTGCATTTTCAGCTCCAGCTTGGTTTTGCATGCAGAAAACACCAAATCGTTTTCGGTCACTGACTCTGCTGAACCCATCTGCCGCCATAACTCCCCCACGTTCGTGACGGAATGCGATTGGGCGGATACCCAGTTTGGCGACCTCTTCTATCAGGGGATTGGAAGGAAAGCAAGCCATCCATTCCACCCCTTCATCCTTCAATACTCGAGCGATTAATTCGGTCCCATTCATTTTGTCCCTCCTCTGTAAAATTCTGAAAATAGGGAAAGGCTATTACCCGTCCTCAGTTGATTCCTTAAATCCCAAGGAAACGGAGTTCAAACAGTACCTGAGTCCAGTAGGTTTGGGTCCGTCATCAAACACGTGGCCCAAATGAGAATCGCACTTTGAGCATTTCACTTCCACTCTTTTCATTCCGTAACTGAAATCTGATTCTGTGGCGACGAGGTCAGACTTTAGGGGATCCCAGAAACTAGGCCACCCGGTGCCAGAATCAAATTTGGTATCTGAGGAGAATAAATCGGTATGGCAACAGATACAGAAATAATTGCCTGATAATTTTGTATTCCAATATTCACCGGAAAACGGCGGTTCTGTCCCTTTCTCTTGTGTTACCCAGTATTGTTCGGCTGTCAGTCTTGTCCGTAGTTCATTTTTATCCATAGATTTCTTCCTTAGCTCGGAATATTTATCCCAATAAAGGCGCAATGGGTATATATTAGCGTGCTAGCCAGAGATTTTACTTTTAAGCCGATGGAAAAATGTTTTTTGGAATTTAGCTACTTTCGGGGCAATTATATATTGGGAATAGGGAGAATAAGGATTACTCCGGAAATACTCTGAATGGTAATCCTCAGCTGGGTAAAAAGTAGCTAATGGTAGCACTTCAGTGACGATGGGGTCATGCCAGACGTTCTCATGAGTCAGGTTACTGATGTGCTTCTCGACGATCTCCTTTTGCTGTAGTCCATCATAAAAAATGGCTGAGCGGTATTGGGATCCAGTATCAGGACCTTGTCGATTAAGAGTAGTCGGATCGTGACTGTTGAAAAAGATTTCTAATAACTCTGATAATGAGACGGCTCCCGGATCGAAGGTGACTCTCACGGCTTCGGTGTGCCCAGTTGTTCCTGAGCAAACTTGTTCGTAAGATGGATTCGCGACATGGCCTCCGATATAACCCGATTCTACCTTATCTACGCCTCCTACCATTTCGAGAACGGCCTCAATACACCAGAAGCAACCTCCAGCTAGAGTAATTTGGTCGCTATTGGTTGGCCTCTCAATTTCATTGGGTTGTTGACTCATTTCCTCACCCGGTATTACGAATTTTGTTTTCTTATCT
>CAZTCW010000051.1:0-70425 GCA_964612825.1 uncultured Dehalococcoidia bacterium | reverse complement strand
TGCAAATATGACGATCCCGTATGGTATCAACGCTATAAACGTCACCATCGTGACTCTCTCATATTGGCTGCTCACAAGAATGAAGGGGCGAGCATTTTAAACTTAGCTCAACGATTCCAATCAAGTTCGAGACCTATTCATCGAGCGTTACAGAGGGCTCGATTACTTGAATCCATACCGGCATAAATCCACGCTTTCCACTTATACATTAAGGTCGGAAATCGGTAGATGCAAATACGATGTAATCTAAACGGCAACAATGAAAACATCTTGGTCGGGGTGCCCGGATTTGAACCGGGGGCCCCCTGCACCCCATGCAGGTGCGCTACCGGGCTGCGCTACGCCCCGCCAAGTGCAGTATATCAGTCAGAGTCGGCGCCTTCAATAATAGAATTTGAAGCTTCAACTAGAAGGGAAGCTTCATTTTTCCGCGTCCACCTGTGGCCTGTTTAAGAAATTTTTGCATCTGTCGATGCTGATTTATCAGTTGATTAACGTCTTGAACAGTCATTCCGCTACCGATAGCAATCCGTCTTTTCCGGGAGCCATTCAGAATATCGGGGGTTCTTCTTTCCTGAGGGGTCATCGATGACACGATCGCACCAGCCCGACGTAATCTCCCTTCTTCCATATTCTCATCTGGCACATTCCCCTTAATTTTCGAGAACCCAGGAATCATCTCAAGAATCTGGGAGATCGGGCCCATTTTTTGAACAGCCTCCAATTGGTCCAACATATCCTGTAAATCGAAGGAGGCATTCCTAATTTTCTTCTCCATTTCTCGTGCTTTTTCTTGGTCCACAACAGCTTGGGCTCGCTCAACTAACGTTAAGACATCCCCCATGCCGAGTATTCTTGAAGCCATACGATCTGGATAAAACGGCTCCAAAGCGTCGAGCTTTTCCCCAACGCCGACAAATTTTATTGGGACTCCAGTGATCGAGGATATTGAAAGAGCCGCACCACCACGAGCGTCCCCATCAAGCTTGGTCAGAACAATTCCCGTTAAGCCAATTCTATTATGAAATTCTTCAGCTACAGTGACCGCTTCCTGGCCTGTCATCGAGTCAACCACTAACAAAACTTCATGAGGAGAAACAGCATTCTTAATATCAGCTAACTCCTCCATCATTGCATCATCAATATTGAGCCTGCCAGCGGTATCCATTATGACCCAAGGAACCCCTAATTCCTTAGCGCGAAGGAGTCCATTCGAGCAAATTACGACTGGAGACGTCGGATTGTCTTCACGATAAACCGGGATGTTAATTTGACTCCCGATTAGGGATAATTGTTCGATAGCTGCGGGGCGTTGGATATCAGCTGGAACCAAGAGTGAACCCTGAGCTGAAGCCTGCCTTAACCGTAAAGCTAATTTACCAGCGGATGTGGTTTTTCCTGAACCCTGCAACCCAACAAGTAGAGCTACAGCCGGAGTTTTATCGCCTAAATGGAATCCGTGATCTCCGGAGGTTAAGACACTCACCATCTCATCGTTAACGATCTTAATAACTTGGGCTCCTGGGTTAATGCCTGTTAGAATCCCTTGGCCAACACATCCGTCACGAACTTTTGAGATGAATTCTCGAACTAACCTGAAATTCACGTCCGCTTCCAGGAGTGCGATCCTAACCTCTTTCAGGGCTTCATCGACATCCTTCTCTGTAAGACGACCCTTGCTATTTAGTTTGTCGAAAACCTTCCCCAATTTGCCCGTCAAATTTTCAAACAAGCCCGTACCCTCCAAAACTATTGTATCTTCAACATAAAAGACCTACAACAAGAATGATTCATCAATTCTAAACCTTTTGGAAGCCTTAAAGGACAACCCGAACCCCCGCAATATCGATAAAAAGTTAGTTAACTGACTTAGTAGATTATCCCCCTCAATCAACCACTTGCGAAAAGGCGCCCATCGGGATATTGTCATCCCTAGGATAAAAGACCATCAATATACTACCGCCCCAAAATAAAAACGCCGGAGTCGCCATTAAAATGCCAAAAATGACGAAAACACAAATAGATGAATACTTGTCCAGTCCAAATATCGCTAATTTTGTTACGCTTAGGGAAGATGGCTCTCCTCATATTTCTCCAATATGGTATCAATTTCACGGTGGTCAGTTATTTATAATCTGTCAAAATTCGTCTGTTAAGGCAAAAAATATTGGAAAAGATCCGAGAGTCGCATTTTCTGTGGCTACTCCCAGCGAACCGTACCGGTATGTATTGGTCGAAGGAATTGCAAATTTAAATTCAGAGAATGCGGAAAAGCTGACGAGGGATATTAGCATTCATTACCTAGGCAAAGAACGGGGTATTCCATTTGCCGATAAAATTCTAAGTGCTGGCAAAACGACGGTGATTACCATTATTCCCCACAAAATAATTTCTTGGGAAGAAGAGGCCGATGGTTCCACTTAAATTGATGCTTTACAATTTTATGAGCTACAAATCGCCTGAGGAATTAGATTTTACAGGCCTACACGTGGCGTGCCTTTCGGGAAACAATGGTCATGGAAAATCAGCGTTACTCGACGCTATGACCTGGGCTTTATGGGGGTGGGCGAGGGGTCATCGTTACGGTCAAGGAGGGAATTCTGCTGACGAATTAATCCACCAAGGTCAAACCGACATGGAAGTAGTCCTAGAATTTCTGGCAGATGGAACCAAATATCGGATCCTCCGAAAGCATAGCAAAGGTAGCCGCGGAAGAGGATCGACAACTTTACTAGATCTACAAATGGACACCGGGTCCGAATTCCTTTCAGTGTCCGAACCCTCAATTATTGGCACAGAAAGGCGCGTGCAAGGGATAATAAGGATGGACTATGAAACATTTCTGGACAGTGCCTTCCTCCTCCAGGGTCAGGCAGACCGATTTACAACGAGTAAACCCTCCCAAAGGAAAGAAACTTTAGCGGGAATCCTAGGGCTTTCCCTTTACGAAAAACTGGAGGATGAAGCCAAATTCAAAGTAAGAGAATATCTCCTCATTTCTCGAGAGCAAGAATCAAGGCTTGAACAGATGGGAGAAGAAATAAGTAAGAAGGCTGGTTTTATTGCAGCTCGCAATGAAAATCAATCAACCCTCAAAAATTTGATCCCGAACTTGAAGGAACATACATCAGCCTTGGAAACACAACGCAGTAAACTTCGACAGTTAGAAGCTCGCCACGAAGAAGGGCAACGATTGATTGCCGATCAATCAAGATGGATAAAAGAATTGCCAATTTTGGAATACCAAAAGGGTTCTGCGCTTCAACGGATTATTAAGAGCCGTGAATTAGTAGCCCGAGAAAATGAAATCCTTGAGAAAATCAGACTACTAAAAGAATCGAGAACAGTTCTTACCCGGTTTGAAGTATCGAAAAGCCATCAGGAGATACTCGTCAAAGAAAAATTGTCTCTTGAACAAATAATTGGTCAACAAAAAGTGCATCTTGAAAGCCAAATGCTACAACGAAAACAACACCTAGACCGAGACCTGATACCTACAATAGAAAACCGAAATGAAATTGACCTTGCTCTAACCACTGTAGGGGCGAGTCTAGACTCGTTGTCCAATGAAGAATTAAATATCCAATCGTTACGTAGCGACTTACTGTCAGTAATTACTGAAACAGAGCGCGTAAATATAGAATCAGTTCAGTCGTTCAGCGAAATGCAAAATTTGCGCAGGCAATTGGACATACTGAACGAAGATCAAAGTGAATGTCCTATTTGTAGAACCTCATTAGGACACGAAAAGATTTCGAAAATGAAAGATGAAATGACAGCCCAAGGTAAAGCACACCGGAAAAAGTATCTCAATTTAGAGAAAAGAAAAAACTTGCTTATAAAGAACAAGGATAATATTGAAATCAGCTTGAAGCAAAAAGAGGATGCGGTTTCAAGTGAAAAGCGTTTGCTGCTAGCAAAACAAGGGTTCCTTTTACGACAACAAGAAGAAGCTGCCGCTGCTGGGCGAGAGATAGAGGCCCTAAAGCTCGAACTGGGTAACATGGAAGAGAATTTGAAATTAGGGAATTTCGCAGAAGATCTAAAAAATGAGCTTCAGGGTCTGGAGGAGAGGATTATTGCCTTGGACTACAACCCTGAAAACCACCAGAAGCTTGAACTTCATATCCGTTTTCTAGAACAATTCGAAAGAGAACTCCCTGAACTAGAACGCGCTAGAGCCCAACTGCCACAAGACGAGTCGGATATTGTATCACTCGAACAGGTAATCAATGAAAGGAAATCTTGGCTCATTGAAACAGAAAAGTCCATCGCTGCAATACAATTAGAGATTGAAAGCCTCCCTGTAATCCAAGACAGGTTCGATAGAATTACTGGCGATCTACAGGTATTGGAAGAAGAACATACCAAATTACAAGCAGAACTAATTTTCTATAAACGAAGGCTTGATGAACTCAATATAGTCGAAAAAGAGAAAAGCGAACTCTCCAAGAACTTGAGAAGAACCCGAGACCAATGGAAAACTTATAACCTTCTGGCAACCGCCTTTGGGAAAGACGGGATTCAGGCTTTCTTAATTCAAGAAGCCATACCTGAATTGGAGTCAGAAGCCAATAGTCTATTGGCGCAATTAACAGACAACCGTCTTCATCTTACGCTAGAAACTCAGCGTCATAATAGAAGAGGAGAAGCCTTTGAAACATTGGAAATAAAAATCGGAGATGAAACGGGAATTAGAAATTTCCAACTGTTTAGTGGAGGGGAGGCTTTCCGGATTAGCTTCGCCTTGAGAATAGCGCTTGCAAAACTATTGGCATCGCGATCTGGGGCTCCTCTAAAAACTCTGTTTATTGATGAAGGGTTCGGGACCCAAGATGCAGACGGAAGGGGACTTCTTATAGATTCAATTCGTACAATCCAAGATGAATTTGACCTTATTGTTGTAATCACACATATTGAGGAATTGAAAGACGCTTTTCCTGTTCGAATAGAAGTAAATAAGAGTGAACAATCAGGTTCAAATTTCCAACTTATTTGGAGTTGAATCGACTAAACACTCTCACTATCTGAATTCTACAAGAGGTTGTGCCAGCGTCCAAAGGCTCAACATAGTGTACCCTACCATCAATACCACCATAGGGTATTGACTCCTTAAGGCCTGAACCCTTTCCGTAAAGACCCGCATAGCTATAACGTGGGCGACATAAATCGCAATAACGTGTCCAGAAATGATAGAAATTAACGCGGTAATCCAAGCAAATTTTGCATTAACAATCGCAATATTGATTACAAAATCTCCAGAATTAAATAGATTCCATCCAAAACCGAACGGATCGGATGCGAGCGGAAAAATCAGTTGCCCTTGAATCAGTAAATACGAAAAATAATGGGCTAGATGATACGCTAAAGCGATTGGGATAAGCGAATAGATAAAAGCTGTGCCAAACGCCAGAATTGGCATTCGCCAAGAGGTTGCCGCAGACATCAAAGCGCTGAAAAATAAATAAACCGCAAGGAAGACCACCGAAAACCCAACAAGCCCTATAGTACCCGTAACCGTAACATTGGGGATGATTCCATACACTCCGCTGAAAACCAGTTGCCACAGAAAAGTCGAGGTAAAGCCATCGAAGGAGACAGATGATAATACAACTATCACAAATATCATTGTTGGAACTGAAACCTTCTCGCTTTGGAGCAACCCCGCCCCGAAGGGCCTAAAAAGTATCTCTCGATCAATAGGAGAAGCCATAAAATAGCAAGTTGAGCAATTGATACACACGCCGTCACTCCATTGGCACTGGGCTGTACATTCCTTGCAAATCTGGGGGTCTGATACTCTGGCCTCAACCGGAGCAATTTTCCCTATCAGCCCAAAACATAGTGAAAAGGGATCCCCGTTTCGGCTCCACATTTCTTTCCCGAAAAGAAACATCCCTATTAATGTGATTCCCGAATAAACAAGTATGAATTGAGAAAGACGCACAGGAATTGCAGATTCGGGATAGACCAATTCAAACCAAGCGAAAGAAAGATATAGAATTATTGCGGGCCAACAACCAATTTGGGTAGGATAGGGAACTTTTAAAGATATTTCACCTCCACGACTTACGAGCCGGTAGAGCCTTTCAAAAAAACTGAAAAGGACGTACCAAGGATTGAGAAAGGCCCAAAAGTTACCAAAAACTGCTGACAAATAAGCCATACCAGTCCACCAAATTATCCAAACGAAGGTAGGTGAAAAGTTCTCACTGGGAATTTGCGTCCCGATAAAACCCGAGATGATGACGAGGACCAGGATGCCCGCAGAAGCCAAACCAAGTATTCCTAGCATCCCCTGCTGAATTCTTCTTGAACCATTTAATATACCGACTATTTTTTTGGTGGGGTAATGAGAAATAATTTCCCGATTCTGGAGGAAGAATCCGATAGCTAAAAATGATGAAAAGACTACAATCCCACCACCGCTAACGTACAACCATAACGGCAAGGGAAGATCATACCTTTCACCAAAACCATGTGCCAAGACATCAGATTGATAAACAAACGCCAGGATAACAACATTAAAGATTGCAAACAGTAACTTTAGGTAACCGGTCATAAGAAATGGCTCCGAATTTTCACCTAGTTAGGGAGAACATCTAGGCGCCCTAATTCTAATTCATCCTCAGCAACACTAACTTCCTCATGGCCGTCTTCATGGTGGCCATGACTGGCGTTCTCGTGGCTCTCATGTTCCTCAGTTGATTCACTCTCATGGATCGTAAACGGGAAGCTCCCCGAAGCCTTAGCTGTAAAATCAATTTCCGTTGGTTCGCCCGCCTTCACCAATTTTTCAATATCGTATCCATGGAGGTGAAATAAAACATTTTTATCTGAATTTATGACTATGTTCACCCTATCATCTTGATTAACCGTTAGATTTGAATCTTGATTAACCAATTTTTGGTCAACAATCGAGAGGTTAAATGACCGATCTCTAGGGTCCGCACTAGTACAACTTATTCCTGAAGACAAAATAACGATTAATCCCGCTGACAAAAAAAGCCTCCTACTGAAAAATTCTAAGGCCTTGATCATAATATTATCTCCTTAATTGCTTTCTTCTGACGCGAGAAATTATAGCCCATATAAATATTAGCGTGAATATAAAAAGGGCGAAAACGATAGGCCAATTGATATCAGAATTTGACATTATATCCACTCGGAAATTGTTTAATGTCCTCGATTCCCCATCTGTTATCTCGATAGTAAACCCCCATTGTCCAGGTTCATTAATGGGAAGATTTACACCATACCATCCGGGAGAACCAAAAGCGGGAGTAGCCTGGATAGGGTTTTGCCCAGAAAAATTCCCAATCGGATTCTGGGCGGTAATGAAAATTTGAATTTCATCGGTATTCACATTGGCATTATTAGAATCCAACAATATATTCATGTGCCCATTACCTACACTTGGAACCATTAGAACTCGTATCGGGAACCTACTAGTCGTATCAGAAAATACTTCTTGCGCTCCTGGGTGGGAACCGTTGGCATGGACCTTAAAGCCGTCTGTTAAGAGAATTGCCAGAATAGTTATTACTAAAATTATCCTGATTGGCAGAGCCATCCGATAACAGTTTGATAACATATAGTGATAATCCCACAAATCAAATTACTGACCAGCAACCACTGATGCTATTCTAGTCGGAGAAGATGGTCTAAGGATCCTTCAATCTCTTCCAAGCTTATTGGCCCTTCAAATCTAGCAAAAACTTTCCCTTTGTCATCAACAATAAACACCCAGGGCTCGCTTGGTAACCGCCATTCAGCCGCTATTTCAGACCACATTAACCGTTCGCCTTCTCTGGCGGATTTTAAATCCCAAGGCTCTATATGAATAAAATTCGCGAAATTATTGTACGTATTAAATGCTTCGGCTACTACATCCGTTACTGGACCACACATTCGACTGATACAGAATGCCGGAGTGGAAAACACCACGACTAACGGTTTTGCCTCTGTTAAAGCTTCGGCAATCGTTAACCGATAAAATTCTGGAATTGGGGGTTGATGAGTAGTGATGTCTTTAAAATCTATTAGAGGGGTAATAACCGGATTTTGACTCTGAGGGATGAAATCACCGACGACAAGAGTAGAGGATTTTTCCTTCACCTCAAAATAGAGTTCACTAGGAGGAACGTCCAACTCTATTTCCTTTTCAGTACGTACCTTTGCTACCCAGATTCCTAACTCGTTGAATTCTACCCCATCAACGACATGAAACCCTACTGACTCATCATGTAAATGGATCGATCCGTCGATATGTCGATGGGGCGTCGTACCCTGAATTTCCATAAAATTAGCTTGAGTTTTTAAGACAGTTTTAGCGTTGGACTCAGGGTTCAACAAAAATTCCACCTCTAGCGGTGAGTCTTTTAACATCGAGCCATTCTTGTCAAACATCCCGAAGGAAAACCGATTTTCACCAACCACAATGTCTGACACCGCCAAAAACAGGGAAACATCCGAGTTGTTGATACTTTTTGGGTCCGATACGGGTTCGGTAAAGGAGCTGCAATTCAAAAAGAGGAACATCGAGATTAAAACAATAATTATTCCCTTTAGGAGATCGGTAAAGTGTTTGATCATGCTAATAGACTTGGTTCAAAAAGGAAGAATTATTCACTGAAAGCCACAATCAGTTAAGCACTCAGGCCCTGTTGGCCAGTTTTTAGTATTAATCCAATAATGGTATGTAGTCAGGTATAGTATGAACTTAGAAATATACAAATTCAACTTTATCTTTCCAAGACAACAATTAGGAGTTCAAAGACATCAATGCTTTCTTCTAACAATTGGAACAATCAATTACAGGATATAAACAACCGAATTATTAATTGCTCCAAATGTCCCAGATTAACTAAATATCGGAAAATGGTTTCTATTTCGAAGCGATTAATGTATCGAGATCAACCATACTGGGGCAAGCCAGTCCCTAGTTTCGGCGACGAACAGGCTCAAACGCTTATCGTTGGGCTCGCTCCTGCCGCGCACGGAGGCAACAGGACAGGGAGAATGTTTACTGGAGATAAAAGCGGTGACTGGTTATATGGAGCGCTATACCGTAATGGATTCGCGAATCATCCAGATTCCCAAGGAATCCACGACGGATTAACCATCCAAGATATATATATAACCGCAGCGGTTCACTGCGCCCCTCCTGACAATCGACCCAACAAGGAAGAATTTGAGGCTTGTGGCCATTATTTAGTCGAGGAGTTACTGTCCCTAAAAAATCTATCGGTCGTTCTCGCCCTTGGGAAAATTGCCTTTGAAAGTTATTTGACGGCAATTAAAACCCTCGGGGTGAACCTTCCATCTCCAAAGCCGAAATTTGGTCATGGGGTACAATTCCAGCTTGCGAATGGAATTCGCCTGTTTGGTTCCTATCATCCGAGTCAACGAAACACTCAAACCGGAAGGCTCACTCAGCCAATGTTCGATTCAATCTTTAGAACTATCAGAAAAGAACTGGGCGTAGGTAAAGCCCCGGGATTTTAAGGTAACAAAAGACCTGTCTCTCTCAAGTAGGGGGATCCTTCATTCCAATAAGAAACCCCGAATGACAACCGAGAATTACCTATCTCCAAAATCACACTTTCATAGGTTTTATTCGCTTCCATTTGCTCAGCTACGTAAGGAGAGATCATCGAAGGACGGAAACTCAGTAAATACAAGAATACTTCTTTCGCAGCCTCGGGAGTTAAATATTTATTCAACAATAACGCATTTCTGGCATTGCCAAGTTTAGGATCAGTGAGAACGGATAACCAGAGTAGCAATCTACCTCGGTCATGCTCGTTCGAATCGGCTCCATCCATCAACTGGTCAATCCCGTGATCAATAAACCATTCATATCCGTCAAGTTTTGGATAGGATAAAAGGTCACGTCCTACTAATTCTCCCAAGGTACGAACAAACAGAACCTGATGGCTATATGCTTGAGCTTCCCTAAAGGCCAACACATTTAATGACTGGTTCGTAGAATTTATTTGCGGATTTGTTAGGCTTTGCCGGAAATGTCCGAGTTCATGCGCCAATGTTTCGAACACTTTCATAGGAGGCCGTTCCGCTTGAATTACGACATGAAAATGGTTTCTCCAGTAGGTGAAAAATCCTCCAAACTCATCGATCCTGTGACACTGGTCAATGTATTCCTCCCTAGCCTCTTCCGCGATATAACTTCCTCGATCCTTACACTCAATTGAAATCCAGAGGGAGTATTCTGATTCGCTTAGAAGGTGAATTTTTACCTCCTCGCTGGAAAGTCGTTTAGAATAAATTTCGTAGTAAACCGAATCAGCGAGATCTAGGATCGCTCGGTTGTTCACCAGCCCTATGTGACTAATCAACGATTTATTCGTAGACAGAAGGGCTTCCAATGACACTAATTGCTCAGTGGGTGATAACCTTCCCAACCCCAAAGTGCTGGTTTCGATACTTTGGGGGCCAGCAGACCATCGTATCAATTTTGTAGCTAGTAGTACTTCTTTTGGTTTCCCCGAATCGTCTAATAACCGTCCGAATAACTCCAATTTCGAAGTGGAATACACATCAAGGGGCGGAACTAAAACCCAGTCAAATACAATATCTGTTTCATTCGATTCCAACCGGGTTCGGTTCCATGAATTTATCATACGCCCATCCAGATGCAGTTCAATCTCGTATGGTGTTTCATACGGCAGATCCCCTCGGTTTACCATAGCCCAATGCACAAATGCTGGATCAAGAGAATTGAGCGCATAAGAGGAGATGAAGCTCCCAGGCACAGAGGTAACTATTAACGGTGAATCCCAACCCGGGGGAACCAACGGCCCTATCGAGCCAGAATTTATTTGAGATGGAATCAAGGCTGCTTCATTAGGAATCTCCATATTTTGTCCCCAAGTTACCGTACGTGTAAAGATATTATCAGTCTCCTTGGTTTCTTGGATTAATTGTGTAGGATCAACCACCAGCGTGAACGTATGTTGGCCAGGAGCAATTCTCAAAACAGTATTCAGGCCAGACCATTCTGACGTTACTATCGCCTCGTCGGCGATCAAATTTCGCTCGGAAAATTTTGCTACCGGGATCTCATCAAGGTAAAGATAGGCAAGAAAATTTCTGTCTACGCTTGAGAGGCCTGAGTTTTTGAAGGCTACTTGAATTTCAAGATCCTCTCCGATTTCAAATCCGTTCGAAGCACCCTGATTGTTTCTTACCCTGATAGGATTGTCCCACCCCGGAGGTGTAAAAGGGATAAGATTTGGCAGACGGTCCAATGCAATTGTAGGTTCGACTATGGAGGAAGAATCTTTGGGGACGCTAAAATTCATTAGAATGATATTATCTTCCTCATCATCTTCAAGGATTAGATCGGTGGAATCAATCACCAATTCCAATTGATGTTCCCCTGCGCTCAAATTAGTTCGGTAAAGAAGTTCGCTCCAACCAGACATAATCTTCGGTATTCCAGGATTTAAAGCATCAACTTTCCATCGTTCAAGGAAAGTGCCATCCAAATATAGATCCACAAAAAATTCAGTTGTAAGCAAAAATTCCCCGTCTCTGACAATTGACCAACTTATATAAAGGTCTTCAATCGGGGGGGAGCTAATTGAAGATGAGGGGTCAGGGAATGAAGAAATGACGAGAGCTTGATCCCAATCTGGAGGAACGAAATATCGAAGATTCCCTCCAAAAATTCGGTTTTCAGGAAGTTTGGCCGCATTGACGTCAAGAGGATCAGAAGAAGGCTTTTCTGGAGCGCTCTGAAGAGGCGACGTGGCTTCAACGTTAGGTCCACCGGTTTGGTCACGGCCTTGATTCAAGGATCCTTGATCCGTGGAACAGGCGGTTCCAGCTATAAAAAATAAATTAAAAATTAAAAACAAATAACCGAAAAATTCGCTGCGTCCTAGAGGCGGCCGACCCATGAGAGCTATCTACTCCATCGAATCTTGTGACGAAATTTTATTACCCGATCTAAACAAATAGAGGAGCAAACACCAAGGCGACAATCGACATCAGTTTAATTAATATGTTTAAAGCCGGCCCTGAGGTATCTTTAAATGGATCCCCTACGGTGTCGCCTGTTACGGCAGCCTTATGGGTTTCAGAGCCCTTTCCGTCGAAATTGCCAGCTTCGATATACTTCTTAGCGTTATCCCAAGCGCCTCCGGAGTTCGCCATGGTCACCGCTAAGAGGAATCCAGCGGCTATAGCGCCTACCAACATGCCTCCCAATGGTTTAGGACCAAGAATGAACCCCATTGCTATTGGTGCGATAACCGCCATAGCGCCCGGCAATATCATCGCTCGTAGTGATCCCCTCGTGCTTATATCTACACACCGAGCGTAGTCAGGCCTGGCCGTCCCTTCCATTATCCCCTGAATTTCCCTAAATTGTCTGCGAACTTCATTGACAATAGAGTAGGCGGCAGTTCCAACTGCTTGCATTGTTAGCGCAGAGAAAATAAATGGTAATAACGCCCCAATAAATAAACCGACCAAAACATTCGGATCTAAAATATTTATCGACATGATCTGGCCTTCAGGAGTGATAGCAAAGGCGTAGGCTGATAGTAACGCTAAAGAGGTTAATGCCGCAGATCCAATCGCAAATCCTTTTCCTGTCGCGGCAGTCGTGTTACCCAAGGAATCTAATGCATCCGTCCGCTCTCTAACTTCTGGGTCTAAATGGGCCTGTTCAGCAATACCACCAGCATTATCTGCGACTGGACCATAGGCGTCCGTTGCTAAAGTAATACCTAAAGTGGAAAGCATCCCTACAGCCGCAATCGCCACACCATAAAGTTCAGCCGCCCAGAAGGCTATTAATATAGCGGAGACCACTGCTAGGATTGGAACTAATGTACTCAACATCCCAGTAGCAAAGCCGCTGATAATTGTCGTTCCCGCTCCGGTCTGAGCAGATTCAGCAATTTTGCGAGTGGGTGAATATTCGTAAGAGGTGTAATACTCGGTTGCGAACCCAATAACATTACCCGCAATCAGACCAGTTACGATTGAAAGAAAAATCCGGTTGCCATCTTCTATCCCTAAATACTGGATAGCCGCATAAGAAGAAACAAGCACCAAAGCAGAGGAAATGTAAATTCCCCTCCTGAGAGCCCAAAGCAATTTACTCATGGAAGCGTCTGGGCCGGTCCGAACAAAGAAGGTACCCACCACCGAGGAAAGAATTCCTACCGCTGCAATTAGAAGGGGTAATACTAACTTTGGGGCATCGAAAGCTATAGCGCTCGAAGCTGCCGCAGTTCCAATAGCAATTGTAGCAATAATAGATGAAGCATAAGACTCAAATAAATCGGAGCCCATTCCAGCAACATCCCCGACATTGTCCCCAACGTTATCGGCTATGGTGGCAGGATTACGTGGATCGTCTTCAGGTATACCAGCTTCGACTTTACCTACGATGTCCGAGCCGACATCAGCAGCTTTTGTGAAAATTCCGCCACCCACACGAGCGAAAAGGGCTATTGTGGATGCTCCGAAACCAAATCCGGCCACCACGCTAATATCCTGAAATATAAGGTACAAGAGAGAAATTCCAATGATACCAATACCAACCACCGTTACACCCATCACCGACCCGCTATTGAACGCTACTCTAAGCCCGGGATTAAGTCCTTTCATAGCGGCAGCCGCAGTACGAGTGTTTGCACGAACAGCAATATTCATCCCAATAAAGCCGGTTGCCGCAGAACAGATAGCTCCAACTAAATACGAGATCCCAGTTTCAGGAATGGACCTACCCAACTGCATAATATCAATAAAGACCCCGATAACAACGCTAACGGCCAATACAACCACTGCAAGAGTCCGGTATTCCCGTGTAAGGAAAGCTGAAGCGCCTTCCTGGATAGCTTTCCCGATTTCTTTCATCGCCTCGGTGCCTTGATCTTCCTGAAGTACACGCCGAGCGATAAGAATGGCAAAGAGTAGAGCTATTATTCCTGTAGATACAGCGATTGCGATTACCGTCACTTGATTAGCCTCCGAGATAGGTTCAGATATATAACTTTCAGAAACTATCATACTGAAGTGATACCGTCAACGCTTATGAGGTAATCAATGACGAAGCTAAACCAGCAATCTGATAGGGGCCTCCGTACGGGTATCCCTACCCTAAAAAGGCCTGAGTGTTATCAATATACCGTATCTTCAGGAATAATAGTTCCGTCTGAAATCTGGCTTCCTTCTCTTAGGCACGACCGACTCCCCAGGACGCATTCAGTAACCTTTGATCCATCCCCAATAGAAACCCCGTCCAATAAAATTGAGTGGCTAATAGAGACTCCTGCTCCAAGTTTACAATTATCTCCGATAACCAAAGGGCCGTTAAGCTCGACATTTTCCCCAATCACACAACCATTTCCTACTAACACTGGTCCAAAACTACGAAAGTTGCCTCCAAATTTACATTCAGTTCCCTTGGTCAATCCATTGGACACAGGTGCATTTTTGAAATTATCAGGAGCATATCCAAGTAAAATATCGTCGTGCAATTTTTTGTAGTTCTTAGGTGAACCTACATCAATCCAATATGCGTCTGACCTGTAAGAATAAACCGGTTTCCGGTTTTCCAGTAACGTTGGGAAAAGATCCCTTTCGAACATTAGGCTTACGGAATCCGGAGCGTATCTCAATGCTTCAGGTTCGAGTATATAAGTTCCAGCATTTACCCAATTTGTTGTTATTTGATCTGGTGAAGGCTTCTCTACAAACCTCAAAATTTTTCCATCTCTATCCGTTTCCACCATTCCATAAGCTGACGGATCATCGACGCGCGTTAGGACAATGGTCGCAATTGCTTTCTTTTGCCAGTGAAAATTCAATACTTCCGTTAAGTCCAGATCCGTGTAAATATCCCCATTACAGACCACAAACGTATTCTTCAAATTATCTTCAAGCGCCTTCACTCCTCCAGCGGTCCCTAATGGACTACTTTCAATTGCGTAGGTTAATGAGACCTTACCTTGTGGTGCTGCACCGAAATAATCCACTATTGAATCTGAGAGATGAAACATTGTCAGGAAAATCTCGTCGAATCCGTGAGAATGTAAGTGGGCTAAGAGATACTCCAAGAATGGTCGGTTTAGGAGTGATATCATCGGCTTGGGCGTGCTATTGGTAATAGGAACAAGACGAGACCCTTTCCCCCCCGCTAATATCACGCCTTTCATAAAAACCCTACCAACCTTTTTGATATCTCAACTTCAGGAAGCGATCGCAATAAATATGGTGATAGTGGATATACTAGCACACCGGCTGAAGGTCAAAAAGGTAACTCGTATTAGGCGACAGGTTTAGGAACGCGCCTCTTCAATTGCCTGTCCCTCATATCCTGATCCCAACCCTAGACAAAAGGAATGGCCACAAGTTATCATGAGGCCCAATTTGTTCAAATCAGAAACCTACCTGGAGAGAAGCTCATGGAAGACTTGTTAATTGTAGGCTCTGGAATAGCTGGACTCCGTGCCGCAATCGAAGGAAGCAAGAATGGCAAAAATGTTTTGGTACTAACCAAAACCCACCCGCTCAGAAGTTTTTCTATCAACATTCAAGACGGGGTTAATGCCTCTATCGGAAACGGAGATTCCTGGGAAAGTCACGCGGAAGATACACTGAGTTCTGGCCAATCCCTAAATGACAAAAAAATAGTATCAAGTATTTGTCAGCAAGCCCCACAAGTGCTTGAAGAGCTCGATAAGATGGGTCTGCCCCTTAATCGAGATAGCGAAGGTCATTTCAAGTTGAACAAACTCATTGGGTCAAGTTCTGCCCGTGCCGCCACAGTGGATGATATAACGGGACATGCCCTAATGCAGGTTCTCTATGAGCAAGCATTAAAAGGAAGCGTTAAATTCCTTGAGGAATGGTATGCCACCTCACTGATAATTGAAGAGGGGCAATGTAAGGGAGTTATTGGGATCGAAGTCGCCACAGGAAATTTAGAAATGTTTCCAGCAAAATCAGTGGTTTTAGCCACAGGGGGAATACGAAGACTCTACGAACCGTCCACCGCTTCGTTCCTCTGCACCAGTGATGGTATCGCAATGGCGTACCGAGGAGGAGCGAACTTATCGGATATGGAAATGGTTGAATACCACCCGTTTGTAATCAATAACGGACCTATCGCCATTAGTGAGCTTATCTTAGCTAGGGGGATCGAGCTAACAGACCCCAGCGGCACTGAAATTCCGGTAGCGCTGGACGAAAACGAAACGTCGCTTCATAACTTATCTAGGACTATCTCGCGACAAATCGCAAATCAGCAAGATGGAGAATCTCACGTGCTCCTGAAGACTGGTCTAACTTCACAGGAAGTTTCCGCTAATTTCTTTATGACCAACGCCAGACTGGGAATGCTTTTAAAAGCGAATTTGTCGAAAGATGCAATTCCTGTAGCGCCGGCGATGAATCGCATCCTCGGAGGAATCGCTACGGACGAATTAGGAGCGACCTCTATCCCCGGCCTATACGCCGCCGGAGAGTGCTCCAACTCGGGTTTCCATGGGGCGGGATCCCTGAATGGCAATATTCTTTTATATTCCGTTGTATCTGGGCTAAGGGCCGGGGCTGCTGCAGTAGCCTATTCCAACTCTTCATCTATCTCCCAACCATCCAACAATTTCTTAGAAACCCAAAAAAGCGGTTTTGCTACCCTACTTGAAATGGAACCAAAACATTCAGTAGCCAATGTCCGCAGCCAATTATCCCGAATTATGAACGATAAAGTAGGCCTTACGCGAAATGAGTCGGATTTAACAGAGGCGGCTACATCCATAAAAGATCTAAAAGCACAGTTTACAGAAGCTGGTATCTCCAATAAGTCATCTGGGTATAATTTTGAAATTCTCCATCATCACGAAGTCGGATTCCTACTTGACACGGCAGAAACAATTGTTGCTAGTGCAACGGCCAGAAAAGAAAGCCGTGGCGCGCACTACAGAAGTGATTTCACCGAAAAAGATGACCAGGAATGGAGCAAAAACGTAATCGTCAAGCATACGGAATCGGGCTTGGAGGTAAGTTACAAGAATACCTCTGCCGGGTAATCCGTCAGTATTCCCTATACATTAGTTTATCGGTTTTGGGAGGAAATAATGGAGATAACGATAAAGATCCCTCGTCAAGATAAGAACTCCGCGGGAAAATGGGATACTTCCCTTGAGAAAATGGTTGGAGGGACTGCCTCAGAGCAAAGCTACACACTTGATATCGATCCGGGAACAAGCGTCCTAGATGCTCTCGTCAAAATTCGGGAAGAGCAAGACGGGAGCCTAGCATTTCGCGGGTCATGTCGAACAGGGATGTGTGGCGACTGCACTTTGGGGTCCGGACGAGATCATTTGGTCTCCTGTCTTACTACTGTCGAAAGCGCGGCAAATAAAGAGGGGGAAATCGCCCTTACTACCATGCATAACACGGAAGTAATTAAAGACCTTTTAATGGACTGGAACCAATTCATCTGGGACAAATATAAATCTGTACGGCCATGGATTGTCAGTAACGGCACCGGACAGAAGCCTGTCACCGAGGAAGCCCTAGAGCCTGTACGTAAGGCGATGCGCTGCACCGCATGCGGTCTTTGCGATGATGGGTGTACCGTTATTGACATTGATAAAACCTTTCTTGGACCAGCCGCTCTTACAAAGCTTTACCGTTTCGTTAGAGATCCTCGGGATACCGATACGGTTCAACGTTTCAAAGAGGCTGGGGAAAGACGAGGACTCTGGGATTGCGTTCACTGCTGGGAAGCAAGCGAACATTGTCCTTGGGGGATCGAACCAAGCCACGTCATCGTAGAAATGCGAGAACAATCCGTAAGTCTGGGAGTAAAATCCGGTAAGGGCAATCCTATGGTTGCGAGACATTATGATGCCTTCGCAAAATCTGTTCGTCATAGCGGTTGGTTGGATGAAAGAGCCTTAGCATCGAAATCCTACGGCCTTCCTCCATATGGGTTCTCTCCATCAGGCATTATTTCCCAAGCCCCCATAGCGATGAAAGCGATTCGACGCGGAAAAGCATCACTCCTCCCGCACCCTAAACGACCCGGACAAAAAGAAGTAGAGAAAATCTTCAAGCGCTCAGAAGAGATCAACGAAAAGGAGTCCTAGAATGAAACGTTTTGCTTTTTACCCAGGCTGCGTTGCCAAAGGTTCATGCCCTGAACTGTACAACGCAACTGTGAAAATATGTCGGAAATTAGGGATCGAGCTAGAGGAGTTATGGGACGCTGGATGCACCGGAGCAGGCGTCTTAAGTTCCGAGGTTTCAGATCCGATTAATGCGAGAACCTTAGCCAAGGCAGAACAACTTGGCTTACCAATTATGACTATCTGCAGCACCTGTACCGGGGTGATTGGTGCCGCCGCGCTCCGACTACAGGATCGAGAATACCGAGAGATGATTAATAAACAATATTTAAAGGAACAAGGATTGGAATACCAAGGGACCACCGACGTAAAACATTTGCTTTGGGTGCTCGTGGAAGATGTCGGTGAAGACGAACTAAAAGAAAACATCGGCAAGCCTCTGGCCGGAGTTAAAGTCTCTCCATTTTATGGATGTTATCTCAGGCGTCCGGAAGACGTAATCAAAGAGGGCGGTCGAAAGCGGTATATAGAAAAAGTAACCGGCATCCTAGGAGCGGAGAACGTAGACATTCGGGGCAAAGGAAAATGCTGCGGATTTCCCATATTAACTCATAATGAAACAAATTCTCTTGCCATGACGGCGAAACATACAGGGGAGGCTAGGGAAAAGGGTGCCGATACGATGGTAGTTCCTTGCCCCTTATGCCACCTCAGCCTTGACGGGCAACAATCGCGGGCCGAAAAACAATCTGGTAAGGAAATCGATATGCCCGTTTTGCATCTTCCTCAACTCGTTGGTTTAGCCCTTGGGTTCTCAGCGGAGGAAATGGAACTAAGAAGACACTTTACTTCCACTAAAGATGTAGAAGTGAAAGTAAGTCAGATTCCTGATTAACCACACAAAGCTACCGTAGTTAAAATCCAAACACACTTAATGGGGAAGCCGTTACGAATATAACAAGAATTACTTTTTTGGGATTAGTTTGCTGTTTAATTATCACTGGCTGCTCAGGGACTAACAGTCAAGAATCATCTTCTCGATCCCTTGAGACTCAAAACACAGTGGCATCCAATCAAACCCCTAAAACAGGAGGAGTCGACATGGCACAATGGCCTAATTCGCCCGAGATAATAATTGACTCAGAAAAATCTTATTCAGCTTCAATAAAGACGAACAAGGGAGAGATTACGGTTGAATTATTCGCCAAAGAAGCGCCAGTTACCGTAAACAATTTTGTTTTTCTATCTCGGGAAGGTTTTTACAGTGGGGTAAAATTCCACAGGATTATATCGGGTTTTATGATACAGACTGGAGATCCTACAGGCACGGGTAGGGGGGGGCCGGGATACCGATTTAATGATGAACCTGTCACGAGAGACTATTTACGCGGGACATTGGCAATGGCAAACGCAGGCCCAAATACAAACGGAAGTCAATTTTTCATTATGCATAATGATAACCCCCTTCCAAAAAATTACACCATCTTCGGTAGCACTACTGACGGCTTTGATACCATTGATGCGATTGCTAATAGTCCTGTGACCACCGGAGCAAGTGGTGAAAGCTCATCGCCTTTAGAGGAATTACTTATAAATGAAATAGTAATTTCGGAGAATTGAGCCCCTATTCATCAAGCGCTTGTAAAATCTCTTGGTCCTTACGCCAATTAAATTGAACCCGAACCCAGAGATCCAAATAAACGGGTCTATTTAACAACAGTTCAATTTCTTTCCTGGCGTTTATGCCAACTTTTTTCAGGGCGCTCCCATTGTAACCTATGAGTATTTGTCTTTGCGAGATTTTTTCTACTAATATCGTAGCCTCAATAACAGTCTTTCCTCGTTCCCCTCCATTTGGGTCTTTAAATGTCTCAATCAATACGCCAGTATCGTATGGAATTTCTTGACCATAAAGAAAGTAAAGCTGTTGTCTTACTAGTTCACCCACCAAAAATCGTTCGGATCTGTCAGTAACTTCTTCAATTGGATACTGTCTTTCGCCTCGAGGGAGACAGCTCACGATTAATTGCTCTAGCAATGGAAGCCCCTCAGCGGTTTTCGCACTGATAGGAACAATATGGGTAAAGGGGAATTTGCTGTTGTATTGTTCAATAATAGGTAAAAGGACTTCTTTGTTTGTTCGGTCAATTTTGTTTATACCCAAGATTGCAGTTTTTTCGCTATTTTTTATTGATTGAATACATTCCTCTTCCGCGGCACCGGGAGGAAACGGTTCAACGATTAGTAACACTAAATCCGCTTCTTCTATAGCATCTTTCGCATGGGTACGCATTCGGCGGTCCAAGGAATCCTTAGGTCTGACCATCAAACCCGGGGTATCAAAAAAGAGGACCTGATAATTACTTTTCGTAAGAATTCCTAATAGTCGGTGCCGAGACGTCTGAGGCTTTGGTGAAGTGATAGAAAGCTTAAAATCCAAGAGCTTATTCATCAACGTTGATTTGCCAACATTAGGGCGGCCTATTAACGCTACCGACCCCATTCTGTAGGAAGGTTTTTCTTCTTTCATTTTTCCTCACCTTCACTATTGCTCAAATTTTACCTTACGGAAATTGCGTTGTCAGGATAAGAAAAGCAGCGAGGGGTTTTCGAAGCTATACGCGAGGGTAAATGGACCCTATTGTGGCAGATAACGTTCACGACAGTTTATTCTAAGCAAACCGAGTGAGAACCCTCTTGTATCAAGCAAGACCCATTTGGAAGGCTTTGCCTTCAATCTTTATGTCCGGGGCGTATACCAACTCGGCATTTTGCATCTCACGAATATTAAATGCGCCTACCATGCCCATGCCAACTTTCAATGCGTCAACGAAATTCATTGTTCCGTCAGTAACAATTGATGGGCCGAACAATAGTTGCTCTAATGATCCTTTTGTCCCTACTGTTATCCGTGTCCCTCTTGGAAGAGAGGGGTGGGGAGTAGCCATGCCCCAGTTAAATCCCCCCCCTGGAGCTTCATTTGTTTGAGCAAATGGTGTTCCCAACATCACGGCATCCGAACCAGATGCAAATGATTTACACAAATCGCCACCGGTTCGAATTCCTCCATCAGTGATAATATCTACATATTTACCAGATCTTTTGAAGTATTCTTCTCTAGCCGCAGCACATTCCAGGGTCGCGGTAACTTGTGGAAGCCCAACACCAACCACCTCACGGGTCGTACATGCTGCCCCGGGACCGACCCCAACTAGCAGACCATCGATCCCTGTCTCCATAAGTTCCAGAGCAGCGCCAGAGGTCACACAATTCCCCACAACCACTGGTATATCCACAGACTGGACTAATTCCGAAAACACTAGACCTTTGTAACTTTTAGAAATGTGTCGAGCGGTAGTTACTGTGGCTTGTACAAACAAGATATCTGCTCCAGCCTCAACAGCAATAGAGGAGAGCCTTTTTGCATTTTGTGGGGTGACCGCTACTGCGCAGACTACTCCTTGGTCTTTTATTTCCCTAATTCGGTCTCCTACAAGTTCATCCTTTATCGCAGAGGAATAAACTTTTTGAAACACTTCAGTTACTTCAGTCTTGGGAGAATTGGCAATTTCTGAAAGGATCTCTTCTGCATTTCCATATCTTGTCCATACTCCCTCCAAATTGAGAACTCCTAAACCGCCAAGCTTACCAAGTGCGCCAGCGAACTTAGGAGATACAACAGCATCCATCGCGGAGGCAAGGATCGGGACTGAAAATTCATGGGTACCAATGGAAAAGCCTATATTAGTTTGATCTGGATTAATTGTGACCTGCCCAGGGGAAATCGCGACATCGTCGAATCCATAGGTTCGACGGATCTCTTTAATTGCGGGAAACGCCATAGAATAAACACCCCTGGGTAAGATCTGTTCCCCGAACTGTACCAGTACATATTCGCCTAAGTCAAGGATTCATTTTATTGAGTTTAGGACAAACGATTAGTCCGTTAAATTTTAGGATTTCTAAAACTGTGGAAAATAGATATACTTCCACAAGTAAAACCAATTTTTGTAACTTTAGGAGGTGGACTTTGGTGGAATTTTCCAGTGTTGGGAGAGCAGACGATTTAGCACCCGGAGAAATGAAAATGGTCGAGGTCGGCGGTGAAGAGGTTCTCATAGCGAACCTTGATGGAAATTTTTACGCTGTTTCCGATGTTTGTACTCATGCAGAGGCATCTCTTTCTGACGGGACTTTGGAAGGAAATTGTGTAGAGTGTCCATTACACGGAAGTATTTTTGATATCACCTCTGGCGAAGAGATAGAAGGTCCTACCAACGGTCCCTTAAAATGTTATGAACTAAGCTTACATGGGGGGAATATTTATATCAGACCCAGCAGCTAAACGGTCGAATGAACACAAGAAACCTGAATCATAGTTTTATCCCGTAATGTATCAGAAAAAATCCGGTGTATGAGAAAAAGGCCAGCCCTGTATTTGGCAATGAAAGTATCTTTCTGTGCTCCGTCCGCGATTCCCTAATGAGATTAAGGCATAATTTACTTCATAAACAGATGCTTTATCGAGAGTCTGTCATCATAAACATCTACACCCTCTGCGCGTTTGAAATTCCCAACAATAAGATAGGTGAATGGAGTGGCTAGCGCCTCGTAAAGTACTTTCGCTCCCCACTGAAGGAAAACAATATTTAATAAGATTCCTGCCGGCACCGAACCTCCAAATGCGAGGCTTATAAAAATGATCGTATCCACTCCTTGACCAAAAATGGTAGAAGAGATTGTTCGCAACCAAAGCCACTTCCCTTCAGTCAAAGATTTTAATTTTGCCAAAACAAAGGCATTAAGTAATTCTCCGGCAAGGTACGCCAGGAAAGATGCAAGCAAAATTCTATAAGTGGACCCCAGTACGAGATGGTAGGCTTCTCCCAAGTCTTGGTCCACAGGATCTAGCATTCCAGCAATCCATATCGACACAACGGCAAATAAATTACATATAAAACCAAACCAGATAACCTTTCTGGCCGCTTTATACCCATAGACTTCAGTAAGAATATCTCCAATTATGTATGTAACCGGGAATATGATAATTGCCGAAGGCAAAACATACCCCCAAAAATCGGCCAATTTTACTGCGATGATATTCGAAGTGATTAATCCAGTAATAAATAATGCGCTGATTGCCTGAAAACGAATCGAGCCCGGCAATTCACCAACTTTTATTTGCATTTGAAACGTCCCGCTTCCTTAGATTCCCATTATTTTGATCATTGAATGCCCTTTATAAATTCGATTTACATTGAGTAATAATGCCGTCAACCCTTCTACATACCGCGAAGACTGAAGACCTCCGCCGTCTACCGCCCTAACCCCTTTTATGAGCTCGGCCAGCTTCATCACTTCTGTTTTAGCTGAATCATCATCGCTACATACAACGACATCACAATCAATAAGTTTATCCGGAATTATAAGATCCCGAGCGCTTATACTATGAAAAGCCCCTACAACATGCGCTAGAGGGAGAATTTGCTGGGCCTGCTCAGCTGCTGAACCTTCTTCGACCTGAACCGCTTGAGCGACTCCTTTGTGAAACACCAATGGGGCAATTACATCAACAACAGTTTTCCCTTCAAGGCTAGGCCTTAGTTCCAAAAGCGTTTCCCTCTGTGCGACGTATGGGAGAGAGATAAAAACTGTGGAGCCAAATTCCGCTGCTTCTTTATTCGAATTGCCCGTCACTAAATCGCTATTAATCAACACCCCTATATCCTTAGCAGCCTGTTTAGCTCGATCTTCATCGCGAGAGCCGATAATTACGCTATAACCTGCCTGAGCGAATCGAAGAGCTAATCCTTGCCCTTCAGGTCCGGTACCTCCAAGGATAGAAATCATTCCATCTCCTCCAATCCTTGATTACATGTGCCTAAATAACCTAAGCTAGTTTAGGTACCATTGTAATGGATTAAGTCTTATTGGTGGAAATAATAGCCAAGAACTTTTTCCCTTTTCCTTGTTTAGGCAGTTGAACATGACTAGCTATTCGCCATCTTTTCACGTGAATTTAATAAGGATTTGGAGAGAGTGGTAGTTATATGTTGATTGAAAACCTTTTGGCTCCCAACGAAATTCTTATATGTTCTTGGGGAGACCTCCATGCAACTGAAAAAAGAGTTGTGCGCCTTGAAACCGGGAAAATTGGATACCAAGTAAACGAAGTTTGTTATGAAAAAATAACCACAATTACCACATTAACAGCTCGGCGCAAATCAATGATTGTTTTGGGCCTTGTCGTCGCCTTAATGAGCTTTTTGTTATTTCCCAATGGTGCCATAGAAACCGTTTTCATTCTAACAGGGCTAATTTCAACCGTTGGAGCAGTTTTTGGTGTCGGACGTTCCAGGCGATTACAAATTTTCAGTCAAGACTTCACTGCTACAGATCAAACACTTTGGGAATTCGAGGATTTCGACACCCCCCAGATGCGGGAATTATGTTTAACGATCGGATTTATGGTCTCCAAATCCGGCGGTGAGGTCCTAGCAGATCAGTCAATTTTGAGTAAAATAAACGCCTCAAATATACCTTGAGCCCTTATCCCGTAGAAACCCTCAAGAGGTTAATGTCTTGCCGTAAAGCTTGCACTCAGTTTCCCTGGAAATTAGACTTTCGTTGAGGTAAGGATGACTACACAAGAAAACTTAAATTCCATAAATAAACTTTCGCATGATCTTCGGGAAAATATTGAGAAGGTAGTGGTCTCAAATAATGAGGCGCTTGATTTGGCTATCGTTGCAATTTTATGTAATGGGCACATTTTAATTGAAGACGTTCCCGGTATCGGTAAAACTACGTTAGCCAAATCTCTTGCCCAATCATTGGGATGCACCTTCAAAAGAATTCAGTTTACCCCTGATCTCACTCCAACTGATGTCCTTGGAACAAACATATATAATCAACGGTCAGGAGATTTTGACTTTCGCCCAGGACCAATATTCACCCAATTATTATTAGGGGATGAAATAAATCGGGCAACCCCGAGAACGCAGTCTGCCCTACTTGAAGCCATGCAAGAGCGCCAAATTACAATCGAAGGGTCTACTACACCACTGCCTAACCCATTTATTGTCCTAGCCACACAAAACCCTATAGAGATGGAAGGAACCTTCCCTTTACCTGAAGCACAATTAGATCGATTCATGTTAAGAATTTCCTTAGGCTATCCTTCCGAATTAAATGAAGGATTGATAGTTTCTCGTTTCCAAAAAGATTTAAATCCTGATGAGCTAATTAATCCAGTAATTGCCGTCGACGATCTGTTGAAAGTTCAAAAACTTGTCCCCGAAGTCATGGTTGCTGAACCAACCTCCGAGTATTTGATTCGAATTGTGCGGGCCACCAGAATTAATCCTTCCCTAGATCTTGGTGCCAGTCCTCGAGCGACCCTCTTCCTATATAGGGCAGCGCAAGCATTTGCGGCGATCCACAATCGATCTTACGTCCTACCTGACGATATAAAATTTTTAGCCTTGCCAGTACTTGGCCACCGGTTACTTATTTCGCCGCAATCAAGGCTTAGAGGCCAAACAGTAGATTCAATAATTCAAGAAGTTTTAGACTCGGTTCCCGTTCCTGTGGAATAAAACAAATGTTTGGAACTGCCTCCACTGTAATTTTTGGGATTTTATCTCTAGTTGGATTAGCCACAATTTCAGCTTCTCTTTCCGCAGTAGGTATAATGGGACTCCTAGTTTCCTTGGGGACTTGGTTTTGGAGCAGATCCGCACCACAAGACCTTACGTATGAAAGAAAATTGTCGCAAGACCACGCTTTTTTTGATGAAGAACTATCTCTAACAATAACAATCACCAATAACAAGCCAATCCCTGTAACTTGGATAGAAATCGAAGATGAATTCCCTGAAGATTTAGTAATTTTAGGGAAAGATTTGGAGGACTCTTCTAAGCAAGGCGTCCGAAACTTATCTCATAAGGTATCGCTAGGTCCGTTTGAAAAAATCGTATGGAATTACCGTTTACGCTGTTGTCAAAGAGGTGCTTATCAAATAGGTCCAGCAACCTTAAGGACCGGCGATCCTTTCGGATTCTTTGAAAAATGGGTTTTCTTCCCCAAAAAGGATTCCCTGCTGGTTTACCCAAAAGTTGTACCAGTACGCCTTCTAGATTTGGACGCTCGCTCGGAAACTGGAGACACTAGAGGTAAAAAGCGCCTTAATCAAGATACCGGAACAATGAAGGGTTTTAAAGAATACGAGCCTGGAGACCCGCTGAAGCTCATCGATTGGAAGGCAACGGCACGCCATAATCGGTTACTAACTCGAGTTCTGGAACCCGACAATTCTCTTGTTGCCGTGCCATTGTTGAATATTGACACCACCGGAGTGCCTTATGGTGGGTTTATCCCAAAAAATTTGGAACGAGTCATTACTGTAGCTGCTTCAATAACCTGGGAAGCTTTGAGCGCAGGAAGAAGCGTGGGTATTGTAACTAATGGAAAATCACTTTTGCACGAACGTCCAATGTCCGTTCGTCCTGGCAGAAATCCGAAACAATTATCACTAATTTTTGAAACCCTCGCTATGGCCTCCTCTTTCGTTGGTTCTCAAATAGACCATGATTTGTTGATCACCTCAAGAAAACTCCCACCTGGAGCAACGTTTCTATTCATCACGGGAATCATGAACGAGGCAATCCAAAATGCACTTGAAATATTAGCATCCCAACACCGAGAGCCTTTAGTGCTCTGGGTATCAGATTGGGAACCTGAAGGAATACCTGACAACATTCCCTGGAAAGATTTATCCCGCCAATTATCCTCACTCGAGGAGCATTATGAAATCCCTGTTTAGCTATGGAATGCTCGTATCTTTACTCTTAGCTGAAGCATCATGGATTTTCTTGGCCTCTGGCCTTTTAGGAGCACTTTTCGGCGTTTTTGGCCCAATAATTCCTTGGGTAACTCTACTCCTTCTATTAATGCCTGGCTGCATCATACAAAGATTAATTATCCTTTCAATTTGGCTGCGACAGCAGTTTACCCAGCTTCATATACTATTTATGGGCTTCCTAACAATATATCTGATTGTTTCAATTAACTCTGGGCTCTTTTGGCCAATTGATCTGATAACATGGAGAGCTGGAACCAGTGCCTCCTTTAATATTTTCCTTTATCTCGGGATTGGGATTTTCATGTGGCGCAGGGGGTTATGGATAGGAGGCCATGAGAATCCTGGGCAAGCCGTCAAAACAATCTTCCCGATAGGGTTCATACTCGCAACAGTGGGAGGAGTGGTTGAAGCAATTTCCGGATGGAACTTAGGTTTTACTCCTGTAATTTTTATTTTATTTGGAGCTTGCCTTTCTGGGTTGGCGTTTAGTTATCTAATAAATCCTGAGGATTCAAGAAAAAATTACTGGAAATATTCTCCGCTTTGGGCGGTGGCATTTGTTTTAATTTCCGGAGCAATATTTATTTTACTTGCTCAAACCCCTCTTTCCGCTTTGGCCTTCAAACTGCTTGAATTGCTTTCAGGTTTGTTTCAATTTGTATTAGCCATAATAATGGTTCCCGTTGAATATATCCTTCGCGGGGTTTTCGCCGTAATGACCTTATTTATAAATTGGCTTTCGGGGGAGGAAAGTATCCGGCTAGCCCCCACTACAGAGGTTAATTTTCTAGAGCAATTGAGAGATCGGGAAACCGAACCTAGAACATTCTTTGTTATGTTGTCTTATATACTGACCTACCTGTTTATTTTCTTAGTTATTTCAACGATTATAGTATTTCTATACCTAGTACTATGGGTCCGACTTAAACAAAGGTTCAGACCAGTAGATGAGAATGACTACGTACCTCAAAGAGAAACTATCCCATTTATTGAAACAGAACCCGTGGGGGAACCCCTAGAATCACCTGTTCAGGCCAATATAAAGTCTCCCTATCACGATTTACCCAATGGAATGGACCCAACTAGTAAAGTACTACGAGCGTATTACCAATTATTGAATTTCGGACTTAAGCAAGGCAAACCGCGATCGCCACGAACAACTCCCACAGAATACCAACCTGAGTTAACGGGCTTAGTCGGTGGTAACGACGTAAGTAAGTTTACTAGTGAGTTTAATAATACCTACTACGGATTAATTACCCCGTCCATTGAAGTGGCAAATGAAATGGAAAAGAACGTTGATACAATTCTCGGGGCGTTGCCGCCTGAGAATTAACCTAGTTTCGGCGTGGTTTTTGCGCTCTAGGTTAACCCATCCAAGCTCATCCATTAGTGAACCCACCCCACCCCCCATGATTACGGTTATACTAGGTTAGTTGTCGTTGATTAGATTTGGTGGTAAAGTAAGTCCTTCGAAATTAAGGAAAATCCCTCAGAGATGTTTATCAACTAAATGATTGCAAGCGCAGTGTTAGGTGTCACTATAAGTGTGGCATGTTTACTTCCACCGGTCGTTCACTTCATTACTGGGCCTCTTGGACCTTTTATCGGAGGTTACTTTGCAGGGAATCGAATCAAAGCAACGCCGTTACAGGCTTTATCTATTGGGGGAATGATGGGAATTCTATCAGTCGTCCCAATTTTGGGATTGGTAACCTTCCTCAGGCGTTGGATAGATATAGAGGTCGGGCTAGTTTATCCCATATCCTTTGGCGTTTCCATGTATATTTCATTACTGGGTGGAGGAGGAGCCATGCTAGGCGGTTCAACTGCCAGTAAACCCGGGTCTTGAACTTAGAAGGTAAACTGAAGAGGGATCCTAACAGATAAATTTTTGCTAAGCTATCAAGAATTTGTTTGACCATTTCCATTAGATGCGACTTGATGGAGCAGAGACAATGACCGATCAGATTATCCGCCATGTAGAGTTACGGTGGGATCCACAAATTGTGGATTGTAAATGGCAACAACGATGGCAAGATGACGGTATTTACCATGTGAACCTTGAAGATCAGGGTTCCAAATGGTACGAACTAACAATGTATCCATACCCATCAGGTGACGCACATATTGGCCATTGGTACGCTATGGCGCCCTCCGATGCCCACGCCAGATTCAGGAGAATGCAAGGGAAAAACGTCTTACACCCGATTGGCTTCGACGCCTTTGGCCTTCCCGCTGAAAATGCAGCTATAAGAAGGGGAATTCATCCCCATACGTGGACAATGGCAAATATAGATCGTATGCGAACTCAACTAAAATCAATGGGAACTATCTACGACTGGGACAAAGAGATAATCTGTTGTCTGCCTGAGTATTACAAATGGAACCAATGGCTGTTCCTGCAATTATACAAAAAAGGACTGGCCTATCGAAGTCATGCGCCGGCTGTGTGGTGTCCTTCATGCCAGACTGTTCTAGCTAATGAACAAGTCGTTAATGGCAGTTGCGAGCGTTGTGATACTCCCATTATTAGACGAGAACTGGATCAATGGTTTCTCAAAATTACTGAGTACGCTGATGAACTGTTGAACTTTGATGGGTTGATTGACTGGCCAGAACGTATACTACTGATGCAACAAAACTGGATCGGCCGTAGTTCCGGCGTTGAAGCTCAATTTGACCTATCCCACCTTAACATTCCTCAAAAGGATCTTCGTGTTTTCACCACACGCATTGATACTCTGTATGGAGTTACCTTTATGGTATTGGCTCCTGAACATCCCCTTGTGAACGAAGTGACATCCTCTGAACAAAAAAGTGAAGTCGGCGACTATGTTGAAAGAGCCCGCAACAAGTCAGATATAGAACGCCTATCAACTGATCGGGAGAAAACGGGCGTTTTCACGGGGAGTTATTGTGTAAATTATGTTAATGGAAACAAAATCCCTATCCTAATCGCCGATTACGCTGTAGCTTGGTATGCCCAGGGTGCGGTAATGGGTGTTCCAGCACACGACCAAAGAGACTTCGAATTCGCTACGAAATTTAATCTCCCAATTAAATTAGTAATTGCACCTGAAGATTATCGGGGCGATCCCCTTTCCGAAGCATATACAGGACCTGGCACCTTAGTTAACTCAGGCTCTTTTGATGGGTCAGACAATTTAGCTGCAAAAGAATCGATCGCAGAATTCATTTCGAAAAATGGTTGGGGCTCCAAAACAGTTACGTACCGAATCCGAGATTGGCTGATTTCACGTCAGCGCTACTGGGGCACCCCGATCCCGATGATCCATTGCCCAAATTGTGGTGTGGTTCCTGTCCCTGAAGATGATCTGCCAGTCCTTCTCCCTGAAGACGCCGAATTTCGACCAACGGGAGAATCACCGCTGAAAGAAAACACCAAGTTCCTTGATACAGATTGCCCTGTTTGTAAGATCCCTTCGCAGAGAGAAACTGATACCATGGACACATTTTTTGATTCCTCCTGGTATTTCCTTCGTTATCTTTCCCCTAAGGACGATCTCAATCCATGGGATCCCTCGTTAGCCAAGAATTGGATGCCTGTTGACCAGTATACGGGGGGAGCGGAACACGCGATTATGCATCTCCTTTATGCTAGGTTCTTCATTAAGGCGCTCCGTGATTTACGCCTGATTGAATTTAATGAACCCTTTCTGCGTTTGTTTAACCAAGGCCACATCATCGCGGACGGAGCAAAAATGAGTAAATCACGCGGAAATGTAGTAACCCCTGACCCCTACGTAGAAACTTTGGGTGCGGATATAGTCAGGACGTACCTCATGTTTGTTGGCCCTTGGGATAGAGGAGGGGAATGGTCCGATTCCGGCATAAATGGGATTGCGCGTTGGTTTAATAGGATATGGGATATATTTCAACGTGACGCAAGCGTTCTCCCTCAGGATTGCCCCAACGAAGAAACTTCCAGGGAATGTCAACGCCGAATCCATCAAACCATACGAAAAGTTTATCAGGATCTCGACTCATTCAAGTTTAACACGGCGGTATCAGCGTTAATGGAATACAGTAACTATTTACAAGGGATTTGGGACAAAAAACTAGTTAATTTGGACCTCTGGCTCGAAGCTCGGCGGACTTTCCTATTGTTAATAGCGTGTTTAGCACCACATTTGGCAGAGGAACTTTGGGAGCGAATTGGAGAACCTTACAGCATCCACAATCAGCCATTTCCTAACTGGGACGAATCATTAGCAGCCGAGGATGTAATTACATTAGTAATTCAGGTAAACGGACGTTTACGAGATCACCTGATAGTTTCAGTGGATATTTCCGAATCAGAAGCCACATCCTTAGCCTTAGAAAAACCGAATATTAAGAGGTTTGTTGAAGGAAAAACAATACAACGGGTAATTTTTGTCAGGGGTCGATTAATTAACCTCGTTTTAGGGGAAAACTGAACTCAATTCAGGGATTGAACCAGCAACTCCTCGCAAAACCTAGCCGCGTCTACCAAATCAGGTATAACGACATGCTCCCGAACGGTATGCATTTCTCTAGTTGCCATTCCAACGACTGCGCACCGTATCCCAGCTCTATTAAATATATTGGCGTCGGTTCCTCCCCCTGAAGGACCTAGCTCAGGCTCTAAATCCAACAACCGTAAAATACGACACGCTTCTTCAACCATCGGATCATTCTCTCCTAAGGTGTACATCTGAAATTCTACGGTAAGCTCTTCACTGATAATTGCATCCTGATATTTATCCTTCGCAAATTTGATAGCATCTAAAACCTGAAGTTTTAATAAGTCTAAAGTCTCGGTATTGCGGCTTCGGAATTCACCTGAAAAACTTGCTTCTTCAGGGACAGCGTTTCTTACGGATCCCCCCGAAATCGTGCCAACGTTTATAGTTGTCTCTTCATCAATTCTACCTTGCGGAAGTAAGGAGATAATTTCAGTGGCAATTTTAATGGCCGATAACCCTTTCTCTGGTTCCACTCCTGCATGGGCCGCTCTCCCCCTGATATGAACTTCTACGGAAATATACGTAGGACTCGCGGTAGTAATTTTGGAGACGGGTCCGTTACCGTCAAAAACAAAAGCTCTATCCGCTTTAATTAGGGACAGGTCAAGATTCCGGGCACCAACTAGACCAATTTCCTCTCCTTTCGTAAAAACTAACTGCACGGGTTGACGGGGTCGCCCGCTTTCTTTGATAGATTCCAATGCTTCCAAGATTGCTGCAATGCCTGCCTTACAATCTCCCCCCAGAATAGTGGTCCCATCAGAACGTATCGTGTTTCCCTCAACCACAGGTGTTATCCCGCGCCCGGGGTCAACGGTATCCATGTGGGCCGAAAGCATAAGTGGTTTCTCGCCATCCTCAGTTGCGATCAGGTTTCCGTGGGAATCTCTGGATGGTTGAAATCCAAGTGCCAAAAACCTTCTCTCCAATTCTTGGGTTACTTCCTCTTCCAATCCTGAGGGACTATCAATAGTTACCAGATCACAAAAGGTTTTAACTAACCTGTCAGTCTGAATCAACAGAAAAACTCCTGAAAGATAAATTTATATTAAGGCCACCAGATAATCGCATACGCGATCATTGAGGTATGTGAGCTCCGCGGATTGTAACACAAGTTTCCATTCCAAAACGTAACGCTCATTATCACCGCCATTGGTTGTAACGCTAAAAGAATTAAATAATTACTCTTGATTTGTATTTTAAAAATTGACACGTTGCAAGAGGACGAGTATTTTTCACATAACACTATCATTTCTTTCTAGGAGAACGGGACGTGCCAGAAAATACCAGTTCCTCTAATAAAGTAAAATCCTATAGTAGTGGCGTTGCAAATCGATCTCTGAACGAAGCTAGGCACCATCACTTTGTAGTAGACGGGTCATCCGATAAAGGAGGCCCTCAAGCCTTGGCTGCGCCTGAAGTTTTCCTTTCTGGTCTTTCTGCCTGCGCGGTAAATATGATTTGCCGAACGTCCCACTCACTCAATATCCCACTTATTCATTCCGAGGTAACGATTGAAGGCTTAAGAGACTCCTTCGATATAAAAACGGTTCCCGCTCATTTTGAGAAAATAAATATGGTCTTTGAGATTTGGGGTCCAAGTTCAGCCCAGGCAAACGAACTAGTCAGTGCCTATCAACATAACTGACCCCTTTATAATACTGTTGCGTTCGCAACTCCAATCGAAATTCAGGTTGTATGTCACGATGATTAAATCCATTCACATTGATAAGGAGAAAGTCCCAGAAAACACCCCTGGGATTTAGAACAAATTTTGGGAGGAAGAGCATGCCTAAACCCATTCCAGTGCCCGACGAAGTGAGCAAACCCTTTTGGGACGCATGTAACGAACATCGTCTAATCGTACAAAACTGTCTAAGTTGCGACCGGCTTCAATTTCCTCCAGAGAAGGTTTGCGCCAACTGTGGCTCATCAGACTCCTTAGAATGGAAGGAGGTTTCCGGGAAAGGGAAAATTCTAGACTATTTCGTAATCCACGATTCCAGAATTCGGCCGATTCGTGAAGATCAGCCGATTAACGTAGCCGTTATCACATTAGAAGAAAATCCAGAAATCAACTTCCTATCGAATCTTCCTGGTGTTCCCGTTGATGAGGTTCCAGTAGGGGCGCGGGTTGAGGTTTACTTTGAACCCGTCGGTCCGGGCCAATTGATCCACGAATGGCGTGTTATCGGATAATACAGGCCAACAAACTTCGGAAGAGGTGAATTATGACGACTTTGAATCGAAACTGGTGGATGAAAAATCAAGAGAACCCCGGGGTCTGGGAACATCGAGGGAAAGTAGCCGTCGCGGGTGTTGGCCATTCACCTACGGATCGTCGATGGGATGGAGAGACTCTTGAAACAAGCTTAGGTGCTTATTCAATCTTGGCTGCAAAGAGAGCTATGGATGATGCGGGAGTTTCCCCTGATGAAATTGACGGTGTAATTTCCTCTCCTGGCCCTTTAGGCGACTTTTGGGCTCCTAGGCCATATTTTGATCCCCCATACGATTCTGAGGATGGCTTAACCAAAGTGACGGCTGAATGGCTATCAAAAGAGTTGGGACTTAAGAATGTCAAATATTTAAACTCAAATGCACCACAAATCGGAGAAATGATTGGGTTAGCTGCTCAAGCTGTTGGAGATGGATTATGCTCGACTTGCCTAGTGCTCTACCCTACCGGAAACCTAGAAGGTCGTTATCATCACCAAGGGGAAAATGAAAGCGACTATGCTTACGGGAACAATCAATGGCAATTCCCATGGGGACATCAAAATGGATTTTTACAAGGAATTGCGTTCATTTTTAACCAGTATTGCAGAAAATATGGGGCGACCCATGATGGAATAGCGCCATTCGCAGTTAACCAACGGAGAAATGGGCTAAGATTTCCCCTTGGGTATTATGCAATGAACGAGCCCTACCAGATAACAGAATCTGATTATCTTAACGCTAGATGGGTAGCAAAGCCTGTCTCTTTGCTAGACTGCGACCGTCCGGTTCAAGCATCAGCCTGTTATTTAGTTACTACATCCGATAGAGCGAAGCAAATGAAACAAAAACCCGTTTATATCCTTAGTCATTCTGAAAACAATTACAAACTCCGCAGTACATACGAAACATTAGACAACCAAGAAGAGTGGTGTGACGCGATTGCCAAAAAAGTTTACCAAGGCTCTGGGCTAACTGCCAATGAAATTGACGTGTTCAATCCCTACGATGGATTCCTCCTTTTTACCCAACTGTTTCTGGAAGGATTCAAATGGCATGGAGTAACAAGAGGGGAATCGCACGCCTTTTATGCTGGGGACATAACTTCTGAGGGGCCTCATCCATTTCTAACAAGTGGAGGTAACAATGGGACGGGGCGGACTAGATGTGCAATCATCACGGATTGTATCGAACAATTACAAGGAAGAGCCGGAGAAAGACAAATAAAGATACGTTGCGAGACAGCGTTGACAGGTTCTGTAAAACCTAGTAATTGTGGCTGGGTTGTATTTAGTAAACATCCTGATTAATGTTGCGGTAGTTGATTGGATATGGAATCTAGCTCCCTTATCTGACTTAGCAACCAATGAGTAGCATTTTCACTAGAAACCACATCAATAAGCTCTTGATTACGCTGACTTCTTTCTTCAGAAGACATGATTAAAGCTTTATAGAGAGCCTCCGCAGTGCCTTGTAGATCAGCCGCTGCGACGGCCAATGCTCCAACTTTAAGTTGCTCATATGCGCCCGTAGCTTCTGAAAGAATCACTACACCATTATTTTTATTAACAACAGGCCCTTCTTTAGCGACCAAATTCATCCCGTCAGCCAACGGGTTCACGAGGAGAACGTCATAAAGCCCCATTCCAGCAAGAGCTTGAGTGTAATTATTTTCATAAATTACCTGCACCGGCACCCAGGATTCCGACCCGAAAGTTTGGTTTATCCCTCGAACTACGTTTTCGATCTCTTCTTGGTATCGTTCATATTGTCTTACGTGGGTTCTAGAAGGAACTAAAAACGCTAAGAATTTTACCCGCTCATGGAACTCAGGGTGTTGCTCCAAAAAAATTTGGTAGGCTCGAAAGCCCCGCACAATGTTTTTACTTGGCTCAGCGCGATCTACCCTTATAACAGTCTGTTCGCCACACAATGCTCTTAAACGCTGTTCGTAATCTAAAGCCCTTGGTGAGGCTGCAATGCGTCGAACTTCCTCAACATCAATTGCCGTAGGAAAGGCTTTCACCTTAGTTTCTCGACCATTTGTTCTGACGATTCCCTCGTTAAAGTCCACTTCTGCTCCATCAACAAATAACCTGCAGGATTCAAGGAAACTATGCACGTCCCAAGTCGATTGGAAACCCACAAGATCAGCGCTGCAAAGGCTACGACAAACCTTGGTACGCATAAAAGCTGGGAGGAGTTGCAATAAGTCAGGCGCAGGCCACGGAATATGGATAAAATGATAAATAATGGCCTCGGGTATTTGCTCGCGGACCATACCTCCTACAAGGTAGAGGTGGTAATCATGAAGCAAAACCACTGGTGTTTCGGATTTCCCAGAGGCTTCAGCAATGATTCCATCAGCAAATGCTCGATTTACAGGCTCGTAACCAGTTTCCCATGCGTCATAAACGACACTATCTATATTAGGGGTAAATGGAGGGCTCCACATCCGATGTTGAAGGAACCATAAAAGAGGATTACAGATGATATTATAAAACTTGTGGTACATTCGACGTGGAGTAATTACGTATCGGAGAGAGACCTTTTGGTTGGGAAGGGGTGATTCTATACTCTGCCCTTCAGCAACCTCAGAAGCACGCCGGTCTCCTTCACCCATGGCACTTGCCACCCAAGAAAATTCAAAGGAGCGTGTAAGGGGGTTAAGGGCAGTAACAATCGCTCCGCTTCCTCTTCTCGGCTGAAGAACCCCCTCAGAAGTCGAATGGAATTCAAGAGGGCCTCTGTTACTACCAACGATGAGGGGGTGCCGATCAAATAAGCGCCGGCACCGTTCAAAAAGTTCGTCTTCTCTCGGGTCGCTTTCAGATGACCCTATCATAATCAAGCCTCAAACCTTGCAGGAGTGGGGCAGTTCGATCCTCAGAAATTCCCTACTAAAAACTTCCAAGGATAAAGGAACCACATTCCTAAATTCAATCAATCCGTAATGGAGGATTATCTTCTTACACTATACAAGTAAACCGTTTAGCTAACAAGCACGGTGCATAAAACCACTGAAAGAACGTTTATTGGCTCTAATAAAATAATTTAATCGAAAGTATTTATTAAGATGGTTTTTCCAAATCTGAGAGCCATTTTCTAAATTCTTTCCCATCTCTAAGTAAATCGTACGCCGCAGCTATAGGATCTTGCCTCCCCTCTTCAATTTCCGCTATAAGCGAAGCGAATCCACCTTCATCCCTTACTGCTACGTTGACGAGGTCAATCAAACCCTCTTTCAACGCGCGCAAAAACTCTTCTCGGTTACGTTGGTTCCGTTTTTCTTGCAATCTAGTGCTTTCGTCCAAAGCTTTTTTATGGGCTTGAATTAACTCATAAAGGGAGTCGATGCCTTTCCCTTGATGGGCTTCAGTTTTTACAATTGGAGGACGCCACCAGGGGTGTTTTTCTGCCATGCTAAGCATGGCCTCTAAATTCCCTTCCATTCGTTGGGATCCCTCTCTGTCCGCTTTATTAACGACAAAAATATCTGCAGATTCGATTAATCCGGCTTTTAGAGTTTGAATTCCATCCCCGGCCTCCGGAACCATAACAACTATCAACGTATCCACAGCCTTCATAACGTCCAGTTCAGTTTGTCCAACCCCAACAGTTTCAACCAATATGACGTTCATGTCAGCCGCATCCATAACGCGAATTGCGCTATTAGCCATTCGGGCTAACCCCCCAGTATTTCCGCGAGTGGCCATACTGCGGATGAAAACCTGAGTGTCCAAAAAGTGATGTTGCATTCTTACGCGATCACCCAAAAATGCGCCGCCCGAGAAAGGGCTGGTGGGATCCACGGCAAGAACTCCAACGGATTGAGCCTCTGATCTAAATATATGTATCAACTGATCAACAATGGTGCTTTTACCAGCCCCAGGCGGGCCAGTAATACCTAGGATGTAGGCATTGCCAGTGTAATCGTTAGCAGCCTGAAGCGTTTCCGCCGCGATTGGGCCTCCCCGCTCAACATAAGTTAGGAGTCGTGCGAGCGCACGCCGATCTCCGCTGTGAGCGCTCTCAACCAATCCGATAACATTTGGCTGAAACAATCTCAAACCACCTTAGAATAAACTCATTCTGAATATCTCATAGTAATGGGCGATAGAATCAACGCGAAATAAGGAATCATGGCCGGAAGTAGATTCTCTTCGAGACGCGCGAGGAGCCCATTTCTTGCTAAACAACAAAATTTATACGGTAGGATATGATGGGACAGACTTAACCAGTGGCAGAAACATATATCCGGACGGCTATGACTAGAGCTACCGTTATTAGCAAGCCTGAAATGATCGTACCAGATACACTATCCAGTGGGTTTTTCATCACTTCCCTCTTTTTTGAACAAGCTTTCTGTTCTTTATTCCCACAAACTGGGAAGATGGATAGCACCAGCCATGAAAAATAGCATGGGGAACGACAACATTGTGTTGGTGCGGGAAGCCAATAAAGCTTTTCTTGCCCACCTAGGTTGTTCCGCTGGCGCAGGGGTTCCTTCTTTCGCTGTTGCCGTAACGGCCGCAATAATCTTTTTCTGATTTGGCCAAATAATGAACCACACATTAGCGGCCATTATGATACCCAAGGTGCCTCCGATAAGAATAGACTTGAACCGATGGGAGCCAACGTAATCAGGGATATAATCGGAACTCATCGCTCCAAAGACGAAAGCCAACCCAAAAAGAACCGTAGCCAAGGCTGACCATCGGAACCATAAGAGGGCCCTTGGAACCAAAAATTGAATCGCGTTACTCCTCGCTGCTGCATCCATTTGAGCAAACGATGGCACCTGGACAAAGTTAAAGTAATACAACAAACCTATCCATGTGATGCCAGAGAAGATATGTCCGTACCTCACTAGGTCGAAATAAATCTCCACTGTTTCACCCCTTAAACTAAGGTTAGTTTCCCAAATCATGTTCCATCGCGGTGGACTACTTTGTCAAGACCCAGAGACTTTATTCAAAGTTTTCACTTGACGATAATGGAGCCAACCATTCCCAAAGAGCCGTGAGGAGGAATCAAGCAAATCAACTTGTACTCGCCGGGTTCTGTGAAGGTGTAGCTTTTGGTTTCGGGATTGTCAGAATCAATTACCCAATCGATATCCAGTTCCTCAATAGAAAACGTATGAACACCATCGTTGCTTTCCATATTGAATTCGGTTAGTTCACCCACCCTAACATGATATATACGGGGTTCGAACCGGTAATTTGACATTAAAACCTTTACGTGTCGGACATTTCCCTGAACCTCGCCGGTTAAATTTTCTTGTGGGGTACCCTCTTGTGCACAAGCAACCATTAGCACAAAGGCAAACCAAAACAAATATATGATTCGATTGAAGTATCTGCTATTTATAAAAAATGGTAGGGCGCTCATTACTGCTCTTTTGGTTTCCCTGGCTGGTAGCTAGCTAACCTGTAAAGCCATTTAATTTTAGATTGCCAACCCGCTCTAGAATCCAAACATCTCCTTCAGTTTGTTAAAGGTCGTTTAATTTGTTAGTTAGGTTAAGATAATTTTGGAATTTTATTTCTAACCCAGGGTTATCTAAGAACATACCTCGCCGAGCGGTGGTCAGGGCCGATGAAGAACGCTGTTTGACTCCACGTTGAATCATACAAAAATGCATTGCCCTGATAACAACAATGACCCCTAAAGGAAGAAGAATTTGATCGATAGCTTTTGCAATTTGGTTGGTCATTCTTTCCTGAATCTGCAATCGGTTTGAGTAGACTTCCACAAGCCTAGAAAGTTTGGACAATCCCGTGATTCTTCTAGTTTCAGGATTCGGGATGTATGCGATGTGCGCCACTCCTCGGAATGGAGCCATATGATGCTCACAAGTGGAAACAAATTCGATATTGTCCACCATAACCATATCGTCAGTTTGTTCGGGATATTCGTGTTCTCCAAGTTCAAACATTACTTTCAAATGATCTTCGGGGTTTTGGTCGGTCCCCTGCGTATAACTCACCAAAGCCTCTGCCCAACGTTGTGGAGTTTTTTTTAGTCCTTCACGACCTGGATCCTCGCCTAAGGTTAAAAGTACTTCTCGCAGGAGCGGTTCTAATGCTTGAATTTTCGTATTAGTGTCATTCATCTTTTCCCCCTAATTGGATAGGTAATAAGCAGTTAGATCCTTAGAGCCAGAATCTTGGAATGCGCGTTTCCGCTCACTACATTTATTGCATGAACCACAGTGCAGTCCAGAAATAGGAAAAATGCATGTAAAGGTTAAGTTAAGTGGCAAATGTGAAAATTTTTTGATTAGCATATCTTTCTGTTGACCTCTATACGGAGCGGATATGGAAATTGGATAGTTCAAAGCTTCGGAAAGCAATTTTGAATAGTCTACAAAAAATTTTGGTGTCGCATCTGGAAATGGATTGGCAGATAAAGAGCCTATCGCTATTTCCTGTATAGAATTTGTGTAACACCAGATTGCGGCTAGCCCTATCAGCAAAATATTTCTGCCAGGTAGGAAAACTGACTCATCTGAACTGTCAGCCCCTGGGACACCTACTCCATTAAGGCTCCAATGCTCCCCATATAAATCTACAGCACCTACATTCAGAACTGTTACAGGGTGCACCTTCCCATTAGAAATTGAACCGATAAACTGGGATAGAAAGGAAAGCTCCGTGGTTTCCCAGGATAATCCTTTCTGGACGTAAAGGGGGTAAACTTCAGCTCGTTGTGATAAGTCCCACAATAAAATTGAACTGTCCATCCCTCCACTTGTTAATACGGCTGTTTTACGCATTGTTATTCAGCGCTTACACTGGCATAACTCGAGGGGGTTTCCCATAACTTCACCCTAGCGACATTAACCCCCTGAGTGCCGATTGCCTCGTAGATATGCTTGGCTATGTTTTCGGCTGTCGGATTACTTTCCATCAAATAAACCTCTTCCCCCAAGTGAACAAGCATTCTTGCAACAGGGTCTTCTTTGCAAAGAAGCATTTTATGGTCCAAATTTTCATCGACCCATTTTTTAACGATATTCCGAATTTCAGTGAAATCCATTACCATGCCCTTAGAATCTAATGTCTTGGAATATAGTTCGACCTCTAGAAGGCCATTATGGCCATGAAGGTGCCGACATTTCCCTTCATAATTTAGCAACCTATGCCCGTAACAAAAATCTATTGCTTTGACTATTGTATATATCACTCTTCCCTCCGCGATAAAAAAGCCCCAGCCAAATGGCGTCCTGAATCGACACGGATCATTTCTCCGGTAAGAGTTTCACTTTTTAATAATATCACTACTAATTCTGCTATTTCTTCTCCCGATGATTCTCTTCCTAACGGGGTCTTAGAAATTACCTCTGAGGCCCAAGATTCTTTGGACATGGTCTCTGGACGAATTGTGGGGCCTGGTGCAATCGCATTAACCAAAATTCCATGGCTTGACAGCTCGAGAGCGAACGCTTTATTCATGAAGGCTATAGACGCCTTAGATGTCAAATAAGGGAGATAATTAAGATATGGGGTTTCAGCGGCAGCCCAGTCCCCGAACATTACTATGTGGCCTTTTGTCTTACCTGAGTTTTCTGTCATTTGCCTCGATCCATACAACGTGGTTAGATAATTTCCCTTCGCTGCCTCCATTGCTCGGTCCCAAGAGTCTCCATTTAACGATTTATATGGTGTTCTTGGGAATTCAGAGGCCAAATTCACAATAAACCATAAATTCCCCATATAGGTTACAGATTTGGAAATCGTACTTACTACGTCTTTTTCATTACTAACGTCACACCTGATTATTTCTACCTTTACTCCGGTCTGTACCAATTCCTCCTTTAGTTGGAGAACTTGTTCCCGTGATTCTCTATACGTAAGTGTAAGATTAACTCCCTCTAACGATAGTCGTCTTGCAACGATTGCTCCCATCCGCTTGGAGCCAAAAATTATGGCCGATTTTCCTTTAAGCGAAATCATCACGATCTCCTTGATGGACGACGTCCTTTTTCAAGATTGAATGGTATCAAAATACGAAGTTATGGTAATCTGATACCACTTAGATTTTTTATCACCATCTTCCCATAATAACGAGCTTCAAATGCCTAAATCAACCAACCCATGGTACATCGATTTTTTTTCGGATGATTACCTAGAAATTTATGGGTATACCTTCTCAGCGGAACGAACTAATTTAGAAGTATCTTTCATCGAAGCCCTGCTTGAATTGCCCCCAAAAAGTACGATTCTGGATCTATGTTGTGGCCAAGGAAGACATGCAGTTGCTTTAGCTAAGCATGGGTTTAACGTCACGGGCCAAGACCTTAATGCTGATTACCTTAGACAGGCAGAAGAGTATGCAAAAAAGGAAAACGTTCTTCTTAATCTAATAAACAAAGACATGCGGACTATCCCATTTTACGGAGAACTCGATGCCGTAATCAATATTTACAGTTCCTTTGGCTATTTGGAATCTCATGAGGAAAACCTTTCTGTCTTAAAAGCTATTAAAGCCGCTCTTAAGCCAGGGGGATTATTATTGATGGATCTCATAAACCGCGAGTGGGTCATCAGAAATTACGACCAGACCGAATGGCGAGAGGGCCAAGGTGGAATTATACACTTAGAGCATCGAGCCCTAGATCTGATTTCAAGTCGAAATCATATCAATTTTACAATTATTTACCCCGATGGAACTAGAAAAGTAACTGCAGGGCACCACATTCGTTTATACAGCCTGACTGAAATGATAGAACTATTTAATTTATCAGGGCTAACGGTTAAATCTTTTTTTGGGAGCTTTCAGCGGGATCCATATTCTCTTGACTCAAAAAGAATGATTCTATTAGTCGAAAACCAATCTTCCGTCCAGATTCCACATTAACTCATGTCGACAATTTGCCTGAATAACCAATTTCAAATACGGGTACTAAAAAAAGTAGCCCTTCATTCCTCCTTGACACTTCAAGCGTCTCCTAGATAACATTTCGATAACCCCCCGTTTAAGGAGGATAATTGTCTTCTTTCCCTCAAGATGACCTTTTATTAACGCCACTCCATGATATCCACTTAGATTCAGGAGCAAGATTAGTGCCATTTGGGGGTTGGGATATGCCGTTGCAATACATTGGGATCTTGGCTGAGGCCAGAGCTGTCAGATCCGCCTGCGGAATCTTCGATGTCTCTCATATGGGCCGGCTAATCGTCGAAGGCGCAGATTCCATCTCTCTCCTTGAAAATCTACTTACACCAAGAATTTCAAACTTGGCTCCAGGTCAATCTCGGTATGGGTTTGTTTTAAACGATGATGCCGGGATCATCGATGATATACTTGTCTCTAACCTTCAAAAAACCAAGGAAGATGGACCAAGCTTCCTTATAGTGTGCAACGCCTCCACAAGAGAGATCGTCCGGACTTGGCTGGGTTCGTGGATGAACTTCTATACTGAGATAAAATTAAGCGATATTACTTTTGATACAGCCATGATTGCTGTACAAGGCCCTAAGGCCGCCTCATTGATCGACAGGGCATTTAGTTTTCAGGCTTCCACATTGCGTCCATTCCGGTTTTCTGATCATCGACCATCTATAGTTTCTAGTCAAAATCAATTCACGCTATCCATTAGTCGCACCGGGTATACGGGAGAAGATGGTTTTGAAATTATATGCCCCGCCTATTCTGCTTCCTTGGTTTGGAATTGCCTAACGTCCCACGGCGCGTTGCCATGCGGTCTAGGGGCAAGAGACGCTCTTCGCCTCGAGGCAGGCCTGATGCTTTCCGGGGTAGATATAAACGAATCCACCACCCCTTTAGAGGCACAATTAGACAAATTCCTCCACTTAGAGAAAAGCTTCGTGGGCAGGGAGGCTCTTGCGAATCAACAAGCCCGAGGCTTATCTCGAAAACTAGTTGGTTTTCGTCTTACGGACAAGGGTATTGCTCGCCATGGATACTCTATATATTCCGGATCAATTGAAGTAGGGGCTGTTACGAGTGGAGGATTTTCAATATCTCTTGACACTAGTATAGGGTTGGGCTATGTTTCGGTTGAACACTCAGGAATCGGTACCGCTCTATCTATTGATATTCGAGGTCGTCTTGTTCCCGCAGAGATTACCGGTACCCCTTTTTACCGTAAAAACTAATAGGCAAACGATGATTAGAGTTAACGCATTCTCTCCGATTCTAATTTCTATAAGAGATGGCAAATGACAAATTTAGATAACCCAAGTGGATTACTTTATACCAAAGAACACGAGTGGATTCGCTTAGGCGAAGACGATTCTGCCACAGTGGGAATCACCTCATTCGCACAAGACCAACTCGGAGATATTGTATACCTTGATCTCCCGGTAAAGGGTTCACACATTAAACAGTTCGAAAAATTGGGAGAAGTTGAATCAGTAAAATCCGTTTCTGATCTTTTTTGTCCAATTAGCGGTGAGGTGTTGGACATTAATGAAGATGCTATAAGCCGGCCTGAATTAGTCAATTCGGACCCATACGCCGATGGTTGGTTGGTAAAATTAAAGATCTCTGACAGAAATGAACTGACGAATCTTTTATCCTTAGACGAATACCAAAGTCTTTTATCTTCTGCGGGATCCTAAGAAAACAAATGACTGACGCCTTCGTACATCCTTATCTTCCAACAACCGCCGTGCAACGAAAAGCGATGTTGGAAAAAATAGGTGCACATTCTCCCGAGGACCTCTTTCAGGATTTGCCGCAAAACCATTTAAACCCACAACTTAACCTCCCTCCTCCACTTTCAGAAATGCAACTACGACAAGAACTGGCCGGTATAGCCAACAGGAACATCACGCCCGGAACTTATTCTTGTTTCCTTGGTGCTGGAGCGTATCCACACTTCATCCCAAGTGTGGTTAAAGCGATCATTAGTAGAGGGGAATTTCTAACATCGTATACCCCTTATCAGCCAGAAGTAAGCCAAGGAACTTTACAGGCCACTTACGAGTTCCAAAGTCTAATCTGTTTGCTAACGGAAATGGATGTGGCCAACGCAGGCATGTATGATGGTGCTACCGCCCTTGCAGAAGCGGCACTCATGGCATGCCGCGTTTCTAACAGAACTAAGATCGTTTCTTTATCTTCCGTAAACCCGAGATACCAGGAAGTAGTAGGGACATACGCAATCCCTCAGGGCCTTACACTCGAATCTTGCCCTATAGACGATTTGAATGTCGACAAAAATACAGCTTGTGTTCTTGTCCAATCCCCAAACTTTTTTGGGTCTATAACACCTCTCGACAAACTGGCAGAATTAACCCATTCTGCGGGAGCCCTTTTAGTGGCCAGCGTTGACCCTATCTCGTTAGGCTTGTTCAATCCCCCTGGAAAACAAGGAGTTGACATAGTTGTAGGAGAATGCCAATCACTCGGGGCTCCCATGACATATGGGGGTCCATTTGTTGGGCTCTTTGCTTGTAAGCAAGAATTTATTCGTCAAATGCCCGGACGAATCGTGGGTAAAACATTAGACCATTCTGGCAGGACCGGTTTCGTGCTCACCCTTCAAACTAGGGAACAACATATTCGAAGGCAACGAGCCACTTCAAATATTTGCACATCAGAGGCTCTAATCGCCACGGGGGCAACTGTATACTTAGCCGCCTTAGGCCCTAAGGGATTACGTTCAGTAGCAGAATTGTGTTATCAAAAAGCCCATTACGCTGCGACACTAATTGATGACATACCTGGTTATTCTGTGTTGTCCCAAGATATCTGGTTCAATGAATTCGTCGTACGGTCGCCAATTCCTCCTGAATCCCTAAACAAGATTCTTTTAAAGCACCAAATCATTGGTGGATTGGATATCAGTTCATTTGTCCCAGACGGGATGCTATTCTCGGTAACAGAAATGAACAGCCGAGATGAAATCGAACATCTCGCTGCTGTATTAAGACATGAGGCGCCATAACATGAATTTTAAGACTTTGAATTCCCCCTCCAGTCAATTACTAATGGATATAAGCTCGCCTGGTCGGTCCGGAATTCAGCTTCCCCCGGTGGATGTCCCCTCCCAAGATCTCCCGCCACCAGAATTCCTGCGGACTAATCTAACTCTACCCGAGGTCTCGGAATTGGATTTGGTCAGGTACTTCACTAATCTGTCTCAATCTAATTTTTCTGTGGACACCAATTTTTACCCATTGGGTTCTTGCACAATGAAGTACAACCCGAAAATAAATGATGAAATTGCCTCGCTTTCCGGATTCAGCTCAATTCATCCGCTTCAAACCCCTGAGACAGTCCAAGGTGCTTTAGAAATTATGCACTCGTTACAACAGATGCTTTGTGAAATAACAGGAATGGCAGGCTGCAGCCTGGCGACCTTAGCCGGGGCCCATGGAGAATTGGCTGGGGTACTAATGATTCAAGCTTTCCATAATGCTAATAATGATAATTCACGCCGGATTATCCTGATCCCTGATAGCGCTCACGGAACTAACCCGGCTTCCGCTTCAATGGCAGGTTATCAAGTTGAAACAATTCCCTCTAATTCCGATGGCGATTTAGATTTAGATTCCCTAAAATCTGCAGCTGACGACACCCTCGCAGGGTTAATGATAACTCTACCGAGCACCCTCGGTCTTTTTGACAGATCTATTCAAGAAATTTGTCGGATTGTCCATACAGCAGGTGGCTTGGTATACGTCGATGGCGCCAATATGAATGCTCTTTTAGGCAGAATTAAACCCGGCGACTTGGGTTTGGATATTATGCATTTGAACCTGCATAAAACCTGTAGCACCCCCCATGGTGGCGGGGGTCCAGGGGCAGGGCCCGTATGCGTCGCCCAGCATCTTCAGGAGTTTTTGCCCTCTCCCATCACAATTTCGAACGATGGAAGTTTTTCATTAAGTAACCCAGCTCAAAGCATAGGGGTAATGGGCGGATTTCATGGGAATTTCGGGGTTTTGGTCCGAGCGTACACATATCTAAGGTCTTTAGGGGCTGTTGGCCTTAGACAGGTGAGTGAGGATGCTGTTCTCAATGCGAATTATCTCCGTCAAGGCCTGAAAGGAAGTTTCTTCCTACCATACGATAGGGTTTGCATGCACGAAGCCGTTTTCTCTGCAAAGTGGCAAAGGCGAAAGGGAATCCGGGCGTTAGACATCGCTAAGCGTCTCATAGATTATGGAATCCACCCCCCTACAATGTATTTCCCTCTCATAGTTGAAGAGGCACTCATGATTGAACCGACAGAAACTGAAAGTAAGGAAACTCTTGATAAATTTATTGAAGCCATGCTGAAAATTGCGGAGGAAGTTGATGAAGATCCCTCATGCCTTTCCGAGGCTCCACATTTTACGCCGGTAGGCCGGTTAGATGAAGCTTCTGCTGCCCGTAGGCCCGACCTCAGATGGAAGCCAATCCAAGAATTAGAAGCATAACTCGTTGACAGCCTCAAGCATATATATCTAGAATAATCCGTTCCTCTGGGCGGGCGTGACGCAGCGGTAGCGTACTTGCTTCCCAAGCAAGCTGTCGTGGGTTCGAGTCCCATCGCCCGCTCCATTATTCTCCGGTTCCGACACAGAAATACAAGCTGGAATTCGATTACTAAGGAGGAAATCAGTGGTTGCCAGATTACCCTCTCTTGAACTAGCCTTTGAATTCAAAAATTGCATGTATTCCCTAGGTCAGGAAATTTCTTCCTCTTGCAGGATAATCACAACAAGAGACGTTTTAATTACGGAGGGGAAAATAGAACTAGTCTGTGAAGAAACATGGAGAGAGTTTTTTACTATCACAGTTCCGATTTCAGGGGGTGCTCCTAGGTTGCGGGGAGAAGCCTATATGCGAGCTCCTTCGCGGATAAAGCGAATTACAGAAAAGCAGCGAGAGGTGTTTACCCATAGCAGTAAAACATTCCTTGAAAAGATGGAGCTAGCGGGATCTTCCACACACGAGTTTTTCCCTGTTCTGCCTATCGAAGATATAAAACCGCTGCATGCTGACTTGGGGGAAATTCGATGGAAATTATTATTGACCATTATCACCAGTAACGATGGTCAATATCGTATATCGAAAGAGCTTCTTGTTAAGCTTGAGAAAAGTTAAGGAAGCCTCGTAAGTTTCACCTGATTAGGTTGGCAGTACTGACCCCTCAAATCTCGGATGCCCCGCAGAGAACTCATGAGCCTCCATTTGTTTTTTTCCAGCCAATTGAACTTTATGTAGTTGTAACAATTCGCGCCCGGTTACAACAGCAATGCATATAACCGAGTTCTCTGTCCATTTAATTACAGTTCCTGGCATTAATCCTGAGTTTGCTGAAGATACGCACTCAGCGCCAATTATTTTCAGCATCTGGCCATCCCAAAAGGTATAGGTTCCTGGCCATGGGTAAAAAGCTCTAACCTGTCGTTCTAGGTTTTCTGCTGACATTTGAAAATCGATTAATCCATCTTCTCTCCGAAGCATCTTGGTCATAGTCGCCTCATTTGAATCTTGCGGAGTGAGGGAAACGTGATTTTCCCTTAGTAAAGAGATTTGGGTTAATAATAGATCTCTTCCTTTGGAGAATAAGCGAGTGGTCAGGCTCTCCGTTGTGTCGTCTGAGCGAATAGGTTCTTCAAGTTGGGACAACACTGGTCCGGTATCGATTCCGGAATCAAGATACATGACACTAATTCCAGTAACCGCTTCGCCGTTTAAAATCGCGGTAGCAACCGGTGATGGACCCCGATATTTGGGAAGAAGAGATGGATGAAGGTTAATAACTCCATATCTAGGAATATCTAACAATGATTGGGGCAGAATTGCCCCGTAAGCGGCGACCACAAATATATCGGGCTTCAGTTGGGATATTTCGTCCACGGCTTGGGCGCTTCGAAAATTCTTTGGCTGAAGGACCTTGTATCCAAATTGATTGGCGTAAATTTTCAGTGGGCTTTCTTCCATTTTTCGTCCACGACCAGAAGGCTTGTCGGGCCGTGTTACAACCCCAACTATTGCGTTGCCTTGACGAGCGAGAGATTCTAAAATCGGTATAGAAAATTTGGGGGTGCCCATAAATATTATATTCATAATTGAAGAGGATTATACCATTCGACATTGGGTCTAGCTTTGTTATAAGCCTACACGCTGGAGACGATTTTCATCATGGTCATTTGCTCGGAAAAACGACAATCGCAACCCTCAATATCACGCCTCAGCTTTTTATTTAAATTTAATTTTCCCCCTCGCTCTTAGAGGGTCAAAAAGTAAGCAAAAACAACCACTTTTCCCCTAGAAGATGACCCTCAATCACCAGTATTTTTTTGTTGGCACGAGAAAAACTTGGGGGCTCTCCACGCTTTAAATTAAGCCGCTGGTATTCCTCTCCTTTTTCCAAAACGTCTCCGTGGCTACGTAAATTTAGGAGCAGAAACTACCCATGCATCTAGACCCAGAAAAACTTTGGGAAGCCACATTAGGACAGCTTCAGGTTAAGTTAGCTCGCCCTACCTTCGACACATTTCTACGTGAGACAAAGGCGATAGGCTTTGCAGGAAACTTGTTGTCCGTTTGGGTTCCAAACTCTTTTACCGCTGATTACTTAGAAAAAAGGTTGTCTTCGCCAATAAAATCTGTGCTAAACCAGATATCAGGGCAACAATTAAACATTCGGTTTGAACAGGGCTCGATTGATAACCCTTACCATCAAAAACATTCTCCCGATGCTCCTAAATTCTCCCGAGCCCAAAAGAACTTGAAAAAATCATTGTATGGGCGCCATACCTTTAAGACATTTGTTGTAGGAGCCAGCAATAAACTTGCTTACACGGTGGCCTTTTCAGCTGCTGATGCCTCATCAACAAAATACAATCCAGTGTACTTGTATTCAGACCCGGGTTTAGGTAAAACCCACCTCTTGATAAGTATTTTAAGGGAAGCCGAACTTTCTGGGCAAAACGCCAAGTACATAACCTCCGAACGTTTTACCCATGAATTTGTTAGTTCAATAAAAGCTGGCAAGGTCAACCTTTTCCGGGAAAGCTATCAGGCTTTAGATTTATTATTAATAGATGATTTCCAGTTGTTTTCCGGGAAGGATCAAACCCAAGAAGGGTTTTTTCACGTATTTAACGATTTACATCAAAACAATAGTCAGATAGTTGTAGCTGCTGATAGACCTACCAAGGCTATGGCCTTTCTAAGCAGAAGGCTTCGTTCCCGTCTTGATTGGGGTATTTCAATTAAGATAGTCCCCCCCGATAATGAAACCCGGTTAAGAATTCTTCAATCTAAGTGCTTAACCGCGGGAGTTTCTATCCCGGAAGATGTTCTGCGGATGATTGCCCAAAATCCATTTTCTAGCGTAAGAGAGCTTGAGGGAACCTTAAACAGAGTAGTTGCTTATTCGGAGGCAACTGGGATGGAATACTCTCAGAATCTTATTTTCTCCGCCCTTACCGATTTAACTAGCACGGATTCTCAAGATCCCCCCTCTTCATCATTAGTTTTAAGAATGATAGCTCAAGATTATGGGATCCCTGTATCAAATTTGGAAAGCCCCCGGCGAGACAGGCTGAGCAGTGAAGCCAGACATGTCGCTATGTATCTTCTGCGGACCCAAAGCAGGCAAACTACCGGCGAGATTGGTCGACTTTTGGGGGGGCGGGATCACAGCACGGTTAATAGTGGCTGTACTCGGGTAGAAAAACAGTTGTTAGCAGATCCGTTGTTCCACAGACGATTATTATCCCTCCGTAGCCAAATTGAGGCTTTACCATAAAATCTCCTCTAGAGATATCTAGCGAAGATTTCGACTTTCCAACCATTAACCTAATAACTCCATACTGACTATCCCTGAAACCCCACCAATTTTCCTGCTACAATAAACCAACATCCCCAAGTGGACTAAATAGAAATTAGAATAATCCCCAGCCCTTAATATTATTAATGTTGTTAACACTATGATAGATAATATAGAAATAGATATAATTGCTGGATCCGGGGGAAATGGAAGTGCCCATTTCCGACGGGAAAAGTTCGTTCCTCGTGGAGGTCCGGATGGAGGAGATGGTGGACATGGAGGGAACGTTATTCTTATTGGGAATGCTGGAATCAGTACCCTATCACAATTTAGGCAAGGCCAACGTTTTTCCGCTGAGAATGGCGGGATAGGACTTGGAAGAAAGAAACGGGGTAAAGATGGCAGTGATTTATTGATTCAAGTTCCTGTGGGGACAACTGTATACAGCATTTCTAAAGAATCTATTGCTGAACAAATTGCTGACATTGTTAACCCAGGGGATTCAATCGTTTTATGTAAAGGGGGAGATGGTGGTAGGGGGAATATACATTTTGCTACTCCTACGAACCAAACACCACTGATTGCAGAAGCTGGGGAGATAGGGGAAGCCTTAAGAATTCGGATGGAGTTGAAGCTTTTAGCAGATGTAGGAATTATTGGAGCTCCCAACGCCGGTAAATCAAGCTTTATGTCTTTTGTCTCCCGAGCTAAGCCCAAAATAGCACCCTATCCATTTACAACAACAGAACCAGTATTGGGAGTGGTGAACTCAAATGGACGAGCGGTTGTTATGGCGGAAATACCGGGTTTAATTGAAGGAGCCCACCTAGGAGTAGGATTAGGGGATACCTTTTTGCAGCATGCCGAACGCACTAGAGCGTTGATTCATCTAATTGATGGATCTGGTGAAAACCCTCTCAATACTTATTTAGATGTGAATCGAGAGTTGCTTGCTTATAACAAACAGCTTGCCATACGCCCTCAGATTATAGCAATAAATAAAGTGGACTTGCCTGAAGTAAAAAACCGAATAGCAGAGATTGAAAAGTTGTTTGTTGGAACACCAAGCCCAACTCTGTTTATATCTGCGATGACGGGAGAGGGGATAGAAGCAGTTTTGGAGGCGGTTATACATTTCTTACCTCTTCCGGCATCGCAGTTTCCAAAACCTAAAACACCACAGAACCTGAGAATAACAAAAACAAGCTCTAAAACGAAAAACGAAGTGATAAAAATCAATGATAATCAATTTTGGGTAACTTGGCCCAAAGCTGAACAGTTAGTTAGAGGAACAAATTTATCTAACTGGCGTGCAGTAGCTCAATTAAGAATGGAATTCAGGAATTTAGGACTTTTGGAGGCTCTTAACGAATCCGGCGTCCAAGAGGGAGATACAATCACCTTGGGCGGGACAGAACTAGAGTGGCGTTAATCAAGTATTGCTAAAAAATTTGCGGGTACTTTTCTAAGCAACGCGGAGTAGGACAGTTATGGATGTAGGGGTCCTTGGTGGAACGTTCGATCCGATACATAAGGGACATCTAGGTATTGCGGCCCAAGCTATGGAGACATTTGGCTTGGAGTCCATTCTTTTGGTACCAGCAGGGGATCCATGGCTGAAATCCCGACAGGACATTTCGGGTTCTATTCACCGAGTAGCGATGGCCGCGCTTGTAGCTGCTGAAGATCCACGCTTAGTTGTTTCGGAAATAGAAATTAACCGCCCAGGGCCTTCATATACATCAGATACACTTGAAGAGCTTCACAAAATGTATGGGTCGGATCTTAATCCCTATCTTATTCTCGGGCTCGATGCATTTAACGATATTCCTCTTTGGCATAATCCCAAAAGAATATTCGAGCTGGCAAATGTGATAGTTTTGTCCAGGCCAGGAGTTAAGGCTCAGTCGTTAGGAGAAGATTTAGGCAAAAAATCTATGGTAACACCCTACTCCTCCTTGTCGAAGTTACAAAAAGGGACTCTCCCGGTAAGGTATGGGGGGGTTAACTTTCTAGACAGCGCAAATTTCGATATTAGTGCGACTGAAATCAGACAGAGGGTAGCAAAAGGTTGTACAATTGAAGGATGGGTTCCTGACTGCGTGAAGCAGTACATAAAACAGCACCAGCTTTACCAAAAAGGAGGCCCAAAATGAGTCAAGAATCTAAAAAACTAATTCTAGAACTAGCAAAATCTCTAAAAGCTCTTACTTTTGGTGACTTCACTCTATCATCGGGACAAAAGAGCAAATACTATTTTGATGGGAGAATACTTACCCTGAGCCCCGAAGGGTCATATTTGGTGGGAGAGGCTATTTTGGAAGAGGCTTTCAAGTATGGAGCCGACGAGATTGGTGGTCCCACCTTAGGAGCAGACCCAATTGTTTCCGCTGTAATATTAACTAGTTATTTAAAAGGACGTCCAATTAATGGATTTTTAGTCCGTACTTCAGCCAAAGGCCACGGCACAGAACAATTGATTGAAGGTCCTATAACGAAAATAAAGAGCAAAGAACAAATGCCTAAGGTATTGATTGTCGACGACGTTTGCACCTCCGGAAGTAGCTTATTCCATGCCATTTCGGCCGCTGAAAACTGCGGGTGCGAAGTGGTGTGCGTCTTGGTAATTCTAGATAGGAAACAAGGTGGTAGCGAAGCCATTCGCAAAAAGGGATATTCTTTTGTTTCATTGCTTGACGCGACTGACGAAGGGTTAGTTACAATAGCCTGAAAGAAGGTTAGTTACGGGATACAATGGTTATAAACTAAACTATGAGTAGGGGTTTACAATTTTCTTGCAGGCTGGTACATTGCTGGACAGAATCATATCCGTCGGTGGATAGCTAAATATAACCCAGTGCTTCCTCTTGGGGGATCATCATCTAGATAATAGAGATGGTAATGGGAGTGCTGAGGGGCATGATAATGATGTCACTTCGGGTAAGTGGAGGCCGATACAAAGGGCGGACGTTAAGGGTGGCCCCAGGATCAACAACTCGCCCATCATCACAATTAGTGCGAGCCGCACTATTCTCCATCATTTCCCCACAGATTGAAAACGCGAAGGTTCTGGATCTTTTTGCCGGAACAGGATCATTAGGGATCGAGGCCTTAAGTCGGGGTGCCTTGAAAGCACATTTTGTTGAAAATAATCACAAGCAATTCATCGCTCTTAATAAAAATCTAGAAAATTTTTCTTTAGCAAATGAAACCAAGGTCTTCCCAGTCTCCGTTGAAAAGGCCCTGGATACCTTTACGGAAACTTACGATGTGGTCTTCTTAGACCCGCCCTATGATTATCCTGGCGTAGATAATTTGGTAGTAAAAATTATTAAATCGAAAATTTTAGTAGAAAACGGTACAATCATTCTCGAACATTCTCGTAGGGTAAGTGCCCCTAAGGAGCTACCAGATGTTCGGTTGGTAAAAGAAAAAACCTACGGGGATACCCAAATTTCTATTTATGAGAAAGTAGGTTCAGTTTGCTAAAAGCTTTATACCCCGGTAGCTTTGATCCTGTTACTAATGGACACATCAATATCGCTAAAAGGGCAAGTGAACTTGTGGATGAATTAACTATAGCAGTTTATGACGCGCCGCCGAAAAGATTACTTTTTGACTGCGAGCAACGGGTTGCCTTGTTCCGAGATGCAGTCAGCCATTTGCCAAATGTATCTGTTCGGTCATTTACCGGGTTGTTAGTGAATTTTGCGCAAGAAGCGAACACCCCACTGGTGGTCAAAGGGCTTCGAGCAGGATCAGATTTCGAGGATGAGTTTGAACAGTTTTTGATGAATAAAAAGTTAGCACCGAAAGTAGAATTTATTTACTTAATGAGTGATCTGGAATGGCAATTTTTGAGTTCTGGCCGAGTAAAAGAGGTAGCTCAGCTTGGCGGCGACGTGAGCGACTTAGTGACCCCTAAAGTTGCGGAGGCGCTGCAAGCCAAGCTTCAAAATTCAGCCCTAGTGGCTGACAGATGAATGGAGGGAATATGGAAATCTTAAACCTTATCGACCGTTTGGAAACGGCAGTTAGTTCGAGCGCTAGGCTCCCTGCGACACATAAGATTGTGTTAGATGCCGATCGGATGCTGGAATTGGTAGACCAGCTGCGCCTTGCAATGCCTAGGGATATGCAAGACGCACAGGAATTAATGGCAAAGCGGGAAGCCATAATTAATCAAGCCTTGCTCGAATCACGAAGAATTAAGGCTTCGGCGGAGAGCGAATCTCGAAAGCAAGTAGACGAAAGCGAAATTGTTGAACAGGCCAATCAGAGGGCAGAAGAAATTGTATCTGACGCCAAGCGGCGTGGAGACGCCTTGCTTCAGGATTCCCAGAGGCAGGCCCATCAGGTTACTCAAGAGGCACAGACAATCCAAGAGGGTAGAATGAAAGATTGTAACCAATACTCCTATGAAGTTCTTTCAAGGTTGGAGCAACAGCTTTCCTCTGTCCTGAATAGTGTTCGTCTTGGTTTAGATAGTATCGAGGAACGTGAACAAATCGGAGTCGATTAATCTCCGATAGAAACTGTTTGGGGCTATAGGAACTCCGAGGGCCATAATGTCCTCTCGAAAGACTGCCCAGTAGGGGTCGAAACAATTATTGTGGGATAGGGAGAAAAATTACCTATGGGATCCCGAAAAACAGGTTCTGACCAAAAAATATGGATAATTGGATGAGCGTCCGACAGCCTTCCTTATTGTTGTTGGACGCTCACTCAATGGTTTACAGGGCTTGGTATGCAATCCAGAATCCGTTAACTGTGAGTACTACAGGTGAAGAAGTCCGTGGTGTTTATGGCTTTCTACAGATGTTTAGAAAGGCGATTGATACCTACCAACCTACTTACATTGCCCTTACAATGGATCGCCCGACTCCTACATTTCGGCATGTAAAGTACCAAGACTATAAAGCACACCGCCCACAATCACCCCAAGAACTCCATGATCAATTTCCTCATGTCCGACGGTTAATGGAGACATTTAAGGTTCCAATTTTTGAATTAGATGGTTTTGAGGCCGATGACCTCTTAGGGACATTATCTGCACAATCTGAGGATAATGGCGTAGATGCTCTTATTTTGACGGGGGATACCGACGCTCTTCAGCTAGTCTCTCCTAAAGTACGGGTAATTTTACAATACCGGATGGGCGAGCAACTTCTTTTTGATGAGGCCAGAGTTCGGGAACGATACGACGGTCTGAGCCCCAGCCAGTTAATACACTTTAAAGCCCTAAGAGGCGATCCAGCGGACAATATTCCTGGCATCCCTGGGGTTGGGGAAAAAACGGCGATAAAACTCCTAAAAGAATTTGGTAGCGTGGACAATATTTATGACAGCCTTTCGCAAATACCTGAAAAACAACGGGAAGTGTTAGCCACGAACAGCCAGGTAGCATTTCAGGGAGTTGAACTAGTTACAATAGTCCGGGATGCACCCGTCACATTAGATTTTGAAGCCAGTAAATGGGGGCAATTTAACAGGCAGGAAGTTATCAGGTTCCTTCAAAATATGGAGTTTCACAGCCAAGTAAGCTGGGTACCAATCGGTAAACCCGGCGCTGACGTGACTCCAATTTCTCAAAATATTAATGGGAATAATAACGTGGTGCCTGAGTACGTGACGGTGCAAACTCTTGACGAGCTAAAACAGTTAACTAACGAGTTGATGAATTCGAGCGGATTTGCTTTTGATGTTGAAACTGCTCCCCAAAATCCAGACCTTCGTAGTGTGGACCCGATGCGTTGTTCTTTGGTGGGCCTTTCCATTTCTATGAGGGAAGGACAAGGATTTTATGTCCCCGTTGGTCATCTTCAAGGAGACCAAATCCCGGTCCAAACCATGATAGATGCTATCAAAAATGCATTTGAATCAGAAACAATCCCTAAAGTTGCTCATAATGCGAACTATGATGCTACTGTCCTAGGAAATTATGGCATCTCTGTAAAGAACATTACGTTTGACACAATGTTAGCAGGACATCTTTTAGGACATCGGCCCATTGGATTGAAGGGAATGGCATTGAACCTTTTGGGTATCGAGATGACCAACATAACAGAATTAATTGGGGAGGGGCGGTCTCAACTGAGTATGGCTGAAGTTTCGATTGAACGGGTGGCACCCTACGCTTGCGCCGATTCAGACATGACATTTAGATTGTGGGGGTTACTCCAACCACAGATCGACGACCATAATTTATCTGCCCTTTTCCAAAACGTAGAAATGCCTCTTGTTCCTGTATTGGTTGCAATGCAAATGGAAGGCATAACCATTGACTCTTCATTGCTTGACACTATGGCACATGATTTGGGAGAACGAATTCGGGAAGTCGAAGCCGAGTCCTTCGATGTGGTCGGGCATCAATTTAACCTTAATTCTCCTTCGCAGTTAGGCGAAGTATTATTTTCAGAATTAAGGTTGCATGAGATTGCCCAAACTGGTCGTCCTAGAAGAACTCGGACTGGTAGTTACTCTACCGACGCCGCAATTTTAGAAGGGCTTAGAGGCTCTCACCCCATCATTGATTTGATAATGGAAAACCGCCAACTCAGTAAATTGAAATCTACCTATGTAACGGCATTGCCAATATTAGTTCACCCTGAAACAGGTAGGGTCCATACTAGTTACAATCAAGCTGGCTCTGTAACTGGACGTATTTCGTCTAATGAACCTAATTTACAAAATATTCCTATTAGGACAGCATTGGGGAGACAAATTAGAGTGGCATTCAGACCAGGCTTTAAGGACTGGATCCTTTTCGCTGCAGATTATTCTCAAATTGAATTGAGAGTCCTTGCTCACCTCTCACAGGACGCAGGATTACTTTCGGCATTTCAAAATGGTTTGGATATTCATTCTGCAACAGCTGCTCAAGTCTTTGGTGTTCCTCTGGATGGGGTAACTGCTGACCAACGCAGGGTTGCGAAGATCCTTAATTTCGGAGTGATCTATGGCATCAGTTCTTATGGTATATCACAACAAACCGGACTCAGCTTGGAAGATGGTTCCAGATTTATACGTGATTACAATGAAAGATATCCCGGGATACATCAATATATTGAATCCACTAAAGATCAAGCGCGAGATAAAGGCTATGTTGAAACCTTGCTCGGACGCCGAAGGCCAATCCCAGAAATTCATTCCAGCAATTTTAACTTAAGGCAAGCCGCTGAGCGGGAGGCCATCAATATGCCCGTTCAGGGCACGGCATCTGAGATAATGAAAATTGCTATGATAGCCATACATTCCCACCTCCGCAACCGAGAATATAAGACCAAGATGCTTCTGCAAGTCCATGACGAGTTGATCTTTGAATGTCCTGCCGATGAACTGAACGATTTGGTGGAGCTAGTTTCGGAATCAATGCCAAGCGCCATGGACCTTGACGTTCCCCTACGTGTTACAGTGAAATCCGGGGTAAATTGGGGTGATTTAGAAGAGATGCCTTAACCGCTGGGCTTCGAAAATCCGCAACGTCTTCTGGGAATGCTTAGCTTAATTTAACGGCAACAAGGGCTTTCAGTTTAGTTCAATTTCTGGTATTATAGATAAATAAAATCAGATACAAAGTAAACTTGGCCGGAATGGCCCCAATTATGGTCCGGATACAACCCGGGCATCGATATTCTAACGAAGACATGAGGCACCAATGTCTTTGCCGATGAGGCGAACGAAAGATTGTAAGTTGACCTACCCCTTTGGGCAGCTTTTATACCCATATAAATCCTTTGCCCTACGACACTCCGGAGTCCTTTTCCGCGGCTGCGAAATTTATGGTTCACTACGCCAACCGGGAAAACTAAAGAGTTTATCGATTTAATCAGGATCTTCACTGGGATCCTCAGGTCAAATGGGAAAGCGAGGTAGAATTTCATGGTAGACCAAGAAACCAGTCCAACCCAACAGTATACGGCAGCTGACATCCAAGTTCTCGAAGGATTAGAGGCAGTTCGTCTTCGTCCAGGGATGTACATCGGAAGCACTGACGAGAGGGGCCTGCATCATCTGGTCTATGAAATTGTCGATAATGCAGTTGACGAGGCCATGGCTGGTTATTGCAGTAAAATCGTAATTTCTGTCTTGGCTGACGGATCGATAAAAATTGAAGATGACGGGCGAGGGGTTCCTGTAGAAACCCACGAGGCAACCGGAGTTTCAGCGCTGGAAACCGTTTTTACGACACTGCATGCTGGAGGAAAGTTTGGCAGCGGGAGCTATCAAGTATCCGGGGGACTGCATGGGGTAGGTGCTTCGGTAGTTAACTTCCTTAGCCAATGGCTCCAGGTTGAGGTAAAACGGGATGGTAAGCGGTATGCCCAAGAGTTCGAAAGAGGCAGACCAGTAGCGCCCATTCAAGAAGTTGGTAAGTCTAGTGGGCACGGTACCATGGTTAAATTTCTACCAGACGCAAAAATATTTAATACCTCTGAGTTCGATTTTGAGATTCTGTCCCAACGCTTTAAGGAAATGGCGTATCTAAACCCAGGTCTAGAATTAGATACTTTCCTTGAATCAGGTGGGAAACGAAGAAAATTTCTATTCAATGGCGGCATTGTGGAGATGGTCACCGAAATGAATCAGGGTCGAGAAATGTTACATGAGGTTATTTCATTAGATAGAACCGTCGGAACCACACAAGTTAGCGTCGCAATGCAATACACTACTAATGTTCGCGAAGAAGCCCTGAGCTTCGTAAATTGTATCGCCACCATTGAAGGAGGTACTCACGTTACGGGATTCCGAGGAGCTCTGACTCGGGCTCTGAACGACTATGCGAGAAAACAAAAATTGATCAAGGACGACCAATCGAATTTTGCCGGTGAGGATGTCCGAGAAGGTTTAACGTCGGTAATTTCTGTGAAAATTGTCGATCCTCAATTCGAAGGTCAAACAAAAGGTAAACTAGGGAACTCGGAAGTTAAACCCATTGTGGAATCTATCGTTGCTGAAACTCTTACCATTTACCTCGAGGACCATCCAAGTGAAGCCCGGAAAATAATTGAACGTTGTTCTTTATCGCTGAAGGCAAGGGAAGCAGCCCGAAAAGCCAGGGAATTGGTAATACGGAAAAACGCCTTAGATGGAACAGGACTTCCTGGTAAACTAGCGGATTGCTCGGAGAAGGACCCCGAAGTCTCAGAGATATTCATTGTCGAGGGGGAATCTGCCGGAGGATCTGCCAAAGGTGGGAGAGATAGAAGATTTCAGGCGATACTTCCACTGAAAGGCAAAATCCTTAACGTGGAGAAGGTACTTTATCCCCAGGGTCGCAATAAAGTGGTGATGACAAATGATGAAACTTCTAATGTAGAAGAGTCTAGAACAGCTTTTCAGGCCGAAAAAAGCCGTTTGGAAAAACTTCTATCACATGAAGAAATCCGGATTTTAATTAGTGCTATCGGAGCTGGATTTGGAGAAGACTTCGACGAGAAGAAACTTCGGTACCATCGTGTAATAATCATGACGGATGCGGATGTCGACGGGTCTCATATTCGAACGCTTTTGTTGAATTTCTTTTTCCATAATATGCCCTTGTTAATTGATAGAGGGTACCTTTATATAGCTCAACCTCCCCTTTACCGGATTGGTCAAGGCCGGCAGGTGCAGTACGTGTATTCTGATTTAGCGTTCCAACAGGAAATGAAAAAACTTGAAGGGAAACGAGGAGTATCCACACAACGTTACAAGGGTTTGGGAGAAATGAATCCGGATCAACTTTGGGATACTACGTTGAATCCAGAAAGTCGAACTTTGCTCCGGGTATGTATGGAAGACGTAGAGGATGCCCACGAAAGGGTTGCCCAAGAATTTGATAGGCTGATGGGCGCTGAAGTTGCTCCCAGGAAGGCTTTTATCATGGATGAGGCGAAACACGCGAATTTAGATGTCTAGATAAATTTTACAAGGAATCAATATTTTATCTGGCTTCTACCAGAAATTTTCGTAAATAGAACTGACAATGACAACCATGGTTGGTGGTGGGTAATACCCCGGTGGGAACCGATAACTCAGCACCTAAGGGAAGGATAGCATGACCACTAATTCGGATAATATAGGAAATATTCAACCCCGCCGGATAGACGAAGAACTTAGAGCATCTTATTTAGATTACGCGATGAGCGTAATCGTCTCACGGGCATTACCCGACGTAAGAGACGGGCTGAAGCCAGTCCAACGTCGAATCATGTACGCGATGGACGGATTGGGGATGCGCCCTGGTTCTGGCTTTAAGAAAAGCGCGCGGCTTGTTGGAGAAGTTTTAGGGAAATATCATCCCCATGGAGATGCCTCTGTTTATGATGCCCAAGTACGAATGGCACAAAAATTTTCAATGCGATATCCCATGGTGGACGGTCAAGGAAACTTCGGATCAGTTGATAACGATCCCCCTGCAGCAATGCGATATACTGAAGCGAGATTGGCAGGCATCGCAGCTGAAATGCTTAGCGATTTGGATAAAAACACTGTAAATTTTGCAACTAATTTTGATGATTCCCTTGAAGAACCAACAGTCCTCCCTGCTAGGATCCCCTATCTTTTGGCCAACGGAGCTTCCGGAATCGCGGTTGGCATGGCTACGTCGATCCCGCCCCACAACTTGAGAGAACTTTGTGATGCTATCGGCCACCTTATAGATAATCCTGAAGCGACAGTCAATGATATGATGCGGTTCATTCATGGGCCAGATTTCCCCACCGGTGGAATTGTAATGGCCGGCGAGGGGGGGAGTGGCGTTAGATCGACGTATGAAACCGGCAATGGTCGAATACTCATGAGGGGGCGTGCAGAAATCCAACCATTTGGAAAAACAGGAGACCGGCACCAGATTGTAATAACGGAAATACCATACCAACTTAACAAAGCGAGCCTAGTGGAAAAAATAGCTCATCTAGCTCGGGACAAGAAAATTGAAGGAATCAGTGACGTTCGCGACGAATCTGACCGTCAAGGGATGAGGGTCGTTGTCGAATTAAGAAACCATACTGACCCGGTTTATGTACTCAGTAATCTATATGAACAGACCCCCCTGCAAATGGCTTATAACATGAATATGCTTGCTTTAGTCGATGGTCAGCCACAAGTGCTAACTGTACGCGATATTCTTCACCATTACATCCAATTCCGAATAGAGGTAATAACCCGGCGGGCTCAATTCGATTTGGACAAAGCTCTTGAGAGAGATCATATTCTTATCGGGCTTTTAAAAGCCATCGATAACTTGGATGAGGTAATTGCCCTTATCAGGAATTCAGAGGATGTAGATACAGCACGAAACAGTTTGATTTCACGCTTTGACCTCACCCAGATTCAAGCCCAAGCCATATTGGATATGCAACTCCGTAGGTTAACTGCTTTGGACAGTCAGCGATTAGAAGAGGAACATGCACAACTCACCCAAACTATAGCAGAATTGACTGGATTACTTTCTGATCAGGCTAAGGTTAGGGCGGTTGTAAAAGATGAGAATCAAGAGATTCGAAAAAAGTTTGGTGACAAGCGTAGGACCGAAGTAATCCAAGAGGAAGCGCGAAGACTTACGCGGGATGAGTTGATAGCTCATGCTGATATGGTGGTTACCCTAAGTATGAATGGATATACGAAACGAACCAACTTAAGCACCTATAAACTCCAACATCGGGGTGGCAAAGGTGTTCTTGGTATGCGAACAACTAAAGATGATGATGTAATTCATCATACTTTGGTTGCGGATACTAAAGATACGATTCTTTTGTTTACCGATGGAGGCAAGGTATTCTCTTTCAAGTGTTATCACATACCTGAAGATATGTCTCGAACGACCAGAGGTACGCCGATCAAGGTGCTGATTCCCCCACTACCAGATAATGAAAAAATTACGTCCATTGTCGCTCTGCCTGATTTATGGCAAGGAGGATTTCTCGTTCTAGGAACACAAAGAGGAATCATTAAACGAGTTCCCTTGGAACGTTTCGCGTCTATCAGGAGTAGCGGGATAATTGCTATGGACTTAGACGAAGGGGATCACCTGATTTCAGCACGAGCGGCTAGAGATGGTGATGAAATTATGGTGGTTACCAGAAATGGAATGTCGGTTTGTTTCCCCGTAGACAGCCTACGGGTCCTTTCCCGCACTGCAAGAGGGGTTAGGGCGATACGGTTGAAGGGTAATGACTTTGCAATTTCCATGGACGTTGTAAACCCTGAAGGAAGCTTACTCGCAGTAAGTGAGAAAGGGTTTGGAAAACTAACGCGAATGGATAAATTCCGCCGGCAAGCTCGGGGAGGGTCTGGAGTGATCGCCTTTAAGGTCGACGAAAGGACAGGTCCTTTAGCGGCTACATTGGTAGTTGAGGGTACCGAACAATTAGTAATAGCCACCGCAAAAGCACAAGTGGAGCGGATTCATTTAAGTGAGGTTGGAGTGCAGGGTAGATATGCACGAGGGGTATGGGTTCTTCATCCTGCTCAGGGAGATCGGATTACTTCATTGGCCATCCTTACCCCTTCTGCTTCTCCTAATCCGACTAGGGCTAACACTTCTAGACTTGTGTCTAAGGAGGGAGCCCAAGAAACGGACGGAATTGATGGAGCGGGAAGGTTGGCTCAGGAAATCGAAGAGGTTTTAGAGGGCGTTGAAGATCTCCCCGAGGAAGATTCTGAAAAATAATTTGAGATAGAAATCCCGCAATTTAAGAGAGGCTGGAAATGGCTAATCAGGAAGTACAAACCTGGGAAGAAATTGAAGAGGACAGATTAATTGGAGGAATAGGAAGGCGAATTGTAACAGGGAAAAAGGTAATGTTAGGCAGGCTCACCTTCCCTAAGGGAGCGATCGTCCCAGCTCATAGCCACCCAAACGAACAAATCACTTTCGTATTGTCTGGCTCCCTTAAATTTATTATTGACAAAAAAAAAGAAATCATTGTTCGTTCAGGACAGACGATAGTCGTTCCTGAAAATGCGGAACATATTGTTGAGGCTTTAGAGGAAACAGATGAAATCGACGCGTTTAGCCCAATCAGAACTGATTGGTTGGATGGTTCAGACGCATATCTTCGGGAATTTCCCAAATAGCTATCAGTTTAAAATAACTCTGGGTTTGTCAGGATTAATTGAACCAAAATCGTAATCGCAATAGTCAATCCCCCTAGAGCCGTCAAGACTGTTGATATAAAAACATACGTCTGTGAATTTATCAGAACTGTTCCATTACCCCTTTTTATCTTTGGTAATGCCAATGGAATAACACTGATCCCCCAAAGTATTGGTCCAATCTGCAGAAGAAGGCCACTTTTGGAAATTAGGGAGCTGACTAGCGTGAATCCGGCTAGTGCACTTGTGGCCGCTATCAGGGCAGTTACCCGCACAAAAATCTCGGCCCATAATTTGGTTTGTGGTGAAGACAGTAACTCCCGAGCCACGAAGAGGGAAACCCCTACCGTAAAGGCCCACATAAATAATAAAGAAATAACAATAAGGCTGATCGGGCTCCTCCTCTTTGAAGGGAGTTCGAATTTTAACTTCTATCCGGAAGCCAATATTTTTGGAGGATAACGGATTTTCTAAGATTCTGATAGCCATATGCTCTTATAACTATATGTTTGGATAAAGCATAGGATAAAACTCATAGTTATGTTGTTCGTAAGAGTCACTTATCTTTATTAGAAAGACGTAAAGCCTAGGAGAACTGCGCCAAAAATCTACCTAGAGCGGCTTCGAAGGCGATCGGATTATCTCCAGGCACGCGATGCCCTGCCTTCTCGATTTCCACTAATTGGCAAGAGGGAAGCCGTCTCTCCATTTCTTCGGCAATTTCCCTGTCTAAGATGTCACTTTCTCCGCCGCGTACAAGGAGTGTTGGGCATTGAATTTTGCACCACAATTCCCAAAGAAGTTCAGGATTCCTATCAGCGGAAGCAGTGCTCCTCCGGATAGGATCCCGCAAAACCTTGTCGTATTTCCAAGTCCATCTCCCGTCCGGTAGTTGACGTAAGGCGTGTCGCAAACTGCCCCTAATTTGCCATTCCGGTCGATTTGGGTCGTATAATTTTGTTCGCTCAACAAAATCATCAAATGAATCCAAAACGTCGTCCTGGGTCACAAAATCTCTTATGCGTTCACCGCCTTGTCTTCTACTTTCCGGACCAATGTCCACGACGACCAAACTGCGAACTAGTGAGGGATTGTTTGAGGTGAATCTAAAGGAATTATGGCCACCCATCGATAAGCCTACCATTATAAATGAATCGATTTGGAGAGCCGATATGAAACTAGTTATATCACCTTGATGAGCTGTAGCACTGTAATTTCCGTCAGGAGCCCAATCACTGTCTCCATGGCCACGTTGATCGAGCGCGACTATGTGAAATCGGTCGGAAAACGCTAAAGCCGTAAAATCCCACATATGAGCGTTCTGTGAACCGCCGTGAAGACATACCATCCAAGGTTTTTCATTACCTCCCCAATCTAAATAGTGAAAACGCAAACCATTTAATTCAATGAATTTGTCGACGGGACTTGCGTTTGAAGAAATGGTGATGCCGGCATGTTTTCCAGCTTCCATTAGAGGCAATCCCATATCTGGAGATCCGTTCTGATTTGTTGTCATGGACTCCTTTCATTCTGAATCTGGTTTCCAGTGGAGAAGTCCGATTTGAGGTTCAACTTTGCGCAAGGAGATCAGTCGGATGATGTTAGGAGGAGGAAAATTCAGGAAGGTTATTATGCGCTGATTATTGACCTGTTATGATTTGCCCGTGCCGGAACGACTTCCCTTCCTGGAGTTACGTCCCCTTTTTGCGCCTTCATCCGTGGCCTTGCGGAATTCTCTAACTGCTTTACCCATGGAACTTGCTAATTTAGGAAGCCGTGTAGTTCCAAAAATAAGCAACACTATGGCTAAAACGATTAGAAGTTCTGGAACTCCTATCCCGCGAATAAATCCCATTTAAGACACCCCCAATAGTTCGCAACCTGTTCTTTCATTGTCTCAGTTCCAGTTCCACAAAGCAACCCTAACGGTATATCACTCAGAAAACTAAATTGGAGATTGGTGTTATGGCCTTTGAATAATGATTTACATGGGATGCGAATAGATGTAGGCTGAAATTTGCACAAGGAGTACCAAAAATCGTTGAACTGGATGAAAACTTGGGCCGGACCAAGAAGGCATTTATTTATGACGGAGTGCTGGCTAGTCATTCTCTTGGAGAAAACCACGTAATGATCCCTACACGTCTTAGATACACCTACGAACTACTCCAAGATTTTGGTGCATTTGACATGGAAAATTCATATGTTGTTAAACCTCGAAAGGCATCATTTGATGAGGTTATTTCTTTTCACGATGAGAACTATGTAACTGCTGTATCGGAGTTTAGTAGGGGGCACCGTCTTTCCCAGGCTTCAGACTTCAATTTTTCAACATCTGGCGATAATCCCATATATCCGGGAATTTATGAGGCGGGATTATGGTCTGTTGGAGGGTCACTGAGAGCTGTCGAATTGTTGCTAGAAGAAAATTTTAGTGTGGCCACGAACTTATCTGGGGGATTGCATCATGCGATGCCAGGGTATGCCTCAGGGTTTTGTGTCTTCAATGATCCAGTTATAGCGATTAATAAAATGGTTAATCTCGGTCTTCGGGTCGCTTATGTTGATATTGATTGTCACCATGGAGATGGTGTCGAGGCTGCATTTTATGAAAGCGATAAAGTTCTTACTATTTCTCTTCATGAGTCAGGCGAATTCTTATTTCCGGGGACAGGATTTTGCGAGAACATGGGTATTGGAAAAGGGTTAGGGTATACGATTAATTTACCGCTTCATCCTTACACGGATGATGAAGTTTATGAATCTGCTTTTATCCAGATTGTCCCTCCAATCATTCAGGCATTTCGACCAGAAATTCTAGTGACCCAAATAGGAATCGACACGCATTTTAGAGATCCCATCACGGATTTACGACTTACTGTTCAAGGTTTTGAGAATCTGGTTAAAAAATTGAGTTTACTCTCCCCCGGACGATGGTTAGTTTTAGGCGGGGGAGGGTATGATTTGAGAGCCGTCGTACAAGGATGGGCGGGGGCCTATGGAATTATTTTGAACCGATCTTGGCCCGAACAAACTCCAGCAGGATTCCATAGTAGATATGGAGTTGATGTATTACACGATCCCCTTCCTGAAGTAGTTCTGATATCTGAGAGAGAACAGGCAGTTTCTTATGCCCAAAGAGGTATCAATTTCATTAAAAAAAATATTTTTCCTATTCACGGTATTTAGGTTTAACCCTTCTGTGAACTATTGTTGTTTGATGATGGCTCGTGTAGACTGCCCATGAATTAAGGGGTGAGAATTTATGAATGGCCACCTTATCTATGAAGAGTTACCACAGTTGAATCACCCTACCCTCATTGTTTCCTTCAGAGGTTGGTCGGACGCGCAAGAGGGTGCGTCAAGGGCAGTTCGTTACATTACCCGGCGACTTCCTTCCAAGCGATTCGCTGAAATAGACCCTGAGGAATTTTATGTTTTTACCCGGACTCGTCCTATGGTTCGATACGATCTTAGCGGAAACCGGACTGTTCGATGGCCATTCAATAACTTTTCATTTTGGGAAAGCGGGGAAAGGGAGAACGATCTCCTGTTTTTCTCTGGGGTAGAGCCAAATTTGCGATGGAGGACTTACTCAGATACTCTTCTCGAAATAGTTGAGCGATGCAAGGTCTCTCGGGTAGTAATTTTGGGAAGTCTTATCGATAACACCCCTCATACGAGGGACCCAGGGGTTTCAGGAACCTCCACAATTCCGGAATTTCACCAAATGTTTGAAGAACTAGGCGTCAGACAAGGAACTGGTTATCAAGGCCCCGTTTCTATCATGACCGTTTTTGCGGAAGCTTGTAAGAATCGAAATCTAGGTATAGCCTCACTCTGGGTGCATTGTCCTCATTATCTTCAGGCGGCTCCAAATCCGAAAGCCAGTTACGCGTTGCTTTGGAGGCTCGCAAAATTATTGCAAATTGATGTGGATCTAAAAGAGATGGTTGATGCGGCTTCAACATTTGAAGTTGAAATCAATAGGGCTCTCGCATATAACTCTGATGCCAATGACTATGTTCGGCAGCTGGAGGATCGATATGATCGCTCTAGGGGCAACACTCTTCCTGGAGCATCAGACGAGCTTCCTTCATCAGACGTTGTGATTCAGGATTTAGAGGAATTTCTACGAACCCGTGGTCGAGAATCGGGAGAATCGAACGATCCTGGATTCAGGGATGAGAGTTAAGAAAACAAGTTAGTTTGATATTCGTTACCCCTCCCCAGAACTTTAAACTTGTCGGAATTCCCCTTCCACCGTCTCGTCAGTATCAGTAGACTCGCCTGATTCCACATCCTCTGATAAATCTTCCACCGTATCCTCCGGAGTTTCCGGGGATGCATTTTGGTAGATATGTGAGCCGACTTTCTGCATAGAGCTGCTCAGCTCATCCATTCCTGTCCTGATGTTCGATAGGTTTTCTTCAGAGAGAGCTTGGCGGAGTGAGGCTAATTTCTCTTGAACCTCTGATTTGATCTCTTCTGGGATTTTTTCCTCGTTTTCTTTGATTAGAGATTCTCCTGCGTAAACCATTTGACTCGCGCTGTTTTTCAGGTCAGCTTCTTCTCGTTTTCTCAGGTCATCTTCGGCATTTTGCTCAGCATCTTTAATAAGTTGGTCGATTTCCCCTTCAGCCAATCCTGAACTTGCCTGGATAACAATTTTTTGTTCGCGACCCGTGGCTTGGTCCTTAGCCTGAACACTCAGGATTCCATTCGCATCAATATCGAAAGTTACCTCAATTTTCGGTAACCCTCTGGGGGCGGCAAGAATCCCGTCTAAAATAAATCTTCCAATAGATTTATTGTCTGCTGCCATAGGGCGCTCCCCTTGGAGAACATGAATTTCTACGCTCGTTTGGTTATCATCGGCAGTTGTATATACTTGAGATTTTGATGTTGGTATCGTGGTGTTTCTTGGGATCAGGGCATTCATTACCCCTCCAAGTGTTTCTAAGCCAAGGGATAATGGCGTGACATCTAGAAGCAGGATGTCTTGAACATCTCCCGCTAATACTCCTGCCTGGAGGGCGGCCCCGATGCCAACTGCTTCATCTGGATTGACAGACCTGTTTGGCTCTTTCCCAAATATTTCTTTTACGCGATCGATCACTGAAGGCATTCTAGTCATACCGCCTACAAGGATCACTTCATCAATTTGCACTTTAGTCCCCTTCGAATTGGCGTCATCTAACGCCTGATTACACGGGACGTCCATCCTTCTTAATAAAGCATTTACAAGTTGTTCGAGTTGTGCTCGGGTGAATGGCCTCACTAAATGCTTCGGGCCGGTATTGTCAGCGGAAATAAAAGGAAGGTTGATTTCGGTTTGCGTGACAGATGACAGTTCTACTTTCGCTTTCTCAGCTGCTTCCCTTAGGCGCTGGAGAGCCATACGGTCTTGATTTAAATCAATCCCGCTTTCTTGCTGGAACTCGGAGACTAGCCACTCCATAATACACTGATCGAAATCGTCCCCCCCTAAATGCGTATCACCGGAGGTCGAAAGAACTTCGAATACCCCGTCTCCCATCCTTAGGATTGTTATATCGAAGGTGCCCCCTCCTAAATCGAATACCGCTATAGTTGCTTCCTTTTCTTTGTCTAATCCATAAGCTAATGCTGCTGCAGTTGGCTCATTAATAATCCGTAAAACTTCTAGTCCCGCGATGGTGCCGGCATCTTGGGTGGCTTGTCGTTGGGCATCGTTAAAATAAGCGGGGACGGTTATGACCGCTTGATTGACTGTATCGCCCAGTTTTGCCTCAGCATCCAATTTCATTTTTTGGAGGATCATTGCAGATATTTCCGGTGGGGAATGCAGCTTATCCCCCATGTTGACATGGGCGTCCCCATTGCTTGCTTCTTCAATTTTGTAGGGTAGTTTGTTCACATCGTCTTTCACTGTACTGTCTGTAAATTTTCTGCCCATCAATCGCTTTATGGAAAAAACCGTATTTTCTGGGTTAACTACTGCCTGTCTTTTAGCTGCGAGTCCCACATAGCGTTCTCCGCTTTTAGGGTTAATGGCGACGACCGAAGGCGTGATCCGTGAACCCTCAGCATTTTCAAGCACGGTGGGTTGACCGCCCTCCACGTAACTAATGACTGAATTTGTCGTACCTAAGTCAATTCCTACTATTCTAGGCATAAAATTAAGCCTCCTCCTTTTCTTGAATTATAGGCCTCGTGCATGTGGTGTCTGAACCAAAATATATTTCCTCTTCGTTGGTGGTTCCGGGGGAAATTTCAGCTTCAATAAATTTTGGTGATTTAGCAACCGTCACTAATGTCGGTCGTAAAAGTTTTCCATGTAATGTATAGCCGTGCCGAATTACATTAAGAATTTTCCCCTCCGGAAGATCGTTCTTTTCCTCAAAAGCGACGGCTTCATGTAAATTGGGGTTAAGCTGTTCATCGCCAACCTCGATAATTTGAACCCCGGATCCCTCTAGAATGGCACGCAGTTTTTTTATTACCAATTCGAGGCCATCTAGCCAAGCTACTTCCTTTTTAGATTTGGAACGCGGAATGGTGTCTTGGGCTCGGTCGAAATCGTCAATTACAGGCAATAAAGCGGATAACAACTGTGAATTCGCCACTAGTTGGGATTGTTGTTGCTCTTCTTCAATACGGCGCCGAAAATTTATAAAGTCTGCTTGGACTCTTTGAGCAAGATCCCGAAACTGTGAACGTTCTCGGAGAGCTTCTTCAAGTTCTGAGCGTAGCTGGTCTATTTGATTCGTGGAATGTTCCCGATCACTTAAATTATCCGGAATCGATTCTTCGTTATTAGCTAAGGGTTGATTTTCTTCAATATTTTCCATAAAGGTCTCCATAATATCGCCCACTGAAAGCGTTAAAGGCTAACGGTGTTAAAAA
>CAZTCW010000050.1:0-1470 GCA_964612825.1 uncultured Dehalococcoidia bacterium | reverse complement strand
ATGGGTGGAGCAGTTTTGGTGGATAGAAAGAAAATCATGGAATTAGTGGACCAGTTAAGACTGGGTATCCCACAAGAAATGAAATCAGCGGAAGAGGTGTTGGCCCAAAAAGATGAAATTATAAGTAACGCTACCTTAGATGCCCGTCGAGCTAAGGTGAAAGCCGAAGACGAATTACGCGACATGTTGAGCCAAAATGAAATTCATCGTAAGGCGGAAGAATATTTGCAGGAAGCCGAAGAACGGTCTGCGCGTATATTAGAACGGGCAGAAGCTGATGCCCAGGCTAGACGGACAGAGGCTGATGCGTATGCATTGCGTTGCTTGCGAGCATTTGAAAGAGAACTGAACACTTTAAATGGGTCTGTGAGAAAAGGAATCGATTTGTTGGCTGGAAATGCTTTAGTCGCGACGTCGAATAACGTATATCAAAATGGGGAGAAAGAGGCAGAAAGAGTTTAATAAATAGTTTGCAATGGTATTGTCATAAATTACTGTTTACAACCTTCACACATTCAGCCCACCGTCAAAACGGTGGGCTGAATGTGTGAAGGGAACATTAGGAAGTGTGCTTATTATCACTAATTAATGTAAATTCTAGGAGTAATTGATAGGTCTGGGAAAGCAGATGCTTCGTCCCTGCGCTGGGGAATGCTAGGGAGCTATTAAGTTGACATGGTATTTCACTCCGGCATACAATTCCAACGCTCTAAACGCTCTACTCTAAACGCTCTAAATGTATATGGAGGGCTAAGATGCTGGAACTAAGTATAGACAGCATAAGGGTAAGTCCGATGAATTATCAGAGAGTAGTGATTCTCAAAGATAAAGAGTCGGATCGTTACTTGCCTATTTGGATAGGTCAACCGGAAGCTGATGCGATCGCTGTGAAGTTGCAGGATTTGAGCGTTCCTCGTCCTCTCACCCATGACCTGCTATTGACAGTGCTTGGTGCCTTGGGTGGTGTTGTTAAACACATTTTGGTAGATAATTTAGAGAATGAGACATTCTACGCAAAAATTGTTATAGATGTCGAAGGGGCGACTAAAGAGATTGATTCCCGTCCAAGTGATGCAATGGCGGTTGCCGTACGTACTCAGGTCCCGATATATGCCAATGAAGAAGTGATGGAAAAAGCGGCGATTTTAATGGATAAAGATGGCAAGCCTATCCCGCCTGATCCGGAAAAATCGGGTGAGGAGACACAGGTTAAAGAAGAGGACCTCAGGGGCATGTCCGCCTTTACGGATTTTATAAACGATCTTGACTTAGAGGATTTTGGGCGTCAGCAATCCAGAGAGGGCTGATTGGTGAGTTAATGCTATCTACCTAGTAGTGAGGGTGAAAAGGAATAGTCATTAAAAGGGACATTGTTGCTGATTTCGTATTGCAATGCACCTGATTCGTTGCATTTTGGCAGGTTTGACTTTTAAAAAACATAATGGTACTATGCGTGACGTTTGGAGCAAG
>CAZTCW010000049.1:0-51550 GCA_964612825.1 uncultured Dehalococcoidia bacterium | reverse complement strand
TGTACTGAATGTACAAAACACCGAAATATCCACCAAATTTTACTCAGAGTTATTAGGAATGGAAGTAGTTTCACGTAATGAACAAGGAACTTCAGCCTTCCTCTCATTTGGGACCCAACATCACGATCTCGCTTTATTCTCTGCTCCAACGGATTCTGAACAAGGTCAACTCGGACTTAACCATCTCGCTCTCCAAATCGAAGGAGGACCGGAGGAAATAGAGAAATTTCAGAAAAAGCTGGAGGATCGTGGGGTGCGAATCGATAGGATTAGAAACCATGGAATCACTTCGAGCGTTTACTTCATGGATCCCGATAATAATCGCGTAGAAGTGTTTTGTGAACTCATGGAAAAGGAAGAGGGTCTTATTTATATGCGCAATCGCAACCAAGAAGCGCGGGCAACCAAATAAGGCGTCCCATAAACCCTAATTATTGCTAAATCTCGATTGGGGTCCTCTATCAACTAATCGATTCCTTAGCCTTTCTGCCCCTCTCCTAAGCAGATTTTCTTCAATTTCTAACCGGTCTCCAACAGAAGAGGTTTCCAGTAAACCCTGTTTAACCAAGGGTTCTGCAGACATTGTTTGAGCAATCAAATAAGAAAGCTTTACTGGATCAGGTTCATTAACCAAATGTTCGCTCCAGCTTCCCTCCACCAATCTTCCTATCTTTAGATATTCATGGAAGGCATGGGTTGCGCTTTCTACCCGTTCGGGCAATCCTTCAGAATCCAACAATTCGGCAAACGATTCTACATCAGCAGTTAGATAGGGGTACTCAGTTACGATTTGGGAAATTCGGAAGACCCGTTCCCCCAACAGTGAGAGGAAGATTTGTCCATTTTCCAACTCGGTGGCTTCTACAATCTTGGCCTGCGTCCCAACTAGAAAAGGTTCCGCGGTATCTCCCACTTCATTCCCTTCTCTAATCAAAACAATACCTATTCTGGAGTCAGCGGATTTCACGTCTGCCACCAATTTTTTGTAACGCTCTTCAAACACCCTGATAGCCAAAGGAAATCCCGGGAATAAAACAACGCCACCTAAGGGGAAAAGCGCTAATTGTTTTTGTTCCAGATTCATAATTACAACTACCCCTACTATTGTCTAATTGAATGAGTTCGAACAACTTAAACCACTGGACTAGCGCCACCATCTATATTCACCGCCACTCCCGTCACATAACTTGCTCTTTCCGAAGCAAGAAAGGTAATCACATCTGCTGCTTCTGATGCTTCTCCAACGCGGCCTAATGGGACATTTAACATTTCAGCCTGTTTGCCATAATACTCATCCAAAGTAAGATCTGGAGATTGTCTCCTGGCAATCTCATAGGCTTTTTGACCCTGTGCCGCCTTGATTCTTCCGATGCAAACCGTATTCACTAAAATATTATCGCTAGCCAATTCCTTAGACAGAGCTTTGGTAAGAGCGATTCCTCCAGCACGACTCACAGATGTAGGGGTCGAACCAGCCCCGGGTGCTTTCCCACCTAGGTTGGTAACGTTAATTACTCTACCCCATTTACCCTTTCGCATGAACGGAAGGGCCTCGCGCGTACAACGAATTGCCCCAAATAATTTCAATTCCAGGTCATGAAACCATGCTTCATCTGTATTATCTTCGAATGGTCCACCGGAGGCAGTCCCAGCATTATTTACCAAAATATCTAATTTCCCCCATTTCGCCACCACCTCCAAAATCATTCTTTTAATATCCTCAGCTTGAGAAACGTCAGCTACGATTGGAAATATTTCGCCTCCGGAAATACTGTTTATTTCAACCGCAGTCTCTTCCAGGACATTTCCTCTCCTACCACAAATTGCAACTTTTGCCCCTTCTAAGGATAATCGCAAAGCCGTGGCCTTTCCTATCCCTTCACTCCCTCCTGTAACTAGAGCGACCCGATCATTTAAACCAAGATCCATTCCTCCCCCTTTTCCTTTAACATAGGGAAAGTATACCCGCTTAAAGCCACTCCTTCCATCGATAGAGGGCATTCAGTTCATTGGAAGAATGATTGGAACTTTCGATTCCAAACTGATTCGTCTTGACGTCCGTAGGCTTCAACTGTTAGCCTAAATGGTCATCTAACGCTAGTATTACCCTCTTCATTATGGAGAAATCCCCGGAGGTAACGTTTGAATCGTCCAGATAACCGCGAGTTGAATCCTCCCGCCCGGATTCTCATGGGAGCAGGACCCTCTAATGTACACCCAAGGGTTACGAGAGCATTAACTCTTCCAATTATCGGCTTCTTAGACCCTCAATTCATCCAGATAATGGATGACATGGCCGAGCTTCTTCGGCAATTATTCGGATCTACGGATAGCTTCGCATTACCCATATCTGGAACCGGGTCCGCGGGAATGGAGGCGGGGATTGCGAATCTCCTCGAACCTGAAGATACAATCCTAGTAGCATCATGCGGATTCTTTGGAGATCGAATGGCTGAAATGGCGAGACGCAGCGGAGCCGAAGTAATTAAAGTTTCAGCCGAATGGGGACAGGCAATTGACCCAAGTTTAGTTGAAGAGCAACTGAAGGCCAACCCAAGAATTAAAGTTCTCGGAGTGACCCACGGAGAAACTTCAACAGGAGTGCTACAACCCCTCGAAGAATTGTCCAATTTAGCAAAGGAATATGAAACCTTATTTCTTCTGGATACGGTTACAACCTTGGGAGCAAACCCCATATCCGCAGATTCTCTCGGAATCGATTTCGCTTTCAGCGCTACACAGAAATGCGTAGGTGCTCCTCCAGGTTTGGCGCCAGTTAATTTAAGTCAATCGGCACTCCGAACGATAGCTGCCCGAAAACAAAGTCCAAGTACTTGGTATCTGGATTTGGGCCTCCTGCAAGGGTACTGGCAAGGAAGAACCAGGGTATATCATCACACCGCTCCTACCACAATGATTTACTCTTTGTGGGAAGCTCTCCGGATGATCACCGAAGAAGGACTAGAGGAGCGTTACGCCAGACATCAAGTTAATGGGCAAGCACTCCGTTCAGGACTGATCGCCTTAGGGCTGCGACTTCTAGTTCCCTCAGAAATTTGTCTCTATCAACTGACCTCAGTGCTGATACCGGATGGTGTCAATGACGTAGAACTTCGAACCCGGCTAAGGGAAGAATACAATATTGAGATTGGCGGTGGGCTGAATCAACTGCAAGGAAAAATTTGGCGAATTGGAACCATGGGTGAATCTAGTTCAGCTTCCAATGTATTATTGCTTCTTTCTGCTTTTGAGAATTTACTGCCTAGACTTGGGTTCCCTGTGGACAAAGGATCGGGAGTCTCAGCCGCGAGTCAAGAATTCAGCAGTGCAATCTAATCCCAAAACTCTTGCGTTTATGATTCTCCTCGGATTTTCCTGTAAAAACCATTAAACGCTTTCCTCCACCAAGGCTTAGCCAAATTTATAGCCTTCTCATAACCTGTTGGAGTGATAAAAACGTAATACGCACCTGTAGGAGGTTTGGGAGTGAATTCTATCCACTGTTTTTCTCTCATAATACCTAATAAGTGAAGAATCCGGCCTCTTTTTTGAGTTGAGTACACAGTCATTTCTACCTCCCTCGGGGAAAGAAGTCCAGCTTCGTAGGCTACATCCCGCTCTTCATGTCCCTCAATTTTTATTTGAGGCCGGATAGGATCGGTTGAAGCGAATGCAACAGCTAATAATATCCGATTAATATTCTCCGTAGTCCGTTTGTCTTCTGATTCGCTCATGGCTTCCACCTAATTGGCATCGTTTTTTCATCCACTAGGCAACAAAGAATCTCCAAAAAACTTGGTTCCCCAAAATCCTACCTTCTTTTGATAACTTTACCCTCTCTTGGCCTGGTTCATCTACGTAATCAACCAATCCCAAATTAATGACCTCTTGGAACAAATCCCCATAGGGTTGAAAGAGATTTACTCCAAACCGGTCGTGAAATTCTGAAAGCTTAATACCATTCGCAAGTCGCATCCCTAATGTAAGTGTTTCTGCCATCTCTAATTGTAATTCGATGCGTTCTATCATGTTCAAGGTGGGGATGTTCGAAAATAATGAGCCCTCTCCATCATGAATTCTGTTGGGAGTTAAATTATTCCATGTGTTCACTTTCTGAATATATTCAAAAGGAGAATCAACCACACTAAAACGATAACCTCCCAAATAGGAATGAGCACCAGGTCCAATCCCTAAATATGGTAGGTTCTTCCAGTAAGTCATATTGTGCCTACATTCCCTTCCCGGTAAAGCCCAGTTGGAGATTTCATAGGCTGTATACCAAGATGACAGATACGAACCAAGATGGAGGTACATATCTGCGGCTAAATCTGGATCGGGGTCGGGTAATTGAGCGCTATTTATCAGTTTTTCTAGAGGTGTCCCAGTTTCAACTGTAAGTCCGTAGGCGGATATATGTTCAGGTTGAAGGCTTGCCACAAGTTCCAACGTTTCCTGAAATTGAATGAGGCTTTGGGTGGGGACACCATACATCAGATCCACATTAATGTTCTTAACTCCTACATATCGTGCTATTTCCAAGGCCTCAACAGCTTTTTCAACTCCATGCCTTCGACTCAATAATTGAAGGAGCCCTTGATCCAAACTCTGAAACCCTATACTTAGACGATTGACACCGGATCTTAGGAATCCGTCGATTTTAGAGGAGGTCACATCATCAGGATTAATCTCTGCCGTGACCTCCGTGGTTGCAGAACAATCAAACGAGCTACGAATGGAAGTCAAAATCTCGTTAAGTTGTTTGGAAGATAAAAGGGAAGGAGTTCCTCCTCCGAAAAATACACAATTCACTGTTGGATGATCCAAGAAGTTTCCCCATAAAATTATATCTTTAGTCAACGATTCCAAATAATTAGGGATAACATGGTTTAATCCAGCGTAAGTATTGAAATCACAATAGATGCATTTCGATTGACAAAATGGAACGTGAACATAAAGGGCTATACCCTTCTGGAACGTGCCTGCATGAAAACTAGGGCCTTTAGAGTCTAATTCAATCTGTTTAATTTGTTCCACATTTCACCCCAACGTTCATACGTTAAATAGAAAGTGTACGATGTCTCCATCCTGCATTACGTAGGATTTACCTTCCTGTCTTAGCAATCCTTTCTTTTTTGCCTCAACCATGCTCCCGCATTCCATAAATTCTTGATAACCAATCACTTCGGCTCGGATAAATCCTCTTTCTATATCCGAATGAATCCGACCTGCGCACTCCAGTGCTGGCGAAAGTTTCGGCACGCTCCAGGCCCTAACCTCATCTTCCCCTGTGGTTAAAAATGATATTAATTCAAGCAGTCGGTAAGATGCTCCTACGACGCGATCCAAACCAGTCCCACTTAGCCCTAATGAGTCTCTAAATTCTGCTCGATCCTCCTCAGCCAGTTGTGCCAATTCCATTTCAATTTTCCCTGAAATCGCTAGGATCTCCACGCCTGGACGACCAAACTCCTGCTGAAATTTCCTTTCAGTTTCTTCGAGGAATTCTGTTGACGCTTCATCCATATCTAAGACAATTAAAATTGGCTTAGATGTTAAAAACTGGTAATTCCGAACGAGCTTCGATTCAGTTGAATCCAATAATTGATCTCGGATAGGAATATCCGCGTCCAAGCCCGATTTAAGCCTATTAAGAAACACGCTCTCTTCGCGCAACATAGAACGTTCATGGGGCTTTGCTCCCTTTTCCGAAGATTGAAGCCGATTCAGCCGCCGTTCCAGGATTCCTAAGTCAACAGCTGCTAGTTCTAGCTCCATCCCGGGGACTGAATCTGCAGGCAATTCAGCTCCTTTTGGAAAGGGAATAGTCTCATCCTCAAACAATCTGACTACATGGATTAGGGCGTCAGAACGCTGAAGGAGGTTTAATAATTCACCATGAATCCCGACACTGGCGCCGAATCCTTCAGGCATACCGGGAATATCTGAATAACTTACTTCCGCCAAGGTAACCTTTTTGGGATTAAACATCTCAGCTAGAGAGTCAACCCGAGGATCAGGAACTTTCGCCATCCCAATGTTTGGACGAAGGGTACCCGTCGAATATGGAGCAGTGTCGGCCCGCCCTTGGGTTAATCCGTTAAAAATCGTAGTTTTGCCTGATTTTGGATATCCAATAATTGAGATTTCCATAACACTACCTAAATGCGTACAGGGTTCCGTTCGTTGATGCAACAAACATAGAATTATCTGCAATGATCATTTGACCAACCACCCCACCCCCAGCAAAAAACCGAGCAATTTCCTCCCCGGTCGTACGATTTACTGCGTGGATGAACCCGTTATCTGTCCCCATATAGACGATTTCTCCTCCAATAACTGGAGACGAGCTTCTTGTACGCGAATACGAGTTATAGGTCCATATCGTGTCACCGGTTTCAAGATCTATCGACCTTAATTTCCCATCAGAAGTAACCACATAACCATAACCATCTGCAACAGCCGGAGAGCTTACAGCAACAGTCTTTCCAAAATTACGACTCCAAATGAATCCTTTTTGTATTGGAGCCTTATCTTGAAGACCCCAGACATAAGCAATGGCTCGATAGTAACGAGCACCTCTTTCTCCAGGATATTCGACAGCGTTCCAATCAATCGCAATTAATTTTCCACGAAAATTCCCAACAATGATTTTATCACCTACCGATACTGGATCTTGAATAATTGAGCCGGTGGTTTTATAACTCAGCATTTTTTTACCATTTGTAATATCAATTACCCATACCCATCCAGAAGCGGTGGCAACAGCGACAAAGCTTTGATACAAAATCGGGGTATTCAATACCCATCCACCCACCTCATAATCCCAGAGTTTTTTTCCAGTCAAGGCATCTAGCCCATAAAGATAACCATCTCCAGAACCTATATAAAGGACTCCTTTAAAAATTTGTCCTGAGCCAAACACCGGATTCCCAGTTTCGAAACTCCAGAGCTTCTTTCCATCCTGAACATCCAATGCCCAGACTTCACCATTTCTTAGTCCGAAGTAAATAGCTTCCTTGGTAACTACTGGAGTGGAATCTACCGGGGTTGGGGTCACAATTTCCCATATAATTCTCCCATCAACAATATCTAGGGCAGCGACTTTGTTATCCACCGTGGAAACATATACTCTTCGATCGTCGGCAGTCGGAGATGTCGTAAAAGGTTTGTTTGTTTCATATTCCCAGAGCACCTTCCCTTTAATGGGATCAACATTCTTAGAAAATGAGGTGTTCTTAAAGTCCTTTCCATGAGATACCCATTCGCCGGGTCCAGAAATTGCGCTCATCTCACCTGTTGGCTTTGATACGGGCAAGGCCACAAAAAAGCTCAAAACATAAATTACCGGTGCCAAAATAGCCCCTGCCAAAATAGCCCGGCGGAGCGCCCAATTCTTACGCCATTCTCTAGAAAAAGTCCTTAGAAGTCTTTGAGCTTCCGCCCCAGAAGGGAGTTTCCGACCTGCCAAGCGACTCCAACAAAATTTACAGTAGAGAAGGGAAGGGTCATTCCCTTGACCGCAGGATGGACAAAACTTCAATTCTTCTTCAGAACCACTTAAATCTTCCGGAATCTTCTTAGAACCATGTTCTGCTCGCTCAGATTTTTCCTTTATTGTTGTCCCAAACACGAAATCGGGGGTAATCCCTGCTAGGTTTTGCCCCACAGCCACCTCAAACTCAACCGCCGTATGAAATCTAACCTCAGTATCAAAAGCCAGATTTCTCGAAATTACATCATCAATTCCGGGACCTAAATCAGGAATCAAGCGACTCGGCGCTGAAAATTTACCATCCATTTGCTCAGCTAAGACAGACGGAACACCTAACGAAGGGAATGGGAGTTGGCCCGTGATCATTTCATATGTCAACACCCCTATCGAGTACAGATCGGAAAATGAGGTAAGATTACGATGTTGAAGTAGTTCCGGAGCGGAATAGTGAGGGTCAGGGACTCGGATTGTAGTCCTCAATAAGGGATGGAGTTCATGAACTAATTCAGTGATCCCAAATCGGGAGATTTTTATCTCACCCGACTCCGTGATTAATATGTTCTCGGGAGTTAAATCCCCATGTTGAATTCCTTGTGAGGCCAAGAAATCCACACATGTCGCAAGCTGATGAATGATAATTTCCATCAACTTAAAATTTATCTTGCCATTTTCAATCACTGTTGATAGGGTTTCCCCAGTCAAATGTGGGACAGCAAACCAAATTTGGCCATCGGATTCCCCAAAAGATATTGGGGTATGCACATTCGGATGATTTAATTTTTGCAGTGCCTCAATTCGCCCAAAAAACTTAGAAATTCCATCTTGGTACTCAGAAAAATATGGCCTCAAAACTGTGAGGTCTACCAGTGTCCCATTAGAATTATCAGAGGCGATGTACTCCGAGGAGTGCCCGGAACTTTCCGTTAATTGAAAATCGCTAAATCGCCGAAGCAATTCCTGCCCTACGGGTCGTTCCAATTTACACCTCAAGAAATTTGATTAGATTATCCAGTTTGCTTACTACCGATGTTAATGGATTCAAGGAAGTTACGAAAGTAGAGGTAACGTAAGATGTGCAAGGTTGCAAACGGCCGAATGGCTCCGATATTAAATAACTGGCAGGTTATGGTAAATTAACCAAGAAAGTAGATTATACCCTTATATTTAAGGGAGTGCGAGAAATAAATGATTTATGTCGTTCATGGGACGGATACTTTCTCTACAAAAGAATTTATCGATGAATTAAAAACTACCGTCGGCCCCAAAGATCTTCAGGAGGCAAATGTTACTTCAATCAACGCAACCAATACCAATTTTTCTGAAATCATTGGGCTCTGTTCTTTTGTCCCATTTTTATCCGAACGACGGTTAATTATTATTGAAGGATTATTGACCTCTTCAGGAGGCAATCAGCGAAAGCGAAATCAATCTAAGGATGAACTCAGGACTAGCGGCAAAGAAGCTTCGAGCCAGTGGGAAATTTTTGTATCTAACCTTCAAACAATTCCAGCCACCACAGACGTAATCTTCTTAGAAGACGAAATATCGAATTCTAATCTGTTACTGAAAGACCTAGCTAAAATAGCAGAGGTAAAGGAATCAAGGCCGCTCAATCGGAATGAAACCCAACGATGGGTTCAACAACGAGTTGCTCTCTTGGGAAAAAACATTGAAAGTAGGGCTCTAGATTTGTTCACCACCCTAATCGGAAACGATCTCTGGAACGCTACTAACGAAATTGAAAAACTATCCCTTTATTGTAACGAACATACAATTGGACTAATTGATGTACAAACTATCGTGAACCCAATTGCAGAGGCAAACATTTTTCCTGCGATAGATGCGGCTATACAAGGAGACGCAACTAAAGCATTGACCATTTTAAGGGCACTCATCTCAAAGGGAGCCCCTGTCAGCTACCCATTGGGAATGTTAGCACGTCAGGTTCGGATTCTTCTTATTACGAAAAGCATGCTTACAAGTAAACTAGACTCCGGGAAAATTGGAAATCGATTGGGGATTAATTCTACCTACGTCCTCCAGAAAACCTTAGCGCTGGCAGAAACCTTTAGCCAAATTCAACTCGTTAGCATGCATCAAGTTCTCTTGGAAGCTGACCTAGCGATAAAAACTAGCTCTATGAACGATGAGATGTGTCTCGAATTAGCCGTCGCTGAAATCAGCAGTGCCAGAAAGTGAGAAGAATCTCAACGAGAAGTAATTCCTACCTGCCTGTAATCCAACCCTTCTTTATTGATCCATTAAAGGGTTATAACACGCAACCAATTGGGTCTCTCCTGTAAGAGTGAGTGGAGGGCGAGGACTCAACCGACACTCAGAAGAAGCTTTAGGACAACGGTCAAGAAACGAGCACCGATCGGGCAACTCTAACAAGCTTGGAGGCATCCCCTTAATTGGGTTGAGCAACCTTCCTCCATCGTCCCATCGTGGCAATGCCTGAAACAATCCCCAAGTGTACGGATGCCTAGGAGCCTTAAAGACTTCACCGACGGTGCCAGATTCAACAATACTCCCTCCATACATAACTTTTACCTGGTCGGCCATTTGAGCTACAACCCCTAAATCGTGGGTTATGAGTAAAATAGATGCACCAATTTCTTCTTTGAGGGCCCTCAACCTCAACAACATTTCAGCCTGTAACGTAACATCTAATCCTGAAGTAGGTTCATCAGCAATGAGTAATTTGGGCCTTAACGATAGAGCCATCGCTAGCATAACTCTTTGGGCCATACCCCCGCTTAGCTGAAAAGGATAGTAATCAACTACTCTTTTGGCTTCTGGGATCTCCATTTTGTGCAAAAGTTCGATGGAATAGTCTCTTGCTTCCAATTTTGTCATCTCTGTATGGGCTAATAACATTTCTTCCATCTGAGTCCCTACGGAAATTATCGGATTTAAAGAAGCTTTCGCATCTTGAGAAACCAATGCAATTTCTCTTCCCCTGATCTTCCGCAGATCGTTTTCTTTCATGGAAGGAAGGCTTTGTCCTTCAAACAATACATCTCCTCGAACCAATTTCCCTGGATAAGGAAGCAACTGAAGGACTGCCAGTGCGGTCATAGATTTCCCCGCACCACTTTCGCCAACAAGACACATGGTTTCCCCATGATCCAAGATGAAATTCACCCCATTCACCGCATTTACGGTACCTTCCCGCGTCGGGAATTCAACTGCAATATCTCTTACCTGTAAAATAGGAGGCATCTTAAGAATTTCCCCTAAAAAATTTACAATGGGTTACTTCGCCCTCAAGATTTCAGGCAAATTTTACACCTTAGATAGAACAAGTCAAGTTGAAACAGCTTTACACCCAAGTGGTTGCTTGGATATAATTAGGCTGGATTTTTCTTAGAAAAGGAGTTGCATTGGCAATCCTAAACATCCCACTAGCCCCTAATCCCATATTACTTAAAAAAACCCAACGGGTAAAAAAGATTGATGCAAAAATCCAACAACTAATTGATGATATGATTGAAACAATGCACGACGCGGGCGGGGTCGGCCTCGCAGCTAACCAAATCGGCGTCCCTTATCGCATTTGCGTCATCGGTATCCCTGAAGAGGAAGAAATTAGAGTATTAATAAACCCGGAAATAATCGTTGCAAAGGGAGAACGGGAATTAGACGAAGGATGTCTTAGCGTCCCTGGTTACCAAGGGAGGGTTAAACGTTCCGAGGAAGTGAGAGTTCGAGCGAAAGATAGGGATGGAAATTCTATTCGAATCAAAGCAGAAAATAATCTGCTGGCCCAAGCCCTGGAACATGAAATCGATCACTTAAACGGAATATTATATCTAGACAGGTTAGTTGACCCGAGTTCAATTTGGGAACTGGCTGCAATTGAGGACGAAGCCTCATCTGCTAATGATGAGGAAACTTCCCTTTCCCCGATTTAAGATCTTAATATATGGCAATTTGGGCTCCCAATTACTGGAAGGAATCAATTGAATCTATTGGAAGCAATTCACGAAATTGGTGTTCAACTCGATGAAGATGCGTTTGTAGTAGGCGGATTTGTAAGGAATTCGTTACTAGGTCTCCCAAACAAAGACATTGACATTGTGACCACATCAAATTCTCTTGACTGTGCCGAAATATTCCATCGTAAGTTGGGAGGAACACTTTTCCCGGTAGATCCTTCCCGAGCAATATTTCGGCTAACACTTCAGAATTCCGATGAACTTGGAATTTCCCAATTGGATTTTTCACAGGCGGACAAGGGAATTTCTTGGGATTTAGAACAGCGAGATTTTACCATTGACGCCATGGCAATTCCCTTCCAACAATCCCCAAGCCCTCCATCCAATTGGGAGGTCTTGGATCCAACAGGAGGACTGGACGACCTCAACCAAAGATCAATTAGAATGACTCACCCTAACGTTTTTAGGGCAGATCCAATTAGAGTGCTTCGAGCGACAAGGCTCGCCTCCCATCTGAAATTTAATATTGAACCAGAAACCTACAGAATGACTCAGCGAGATAGTTTCCTTCTTGCCAAAAGTTCCCCAGAACGGATTCGTGAGGAATTTCTAGGTATTCTCTCACAGCCAAATCTAGAAAAATCGCTAGGGGATCTAAATGAGAATTCAGCGCTAGAAACCGTAATCCCTGAACTTTCCGAATGCAAGGGAATTACTCAGCCAATTGAACATTATTGGGACGTTTATGAACATAGCCTTCAAACTGCGGTAATGGTTGAAACGATTTTGAATCCACGCTATCGAAAGGATGATGAAATTGGAAAGGCGATTCCATGGCACTCCTGGTTAGATGAATATTTCGCCGAAACCGCGTGTGACGGCTATAACCGAGCGACTCTCCTGAAACTAGCAGGATTGTTACACGACGTGGCCAAACCAGAAACAAAATCAATTGAGCCTAACGGGAAAGTAAGATTCTTGGGACATTCCCTAATTGGAGCTGAAAAATCAGGAGAGATTTTATCCAGGCTCAGGTTCAGTAACCGAGGAATCACCATGATCCAAACCATGATAGAGCATCATCTTAGACCTAGCCAAATATCCCAAAAGGACCAAATTCCGACAAAAAAGGCTATTTATCGATTTTTCCGGGACGTCGGAGAGGTTGCATTGGACACGATTTATCTAAGTCTAGCGGACTTTCTTGCAGCACGTGGTCCAAATTTAAGTAGAGAAGCATGGCTTTTTAATTCTAAACGGATTGACCACACTATCAATGAAGGAACAAGGATTCGGCAATTAGAGACTGAACCAAAATTGTTAAATGGCCACGAGATCTCCCGCATTTTTGAGGTTCAGCCGAGTCCTGAATTAGGGGAACTCATCCTCCAAGTACGGGAAGCACAGGCAACCGGAGCAATTAACACAAAACAAGAAGCTGTTAAATTGGTTGCAGACTTACTGAAAGGGCAACGCGGAACGAGAGAATTTTCCACGTTGGGTACGCAAAATTGATTAGTAATAATACTCGTTTACTTTTAGTTATCCTAATTTCAGTTGGGTTGGCCGTTATGATCCTCAGCTCAACTAATCTAAATTTAGGTTTGGGTGATTCGCGATTCGAACGTGGTGGAAGCGGGCCGTTAGGATTAAAACTAGGATTGGATCTTCAAGGAGGAGTCCATCTCATTTATGAAGCCGAAATTGAAAACCCAACAAAGTCTCAGATGGAGGGAGCTCTGAGCATCATCGAACGAAGAGTAAACGCCTTCGGGGTAGCCGAACCTTCAATTCAACTTATGGGAGCCAATAGGCTCCTAATCCAGCTCCCCGGAGTCGATGACGTCGAAGAAGCCAAACGGTTGATTGGAAGAACAGCTCAACTTGAATTCAAAGAAAGAAGTTGCCTTGATCCATCTTGTAGTCAATATGAAGACCAAGATATCGGGTTGACTGGAGACCTCCTGGAAAGAGCGTACCCTGACCGAGATCCAACAACCGGAGCACCGATAATCAGTCTTGAATTTAATTCAAGAGGTGGCAGCATTTTTGCGGATACTACGACAAGAATTGCCGGATCAGGAGATAGGATTGCTATATTCCTTGATGATGAGGAACTCCTAGCCCCAGTAGCTCAGCAGGCCATTTTAGGAGGTCGGGCGATCATTGAAGGGCAGAATTTCACTACCGAACGAGTGAGGACCATATCCATCCAGCTCGAATCCGGTCGCCTCCCAGTCCCGATTAAGGTTATCCAAGAACATGATGTCGATGCAACTTTGGGAGCAGACGCACTCCAAAAAAGTCTTCAGGCCGGCTACATTGGGTTCGCATTGGTCGTTCTCTTCATGATCCTTTATTACCGAGTCCCAGGGTTCGTTGCAGGCCTAGCCCTCATCTCCTATGTAGCGCTCGTACTTGCTATTTTCAAATTGATCCCTGTCACACTAACCTTGGCAGGAATCGCTGGATTTATTCTTTCCGTTGGTATGGCGGTAGACGCCAATATTTTGATCTTCGAAAGAATGAAAGAGGAACTTCGTACCGGAAGAAGCTTATTGGCTTCCATTGAAATGGGATTTAACCGTGCTTGGCCATCAATTCGGGACAGCAACGTGTCAACGTTCATTACATGCGTGATTCTTTTTTGGTTCGGCTCTAGATTTGGGGCAAGTCTGGTAACCGGATTTGCGGTTAGTCTCTTTATTGGAGTAGCCGTAAGCATGTTTAGTGCAATTGTTATCAGTAAAACCCTTCTGAAAATTTCTGGTACTACTCCTTTAGGGAAACAAGCTAAACTCTTCAGCCCCGTTCCTGGCACATCAGGCTCAGGGACTAATCTTCAATCCAAGGCAAGGATGTAATTATGGATTTTGTTGGAAAACGCCGTTGGTTCTTTCTTCTTTCTGGGATACTGATAATCGCGGGAATAATCTCAATTCTTATCCCTCCCGCGTTCCGTTTCGGGATTGAATTCACCGGAGGAACGGTCTTAACCCTCACATTCGAGGATTCAGTTGAACAAGAATCCCTTAGTTCTCTCATGTCGGACTTGGGCCATAAAGAAGCCGTTATCCAAAAGCTCGGAGATAAATCATTCTTAGTTAGGACAAAAACACTGCAGGAGCCAATTCAAGAAAATGAACCCTCGGAGCGAGAACAAATTGAGGAAGCAATCGATTCCGAAATCGGGAACGTTATTTTGGAAGGGGCGGCTGTCTCACCTATCGTAGCAAATGAAACGGTACGAAACGCCATAATTGCCATCTTGTTCGCTTCACTTGCAATTCTATTTTATATTTCATGGGCGTTCAGATTGGTCCCCAATTCATTTCGCATGGGAACTACTGCTATTATTGCTGCTATCCATGACGTTTTAATTGTAGTCGGGCTTTTCTCAATTTTGGGAAAGGTAATTGATATAGAAATCAATGCAATGTTCATTACCGGGGTCCTAACGGTGGTTGGCTACAGTGTCCACGATACTATCGTTGTTTTTGATAGAATTCGTGAAAATACCAGTCGGAGGATTTCGAGAGATATTGTCACCACCGTCAACATGAGCATCATGGAAACAATAGGAAGATCCCTAACTACAAGTATCACAACCCTTATCGTAATTCTGGCGATTTTCCTCTTAGGAGGAAACACATTAAACAGCTTACTAGTTACGTTAGTAATTGGGATCATCACTGGAACTTACAGTTCCATTTTCGTTGCAAGCCAATTGTTAGTGGTCTGGGAACAAAAACCGATTTTCGGCAACCGAGGAACTACAATCGAAAATTAGGGAAGACCGGGAAATTTGCTATTGAGAAATTCCCATTTGGAATTGAATAAATTCCCTTGACTCAACACACCCTTGGGATACCTTCTTTTAGACCCATGAAGCGAAATCATTCCTTCATTCAATGATACTAAGGATCGCCTCTTGCATTTGCAGTTCGGTTACTGGACCCACTAGTTTTCTAACGATCTCGCCGTCCCTATTAATAAAAAATTTCTCGGGTAGTCCGGTCACCCCATAATCAATCGCGATCGAACCGTCCTTGTCCAAACCTACTGGGAACTCCAAACCATGTTCACGGGCAAACTTTTTCGCGTTTTCTTCGGCATCCCAAATTGCAATTCCAACCAATCTTAAACCGTGGCTATCGTATCTATTTTCCATTTCAACTATGGTCGGGGTTTCAAGTCGGCACGAGGGACACCAGGATGACCAAAAGCTTACGACCGTCGGATGTCCATTAGAATCAGAAAGGTGAAATGTCTCACCATCAAATAACTCCAGCGTGAAAGGAGCAGGAGTTTCTTCCATTGGCTGACTGGAAAAATTCCTGTTCATTGGGTCTTCCTGAACGCCAACATTTTGGGTAAATAACGCCCATATCAACACCGTGAATAATAAAAGAATGGGGATAAAAAAAGCCAAAATCACCAGATAGCGCTTGGGCGTTCCTGATTGAACCATAAATCCCTTATTTTCCTTGTTGAATTCTTCTTGATCCGTCAAATTTCAAAACCTAAACCTTCATACATTCAGAAGTAATTCTAACTAACTCCATAATTACAATACGCCAGGTTAACGTGAAGAGGATCTTCTCCGATATACCCCAGCATACAATAGTACCAAGAATGCTAGTGTAGCTATTCCAGGAATAATACCTAGAAAGATTTGTCTCGAACTCATCAATTTTAGTAGATGGTCAGTGAACTTTAATTCTGGAAGATCAGAAATCGCAATACTAAGCCTTTCTCCGGCATCCAAATCTTTTTGTTGGAACAGATGATAGAGTTCAGTTCCGACATTTACTTCTCCCTGGTCTATAAAGGGGTCTTTAGCGAGACTTCCTATTCCTTTTTTTATCATTAGCCTGTAATTATTTGCGCCTCTAATCATAGCAGGCTTATATTCCCAGATCCCACTCTTATATGGAGCGGAATAGGTAAAAAGAATCTCATGTTCGCCTGGTGGAACAGGAATTGTTAGAGCAAACCCCAGATCGATTTGAATAACATGGCCTCCTCCAGAGGATGATTCCACTTCCAATTCTGAAGCTCCGATCGGCAAAGAAAACCTTAAGAAATCCATTGGGTTTGACGTATTCGTTGGGATAAAAAACGTTCTATTCCCACCATTCTCAATTTTGACTGCTTCGAGGATATAGAGTTCCTGGTTAACCCTATCGAATCCTGTTACTACCACACTATGGTCGAGAACAGACAATTCATCAGAGGACCCCATTACCTCATAAACGACCAACTCAGGAAGGTCTGTAAGTTCCCTTGGATCAATTTCGACTCTATATAGGACATCTAAATAGGTTGTTTCGAGAGTGTAAAATAGAATTTCATTACCTGAAAGGTTTGGGAATTTAAATTCACCCCCGGAATCTGTTTGCGATTCCAATTCGACTACATTCCCATCTCCGGAAAGGTATCGAATTCTCACGTTCAGTCCTTCCACATTTTCTCCGTTATTTGTGCCATTAATAATTTTTCCGTCAATGGCAGTGGAGACTTCGGCAATTACTGGAGTCAGGAAAATGAAGAGACAAGAGAGGACAAACACTATCACTATCCCCAATTGTATTAATCGGTTTCTTATAATACTAATTTGGGGATTAAAACCGTTAGATGAGGGAGAACCCACTATAGTTGGATAACAAATGGAAAATTGAAACATCGCACTATTCTATCTTTCCTATTGCGCCCAGCAAAAATTTATCAGGCTTGGGTTTCTTCGCCAAAATATTGACATTCCAACAGATGGAGCTGGGAAAAAAGTTCATCCCGGTTTATTCGATATTGAATAGCCTTTCGTTCGTAGTTATCTTGGTCTAGATACCCCAATCCAAATTCAAGTTCCAAGGTATTGATTTCTGATTGGGCCGCATCACACAACTGTCTCAACACTTGAATCTTGGACTTCGCACGACTGTCAACAGATTCATACCGTTTCCGATAGAAAAACGGGAATGAGATTATCGCTAACACGGTTAAACCTAATAATGTGGATACAACGGAAGTCAGTAACAAATTCCCTCCCCGACCATAAGATTAAATTATTTTATCAAGCGGGTTTATTTTCAAGATCCTTATTTCGAGCATTAACGATCCAATCTACTTTACCGCCAACCCAGTCATAACAAAGAAAATTAACTTATCGGACTCACTGGAGATGGACGCTTTTCAGGCCAAAGTCCAATCAAAGTACCCAAGATAAATAGTGGTCCGGCGAACCACATCCAAATGATTAGAGGATTCAAATATATTCGAAAGACTGCTGACCCATCTTCAGCAAATTCATTGGCAATAATATAGATATCTCGAAATAAATTTGAATGAATCCCTGCCCTAGTAGCCGCCATAGAAAAGTCAGGGTAAAAAGCGTACCCCGGTCTTAATGTAGCAACAATTTCACTGCCATCGAATACAACAACTTCTGCTCGATGTTCAATTCTATCAGAGAACACTTCTGAATCAGCGGACAAATATTCTAAAGTATATCCCTCAATAGAAGCGCGTTGCCCAGGGAATAGCACAATGTCCTTTTGGAATCCATAAAAAGAAGAACCAATAACAGCGAATGCAATTAATACAACGCCTAAATGGGCAATGTATCCCCCATATCGTGGCCGATTAGACAAAATCAACCTAACAAAGCCGGTCAAAAAATTCTCATTCCTTCTACGACGAACTAAAGTTCCCTTAACCCATTCGCTCCAAACAGACGCTGCAGCCAATGAGCAGACCGTAAAAGATAAGAGAGGTAATAAAGACCTAACTCCTATTACGATGGCACTAATAGCCACGATAGCCGAACACAAAATTGGAACAGTAAAATTTCTCCGCACGGTAGTTATCGAAGTCTGTCTCCATGGCAATAAGGGGCCGACTCCCATTAAAAATACCAATGCCAAAAACAACGGTCCTGCCGTAACGTCGTAGAACGGCCTTCCCACTGTCACGGTCACTCCTCTAATCATCTGGGAAACCAATGGATAGACCATCCCCCAAAGAACTACCATCGCGATAAACAGGAATAGGAGATTGTTTAAAAGAAAAGCACTTTCACGAGATACTGCTGACTCAAGTAGACCACGGCTCTTTAACCGAGGGTATCGGACAAAGAATATAGTAAGAGCGAATATTAACATCCCCGCCAAAAATGCCAAGAAAACCCAACCCAAACTTGATTGACCAAAGGAATGTACTGAGGGAACCGGGCCACCTCTATTCATAAACATTCCATACATCGCGCCACCCCAAGCCAAAATTATCAGGACGATATTCCAATTTCGAAACATTCCGCGACGTCGTTGCACCATGATTGAATGGACAAATGCAGTAAGTGGAAGCCAAGGCAGCAAACCGGCATTCTCCACGGGATCCCAAGCCCAATAGCCCCCCCATCCCAGAATCGTATATGCCCACCAGGCTCCCAACAAAAGACCGATTGACAGTATTACCCAAATAATTAGTCCCCAAGTTCGCGCTGCCTCAATCCATTGATCTTCCATTTCCCCTGACAATAAATGACCCATGGCAAAGGAAAATGGGATTGCTACCCCTACTAGACCCGTCATCAACATCGGAGGATGGATAATCATGCCTGGATGAGTAAGAAGCGGATTTATTCCTTGCCCATCTTCAGGCGCAAATGGAAGCAATTCAAATGGATTAGCTAATGTCGCCATAATAGAAGTAAAAAATAACACGACAATCATCATCACTGCCGTGGTATAGGGCAAAGAGAATCGAGATTCGAGGGGAGGCCTTATCAAAGCAAAAAAGGCGAGCACCGAATAAATGTTTGCAATAAACAAAAGTGACCCTGAATTGCCTGCATAAAACGCTACCCAGGTTAACCAGGGCTCCATTGCTAAACTGCTATGATCCGCAACATATTTTATATGGAAATCATTGTTAACGAATGATAAAACCAAACACAGGGTTGATATCCCCAGAACTAAAGGTAACGACAATGCGGCATACCGACCGCTAAGGATCATTTCCGAAGAATTGATCCGCATCCCCAAAATCGAACCCACAATCGCATACAAAGAGACGGGAATAGCAAGGAGAAGAGAAATATTCCCTAATTCAGCCACAATTTGTCCTCCCTTGCAAGACAATTTTTCATTTCAATCCAACCAAGCAAAATCGGTTAGTTCCGTGAATCAGTGTTATTTTTTTGAGAATTCTCAATTATCTCATTTTCACCAAACAATTGATTTCTTCGCATTTGCCTAAGGACGAGCGAAAAGATCAACAACCCCATGCCCACGACCACCGGAGGGAAAATCCAAACCAATAGCCCTAAACCAGAATTAGAGGGAGATGCCAATACTCGTTCCCCATATCTAGAGACGAAATAATCTTCTATTTCTCTATCCGAATAACCTTCTTGAAGTTTTTCCCTTACTACCTCTCGCATTTGTTTGGCTAGTTCAGTTTGGGATTGATCTATGGTTTCACTAGGACATACAGGACAAATTATCCGTTGATCTAAATTTACAGCACGCCCTTCTAAAGATGGTTTGGGTTCAACAGACGCACAACTCAATAAAACAGTTATAGCTAACCCAAGAACCAAAGTTCGAAAATTCATCACAATCGCCATCAGAACGGAATACACCTCGAAGCTTTACGAAAGAGATTCAATCATCACAAGAGGAAACTAACAACCGTTAGAGGGAAATTTTGATTTTCCGAGAACGTGATTAGGGGATTATCCAGGACATTTACTGTCCCTGTAACTCCCGAATGTGTCCAACAAGAAGCCATCGCTCATCGGCAGAAAGAAGTCCTTTAAAACGCGGCATTACATACACCCCTTTGGTAATCAACCCGAACAACTCTCCGTCTGAACGTTCGACCGATGCAGATTCTGTTAGATCAGGAGGGGTGATGTACCCCCCTTGAGCGATTTTATATCCAACCGGCCCATCTCCTTTTCCTAGGGGTCCATGACACATAGAGCAGTTGACCCTGAAGAGATCATCTGCGATTTGCGAGTTCTCTGGGTTGGTTTCCACTGGGTTTCCCAGGGATTGATATTCTGCCAAGGTTAGCTCAACGTCCGTACCTCCTATGGGAATAGACCCCAAAGGATTTTGTAATCTAGGGGGTTCTTGAGAACGATGGCCTGGACTGTAATGCATTTCAGCGAACACGTCTATCGGGGCATGAGTCCCCGTTTTAGCAAGACAGCCAGTGAATAATGTAAGAACCAAGATTCCTAACAATATTCCGCCAACTGGAATACCGAGCCTGGTCCTAACAATAGGTATATTTAGAAATTTTTGACTAATCACTAGTTCAACTCTCCGAGCTGGTCTTAACATCCGTCGCATTTGCCTCACGGAAAAGCGACTGGATTTCCTCAGATCTATTTTCAGGCACTTTCACAACCAATCCGATATAACCTTCTGTTATTCTTCCGTCATACACGCCCTTCCCGAGTCCGGGTAATCTGGATTCAAATAAGACACCCAGAATGGTAAACAATATTGCTCCCAACATTGTGCCTTCGTAGGAAATTATGAACATCGCAGGGATGGCCATAATGGGCTTTCCCCCAGTAACTAATGGATAAGCCAATTGTGTTCCCGCAGTGAGAAGAAGGGCCACTGATAAACCTAACGCTGCGCCAATCATGGGGAACACATATAACCGATGCCGACTCTCCGGCTCCCCAAAAGCGCCATCTGGATAGGGGGTATCAGACAGAACTTCAAACTCATCGACCCCGTTGGCCTTCAATTTATCCGCGGCTTCAACCGCTTCGTCGCTACTACTAAATAATCCTAAAATACTTTGATCAGCCATGTTGTCGCCCCTCACAAGAATTTTATTCTTCTCGATAAATAGCAGGAACCTTAACTTTCCCGATCTGAACATAATCCCCCAGGACTTTCTCTTCTTTCGCATCAGCAACTGGGAGTATTGGGAAAACCTTGGAAAACAAAAGAACACCTAAGAATACCCAAGCAAAGGTCCCTGTAACCATAATAATTTCGATCGGGCTTGGACTGTAAGAGCCCCAGTTGAAAGTCAAAGTTTGTTTGCGCATCAACCCAGGGACGATAATAAGAAATCGTTCAAGCCACATCCCAATGTTAACCAAGATGGTTGTCCAGAACATCAATGCGACATTTCGTCTCACATTCCTGAAAAGCCATAATGGTACCGGAATGAAAAACCCGGTGATCAGGAATACCGCGAACAACAACCCAAAAGGCCATTTGAAAACCTGTAAATCTCTCATATCGATTTCAGCACCATGGCCACTATAAAGTCCCATTACCCATTCAATTACGAAGAAAAGAAACCACGCGGTGGCGATTACAATTAGAAGACGACCCAATGCATCAAAATGTTCAGCTCGGATGTAATTTTCCCATCTAAAAAGCCAGCGAAGCAAGGCCATCACGGTGACTACAGCAGACACACCAGAATGGACAGCACCGATGACGAAATACGGGGCAAAAATCGTAGCATGCCACCCTTCAACCGCAACAGCTACAGCAAAGTCCCAGGAAACAATACTATGTACAGAGACGAATACAGGCAGAATCAATGCCGATAACAAGACGCCTGCCAGGACTTGTAATTTCCATTGACGGGGGTTTCCTCTCCACCCTAAGGCGAGAACGGAATAAATTGTATGCCTAATACCAGTGCTACGATCTCGCAAAATTGCAATATCTGGCAAAAGAAGTACAAATACAAATAATATCGTCGAAGTAAGGTAAGTCGTGATAGCTGCAGGGTCCCAGATTAGAGGTGACTTAATGTTTGGAAAGATTCCACGGGCAAAATCGTAGGGGAAGGTGAAATAGACCCGCCACTGTCTCCCTACGTGAAAGGTAGGCATCATAAGGGCGGCAGTAAGTGAGAAGATGGTAAGTACCTCAGCTGCTCTGGTAGCTGGACGTCGCCATTCAGCTTGTGTTAAACGCAGAATAGCCGATAACATAATTCCCGCGTGGCTAATGCCGACCCAAAACACGAAGTTTGTAATCAGGAAACCCCACATGACAGGGCGATTTAAACCAGTGACCCCAATTCCAGTGGTAACTAAGTAGGCAATAGCTGCCGCTGCAAGCCCGACCACAGACCCTAATGCCCCCAGTAGCACCCAAAACCAAAGAGGGGTGGTTAAAACTGGCCGCAGTAGATCTCTATTAATCTCCCGCTCTGTAAGGTGTACCCTTTCTTGCATTTTTTCTCCCGTTATAATTCTCTGGTTTCAAAGAAAGTTAAAATTCTCTTAAAATGGCTTTGCCAACACCTTTAGTTTGACTTTATTTAGTGGTCGAACCCTTTGAAGCAACAACCCTTCCTTGGTTTCCCAGATATTAATAACTGGGAACAAACGTGTCGCTAATGTATAAAGAAGCGTCGATCCTGCAAGAACCCCAACCATCATAAAAATGTCGGCTAATTCGGGCTTCAATACTGCAGGAACATGCTCCAAATACAAACCTTTAACATCCCCTACCGAGTAAGAAGCCACGTAAACTCTGACCCGATCCAAAAACGTTCCAATTAAAACTCCAGTGGCTATTACCGTTGGGCCTATTATACTTTTCCGGATGGGATTCCAAACTAAGGACAATAATGGAATTAAGAAACACAATCCAAAGGTAGCCAAGAAAAGTGGTCGGTAAGAACCAAACATAAGAAGTTCAAGGAGGTTTTGTTCGGTTTCAGTCTTTCCGTACCAAAAGATAATGAATCCTGACCACCAGAAGTAGGCCCACAATAAACTTAATGCCAAAAGAAGTTTCCCTAAACTCCAGAATTGGTTTAGCCCTATATATTCTTTCATTCCGCCAAACTTCCTTAGGACAAACGCAGTGACTAATGTACTAGCAACTGCCCCCTGAATCCCACTTAAGGCATGCCACGTAGGGAATAAAGAATCACGCCATCCAGGAACTAAACTTTGGGCAAAATCAAAACTTACAAAGGTATGTACGGTCACCAAAAACATAAAATAGAAAGCTCCGAGTATCCCCACCCTATTTCGTAATCTTGTCCATTCAGCTTTAGAACCTGACCAATTTAGAGACAGCAAACGATAAATTGAACCCTTGAGTCCTGAAGATTTTTCCCGGCCCACCGCGAAATCGGGTATAGCAGCTACCCAAAGGAGGGCTAAACCATTTAAAACAAGGAAAACAACAGACAAAACCAACCAAGTATGAGGGGTCCCTGGAGGCCATCCTTCCCGGTAAAGATTTGTGAACCAAAAAGTACTTCTGCCTTCTGCGTCAGGCAGCGACAAGATAAGTGGAATCAATATGAGTAATTGTAACAAACCAGCCACAGCCCAAAGCTCGGCAATGCGGGATACCGGGCGTCCAAAATGAGCCTTAGCTAGTCTAGGGGCTATGGCAACCAGAGGAGCTGACATGGAAGTAGTTAGAATAAAGGCAAAAGCTGCAGCTAGATACGCCCAAGGAGTGTGGTGAGAAAACCCATCCTGGAGTCGCATAAAGAACCCAACCACTCCCAAGGCAGTCAATCCCATCAAGCCTAAACAAAAAAGTATGAACCTAGAACTTGGCCGGGAGGTCCCAGCAAGCAGTTCCTCAGAAACTTCCTTCGAGGATTTTTGCAAAATCTCTGGTTCGTGATGGTGATTATTAATGGCCATGTTCCTTCTCAGCATGTGGATCCACTCTCTTCAGGTAAATAACACTAGGATCTGTCCCAACTTCTTCCAGTACCTTATAAGCACGGCGGTCTTGTGCCATTATACTCACTTTACTAAAAGGATCCTTTAAATCCCCAAAATTAAGAGCGCTGGTAGGACACGATTGGACACAAGCAGGGGAGATATCGCCATCTTTAAGCTCTCTCCCTTGAGCGGTAGCATCCCGTCCAGAACGACGGATCCTCTGTACACAAAATGTACATTTTTCCATCACCCCTCTGCTTCTGACCGTAACATCAGGATTTAGTTGATTCTTAAGTGATTCAGGCCAAGTAGGTTGAAAGAAATTAAAGAACCGTACATTGTAGGGATCATTATTAGCGCAATATCTAGTTCCAATACATCTGTTATAGACTTGAACATTTAAACCTTCATTGTTGTGATAAGTAGCATACACAGGACAAACAGGCTCACAAGGAGCGTTACCGCAATGTTGGCATAGCATAGGGATGAATCGAGCTTTCACCTTACTGTAGTCGCCTGTTTCCTCAGCTTCTTCAATCCCTTCCCAATACCGCTCTATTCGAATCCATTGGTAATATCGTCTTTGCAAATACAGCTTTTCATCACTGATAGGGACATTGTTTTCAGATTGACAAGCGACAACACAGGCCTGACATCCCGTACATCGGTCAGTGTCAATGACCATTCCCCACTGTCGTTCAGTCTCAGTTTGTGCCATTTTGTCCTCGCTTTCGAATTAACGATTCCAACCTAACAAACATTCCTATTAATGATCCGTTATCCTTACCACAGGAAATCCAGCAACAGGGACGGAAACTGTCATCCCTTCTGATTTCGGAATCCTATCTCTACCCCCAGTTTTGATAAGGCGTACTCTAGTGGCCGCCCATGCCAGAGCACCTGTTTGTTTATCCTGCTGAGGAACCAAAAGATCTGTGAGATTTGCTCCACGATCGGTAGCATAGCGACCATATCCAGTATGCCCCTGCCCCATGGGAATACTCAGGATCCCTGGAGGAGTTGCGGGATGGATATAGACCTGAGCTTCTATGAAGCCACTCGGAGATTCCACTCTCACGACGTCGCCTTCTCGTAATCCTAGCTCTTTTCCATTCTTAGGATTCACCTCGACCCAAGTTCGCCAGGTAGCCGTGGTTATGGGATCCGGAGTTGCTTGGAGCCAGGGGAGGTGAGCCCCGCTTCCGTCCCCTATGGACTGAGAAAGGAATGGTATAAGGTGCATCGGGTAGGCCGAAGGATCTCCAAAAAATTCAGGAGTTTCAGGCTCGGGTATTGGACCCGGTGCAGAACCAACTTCAATTTTCTTAGAATCGATGTCCCACCAACCACCCCTTTGCAAAATTCCGACCCAAAATTCTTCAAAGCTACTCGCTCGTAAGGAGCCTCTATTCAAATCGTAAATTTCTTTGGCGCCTGATCTTAAAACATCTTTCAAGGAATTCCACGGCAAAGATGCAGCCACCGGCCCTCCCAGCTCATCTGCAAGGGCCAAAAGTACATCTCCAAACCCGCGGGAATCAGTAAAGGGAATAACCACTGGCTGCTGAAACCCAAGGGTTTCAAACCCAGGAGAAGGGTCTGGAACGTCATCCCCCCAATCTTCCAAGGAAACATGCTCTGGCAAAATTAGGTCAGAAAACATAGCAGTTTCATCAAGGAAGCTGGAGAAACTGGCGATAAAAGGAACATTTGTAAAATTGGCGGAGAATCCAGAGCCCTTTGGCATGGAATAGACTGGATTAATTCCCCTCACTAAAGCCACTTGGACGCCACCCTTACTCATTTCTTCGCCAATCTTCAACCACTGAGAAAATGATGACGCAGTGGAAGCATCTACGACTGAAGCACTCGGGAATTGAGGATTAAATTGTACCCCGCCCTTTTCACCCAAATTACCCACTAATCGATTCAATCCATAAACTGCCACAAGGTTAAATAAACCGTTGGTATGGCCGGCCGCTGACCCACCGCCCAAAGCCAAACTAGGTTGATTAACCGCGAAATCGTGTGCAAGCTCCCTGATCCGTTCCGGGGTAATACCTACCGTTTCAGATACGGATTCAGGTGAATATTTAGCTAATATTTCCTCACCAATCATTTCAATAAATTCTTTGGTTCCATCAGGATCGCCGAGTCCTTCAGTTATTATTGCTGAAGCGATACCAAGGGCCAAGAAGCCTTCTGAACCGGGCTTCACTGGAACCCATTCATCCGCGTTAGCTGCCGTGAGAGAGAACCTTGGCTCAATTTGAACCAGCGTACCCCGTTCGCGATTGGCCCCTTGTCGAAATTCCCCATATTGGCGAGAGAATTGAACGGGAGAAAGCCAAGTCCCCAAGAAATCCGCCCCAAAGGACAGAATATGTTGTGAATTTTGAATATCAAACGCGGGGATTCGTTTCTGGCCAAAGACACTAGCTATCGCCTGCCGGAGAACGGTTTCTTCAATTGGTTCATGGGTTAGGTGCCGGCCACCGTATGAAGTTATGAATGTTTCGGCAATTCCTCCAAGGTGACCACGGATCGGTTGAGTCATCAAAACAACGCTTTGAGGATTGCCTTGTTGAGATTTCAATTGCATCGTGAGGGTATCTAATGCTTCATCCCAAGAAATCGGGGTAAAATCACCTGTTCCCCTAGGACCAACGCGTTTGAGTGGCCCCTGGATCCGGTCCGGATGGTACAAACTCTGTAAGTTGGCCTCTGATTTAGCACTGTGCTTACCTCGGTTTAGAGGAAAATCAGGATTCCCTTCAATCTTTTTAGCTCTACCCTCCATTACTCTGACGAGAAGGCCCTCCGAAGAACCACCTTCTTGGATCGTGGTTGCATAGAAAGCGTCAAACCCTTCTACAGTATCTTCTGGTAATCGAACTGGACTCTGGACAACCATTTCTTCCTCAGGAATAGTACATCCTGCAAATAAAACGGCTCCAAAGCTTAACCCGCTTCTCTTAAGTAACTGTCGTCTGGTCAGTCCCATTAATTTTTAGCCTTTCCTCATTCTAGTAATGGCAGGTAGCGCAATCTGTTGGTGCACCGTTTTGTTTATGACAGTCCACGCAGTCACCCATCTTCAGTTCCCGGACTTGCTCCACTTTCATCATTTTCTCAATCTTCCCATGGCAAGTTGCGCAGGTAACCGAGGCGGGAATCTGGTTTTTCTCGGAGAAGTATTGAACATGAGCGGAGTGAACAAACCGGACGTGGTCTGGCAATCGATGAACTCTAATCCAATTAATCGGCTGGGCATTTTCTCCGAATTGCCGCATATCTGGATTCCATCCAGAAACTTCATTCAAGGTTTTGACACCTGGTAAAGCGGGCGTGGTTCCCGACTGTTGGCCAACAATTTTGTGACAAAAATAGCATTGTTCAACAGAGGGGATACTAGCCATTGCTTCAGTAGGAGCGGTTCTATGACAAAAGACACAATCTATCCCAGCTTGCTCACCATAAGATTGAACGTGGACCGGATGAGGAAAAGGAACAGGTTGAGTGGGAGCACTTCTAAACAACTGTTCTGCAGGCCAGTAATAATGACCCACCATTCTTGGAACAACAGTTGTGCCCAATCCTCCCACTACGAGAAGAGCAATCAATCCACCTAAAGCTATGGTTAATCCCTTTGGAGGTTTCACAGATTGGGTCCTCCGCACTGAGATATCTGGGTATTTTGGGTCAAATTAGGGAAAAGCCACGAATTCATCAATGATTTAGCTCCGCAACATTTAACAATTACCGTATGAGTCATAATTTGAAAGGTATCACCATGCGCTAATTTTTGGTCAAATCCACCGTCGGTTGTATATTTGCTCCAATACCGCGGAACCTTGGATGAAATTGGTCAAAACCCAGAGAAAAATCACGAAGGAGAGCGCAGCCGCAAGATAAAGCAATGGTTTTACCTTCTCCACTCGTTTAGGCAATTGACCCGTAGAAACCATCGAAGGTATCAGTGCCTTGGCAAACAACATAGGGAATGCGAAACCAATTACGGAAAGGGGAACTGCTATTAGGAATGTAAGTGTAGTACTGATCTGCTTCCACTCAGAAGCGCCGATGAAATTGGGGTCCACGATCACCTCTCATAGCATTGGTTGTTCGCATGAAAACCAGTTTGTGAAGATTATTACAGCCAGAAACTCCTGTCAAGCCCAACCCTTGCATGAAAATAGTTAATCAGTGTAAAATCCGCCGTACGGACTTAAGGGAGGATAAATGCCTGATAAAGAAAATAAAAATGGATTTGAAAGGCTTGATAGAAGAAGCACATTAAAATTGATGTCTCTGGTATTGGGCGGAATTTTCGCCATCCCTCTGGCACTCTCCCCACTCCGGAAATTACGTCGCAGACCAACTAAATTGTCTGACCTCCCTGGTGAGGGTTCAATTTTCCAACCTAAACGGGATGACAGACTGATTCAGTGGGAAAAGCAGAACCACTAAAACGTACTCAATGGCTCATGCGAACCCCTACCCTCTTCGGCCTTTGATAAAATTCCCTAGCAAGCCAGGTTAATCTACCGTCATACCGAGTTGTTCTTTAAGGCTCTGTACGTCATTCACTGGAAACAAACAGGAATAATTCTCACAAACATAAGCAGATGGTGCGCCGTTGACCATAGCTCTTCCCTCTATTAACGGGATTCCATCAGCATCCTGAGGCTTTTTGGGATCATAACCGGCTATTAACTTGTTAGGCATAAACCTTTCATGAAGTGACCGAAACAACTGTCGGAATTCGTTATCGAGCATGTTACCAACAAGGCCAATCTCTTTCACAGAGCCAAAATAAAAATCCGTTGCGCAAATCCAATTCCCAAACCCAACGGGGAACCGGATCATTAGTTGAAATACTGAATTAATATTTTGTTCGATTATTTTTTGATAATGTTCCGAACCCGTAAGAAGCCCTAGACGTAACAAGGAAAATACCGCTACTGACCCGCCACAAGGCATGGCGTTATCAAATATATCCCTAGGCCTGACTATCAAGTCCTCGTGGTCGGACCCAGTGTCATAAAACACATTTGTAGTTGGATCTAAAAATAGATCAGTCATCGATGCCGCCAAATCAACAGCAATATCCAACCATTTCCGCTGGAAACTCACTTCATAAAGAACAGTTAATCCGTATATTAGAAAAGAATAGTCCTCCAAATAACCTTTCAGCCCGGGTCCCTCGGAGGAAAATGTCCGGTACAATCGCCCATCTCTCCACATGTTTTCAAGTAAAAATTCGGCGTTTCTTATTGCAATTTGCAGGTATTCATTTTTATCTAAAACAGCAGACGCCTCGGCGAAGCTCGTAAGCATAAGGGCGTTCCAAGATGTAAGAATTTTCTCGTCACGTAATGGAGCCTCCCGGGCGTTACGTACCATAAGTAATTTCTCTCTCCATCCTTCAGGTAATATTTCTGGGTTCTGGATGGAGGGTTTGTGCCCATCGGATTCAGTGAAATTGGTATCAACAAACAGGATGTTCTTCCCTTCAAAATTTCCTTCATCCGTCATACCAAAATAATTACAAAACCTTGCTCCCTCATTAGGCCCAAAAACTGAAAAAATTTCCTGTTTAGACCAGACATAATATTCTCCCTCCACTCCGTCACTATCCGCATCCTGGGAGGTAAAAAAGCCTCCCGCGGGGTCGGTCATTTCCCTGGATACATAGTCAAGAATACCTTCAACGATCCTTCGGTAAAATGGATTGCCCCCATCTACTTGATGCCCATGCAGGTAGATTCTTGCCAGGAGAGCATTGTCATAAAGCATTTTTTCAAAATGAGGAACAAGCCAGACAGGGTCAGTGGAATATCGATGGAATCCCCCCCCAATTTGATCGTAAATTCCGCCGCAAGCCATTTTATTCAAGGTAAGATTCACAAATTCGAGATAGGAAGAATCCTGGGTGCGAGACCAATGTCCAAGTAAAGCTTCAAGGAGCATTGGCTGGGGGAATTTTGGCGCCCCTTTCACTCCACCATTTTGGAAATCACATCCTTCAAGAATTGAACTGAATGCTGAGCTTAAGTTTGCAGGGGTCATAGAACTGGAGCTTAGATTCGGTTTCGCCGAATCAACCAGATGTTTGACCAACTGTTCCGTGGCCTGAGCTACGTCGTCTTTTCTCGAATGATATGCTTCAACCATACTTTGTAAAACCCTGCTAAAACTTGGGAGGCCAGACCGATCTTGGGACGGGAAATATGTTCCTCCATAGAAGGGTTCGAGATCAGGGGTAAGGAATACCGACATCGGCCATCCACCCCTACCCGTTATCGCTTGGACAGCCTGCATATATATATGATCGAGATCAGGCCTTTCTTCTCTATCAACCTTAATATTTACAAAATGTTTATTCATGTAGTCAGCTATCGTTGGGTCCATGAAGGACTCCGCCTCCATAACATGACACCAATGACATGCCGAATATCCTATACTGAGGAAGATTGGGATAGATTCCTTCTTAGCTTTGCTTAATGCTTCAGAACCCCATGGATACCAATCAACCGGATTTTCAGAATGTTGCTTTAGATATGGACTGTTTTCAGAATTTAGTCGATTTGGCATTCTATCCCCTTGATACGTCGGATTCATCAAACCACCTACGTTAGGACATTACCACTCAAGTTGGAAAATTGAATTCACTATAACTTATAGTTGAAGGAAAGTCCTTAACCCTCTTGGCTTGTAAGGATACCTCAAGTACACTAAGGGAAGAACAACGGGAATCGTTTGGAGACTGACGTGAAAATCCTATGTTTTAATGGCCCAAACCTTAACCTGCTCGGCCAACGAGATACTTCCATTTACGGGGATATAAAGCTAGAAGAAATTGAGGCTTTACTTCGCAAAAGAGCCTGTGAAGTAAAAATTGATTTTGATTTCTTTCAGTCCAATAGTGAAGGCAGCCTAATTGACACCTTGCAAAAAGAGGCGCCAACTGCCGATGCAATCATTATTAATCCTGGCGCCCTTACCCATTACGGATTATCGCTTAGTGATGCCCTAAGAGACGCACAGCTACCAATTATTGAAGTCCACCTTTCAAATATATACGCCAGAGAAGAATGGCGGGCGAAATCAGTCATAAGTCCGATTGCGCTTGGGCAGATTTCAGGCCTAGGGTGGCGGGGTTATTTTTACGCCTTTGAGTATCTTACGGAACACTTACGGAAGGGGGCTTAGGATGAGTGACCGATTGACGAGACTTAGAGCAAAAATGGAAGACCAAGGGATTGACGGGTTACTCGTGACAAACCCGGAAAATCGTCGATATCTGTCAGGATTCGTTGGAACTGCAGGTTTTCTCCTTATTACCCATAATAAAGCAGTTTTAGCTACAGATTTTAGGTATGTTGAACAGGCCGGTAAACAAGCACCTGAATTTAGTATTACGCGGATCACCAGCCCATATAGTTGGCTTCCTGAAATCTTAGGAGAGCTTGGCAGTAAATCTATCGGCTTTGAATCATCCGACCTAACTGTCTCCTCTCACAAATCTTTCTTGGACGGACTAAGCGAAGCCAATCTGGATAAGAATTTGTCTTTTTTACCCACAGTCGGGATGGTTGAACCCCTTAGAGCCGTGAAAGATCCCAATGAAATCGAACTAATTAGCCGAGCCATGGCAATAGCAGATACGGCGTTTCTCGAGGTTTCATCCAGTATCGAGATAGGGGAAACAGAACAATCGGTAGCCTGGCGCCTTGAACGATGTATGAGAGAAAACGGTGCTGAAGCATTGGCCTTTGAAACAATAGTCGCCGCAGGACCTAATGCAGCCCTCCCCCACCACCGGGCTGATGACACACCCATATCCCAAGGGGTACCAATTGTTATCGACTTTGGAGCTCGCTACCAAGGATATAACAGCGATATGACTAGGACTATCTGTTTAGGAGAGCCAGATGAAACATTCCGTATCGTGTACGATACGGTACTTGGAGCACAACTGACTGCATCAGCAACTATTCAGGAAGGGATGTCTTCTGGGGAAGCCGACGAAATTGCTAGGGACATAATCGTAAAAGCTGGCTTCGGCGATAAATTCGGCCATTCTTTAGGACATGGAATTGGCCTAGCAGTCCATGAAGAGCCTAGGGTAGGGCCACGATCAGAGATGGTTATTAGCGACCAGGTTGTTTTTACGATTGAGCCGGGAATATACATCCCTGGGTGGGGCGGAGTACGAATAGAAGATACCGTAGTAATGGAGAAAGGGAAAGTTCGATCTATTACCCAATCACATAAGCGGGATAATCCGAAATAACCCGTTTTTTTTATAGTCACAGTTCGTTTATTGTCGCTAATCAGGGAGGTAGAATATGGCAGAAACAATAACTTATAGCGATCTAAGAAGAGGAACCACAATCGAGCTCGATGGCGATGCTTATGAGGTAATAGATTTTAAGCATGTCGTAATGCAACAACGAACACCCGCTCTAACTTTGAAGCTCAAACAATTAAGATCCGGGAAAACCTTCGAAAGAAACTTGCCTGGGAATCAGCGCATGAACCTTGCTGAAGTGGAATATCATCAAGCCCAATATTTGTACACAGACGGCCAACAATATTTGTTCATGGATACAGAAAGCTTCGATCAATTCCCTCTGGATCCCAGCCAGTTGGGAGACAGAATCCAGTATCTCCTAGAGGGAGATACCATAGACCTCGTTTATTACAAAGGCGATCCTGTGACATTGCAACTCCCGAATACGGTAGAACTAAAAGTTGTAGAAACCCCGCCGGCATTCAAAGGAGACACTGCCCACACAGGCCGGAAACCTGCCCAGCTGGAAACTGGCCTTATGGTAAAAGTCCCTATGCATTTAGAAACCGGACAAGTAGTTAGGGTCGACACCAGAACCGGAGAGTATCTTTCAATCGTATCTTAGGTTCAGCCGAACCTTATACTTGGTTTAGAGCACTCCATTTCCTGATATTGTAATTAACGGGAGAACTAATCCCAAAGTTAGAAGATTATGTCAACCACGCTAATTGTCAAACCACAAATTTTCTACGGTTGGTGGATTGTCCTCGGTGGCGTTCTGGGTAACGCTATAAATACTGGAATCACGTTCCATGCATTACCAGCGTTTTTGATTCAGCTCTCAAATTACTTTGGGGTAAGCCTAACAGTAATGGCGGCAGGTCTGTCAATGGCTAGGATAGAGACCGCTTTTCTGGGACCAATTGAAGGGTATTTAGTTGATAAATTTGGCCCGAGAACGATGATGCTAATCGGAGTTCCAACCATGGCTCTAGGATGCCTCTTCATCAGTTTTTGCGATAGCTTTGCGATTTTTATGATTCCGTTTCTCTTAGGTCTAATTTTAGGGTCGAGTCTTGGATTCGCCAGCCCTTTGACCACAGCTGTCGCCAACTGGTGGCAGAAAAAAAGAGGGAGAGCAATTGGGATCATGTGGTTGGGCCACAGCTTAGGATCAACTGCGGTCCCCTTATATAACATAGTAATCGAAAGAATGAGCTGGCGCTGGGCTTTTCGCATTATGACCACAACTATATTAGTAATCGGCATTCCAATCGCGCTCATTATGAGGCATCGTCCCGAACAATACGGATTGCTACCTGATGGTGTCCCTCCAGGAGAAACGAAACCCTCAAACAAGCTCCTAGGCCAAGAAAGTCATACGGTTACGGATTCTGCCACCATTCCAAAAACGAAAGATTTTACTATTCTCGAAGCAATTCGGACGTCATCGTTCTGGTTTTTCACTATTTCAGTTAGCGTCCGGAGCGCCGTAACAACTGCATTAGCCATAAACACATTTCCACTAGTCCAGAATCTTGGAGGAGGTTCTACCGAAGCCAGTTTGCTTTTTTTACTTCAAGGTATTTTCAGCGCGCCAGGAAGGCTTTTTCTAAGTTGGGCAGGGGATTTTGTAAATAAAAGGTACATTATGGCAGGTTGTTTATTATTCTTAGCCATCACTTTAGGACTGATGTCAGTAGCCCCAACTGTGAAGCAGCTAACGATCCTATGGGTTCCCTATGCCATTCTTTGGGGAGGCCTTTCGTCTCTTCCCAACGCGCTTCGAGCAGATTTATTTGGAAGAGAAAATTTCGCGACGATTCAAGGGGCGACTGCCCCGGTATCGAATCTCTTCGGATTGTTAGCTCCTATCTTTGCAACATGGGTATTCCAAACAACGGGTAGCTACCGTGTACCGTTACTCGTATTCAGTGGGTTCTCTATTCTTTCCATGGTTCTAATACTATTCGCTAAACCGCCCGTTCGGGGCAAGGGTAATCTGAACCACAATTTGGGTTGACATAGACCCAAGACCAACATTAACGTCTGAGGAGAGAAAAGTTTTTACACCATCCAGGAGATAAGGGAATCAACAAAGTGAATACTCCTATAGAATCAGCAAATCAGTTCAAAACATTTACGACGCAACAAATTATCTTCGCCGTTGCCCCATTTTGTTTAGCCTTTTCCTCCTCAATGTTAAATTGGTTTTGGAAGGCATCGGGATGGCCAAATTTACTCAATGTACCCCCTACATATATCGGAGCATTAATTATTCTACTCGCTGGATCTTTTATTGGGGTAAAACGAGGATTTCCCGCCTGGAGTTACAGCTGGTTCACCCAACTACTAGCAAATATTTCGCCACTAACGGGAACACTCCTAGCGATAATGTTTATGCCTTCAGGAGTTTTCTTCGCTGGAATTGATGATTCAGTGTACCAACTCATTAATCAAGGAATTAACCAGTTATTAGTATTTACTGCTTTAATTTTTTCCCTGACTTTAGCAAAACATAGCAAACAAGATGCTCTCTTCTTTTTCCTGCTTTATCTCGCGGCACGAACTACTACCTTCCCGATTCAAACAAGTGAAACCTTGATAATGAGCAGTCTGATGACCACTTGGACATTGGCATTCATCACTATTTTAGAATTAATTGTCACCTCAATTATTTTATTCAAATTCCTTATTGAAGACCCTGAATCCTGGAGGCCATTTTGGTATTTGTCTATTTTAATATTTATAGACCCTGCACTAAAACTATGGCCATTGGCCATTGAAGGAGGGGCAGCCTCCATCGAAGTTGCTCCGTTCCTCTCTGCGCTGGGGATCATGACTATTTTTAATTTAGCTCACTTTGGCATCGCATACGGAGCTATACATCTATACAGAAATCATATTGTTCACGAAAATGTAAAACCTACCACGGCACAGCACAATAACTCCGGGCTAAGCTGACCATACTGATACGCCTTCCCATGAATTTCGAACTTGCCCAGAATTAATTGAACTACACCCAAGCCTTGAGACAAAAATTTCCGTATGATAGGATTGGAATTGATATGGACCCCTCTTTCATAAGAAACTTCTGCATAATTGCCCACATTGACCACGGTAAATCCACCTTGGCGGATCGGCTGCTCGAGCTAACCGGCACTATTGATTCTCGCCAAATGACTGCTCAAATTATGGACCAAATGGATCTAGAAAGAGAACGAGGCATCACAATCAAAGGGAAAGCGGTCAGAATGGATTACGAGCATTCTGACGGGAAGAATTATCAGCTCAACCTCATTGACACACCAGGTCATGCCGATTTCAGCTACGAGGTTTCACGCGCTTTAGCTTCCTGTGAAGGGGCCATCTTGATCGTTGACGCCTCTCAAGGTATTCAAGCGCAAACTCTCGCCAACGCCTATTTGGCCGCTGCGAATGATCTAACCCTGATACCAGTATTATACAAAATAGATTTGCCACTCGCGGAGCCAGACCGCGTCTTAGGAGAAATGCGCCAAATTTTTGGCTTTACCCCGGAAGAAGTTATCTTAGCTTCTGCTAAGGAAGGAACTGGGGTGAGTGAAATCCTTCACGCCATTATAACTCGGCTAGAATGCCCAAAAGGTGATCAGAATTCTCCCCTAAGAGCTTTAATTTTCGACTCAACTTATGACTCATACAAGGGTGTTTTGGCCTACGTTCGGATAGTAGATGGGGAAGTAAAAACTAATGATAAATTGTTAATGATGAGCACCCACACCAATGTCGAGGCTTTGGAGGTTGGAATTTTTAGGCCGCGAACGGAATCTAATGGAGAACTTAAAACTGGGGAAGTTGGCTACATCGCGACCGGATTAAAAAATGTCCACGATTGCCGCGTAGGCGACACCATAACCCTTTCTCAAAAACCCGCTGAAACGCCTCTCGCTGGGTACACCCCCCATAAAGCGATGGTCTATGTCGGTTTGTACCCCGCCGAAGGTGAATCTTATGAGAACCTTCGAGATTCCCTTGATAAGCTACGCTTGAATGACGCAGCGCTCTCCTACGAACCCGAAAGTAGTGCAGCATTAGGGCCCGGGTTTCGATTATCCCTTTTAGGAGTCTTACATCTCGAAATTGTACAAGAAAGATTAGAAAGAGAATACGGACTCAAGCTTATAGCCACAGCGCCTAGCGTCTCGTACCAAGTAGTTTTAAAGGGTGGAAGAGAAACCTTTGTCGAAAACCCCGCCGACTTACCTAATATCTCGGAAATCGAAGAAATTCGCGAGCCATGGATCGAAATGAACGTTTTGATCCCTTCTAGATTCATCGGCCCGGTAATGGAATTAGTAACTGACAGAAGAGGGACATATAAACGGATGGAATATCTGGCGTCAACGAACGAAAGCTATGACCAAACCGGAAGCGTACCTGAAGCTCGGGTCCTTTTAGAATATGACCTTCCGTTTTCGGAAATGCTAGTTGATTTTTATGACCGACTGAAGACAGTTACCCGAGGATTTGCCTCCATGGATTACAGGTTCATCGGACAGTATTCTGCCCCATTAGTCAAACTTGAAATCCTACTAAGTGGCACACCTGTAGATGCGTTGGGTTTTATAATACACAGGGACAAGGCATATGAAAGAGGTCGAGCACTAGTTGAACAATTAAGAAGCTTAATTCCTAGGCAGCTTTTCGAAGTTGCTATCCAGGCTTCCATCGGAAGTAGGATCATTGCTCGCGAAACCGTTCGGGCATTAAGGAAAGACGTGTTAGCGAAATGCTATGGAGGGGACGTAACCAGAAAAAGAAAACTTCTCCAAAAACAAGCGGAGGGGAAAAAACGACTAAAGAGAGTCGGGCAGGTAGAAGTACCTCAAGAGGCATTTTTGGCATTGTTAAAGATTTCATCTAAATAATGTTCCATCTCACAAAAATTTCCGTTAAAATAGAAGGACTTGCCACATAACAACCAGCTTCAAGGGGAAAGAATGATCCGACTCGTAATTGGAATTGTTTTAGTTATTTTGGCTTTCTTAGTGCTTAAACGAAAGCAGATTTCAGAATGGAGACGATCGACTACTCCTGAATTGTCGATGCCGTTTTGTCCGAAATGTGAGAGCAATCGGCGAATTATTGCTAACTCAGGAAACCTATTTCCAAAAACAGAGTACCCTTGGTTCTGTCTTACTTGCCAAGAACACTTCTAATTCCGGATTGATTATCTGGCAATCGCCGTAAGCGGGACAACAACCGGTCACCTCCTTGCACTACTTAGGATCTTCTTTCATTCGATTCCCTGCCTCAATTTCTCGTTTAATCCACCGCTTTAGAGGGATACTCAAATGAGGGTCGTGAAGACCTAATTTTATTGAGCTAGTCAAAAACCCCAAAGGATTCCCTGCATCAAGCCTGATCCCTTTGAGCAGTTGAGCGTAGACTGTTTCATTATTCCGCAATTGGCCCAATGCATCCGTCAATTGGATTTCTCCAACGTTTGCCAATTTTAACAACTCTAATTCGCAAAAAATTGCTGATGTTAAAATATACCTCCCAACAATCCCTAAATTTGATGGCGCTTGCTCGAAATTCGGTTTCTCCACCAGAGCCAAAACGTCGAAGGAATCATCGTTGATTTTCTCAGGTTTGATAATCCCATACAGGGGAATTTCAGCCCGCTCCAATCGAGTAACACCAATTACAGACGATCCAAACCCTTGGGCAGCCTCTAAAAGTTGACTGGTGGCTGAAGGGAATCCCAGAAAGATGTCATCCGGCAACAAAACTGCAAACGGTTCCTTCCCAATAAAATCCTTTGTTTGTAAGATAGCGTCCCCAAGGCCCAATGGATCCTGTTGGACAACGAAAGAAATATTCGCAGACTCCATCGATGATGGGCAATGAATCTCTTTCTTACCAACGAGTTGGTTATTAGATCGGAATTCAATCGGATAGCTCTCATTAAAATACTCAATGATTTGCTTTTTTTCGGGAGAAATAACAATAAAGATTTCCTCTATGCCAGACAAAATAGCTTCTTCTACTACGTAATGAATCATTGGCCTGCCAGCTAACGGAAATAATTCTTTCGGAATGGCTTTAGATGCTGGAAACATCCGAGTCCCTAGCCCGGCTGCTGGAATCACAGCTTTTCGAATCTGCAATTTCCACACCTCCTAAACCATCGATCTTAACAGTAATCCAACGTGGAGTATAACACCTGAGTTTGACACCTAATCCGCCCTGCCATAGGATAAACTTGGTCGTGCTAGATGGGGAGCTGGCGGTGCCCTGAACCTGCAATCCGCCACAGCAGGGTCGAATTCCCCCTCTCGGTTCGATTCTCCTACCAATGTCTAAAATCGCTGGCGAAGACGGTTGGGCCCCGCGCGACGGAGACCTGTGAACCCCGCTAGGCCCGGAAGGGAGCAACGGTAAGCAGTAAACCGGGTGCCGTGGGAGAAACCAACCTGAGTCAACTATTTTTTATATGTATGAGGATTTTTATCAAAAGGGGGTGCACGGCTACCGATGAATTTGGAGCCAAATACCGCTGTTTCAAACAGGCGCCTTAGGGGTAAAAATGCCCAAACAATACAAAATTTCCAGCTCCAAAAACGCAATGGCCCCAAAGCCTTTTCCTTTAGAAAATCTGAGGTCGCCCTCATTTAAATTGAAAAAGTCCTTGGGTCAAAACTTACTGACCGATGACAATATAATCAAACAGAGTCTTCTTGCCGCAGAGTTGAGCCCTGAGGATTTAGTAATCGAAGTTGGACCTGGAATGGGGGCTCTCACTGATCAAATAATTGAGATTGGCCCCCAATTTATAGCCATCGAACTAGATGAGAGACTTTTCCAATATCTGCAGATTCGATATCAAAAGCATAATAACGTTAGAATTCTACAAGGTGACGCGAGCCGTATCGACATCCCATCTCTGATTGAAGGACATTCGCATTACAAAGTAATGGGAAACCTACCCTATTACCTGGGCTCCAAGATTATCCGAAGGTTCTTGGAATCCGACAGGAAGCCCGACCTATTAGTAACCATGGTTCAACGTGAGGTTGCCTTGAATATGTGCGCCAAACCTGGAAAATTGAATCTCTTGGGTATAGGAGTCCAATTTTTTGGGCAACCAGAAATTATTACGTTAGTACCTCCGACAGCATTCCATCCAAAGCCGAAGGTTACATCAGCCTTAGTCCGAATAAATGTTAATAAAAAACCCTTTCTCTCAAAGGAAGATGAGAAAGGGTTTTTTTCTCTCGTCCGTTCTGGATTCCAATCACCCAGAAAACAACTCGGAGGAGTCCTATCTAAGGGACTCGGAATCCCACGGGACTCATTAGAATTAATATTCCACAAAGCTGATATTCCAATTTCAAACAGAGCTCAACGCCTTTCTTTGGCTGATTGGGGAAATCTTTACACTCTCATTAAGGACTATCAATGCCAATCCTGACAACCAAAGCTTATGCAAAGCTGAATCTTTCATTAGAGGTTCTAGGTAAAAGAGAAGATGGATTCCACGAAATCCGATCCATTCTCCAAACCATTGACCTTTGGGATATGGTTTCTTTCGAAATAAGTGATTCAATTAAGATAGCTTGCGATGTTCCCGAATTAAATAATCAAACAAATATTGCGTATAAGGCAGTATCTCGTTTAAAACAATTATCTCAATCAGAATTCGGAATTGATATTAATATCAAAAAGGGAATCCCAATCGCCGGAGGACTAGGAGGAGGAAGTAGTGACGCTGCGGTCTCACTCCGAGCAGTGAACAAACTGTGGGAATTAGGACTTACTCAAAAACAACTGGCTCTAGTTGCAGGAGATCTCGGATCGGATGTCCCATTTTTCCTCCACGGAGGAACATGTTTCGCTTCAGGAAAAGGAGAGCAAGTCACTCCGCTCCCAGGGATAAGTGAGCAATATATTTTCTTAGTAAACCCAGAACATAAACTATCCAACAAAACACCTTTTTTATATGAGAACATCAACCCAACGCATTTCAGTTCAGGGAACGCTGTTACGGAAACAGCTCTCAAGATATCTGAAAATGGGACATTACAAGAACACACCATGGTTAACACATTCGAATCCCTAGCTTTTCATGTTTTCCCTGGACTAGTTGAATATAAAAACGCGATGAAACAGGCCGGTATAACTAGAATCCATTTATCCGGAACCGGTCCCGCCCTATTTTCCATCGAACCTGACTGGGAAAGAATGTGTGGATGGAGAAAAATCCTCCAGGGAAAAGGAATAATCGCTCAAATTGTAAAACCGGTTTCAATCCACGAAGAAATTTAATACCATATACTGTTAAAAAGTATGTCCCGTCACAATACAATTTTTTTTATTTGAAGTAGAATGTACCATTGATTACAGTCCACCGGAATTACCCGCCTGAGGAGGCTCTTGTGTATAGGGATGCCAATTGTGGGACGCTTACCACCAATGACGTTGGAAAGACCGTTACCGTTGCAGGTTGGATACATAGACGTCGCGACCATGGAGGAATCATTTTTTTTGATTTAAGGGACAGGAGCGGACTCCTACAAATCGTAACCAACCCAGAAGATTCTTCCTCCAGTTACCAAGAGGCCGAACGTTCACGAAACGAATGGGTTGTGAAAGTAACTGGCCGATTAAACATCCGCCCCGAAGGCACTGAAAATTTAAATATGCCTACAGGGCAAATTGAATTAATTACATCAGAATTCACTGTACTCAATCCTTCTAAATCTCCCCCTTTTGCAATTAACGAAGAGGGAGACGTTGAAGAATCCGTCCGGCTGAGATATCGCTATTTGGCCCTCCGTCGATCTCGGTTACGGGAAAATCTGCTCCTCCGACATAAACTAGTAAAATTTATTCGGGATTTTCTAAGTTCTCAAGGATTCCTTGAGGTGGAAACTCCTATCCTGATTAAGAGTACTCCCGAAGGGGCTCGAGACTTCCTGGTTCCAAGCCGAGTTCACCGCGGGAGTTTCTATGCATTACCCCAATCCCCACAACTGCTAAAGCAATTGCTTATGGTCGCAGGCTTTGAGAAGTATTTCCAAATTGCACGATGCTTCCGCGATGAAGACCCGCGAGCTGATCGGCAACCCGAATTCACCCAGCTTGATCTCGAAATGAGCTTTGTCACACAAGAGGACGTATTACAACTTACCGAAGAACTTTACACCTCCATGATTGAGGAAGTCACACCGGAAAAAAAGATGCTTAAACCCTTCCCCAGGCTGAGTTACCAAGAAGCCATCGAACGGTTTGGAAGTGACAAGCCCGATCTTCGGTTCGGCTTAGAATTAGTAGATTTATCGGAAATTGCTTCACAAACAGAATTCAAAGTTTTTCAAGAAATTATTGCCAATAACGGCATTGTCAAAGGATTTTCCCTCAAGGGTTGCGGGGATTATACGCGACGACAAATTGAAGAACTGACCGATATTGTGCTCGAAAACGGTGGTACCGGAATGGTAACATTCGCTTTACCTGAAGAATTTATCCAAAAGGACCAATTATCAATAGAAGACGTCCGTTCACCAGTAGTGCGATTTTTCAATTCAGAATCGATTCAAAAGATAGCAGCTCACACTGGAGCCGAAGGTGGCGACCTTATCGTATTGGTTGCTGGCACCCGAAAAGTAGTACATGACAGTTTAAGCGCATTACGAAAACTTATGGGGAAACGACTCAGCCTTATTGATCCTGATTTACTAGCCTTTGCTTTTGTGCTGGATTTCCCCTTACTGGAATGGAAAGAAGAAGAGCAACGATGGGATTCTGTTCACCATCCCTTTACCTCCCCTTTCCAAGAGGACATTCCATTATTAGAATCCCATCCAGAGTCCGTTCGATCCTACGCCTATGACTTAGTTTGTAACGAATATGAACTTGGTAGTGGGAGCATCCGAATTCATGAAAGAAACCTTCAAGAAAAAATACTAGGAATATTAGGATACTCACCTCACGAAGCGGCCTCTCGCTTCGGCCATTTATTGGAAGCATTGGAATTCGGAGCTCCGCCACATGGAGGAATTGCACCAGGGATTGACCGTTTGGTCATGGTTTTAGCAGGAGAAGAAACAATTCGGGAGGTGATTGCATTCCCGAAAAACCAAAATGCGGTCGATCTTCTTTTTGGAGCTCCTTCAGAAGTTTCAGAAAGCCAATTAGATGATCTCAATTTGTCCATTATGGAGGAAAATCCAGCCTAACTGACAGGGAAAGCAGATATATCAATTACATCGCATCCCAAAATTTTAGGTCTAAATCCACCTACCTAGTTTCGATAGTCTAGCCCTATGCTATAATTATGTCTTGGGAGTAATAGTACCGTGAAGCTAAACCAAGAAGACATTTTGAATCGACAAACGATACTCAATATCGAGGTGGAGCCCGAAGAATTGGATGGGTTCCTCAATCGAGCTTATCAACGTTTGGTCCGAAGAGTGGTCGTCCCCGGATTCAGAAAAGGAAAGGCCCCTAGGACAATGGTAGAACGCCTAGTAGGTTACGATAGACTATTGGAGGAGGCTCTGGAGATTCTGGTCCCTGAAATCACTTCTACCGCAGTTCAAAATCAAGGATTAGAAATTTCCACCATGCCTGAAGTTGAAGTAGTTGAAACAAGCCCAGTAAAAATTAAAGCAACCGTAGCGCTTACTCCAGGTGTAACCCTAGGTGATTACCGTTCGCTAAGAATTCCTGTTGAAGAAATTAGTATAGACGCCTCAAAAATACATGAAACCCTCGAAGAGATTCGACGGGATTCTAGTATTTGGGAGCCAGTAGAAAGACCAGCACAAATTGATGACCTAGTAGTCATTGATGTCGATGGTACAGTTGATGGAAACCAACTCTTCCAACAAAAAGATACAAACTATGTTATCACCCAAGAGGCACTCCCTTTACCTGGATTCGGGGACGCCCTTGTAGGAATGACTAAAGAAGAATCAAAGGAGTTCTCTTTAGTCCTCCCTGATGAGTTCCCCGAGCCGGAAATGCGAGGGAAAACCTGCGATATTACAGTGATTACGAAAGAGATTAAGGAGCGAAGCCTACCAGACCTAGACGATGAATTTGCAGCGGGAATTGGACAGGGATATGAATCACTGAATGCCCTAGAAAAAGATATTGAAGATCGTCTAAGGACTTCCGCTCAAACACTTAACGATCGCGCCTACGAAGAGAGTGTCATGGAAAAAGTTTTGGAGTTATCGACTTTAGAGATCCCTCCCCTTCTTTTAAAACGGGAAATTGATCATTTACTTCATGAACAACAAGATGAGGGGGGAACCCACACCGATCTAAGTGATTATGTTGCTAAACTAGGGAAGTCGGAAGAAGAAGTTCGGCAAGAATTATCCCCCCAAGCGGAAACACGGCTCAAGCGAGCTGCTCTTCTCGGGGAGGTAGCACTCGCTGAATCAATTAATGTAAATGACGAACGGATAGAAGAAGAAATTTCTAAAATGGTTTCACAAGCAGGAGGTCAAGGCAATCAAATAAGGCGGTTATTTGGGGAATCTCGGCAAAAAGAGGCTCTTGCTCGATCAATCCGCACTAGGGAAACAATCGAACGCCTCGCCTCTATTGCTAAGGGAGGGTCTCCTGAACCCATGATTGATTCTATAGAAACAGAAACGAAGCCGTAGTAATTTGGAGCATTTGAGCTCATTCAAAATATATTATCTTGGAGGAATATCGTGACTTGGCAAAATCACTGGATGGAATCAAACGGACTTTACACCCCTGGAGTTGGAGCCAACTTAGTTCCCCCCACAAACATTGTTCCCATGGTAGTTGAAAGTGGAGCAAGAGGAGAACGAGTGTTCGATATCTACTCACTCCTCCTCAAGGAACGGATCATATTTCTGGGCACTCCTGTGACTGATCAAGTGGCAAATTTAATCATCGCCCAACTCCTTTACCTGGATCGCGAAGATTCTGAAAAAGATATTAGCTTATACATCAACTCGCCAGGTGGACTAATCAGCGCAGGGCTGGCTATATATGACACCATGAAATTGATTAAGTCAGATGTCTCCACTATTTGTGTGGGAATGGCGGCTAGCATGGCGACGGTATTACTTTGTGCCGGTTCCCATGGAAAACGCTTTGCTCTGCCCAACTCTACTATCCACATGCATCAAGCTATGGGAGGAGCCCAGGGTCAAGCATCTGATATAGAAATTGCAGCAAGGGAGATCTTGCGGTTACAAGATAAAATTAGGCAGCTCATTTCCGAGCACACCGGACAATCCTATGATCAGGTAGCCCGCGACAGTGACCGGGATTTCTATCTAACATCGGAAGAGGCAGTTGGCTACGGGCTGATTGACGAAGTTCTCGCTGGCGGTGGAGTGTAAAGAGACTTTTTTATGAGATGACGATGAGGAGTCCTTCCTAGACATCTAATAAACCCGTGGAAACTCCGTCTTCTCTAATCCGTTCAAGGAAATGCCTTATTGCTCTGAACCATTGCCATCATAGGTTTCAATTAGGGAATTCAGGCAAAGAGCAGACTCAACGTTTCCGGATGAATTCACAATCACGCCCCCGGAGACCATTAACTTTCCTCCTGAAAAAGATTTCAAAGTCTCCAGGAGCAAAGGTTGTTCAAGATTGAGGCCTTGTCGCCGTATCATTTGAAAGAGGGGGAGGCCTGACCCGTATTTCTCTCGAAGAGATGTCACCGATTGTCCTGTAATTTCATTCCAGAGGCTATCAAACATTTTTCCCCTTAAAGGAAAACTCGCGTAGGACAAAGCAGGGCCTTGGTCTAGTTCTTCTGTCGCAAGATGAATCATTGCTCCATGCTCCGAAGCACGAGTTTCAATAATGCTCCAAATTACGTTTTCCCATGTCCCCATTGGCCCATCTGGAAGAGCAGGATGGAGATTTAACATTATATATTTCTTACACATTTCATGACCTACTATCAACATATGGCCGGCCAAAACACATATGTCTGGAGAGTAATGGGACAGTCGATCCATTACTTCACGGTCATAGGCCTCTCTAACCATGGAAATAGAAGGAGCCTTTTGTTTTTTCCTAAATTCTTGAGAAGAAAAGGTTACAAGTGGTATCTCGTATTGACGGACCATGTCCATAAAGTGGTCACTGCCAGGGTGTTCTCCGCTCTCTTTATTGCAAAAGACGAATAAAATCTCGGCGTCCAGATCCTTCTCTCGGATAGCATCAACCACGGTTGTGAGAAGACCCTGAGAACCTTCGCCTCGGCCCGTAGAAAACCAGCCTAATTTCAACATCCTAAACTCGGTAGCTCAGAGTATCCCTTATTTGTTAAAAGCATTAGTAACCCGCTTATGTAACTTTGCATAGCTACTCAACAGATGAACCCATGGAGTCGCTTGGCTCTCAGTCAAAACTGCATCCTTCAGGGCTAATTTAAATCCTTCAGGAGTACCATCAAATTCAGGAAGGTCCGTGTACGTCCTCCCAAGTTCAAAAACATGATGGGAATCACTTACGGCGGTGGGCAAAAGATTATGTAGCTTGGCTAAATCCCTGGCCCTTTGATTTGCTCCTTTAAATGTATTCCGAGCATTAAATACTTCAATCATATCTGCAAAGGGTAAGATCGCTTCGAGGGCTTCAGGTTTAATGACAGAACTACGCACACCATCAAATGGGTGAGGAATGGACACCAAACCTCCTTGATCCTTGATGCGATCTAAAGTTTCCATTGGCGATAAACCCGGAGGAATATCCTTGTTGAGAAATAATCCAGTTATTTCACCAGCAGTGGATTTTATCTCTTCCGCAATGATGACTTGAAATGGCGCTATCTGTTTTACTGCCATTGCTCCAGCGATGGTGTTATGGTCCGTAACGGCAATACAACCAAGGCCGACCCTTAAACATCTTTTTATCAACCGTTCGGGAGACGTGAGACAGTCTGGAGAAAAAAACGTATGCATATGAAAGTCTGACCGCATTAATTCCCCTCATCTATGCCCAGTTAATCATTTTTCTAAATTAAGTGCTTGTCGTCAAAGGTGTCTGGGTCAGAATCATCCTCCGGAGCATCCAACGTTAGTTCAGAATTAAGCAACCTCATTTGTTCCCCGAATGATTCCTGGATTGTATTGATTCGTAACTCGGCATGATTTAGAAGCTCGTTACATTTTTGGGCCAATTTCATCCCATCTTCGTACAAACAGGTAGCTTCTTCCAAGCTAAGATTGCCTCCTTCAAGAGTCTGAACCATTTCCCCCAATTTGCCGAAGGCCTCTTCAAAGGTGAATTCGTTTTCCTGGCTCCGTTTTCCTGTTTTTTCAGTCATCTTATTCCCACCATTAATTCACCTTGATTGTTGCAACCATATCGTAGATTTCATGGGGCAAACAAATTAGTTTATAGGTGCCGGGTTTATCGAATTTAACATCAATGATTTCTGTCGTATTTGGCATCACATTGACATTTAAACCTAATTCCATGACGGTAAATGAATGTAATTCATGGTCGGAAGTCACCTCAAAGGCATAGGTTTGTCCTGCTTGAAGTTCAAACTCCTTCGGTTCAAAAAAATACGGATTGGACCCCGTTCCGACAATGATTGGGATAGCTGATGTTTCGTTTTCAGAAACAGGTGCTTCTTCAACTGCTACCGGTGCAGGTGGAGCTGATGATTCAGTCTCAGTCCCCCCACATCCTAAAGTGAAAGCGATAGTGCAAAGTATTCCGATCAATAAAATTATTCGCATTGAATTTAACCCCTCAATATTCTTTGTCCCTCATCCTACGATCCTGATAATCCGATGTCTAGTAAAGAGAATTACGCAAAACTATTAACTCGTTATACCTAGCTCATTCCGTAAATCGTTAAGAATCTCCTCCCTACTCCGAGTTTCAAATCTTGGCCTCTGTGCAATCGGCAAATTTTCGATCTCCGGTAAAACTTTCATTGCCACAAGAACTGGTCCTGGTTGATCCAAGATGCTCTCGATATTATTGGCAAAATCTTCTAAATCATCGAAAGAGTAAGCGTTTGGATATCCCGCTGCTATGGCCAGCCCGGCATAAGAAACATTTTTTGCATTTGGAACAGGTTGCCCTCCGGTTGTCGCATAACATTCATTGTCTAAAAGGAAATGGTAAAAGTTTTTGGGAGCCTTTTCCGCAATCGTCACCAATGCTCCCAAATTCATCAGAATGTCGCCTTCGGAATCAAAAAGGATAATACGCTCTGAAGGTTGTGCCAGCGCCAAGCCCATTGCAAACGAGGAATGGCCGCCCATAGCAGGGTCTCCCAAGGGAACATCCCGCTGAGGAAAGTCACTAAATTTTCTCCAATGCTTAGCCCCCCTCCCGGGAATAACCACTGAGTTCCCTCGGAATTTTTGGAATATTTCAAACATATCCGCCATCGCAAACATTGGGGCCTCCTATATCATTTTAAGCTCACATTGGATCTTAATTAGTTAAAGCCGTGGTACTCATCAGCGATTAGGATTGCACTCGGACGTTGATTGCGTTCAGCATCGGCGAAAGCCATCGAGATCCGAGATGCGTCTTCATCATTTTCAACCAAATAATAATCAATCCGCCATGCATTTAAAAATGGCTCGGTAAAGGTAGCTGCAGAATCCCTATTAAACCCATGACGCGTGTATCCCCGATACCCAATCATCAGGACAACCGGGATATTCATCCCGATTCCCCAACCCCGTATGGAATCACCTGCCTCAAACATTCCAGTATTCTGAATTAATACGACAGGTTTCTTCCCTCCTATGGAAAGCCCAGCCGCGATTGAAAGGGCCTGCCCCTCTCTACTAACAGGTATAAGATCCAAGGTCGGTTCTTCCTTCATCAAAAGATACAACCAGTTAGTCTCACTATCTGGAAGCCACACGACGTGAGTCACTCCGTTCTTTTTCAGTTCTTCCAGAACGGTCTCCGGACTCAAAATCCCCGTTTGATTTACTGCCATCTTCCCTCCAATTACCTAACATTGGTTTGTACAGCGGTATTGTATCCACAATTAAGAAACTTTTGAAGTGCTCAAATTTCATTAATGAAAAGAAAACCCTTAAGGTTCGGGTGGACAGACAACCACATCGAAATCCCCGTCATAAACAGTCACCTTAAGAGTTGACCCAGAAGTAACCTGACTTGAACTTCTAATTATCTTCTTAGCCTGGACGTCCTCCACCGTGGCGTAACCTCTACCAAGTACTGAACTAGGATCTAAAACATTTAATTGTTGCGCCAAACTAAAAATTCGTTCCTTCTGTAACGACATGAGGCTCGTTGCCTGGATAAACATGTTATGAAGGCTGTCATCTATTTGCTGACGCTTAACAGAAAAATCGGGTATTAATCCGCCCAATCTTTCTCTCCGCTGTCCAATCGCAGAATGATAGGTGCGGACTTTCTCCGATGCTGAAACAGAAAGCCCCTGAGCCATCCGAGCTATCAGCAATCCCAATTGCAAACGATCTGGGACGGCTAATTCAGCAGCAGCAGATGGCGTTGGTGCCCTAAGGTCCGCAACTAAATCTGCGATTGTAATATCCGTTTCATGACCCACCGCGCTAATTACCGGACAATGACTTGAGTAGATTGCCCGTGCAACACTCTCTTCATTAAAAGGCCATAATTCTTCAAGAGAGCCTCCCCCGCGAGCGACAATTATCAGATTTAGGTCATCTAATTGGCTTAATCTATAGAAGGCATCCACAATCGACGGCGCGGCTTGGTTCCCTTGAACTAAACAAGGAGAGAGGATAAGTTCTACCAGCGGGTAACGACGATCAATTACGGTTTGGATGTCATGCCAAACAGCGCCGGTAGGAGATGTAACAACTCCAATCTTTTTTGGGAAAATTGGAACTGGTCTTTTCCGGGTCGAAGAAAATAAGCCTTCGGCTTCGAGACGAAGTTTCAAACGTTCTAATTCAAGATGAAGTTCGCCAACTCCCTCAGGTTGAAGGATATCCACGTAAATTTGTAATTCACCACGTACTTCATATATAGAAATTCGTCCGTGAACAAGAACCGACTGACCGTTTGATGCCAATTCACCGCCAACTCCTCCCCGGAATAACACACATCTCAATTGGCTGTCATTATCCTTCAGCGTGAAATAAACATGTCCTGCCGCAGACCGAGAAAAATTGGATATCTCTCCACTTACCCAGATGTCGTTAAGAAGACTATCTTGGTCTAAGGAATCTTTTAAATACCGGGTTGTTTGGGATACGCTATAAATCGGCAACAAAACCCCTTTATGTTCAATCATTCGCCAGTAGTTTTTTTCAGTTGGAAAACCGATTGAATTCGGCCCCACTGCCGCCGGCCAAAATATACACCCACTATACCACCCAGAATTCCAAAGATCCCTAAGGGTATGAGAACAATAAGTGGAATCATCCGTTCAATTTTGAATGGAATTTCGACCCCGTTAACGCTCACGAAGTGGGAGCCCAATTCCGATTCGGCGATTTCGAATGCCACATCCTTTGATTCCCCGGGTCCTAACCATGCCCATTCCGAAGAGATGATCATACCATCAACCTTCAGGGTTATTTCATCTTTGCCAAGGACCGCCAGAGAATTGGATAGAGTCGCAGTCACTGAGATCAACTGGTCCTTTTTCGCGTTAGTTGGAGAAACAGAAAGATTAGAAACCTCGAAATTCGTCTCCTTTGCCCTCCGGATTTCTATTTGAAATGCATGGCCATCAAGATTTCCTTTCTGGATACCAGATTCAAAAACAATTAGTTCCTTACGAACCAATATCGTTGTAAGAGCAGGAACAGAAATTGGACCAACCGAAAATTTATTAGGCCCAATGGTACCTTGTCCTGAAAATTCTGACTCAACATAGCCAGAATTGGTCAACTCCATTTGAAGGATTGCCGTCTCCCCCGGGTCCAACACCTTAGGGTGAATTTTTACTTCATCAATAGAAAATACATCCTCCTGGGAGGGAGGAAAAACATCTACAGAAACTCCCAATTTCCCAACAACAAACCAATAGGAACCCGGCTCGCCAAGGATGATTTGGGTTGTTACTATCTTAGATTCCCCAGGCTCTAAAACAACAGGTGTGATTCTCGCCTGAGCATTATTTATCGTTAGCATCGGTAACGCGAGGCCTGTTTCATCCCCTTGATTTGAAACAGAAATTGAAAGTGTCAGGGGGGATCCCGCTTGGACCGTTGAGGCCGATGGAACTACCGCAGTTATTAATACGTCATCAGCATCCAATGGGGGAGCAATTAACAGTTGTTCGCTGGTTCCATTTAACCCTATTGAATAGTTTCCTTCCTGTGTTAATTCCAGGAAAAACCGGATGGTTTCAGAAGCATCATTTCCAGAATTAATCATTTTTGTACGAATTAATTGGTTTCCTTTGTAAAGGGATACGGGAATCTGCCCCATTCCTTTACTTTCATCTATTAGACCGCCAATTATTTCGATGACGTCACCGGGAGCCCCAGCCTGAGGATTGAATCTAATAGACCCCACAACTTCCTTTCCAAGAAAACTAGGGTGTGTCAGTGTGACAATTCTAAATTTAGAAGTACCCGAATGAACTGTCGTTCCAAACACTACTCGGTTTTCATGGTCAAACTCAATCTTCTTTACATTCAGAAGCTCAGGATAAGAAGGATTTACTACAACCACTTTAATGGAAGATTCCTCACTAAATCTTTCAACCCAAGATGAATTAATCGCAAATTGAAGTGAGCCTGATTTTAAACTCAGAGGTTGTTCAGTTTCCTTTGTCACGAGGTCAATTCCAAGGGCCAGAGCACCAATTTGATTCCCGGAACCAGACAGGGAGCGGTTTAGGTTTTCCCTTAATATAGGGTCCAAGTTTTTAGTGGCCTTTATTTGAATTGACGAGCCAATGGGAAGAGATTCCGGGACCATTTTTCCTTCAAAGTTAATCGTTCCAATTCCTTGTTCAATAATTTCTAAATTCACTGAAATATCTTTGAATTCAATCGAGAATGTCTCTATTTGCCCAATGATCCGATTGCCAGATACGGAAAGGGAATCCAAAAGAAGCCGGAGTAAGATATCACCGTTACCTGTTTTATTTTCTAATGGAATCAGCAACTCTCTATTTT
>CAZTCW010000048.1:0-2138 GCA_964612825.1 uncultured Dehalococcoidia bacterium | reverse complement strand
TACTGAAATTATCGAATCCCCAACTCCCTCTAAATTAACAAAACGAGGCCAAAATCATTTCTCCCCGAGGAAACAACCCATTTCTGAGTGGCAAATAAATTCATTAGCAAATCTCAGCAAGGACAACATCGATGGTGGGATTGTTGTGGAATGTCTCGATTGCAGGACCCATTCAGAAATCTTAAACATTGATGAGCTTAGGGATTTTTATTTTATTCGTCCTAAACATAATACTCGCGCAAACGCTGCAAATTATGACTCTAATCTATCTCAGATTCCTTAGTATATGCCACAAAATTTCAACCTAAATAAGATAGGTATCAGGTTTTAACCAAAGAAAAACAAAAGACCCCATAAAAGGGGTCTTTTGTTTTTCTTTCTTGGCTGCCCGGCTAGGACTCGAACCTAGGTCAGGGGATTCAAAGTCCCCTGTGCTACCGCTGCACCACCGGGCAATTGGTCGAAATTTCGTCCGAGAAACATATTATTCCACCCAAGGGGGAAAATATTCCTAAGAGCCATCGTTCTGACAGAATCTCGCACGTTCTTCCGCATGAAAGAAGTTCCCTGGGTCGATCTTCCTTCTTCCACATATCAATCCCAGTGATGAGTTCGTTAATTTGGGGTCTTACCGAAGGTAAGCCACCCGCCACCCAGAGGTGGGGCAATTCCCCATATAGCCGTCTCGGCCTTGATCTTTACCTGACGTTCGCCAGCTGTTCCTCTTAATTGTTCGATGCTATCGGTACAGTGTGCAGTCCGGGTTCTTCCACATCCCAAGTTACCGCCACCAGAATTAAATGGATGGGAGCCATGAACTGAAATATCCCCCTGGTAAAAATCATGAGCCTCTCCCCGTTTCACACCATGCCAACGGAAAGCTTCTAGCCAGAATTGAGTCATGTAAGAGTATCCATCATATGGATTGAAGATATCAACTTCATCTCGTCCTAATCCTGAACCCTCAAGAACGATTTCCGCCGCGATTTCCGTCGCCGATTCCAAATCATCCAGAACAGGCTGAGTGCTCCGGGGTGGATAAACAGGTTCGGCATGGTTGAGAACGTAAACCGGATTTTGCTTCATATCTTGAGCACGTTCCGAGGTCGTCACTAACCAAGCAGCTGACGCATTTACTGGCCGATCACAATCCCATAATCGTAATGGTCGTAATATGTATCGGGAGGTTACATAATCGTCAGGAGTAATGATGTAATTTTCATTATTTGTATAAAATCCCCAATCTGTCATTCGACCATTCTTATGCTGGTTAATAACGAAGGGGGCAACTCTATCTGGATTGCTATTATACTTATAGCAATACTGCTGGAATGGAAATACATTAATGAAATCATTCCCGCCATGGTTTCCCCACGGAACGGTAAACGCTCTGCCGCCTTCGGCAGTGTCCTTGGCATTATCCCCTCCCCGGCGATAACGTCCAGAAAGATTCCCTGATGGGTAGATCACGAGGCAAGTGGTACACAAACCGTCACCAACAGCCTGAACAGCCTGTCCCATCATTTCCCCAGGCATGAGATTGCAATCAGGTGCGTATTTTATGTTCGGGAATCCCATCGTTTGAATAAGCCATGAGGCCTTTACTCTAGTAAGACCCCATTCAGAATCGTAAGGCGGATCAAAAAATGGCCGCGGAGCCCAATTGGAAGCAACTCCTCCGACCGCACCAGCGACGGTTTCCTGGCAGATCAAAATCCCATCTACCTGTTCCTTAGTGACCCCAGCATCATCCATGGCTTTTTGGCAAGCCAAAATACTATAGGCACCTAAGGAAGTATCAAGATTGACTTCATCCCAGCGCCTATCCACGACGGAATGACCCAATCCAACTACCGCGACCTTTCCTCTGTGTTCCCATACTCCTAAACCAGGCTTGTCCCTTCTCCACGATTTGGGATCCTGTGGTTTGAAAATATCTGAGTTTTCTGTAGTCATTTCTCTTCCTTTCTTTGTAAGAACTTGTAGTAAGGGTCGGTTATCCGACCACTTGCCATTCATGGATTAACTGTCCCGGAGCAACTTCTTCAAAGACTACTTCCACTGCCGCTCCCACCGGAACGTCGTATACCGGCGTCCCAGGTAGATTCGAGTAGAAATTAATCCCAGGATCTTCGTCC
>CAZTCW010000047.1:0-43690 GCA_964612825.1 uncultured Dehalococcoidia bacterium | reverse complement strand
CCCGTCTGAGTCAACCGATTTGACTGTGGTCTTATCAATAGTGACAGTCTTCTTGGTGTCCCCAGAGTACTCGGTCTTTTCACCCCCAGCCTCACAACCATTGGTGTCGTCGCAACTCTTATCAAATGCGACCGTCACTAACAGTGGGCTGACGGCTTCAATCTTGGCTTCGGTGGAAGTCATTGTCCCGTCCGACGCCAACTCTTTTGCGTTTTGAACTCCTTGACCAGCAACCGTGAATTGTGGTGTTTCACCATCATTCAAAATGTTGTCCAACTGGAATGTGGTTGCCTTGGAATCAATGGAGCTTGATTTCCCACCCGTTCCAGTATTACTCAACACGTCGTTACCCGAAACGGTCACATTCAGTTTGGCCGCAGCAGTCCCGATCGTAATCTTGGACGTGTAGGTCTTGGAACCTGTAGCAGTCGTGCTACCAACGGTTACGGCTCCGGCATGGGCGGCCGTGGTTCCAGTGGTTGCAGTTTGCTTGGTTACCGTAATAGTTGGGGCTGCGAGTAAGGTCTCATCAGTCGTAACGGTTACGGTAGCATCTTTCTTATGGAAATCCCTGTTCATGCTTAGTGTGAACTTCGGAGGAATTCCGTCTGCTGCCTTGACCGTGGCAGTATCAGCGGAGTTTCCAGCAACGTCCTTGACAGTCCCGACAATTGACACCTTCGGTTTGGCATCCGAAGCAAGGTCATCAGAGAGAGTCAGGAATACCTCTTGTGCCCTTCGTGCTGTAGAAGAAGGAGCGGTTTCGCTATCCTCCAGGATGTCTACAACGGTCACTCCGGTAACGGTAGAGCCAGCGACCGTGAAGTCAGCCGGTTCGATAGTTCCAGCATCAAGACCGCCAGCTTCTTCGAAGGAAGCGAGAACGTTCTTTCGATAGGCACCGAACTTGGCTCGGTTCCCAGCGTAAGCGCCACTATCAGTCGGATCAGCCACACCAAGCTTGGTGGGATCCCACTTGGCGCCAGTTCTCGTAGTGATTGTCACGTTCGCAGCACCTTCGGTTCGTACGAAGGAAGACTTCAAGGCTGGCTTCTTCCCGTCAACGCGGAGTTGATCTGCAGTGGCGGTTCGAGCCAGAGTCTTCGTGTTGCCTGCTCGATCTATAGCTACAATGGACCAAGGAATGGCAACATCAGCCCCGGAAGAACCCAGGCTGACGCTATAAGAAATGTTCCATCCATCATCTATAGCCGTGTACTCGAGATCAGATCCACTGATTGCGGCGCCTAATACCGTCACACTGAGTTTCCCGTGGGTAGCACTGAAATCATCAATCTTAGATTTCGTAGCATTGAACCCAGAACCAGTGTCGGTAATGTCGGCCGAGAAGGTAATACTCCCAACCTTGCTTACCGCGCCTTTCGATGGCGTGGAGGCACTAATAGTTGGGTTTATATTATCAACAAGTACCGTTCTACTGAAGGGTGAGTAGATGACTTCAATTTCATCACCCTCAAAACCAGGAATTACCTCAGACCCTGAGGTAACAACAGCTGCCGCAACTTCCTTTACTGTCACCGTCATGGTGAAGGTGCTAGCATCGGAGTCGCTGGCATCTTTCGGTGTCATGGTAGCAGTTATGTTGCGATTCTTGTTCTTCACCGTCACGTTTACGGTTGTTGGCGAAGAAGCAGTACCATTCGATACACCGGAAGTTTCGGTGTCTACGATGGTTACTGTAAAGGTACCGTCCTTAACCGCGTACTTGGAACTCACGGTAAGGGTGAGACCGGCATTAGCCGTATCTTTCGACAAAATTCCAATACCACCTAGCAGTACTGCTAGAGCAAGGAACCCTGCCGCAAACTGAGCGAGTCTGGCCTTCATCCTATCCTCCTATATGTAGGTTACGCACTAAGCGGTTTCCAAACACAGATCGCCTGCCCCCCAAAAGGAGCACTTGCCATTCATAACGATCGTATCCTTGAAAAAGTTCCATACAATTCCCAGGTGTGGAAATCCAGAGGAACCACGGGTTCTGTTTATCGAACCCTGCTCAAGTAGACCAGTGCAATCTATCTTAGCCAATTGGCAGAGTAACGGAATATACCTAAAGTGTCAAGGTTTTTCGGGGGGCGGGACTGCTTGTATGACCCGTATTTTCACTAAGTATAGACTCTTAAGACCGATCTTTGCGAAAAAAGAAAGCCTTGCGCAGAGATCAAACACGGAAAAGGAAAGCGAAAATTATTTGTGGGCGAGGTCATAATTTCTAACTGAATTGCATTTAAGGTTTGTTCAAAGCCACTAAAAATTCCGAGTTCTTCTTAGATTTACGAATGAGGTCAAGGATTCGCTCTGTAGCGTCCTCGTTATTCATACCCCCTGTCGTAGAAGCCATATTTATCATCCGCCTGAGAAGCCAAACCTGTTTTAAGGTATCTTCATCTAAAATAAGCTCCTCATGTCGGGTACTACTTCTCTGGATATCGATGGCAGGAAATAGTCGTCGTTCGGCAAGCCTTCTATCTAGCTGAACTTCGCAGTTACCTGTACCCTTGAATTCTTCATATATCACATCATCCATACGGCTACCCGTATCGACCAGACAAGAAGCAACGATCGTTAGGCTCCCACCCTCCTCAGTGTTTCGAGCAGCTCCGAAAAACCGCTTTGGGGGATATAAAGCCCCTGGATCAACCCCCCCGGATAACGTTCTACCGCTCGATGGTAAGGCAAGGTTATACGCCCGAACCAAACGTGTAAGACTATCCAGAAGTATCACTACATGTTTCCCTCCCTCAACCAAACGCTTTGCTCGTTCAAGGGATAACTCTCCAATCCTACAATGATCCTCTACAGGATCATCGAAGGTAGAACTAAAAACCTCCCCTTTGACAGAACGCTGCATATCAGTAACTTCTTCGGGACGTTCTCCTGCTAGGACTACCATCACATGAACGTCCGGCTGGTTAGCGGATATACCTGCGGCGATATGCTTAAGAAGAAAAGTTTTTCCGGCCTTAGGGGGGGATACAATTAGGGCTCGCTGTCCATGGCCAAGTGGAGAAACCAGATCCACCAACCGTTGAGATAAATTAGCAGGATTGTCCTCAAGCACCAATTGTTTTTCTGGATAGATGGGAACTAAGCTGTCAAAATGCGGCCGGTTTCTAGCTTGTTCCGGATCTAGGTCATTAACCGCTTCAACTCTGATCAACCCAAAGTAACGTTCACCATCTTTCGGAGGTCGTACCTGGCCAGTAATTTGGTCACCGGTTCTCAGTAAGAATCGGCGAATTTGAGATTGGGAAATATAAACATCTCCTGGCCCTGAGCGAAGACCATTATGTCGTAAAAATCCATACCCATCACTCATTATTTCCAAAAGGCCCCGGGCCAAAACATATCCTTGTTTTTGTGCATACGCCGAAAGGATGCCGAAGACCAGATCATTCCTGTTGTTGCCATTTTCGATATCTAAGTCTTGGGCTAATTTTAATAAGTCCCCGTCTTTCATGTTATCAAGGTCTGAAAGACTGAATCCTCGCTCTGTAGTCATAGACAACTCTCCATATTTGCGATTACAAAATTTTTAGATGAATCGTTAGTTAAGCCTTGACGGGAGACACTTTATCCCAATCACGGTTAAAAATTGCATTTCCTGCATCGGTCAAAGGATGGTGGGTCATTTGCATCAGCACTTTAAATGGAACCGAAGCTATATGAGCCCCAACTTTGGCCGCCTGGACACAATGAAGGGGGTGACGGATGCTTGCGGCAAGGATCTGTGTTTCAATCGGATAGTTTCTGAATGTTGACACCAAATCAGCTACCAAATCCATTCCCTGATGCCCTTCATCATCTAGACGACCCACAAATGGGCTTACATAGGTTACCCCTAATTGGGCTCCCAATAGGGCTTGGTTGACCGAGAAACACAGAGTTTGGTTTATGGGAATCCCTTCTTGTGTTATCACCGCCATCGCGTGAAACCCATCGATTGTACTTGGAAGTTTAACAATGACAGAAGGATGCCATGTCGCAATTTCCCTAGATTGATTTATCATCTCTTGACTATCCTGAGCGGTTACTTCAACAGAAATGGAAGAATTTTCGGGAAGAATTTCAACAATTTGAAGAATTGCATTTTTATAACTTCCCAAGTCCCCTATTCCTTCTTTTGCAGCAAGAGAAGGATTTGTCGTCACACCACTAATCACACCTAGCCTGACACCTTGCTCAATTTCACCTATATTCGCAGTGTCAAGAAATAAACGCATCAATAACCTCCTCTATACCTTTAGGTGGGGAATTATCAGTTCGAAGCATTAAGTTATCCCTTGTTTCCTGCGTTAAAAGGCAACGGGGCCTGACCGCCTTCTCGAATTATTTCCTTTGCAGTATTTATAAACGCTTGGAAGAGAGGATGAGGACGATTGGGACGCGATAAAAATTCGGGGTGAAATTGTGTTCCTAACATGAATGGGTGGTCGACTACTTCGGCGATCTCAACCAAGTTTTGGTCAGGGGATAAACCACTGAAACGTAATCCCCCCTCTTCCAGCGCTTCCCGATAAGCATTATTGAGTTCAAATCGGTGTCGGTGTCGCTCAAAAATTTTGTTGGTTCCATAGGCAGACCGAGCAATTGTCCCCTCCATAAGAACGCATGGGTAAATTCCAAGGCGCATGGTTCCACCCATACTAGTCACATTTCGTTGGTCATTCATAAGATCAAGGATAGGATCTGGTGTATCGGGGTCAAATTCTGTTGAGTGGGCTTTTGTAAGGCCCAAGCGGTTTCGAGCAGTTTCAACGACCATCACCTGCATTCCAAGGCAGAGCCCTAAGTATGGCAGGCCTTTTTCTCTGGCGTATTGTGCCGCAAGAATCATTCCCTGAATCCCGCGTGGGCCAAAGCCTCCAGGAACAACAATCCCACATGCAGAATTTAGAAAATAATCGGCGCCATATGTTTCTAATTCCTCCGAAGGCACCCATATAAGTTCGACATCGCGGTCATGATAAATGCCGGCATGATGTAATGATTCCTTAACAGAGATGTAAGCATCTGGCAGATCGGCATATTTCCCAACTACTGCAACCGACAACGGTTTTTTGGGTTCTTTGACTCGTTCAACCAAAATCTCCCATTCATTCAAATTAGTTTTGTGCTTTGGCAACCCAAGAGCCTCTATAACAAGATCGCCCAGTCCTGCCTCGTACAAAACTAAAGGAACCTCGTAGACAGTGGGGGCTGTTTCTAAGGGGATAACGGCTTCATTTCTCACATCACAGAAGAAAGCGATTTTGGATTTGATATCATCGGGGACCGGGTAATCACTACGGCAAATTATGCAATCCGGCTGGATCCCTATTCCCCTTAGTTCCCGAACACTCTGCTGAGTAGGCTTTGTTTTAAGTTCGCCCGTGGTTGAAATATAAGGAAGTAAGGTTACATGTATATAATAAACGTTGTCACGGCCAACATCATTTCGCATTTGGCGTATACCTTCTAGGAAAGGCTGCCCCTCAATGTCGCCAACTGTCCCACCTACCTCTACGACTACAACGTCTGCTGAAGATTCTTCGGCCAACACTTTAATACGATCTTTTATTATGTTAGTCACATGTGGAACTGACTGAATAGTACCCCCCAAAAATTCGCCTTTTCGTTCCTTTGCGATAACATCGCTATAAACTTGTCCTGCAGTAACATTTGAACTGCGAGATAACTCGATATCGATAAAGCGTTCATAGTGACCAAGATCCATGTCAGTTTCGCAGCCATCAGAAGTAACGAAAACCTCGCCATGCTGATAGGGTGACATAGTTCCGGGGTCCACATTAAGGTAAGGGTCTAATTTCTGCACTGACACTTGGAATCCACTGCTTTTAAGTATTTGACCAATTGAGGCGACTGTGACGCCCTTACCAACAGAACTGACAACTCCACCCGTGACAAAGATGTACTTCGTCATAAAACACCGCCATATTTTGGTAGAGGGGATTTCAACATAAAATCATACATACCTGTGGGCCCATCAGGGGGGAAAAGTCTACTTCTATACCATCCCTTTAGGCTCTTGGATTTGCATGGGAGCCAAGCAAAACAACGCCAAATCTATAGCGTTGGAAAGGGGGTTTCACTCACGATGGCTGAATTATACGTAGAGGAAAAGATTGTGTCAAGCAAAACCAAGGGACACACGCTATCAACTGACATCAACGTAGGAAGAGACACGCCAGCGAAAACTTTGAGCCTAAAACACCAAGCAAATCAATCATGAAATTTTTTGAAAATTAGACAGGCGTTTTGACCACCAAACCCAAAGCTATTAGTGACCGCAAAGTTCACGTCGCAAATTCGCTGTTGGTTTGGAACATAATCGAGATCACACCCGGGATCAGGATCTTCAAGATTGATTGTTGGATGGATTTTCCCCGTCTGGATAGTTTTAACTACCGCCACAGCTTCAACGGCACCAGAAGCGCCCATGGCGTGCCCGATCATCGATTTGGTTGAGCTAATAGGAACATTATAAGCATGATCGCCCAAGGCTGCTTTGATGGCTAATGTCTCAGCGGCGTCATTTAGCGGAGTAGAAGTTCCATGAGCATTTATATAATCGATGTCTGTTGGGTTAATGCCAGCGTCACAAATTGCTGTCACAATTGCTCTGGAGGCCCCTTGTCCTTCATCTTGTGGTTGTACCTGATGAAAGGCGTCAGAAGATACCCCGTACCCAACAATTTCAGCATAAATTCTTGCGTCTCTTTGTTTTGCGTGTTGCAGTTCCTCTAAAATAAGGACACCCGCTCCTTCCGCAGGAACAAAGCCATCCCGTTTTATATCAAACGGGCTACTAGCTTTTTCAGGATTCTCATTACGTGAAGTTAACGCTCTAATCACCGAAAATCCCGAAAGCGCCAACTTTGTGATCCCTGCTTCAGTTCCTCCGCTAAAAACAACATCGGCAAGGCCACGTCGGATAACTTCAAATCCTTCACCGATACCCTGAGTCCCTGCTGCACAAGCCGTTATCACTGTAGAGGAATAACCCCTTAATCCAATAAGTCTACTTACATTAGCCGCAGCCATATTTGGCAAGATCATTGGGATGAAGAAGGGAGATACCCGCATCCCACCTTTATTGTTCATTACCTCACACTGTTCCTCTGTGTCGGGAAGGCCACCGATGCCGTTCCCCAATACAACCCCAAGCCGATTGGAATCCTCTTTAGTCACATCAATTCCAGAATCTGAAAGAGCGTTAAACGATGCGGCTACCACCAATTGGCTAAACCGTGCCATCCGCCTTGCCTCTTTTGAATCCATATAATTAGAAGGGTCGAATTCAGTTACTTCCCCTGCAACATGGCATGGGTACCCAGAAGGATCACAAAGCGTCATTCTAGCAATCCCTGATTTCCCATTGAGAAGGCTATCCCAATACCCATCTACAGTTTCATCAAGAGGGGTCATTGCTCCCAAACCAGTAACGACAACCCTCTTACGTTCATTCATAATGAATTCTCACTTCCTTGCCTAATTTTATCGATCTATCCCTGGATACAGTTCAGGAGCAATATTGAGTAGGAATTCCCTAGCTTCAGCTACTACAAAAAGGGATCCCGTAATAAGAATCAAATCGTTTGGCTCAGAGATTGAAATTGCTTTTTCCACTCCCTTTAAGACACTATCCATACTAAATAATTTTAATCTGTTGGTTTCCCCTAAATCGGTGATTTCTTCAGTTCCAATACTTCGGGAATTCCGAGATTGAGTAGCAATTACAAGTTCAGGTTCCAAGGTTCTCAATTCGTGGACCATGCCTTCAAAATCATGCCCACGAGAAAAACCGACTACTAGAATACACCTAGTAGCTGGAAATTGAAATTTTATTTCATTTGCCAGTGTCTTCATGGAATAGGGATTGTGAGCCCCGTCAGCGATAATCAAGGGGTTTTCCCTTAAGACCTCCATGCGTCCTGGCCAAGATACTTCTTTGAATCCTTTGGTAATGGAAAATGTTTTCTCAAAAGAAATATCCGAGTTTATAGATTCGAGGGCCGCAAAGGCGCAGCAAGCATTTTCTAATTGATGTTTTCCCAAGAGAGGGATCCATAGTTTAGTGGATCCAGAGGGCCCAGTAATTGTGAGCTCTTGTCCCTTCAGATCATATTTACCCGGTTCCCAGCAGTAATCTTGGCCTATCTTTACCAACCGTGCTTGCATGGCAAAACAAGCTTCCTCCAGAATTTCAATCACCTCCGGATCCTGCGGAGCAGTAACTACCACTGCTCCTGGCTTGATAATTCCTGCCTTATCTCGAGCTATTTTCCCAACTGTATCCCCAAGAATATTTGTATGGTCCAATGAAATCGAAGTGAGAACACAGATATTAGTTCCTTGAACCACATTTGTTGCATCAAGCGTTCCTCCAAGTCCAACCTCCATCACTTGATAATCAAATTTATTTTCAGAAAAACAAGTGAACGCCATTGCTGTTAGGACTTCGAATAAGGTAATTCTACCGTGAATTCCCTCTCTGTTGATCTCATCTATTACCGGCCAAATCATCTCCACAATTGAAGTAAATTCCATTTCAGAAATCGGGTCCAACCCTTTCCGTATTCTTTCTCTGAATGTATGTAAATGGGGAGACGAAAAGAATCCTACGGAACAATCCATTGCTGAAAGTACACTGGTCACCATTGCAGCCGTACTTCCTTTGCCCTTAGTTCCGGTGACATGAACAGTTTTCCGTTGGGTATGTGGATTACCTAAGCGACTCAAAATGGTTTCCATTCGAGAAAGGTCAAATCGGGGCTGAGCTGTTTTTGGAGCACCTAAAGTTATCCCCTCAGTATTAACCAAGGTAAACAATCTATCTAGCGCTTTAGAATAGTTCATTCTTAAACATTTTCCTTTAAAACAATATTCAAGCAGATTTAGTTTCTAATTTCACAACGAAGATATTGAATCATAGATTATCCTATGGGGAAAGATGATTATGTTGGGTGTTTGGAAAACCTTGACGGCAATTAAGGTAGCAAATATTATGAGCCTATAGCCCTAGAAATTATTAAAATCGCTCTGAAAATCTAAAAACACCGTCACGAGTCCGTCTGCCCAGTAGCTAATTTGCTCTCGTGAGATAGCAGTTAGAAAGGGACCAATGTGGATGTTCCAGAGGTCGTGGTTAACCGGTTACCTCAATACGTCCGTGGCCTTACGGATGTTCACCACCAAGGAACCGAAATAGTCAGTTCCCATACACTAGGTCAAATTCTCCATGTTACTCCAGCTCAAATTCGTAAAGACCTCAGTTATTTCGGGCGTTTTGGGAAACAAGGTCGTGGCTATAATGTTCGGTATTTACTAGAAGAATTACGGCAAATTCTTGGTTTGGACCAACAATGGAACATACTGGTCGTTGGTGTAGGGCGGCTAGGGCGAGCCATAATCAGCTATCCAGGATTTTCACCTGAAGGCCTTCGTATAGTCGCTGCTTTCGATGCGGATAGTCGACAAGTCGGCCAAAGTATAGGTGGACTGATTGTACAGCCTATGGCTGAATTAAATTCAGTTATAAGAGAGAAAGACATAAAAATAGCAATCGTGGCTGTGCCAGCAGCGGATGCGGTTGAGGTTGTAAATCAATTAGTAAGTTGTGGCATAAAATCAATTATGAATTATGCACCAATCGCGCCATTCGTCCCGGATTTGGTAAAAATTCGAAGTATAGACCCAGTCTTGATCCTTCAATCAATGACTTATTATTTGCGGTCGAACAAAGCGAAATAAGAGAAAAAAACAGTAAGCGGTATCGTAATTCCCTAAGCCTCTGATAATGGCCGTTGATTTGCTCTGGATTTCCTTCTTTTTGCCACCTGGACTCTTATTTCTGCTCTACGTAAGGAACTTAGCGCTCTTTCAAGGTCAACTGTGTCCTCTTGAGCGGCTATACGCTCCTGCGCCCTAGCTATAGCAGCTTGGGCTCTCTCTTCATCTATTTCGTCTACCCGTTCAGCCGCATCAGCCAGAACCGTGACTTGATTGGCCAAAACCTCCATGAATCCACCTGCTATTACAAAATACTCGCTCACATTGTCATTTATAACCCTAAGCTCGCCAGCTTTTAAGGAAGTAAGAAGAGGCGCATGATGGGCGAGAATCCCCAACTCTCCTTCGCCACCGGGCGCGATGACTTGTTCAGCTTCACCAGAAAAGAGCTGCTTTTCAGCTGTAATTATTTCTAATTTCATGACAGCCATTAGGTTACCTCTATTTATTCAGCAAGACGCGCGGCCTGCTCCACAACTTCCTCTATACCCCCCACCATGTAAAAAGCTTGCTCGGGGAGTTCGTCGTGGGTTCCTTCCAATATTTCCTTGAACCCTCGGACAGTATCCGCAATTGAAACATATCTTCCTTCGCGACCAGTGAATTGTTCAGCTACCGAGAATGGTTGGGAAAAAAATCTTTGGATTTTTCGGGCTCGCCCCACTAGCAATTTATCTTCCTCTGCCAGTTCCTCAACTCCTAAGATAGCGATAATATCTTGTAAATCCTTGTACCGCTGAAGAACGGTTTGGACATTCCTGGCCACTTGGTAATGTTCCTCACCAACAACCTGAGGATCCAGGAGCCTCGATGTGGAAGTAAGAGTGTCTACTGCAGGGTATATACCCTGTTCTGCTATCGACCGTTCCAAAGCGACAACCCCGTCTAGATGTCCGAAAGTAGCTACAATTCCAGGGTCAGTATAGTCATCAGCGGGAACATATACTGCCTGGAATGAGGTAATGGACCCTTTCGATGTGGTGGTTATACGCTCTTCCAAGGCTCCCATATCAGTTGAAAGCGTTGGCTGATAACCGACAGCAGATGGCATCCTTCCCAGCAAAGAAGACACCTCCATCCCCGCTAGAATATATCGGTAAACATTGTCTATAAATAAAAGGACATCCTGACCTTCTTCATCCCTGAATTGTTCAGCCATGGTCAAGCCAGTTAAAGCTATCCTCGCTCTGACTCCAGGGGGTTCGTTCATTTGGCCAAAAACTAAGATGGTTTTATCCATCACTCCTGATTCTTTCATTTCATTCCAAAGGTCATTCCCTTCTCTAGATCTCTCTCCTACCCCCGCAAAGACTGAGAAGCCTCCATGTTGTTTAGCAATGTTATTAATTAATTCCATGATGACAACTGTTTTACCAACACCTGCACCTCCCATCGCACCAACTTTTCCTCCTCGTGCAAACGGGCAGATAAGGTCTACAACTTTGATTCCTGTTTCCAACATTTGGGAGGTGCCGACCTGCTCTTGGAAAGAAGGAGCAGCTCTGTGGATCGGCCACCGTTCAGCAGCCTTCACATCTCCCAAGCCGTCTAACGGTTCCCCTAAGACATTAAATAATCTACCTAAACACTCTCGGCCAACGGGAACAGCTACAGGTGCTCCTGAATCTATTGCTTTTGTCCCACGGCTCAGCCCTTCAGTAGGCCCTAGAGCTAGACATCTAACCCAGCTATTCCCGAGATGTTGCGCAACCTCAAGTACTAACGGTTCGCCGTCCAATTCGAGATCTAAGGCATTTAGAACCTCTGGAAGTTCTCCGTCTGGGAATTCCACATCTACAACTGTGCTAATAACCTGTACTACTTGTCCAGATGAACCTTTGGCCATAATAAACCTCCTGTACTCTCGCCCTAGTTTTCAAATGTCATTGAACCGCCAATGATGTCCAGAAGTTCTCCGGTGATTGTAGCTTGGCGGGCTTTGTTTGCTTGTAATGTTAGTTCTTTAACCAAGTCGTTGGCACTATCAGTGGCGTTACGCATCGCCATCATTCTTGCAGATTGTTCACTAGCATTACTCTCAAGAATTGACGAAAATACCTGCATCTCAACAATCCGGGGAAGTAGGCTCCCCATTAATTCAACCTGTCGCGGCTCATAGATATACCCAGACATTTCAGTCGCAGAAAGTTCAGCTGGCTCGACTGGCAATAATTGCTTTATCACGGGTCGTTGAACCACCGTATTAACGAATTCTGTATAGGCTAAGAAAGCAGCGTCACATTCCCCGTTGCTGAAATCTTCAACAACAATCCGAGAGACAGCCGTAGTGTCAATCAATTTAGGCCTGTCCCCAAGTCCATCGAAACTTGCTCGTAATTCTCTCGAAGTTCTGGCCATGAAGTCCCGTCCTTTATTCCCGACGGTGACAATTGTCGCAGGAACTTCTTGCTCCACAATGAACGACCCAGTACGTCTATTTATATTAGCAACCAAACCTCCGCACATTCCTCTATCCGGAGTAATTTGAATGATTGCTATCTTTTTCACCGGACGCGTTTGAAGAAGTGGATGAAGCTCGGAAGAATCCGTAAGAGCCATAGCAGCCAAATGAGCCAACAAATCCTCCATTTTGGAAGCGTACGGCCTTGCAGCCAGAACGTCCGTTTGAGCGCGACGCATTTTCGCCGCGGCTACCATTTCCATGGCTTTTGTTAACTTTCCCGTGTTCTCTACGCTTCGGATCCGTCGTCTTATTTGACGTACACTAGGCATTTTCCTTGTGCCTTCTTAAAAAGAATTTGTAGGAAACCAATTATTGTTAATTTAGGGACCAAACTGCCTTTGGAATTCTGAAATAGCTTCAGAAAGAGCGGTTTCGGTATCTTCTTCCAGCAGTCTCGTTTCCACTATTTTTTGCCCAATTTCAGGATGACTCGCTCTCATAAACCTATGAAATTCTTCTTCCCAACGGCTTGCTTGGTCTACAGGGATTTCGTCCAAATAGCCATTCGTTGCCGCATAAATTATCATCACCTGTTCTTCAACCGCTTGAGGAACATACTGTCCTTGTTTCAAAACCTCAACAGTTCTTTGTCCCCTTTCAAGTTGTCGCCTTGTAGCGGCGTCTAAATCTGCCGCTCCCAATTGTGCGAAGGTGGCTAATTCTCGATATTGAGCCAAATCAAGTCTCAGGCGTCCAGCAACTCGCCGCATGGCTCTCGTCTGTGCAGAACCCCCAACTCTCGAAACGGATAACCCTACGTTCACGGCAGGACGTTGACCTGCGTTGAAGAGATCCGATTCCAAGTAAATTTGTCCGTCTGTAATTGAAATAACATTAGTTGGAACATATGCAGATACGTCTCCAGCTAGGGTTTCAATGATGGGCAATGCTGTCAGGGATCCTCCCCCATTCTCTTCATCCACTTTGGCGGATCTTTCTAACAACCTGCTATGGAGGTAAAAAACATCGCCAGGATAGGCTTCTCTTCCGGCCGGCCGATGAAGGAGCAAAGACATCTGCCGGTAGGCCCAAGCATGTTTACTTAGGTCATCATAAATAACTAAAGCTTCTTTGCCCTGCTCCATAAATTCCTCGCCCATAGTACATCCAGAGTACGGAGCTAGATATTGAAGAGCAGCAGAGTCTGATGCGTTAGCTACCACAACGATGGTATGTTCCATTGCTCCAAAACGCTCGAGGACTTCTACAGCCTGAGCTACTTTAACGGCTTTTTGGCCTATAGCCACATAGATGCAGAGTAAATCTTTCCCTTTTTGATTGATGATGGTGTCAAGGCAGATTGCTGTCTTCCCCGTTGACCTGTCCCCAATTATCAATTCTCTTTGACCTCGGCCGATAGGGATCATGGCGTCTATAGCTTTGATCCCAGTTTGGACTGGAGTGTCGACCGCCTTCCGTGTTGTAACGTCAGGTGCGACGCGTTCGACGGGACGTGTTTTACTCGTTTGAATAGCCCCCTTCCCGTCTAAGGGTCTCCCTAGAGGGTCAACAACTCGTCCAAGCAATTCAGAACCAACCGGAACTTCCACTATTCGGCCGGTAGTTTTTACTTCGTCTCCTTCTTTCACAGCTCGGTCAGACCCTAAAATAACCGCTCCCACACTGTCTTCTTCCAAATTAAGGGCAATCCCAAAAAGATTATCCTTAAATTCCACTAGCTCCGTGGATCTGCAGGAGCTCAGCCCATGAATTCGAGCGACTCCATCAGCAACCTCTACTACACTTCCTACGTCGGCGGTTGTCACCTGGTTCCCAAACCCTTCGATTTGTTGTTTTATTACCGCCGCTATATCCTGTCCGCTCAAGGTCATTATTTCCCTCCTTCGAGACTAGGGGCTCCAGTCAAATTTATATGTTCGAAAAATTTCGTTCATCCTTGGAGGCTTAATCTCAGGGCGACCAACCGCCCTTTCGTGCTCCCATCAATTACTTTATCACCAATTCGGATGATCATCCCGCCTACAATCCTTGGGTCGATCTGGTGATCCAAGGCCACTTCACGGTCCCAATTTTTCATCAAGTTTGATTGAATCTCTTTTTTTTCATCATCCGATAAGCTGACCGCTGTAGTGACTGTTGCTCTGACAATCCCTTGATGGTCATCGAACATTTGCTGTAAGGATTCCTGTACCCGTGGTAATAAGCCGATTCCTCGATGCTCCGCAAGTAAAGCCAGAAAATTTACTGCAAGATCTGAGAGATTAGGAAACACCTTCCTAATAACATCTTGTTTTTCTTTAGCCGAGAGATTCGGAGCCTCAAGTAAATTTATCGTTTCTTCCCCACTCACTGCGCTTGTCATCTCTTCAATTGCGCGACGCCACTCTTCCAGTTCCCCTTTCTCAAGCGCCAACTGAAAGATAGCTTGAGCATACCGTCTCGGCGTGGGCGGTTTTCGACCCGGCATAATAATTCCCCGCTATGCTTATTTACTATTTTGGTCACTTAGAACTTTTTGGATAAGATCCTGATGCGCATTGCGATCTAAGGAGCGGTCAATCACCTGTTCAGCTGCAGTTATGGCCAAATCAGCGAATTGGGCTCTTATGCCCTCGACAGCAGAATCTTGCTCCCTTTGAATCTGCTGTCGGGCACGTTCAAGAAATGCTTCGCTCTCAGTTCGCGCTTTAGCGATTTCTTCTTCTCTAAACCTATCTGCTGCTTCACGGGCCTGCTGCATCATTTCCTGGTTAGATTGGCGCGATGCATCGAGTTGCTGCTTTACTTCCTCTTGTGCTTTTGCAGCATCATTACGGACCTTTTCTGCCTCATCCAGAGAATCTTTGACACGTTGGGATCTTTCGTCCAACGTGTTGAGTATTCGCTTGTACGCAAATACGTATAAAACTCCCAAGAGAAGCAGGAAGTTAACCAAGTAAACCAATAGACTTGGCAAATGAAATCCAAGCTGTGTCACGGCACTCCCTTCATCGCATGGAAAGCCTAGACTACGAGGGCGAGAATCACTGCTACGATGAGCGCATAAATACCGATAGCTTCGGCAAACGCGATTGCTAATATCATGTTAGTAAGAATCGCTCCGCGAGCTTCGGGATTCCTTCCGATAGCGCTCATAGCCGCCGCGCCCAAAATCCCAATTCCGATGCCTGGGCCAATCATACCTAGCCCAGCCGCCAAACCGGCTCCCAATAGATTCATCCCTGAATTAGCTACCTCAGCTGCTGCATAGTCCATTTTAGCTCCTTTCCTTCTGTGAAGCCTCTAAGTTCAGTCTTGTTCCCGAGTTAACGCAAATGCAGAAAGCCCTAACGCTGCTGCCGCGATTCCTAATGCGGCCATAACTAGCGAGAATACTACCAATGTGGTCATAATTCCTCCTTCGGATTATCCGTGCTCTTCTTCGTGTTCATGAGGAGTAACTGCGACTGAAATGAACACCAAAGTGAGGCCAGCAAAAATTAACGCTTGGATTAGACCTACCAATAACTCCAAGCCGTAGAATGGAATGGTGAATACGAAAGAGACGAGAAATCCTGACACCAAGAGAAGTATTTCCCCAGCGGTCATGTTCCCAAAAAGCCTGAAGGTAAAGCTGATAATCCGGATAAACTCGCTGAGAAGCTCCAAAACTCCGACAAAGAGATCGATGATTCCCATCCCAATGCGGCCCCGGATAAGGTTTCCAAACCGGAAAAATTTTGCGAAATAACCAAGTCCAACCGCTTTGATTCCCAGATACTCCACCAGTACGAAAGAGACAAGAGCTAAGGCGAAAGGCATATTTACATCAGTCCCTGCCGGCCTAAGAAGATGCCCATGAATTTCCCCGTTTGTAATAAATCCCAGAGATTGGTAAACAGGAAGTAATCCTATCCACGCATTGAAAAGAACAAAGAGGAAAATAGTCGCAATGATCGGAAATATTTGCCTACTTCTCGTCGCCCCAACCACGCTTTCAATGAACCCAAGTAATCCTTCGACAATTATTTCCAATAATCCTTGGAGGCGGCCTGGCACCAACTTGGTTCTAGTCGTACCGCCTACAAACAGCAAAACAATAAAAATTGACGCAATTAGAGAAGAAAGTATGGTATTGGTTAGGAAGAATTGATTTCCCCCTTCCAATTTTTCGCCAATGTGGGCCCCGTCAACCACAGGAAAAATTCTACTTGCCGGCAACTCAACGTGTGGTTTAGCTAGGAATGACTCGGTTCCTAAAAATGCGGAACCTATCGCCCCCATAATGAACCCCGCAAGGCCTAGCGCAACGATTACTATTCCAACTAGGACCAATCCTGCTTTAGCTTGAGTGTTCAAACTTGATCCTTCTTATTTCCAGTTGATTTCTGACCCTGCCATGAAGACTTTTCGGAGAACCGAGTTTCATCCATGAAGGGAAGCACCATACGGTAAACTCCGAAAAAGGCTAATATCGTTCCCAAAAGGGTACCAACAAGGATGAAGACAAATCCGGTTCCGGCCCATCGGTCTATGAGGATCCCTGCTCCCACCCCTGCTAAGATACAGACGGCCATGTACCAGCCAATGCCCGTAAGGCGCATGGCCAAAGCCCACCAAGGCATACAAAGACTCCGCCTGAGGATGCGTGAAGGATATCACAACTATTAAAAAAAAGTCAACGATTTACAAGCTTCAGCAAGAAGGGATATTGGTAAGAATCGGTAGAGAAAATGTCTCCAGGCTTAAGGAAAATTAGTTGTCTTCTCTGTTTCCTTTGTCAAGACCTTCGAGGTTTAGGCCTTCAATGAAATCTTTGAAGGCAGACATGTCTCGAATCTCTTCATCCTTCACTTTGGGAATCGATTTGCCTAATTCCCCTTGGTATTCCATTTTCGTATTCCCGGATTCAGGGTCCATGAATATACCTGCTTTTGCTAGAACAGTATCCTCCGCAAATATGGGCGCCCTGATACGAACCGCGAGGGCAATAGCGTCACTTGGTCGACAATCAACTTCGATAACATTCTCATTAATATTTAAAACGATTTTTGCATAAAATGTATCATTGTCTAAGTCATTAACAAGAATGTGTGAAACAGAACCGCCTAGAGCCATAACGACATTTCCCAATAAATCATGGGTCAATGGCCTAGGAACAGTTACATCTTGGAGTTTTACAGCAATAGAGTCGGCTTCCGCTGGACCCACCCAGATGGGAAGGTAACGTTCGGAATCTTTCTCTTTAAGAATGACCACTCTCTGGTAATTCATTAAGCTCACGCGAATGCTGTCGATAGACATTTCAAGCATGAATATACCTCCGTAAGTGGTTTCAAGCTAATTCTAGTCAAGGGGGAATATGATGTCAAATAGAGAATTAGCATCGTCCTAGCAGCTAATAATAAAGAAACGGACTAATGTTGAGAGGTTTAGCGCTTTGTATATTGAGGTGCCCGCCTAGCGCGCTTCAGCCCATATTTTTTACTTTCTTTGATTCGGGCGTCCCTCGTCAACATCCCCAATTTCTTTAGGGTGGGCCTAAGATTCGGGTCGTATACCAAAAGAGCCCGGGCGATCCCATGCCTGAGAGCGTGGGACCATGCTGAAATGCCTCCACCATGTAATTTCGCAATCACGGAAAATCGTTCTAGGTTTCCTGTAGCACTCAGAGGTTCTAACGCTACAGTCTGCCACAACGCCAAAGGAAGTACGGATTCAAATGGACGTCCATTTATCGCCTTAATATCCCCATCCGGATAAAGCCGGACTTGGGCTATTGCGGTTTTCCGTTTCCCGGTACCGTAATAGTAGGTTTGATTTGTCTTGGATTGGATATTAGACCTTTGGGTCACGAGGCATCCCCTCCTTGCTTCTGGATAACTGTGTTACTGCCAACCCCTCGAATTTGAGCCTGATGGGGGTGCTCGGAGCCAGGATAGATCTTAAGTCGTTTAAGCATTTGTCTGCCTAAGGTAGTTTTGGGAAGCATTCCTCGAACAGCTAATTCTACAATCCGAGAGGGGTTTCGTTTTTGTAGTTGCTCCATAGTAAATGTTCTATGGCCCCCTGGATATTGAGAATGGAAATTATATTCTTTCTGCTCCCGTTTTTTCCCCGTAACCTTTACATGAGTGGAGTTTACTACCACGACGTAATCACCGGTATTTATAGTAGGGGTGTAACTAGGGCGATGCTTCCCCTGAAGAATACCTGCTATCTCACTTGCCATTCTTCCTAATGGCCGGCTTTTCGCATCAAAGACGTGCCAAAGCGGCCGAAGATCTTTTGGTTTTGTAACATATGTTTTTCTGGTTTTTATTTGGGCCATTTCTTATCCTTTATAACTGCTTCCAAATACATTCCTAATTGAGACCCTTCATAGGATACCTTCGAAAGGTAAAGACCTTGTGCCGGAAGACCATGAATCATCGACCCTCCGCTTAAACCCTTCGCTATTTTAATAAAACGCTCCTCCGATAATTTCCCCGTTCCTACTTGAAGTAGAGCTCCCACTGTACGCCTAATTTGATGATAATAAAACCTATCCGCCTCAATCTCGAAAGTAATTAATTGATTTTTTTTAGTAAGTGTAGACCTAATGATTGTTTGGTCTGTTTTCTCAGTCCTAAAGCCTTTTTGGCTTACGAAGGGAGCTACTACATAACTCCCTTCCAGAAGTTTGGCCGCCTTCCCCATTGTGATATGGTCAAGTTTGATACTAAATTGATAAGCGAAATTTCGCCAAATCGCCGAAGGGTATACTCTATTCAAGATAAGATATTGATACTGGCGACTCGTTGCTTGCGAACGGACGTTGAATCCAGGGTTCACTGGAAATCCCGCTAAGACCCTAATATCATTTGGGAGAAACGCGTTTAAGGCATTCACGAAAACTTTAGGTGGGTAATTGGAACATGTATCAAACGCAACCACCTGACCATTTGCATGAACCCCAGAATCGGTTCTCCCTGCCCCTTGTGTTTTAATGTGCTCACCTAAGAATTTGGCCAATGCCTTTTGAATTTCACCCTGGATGGTGAATTTCTCAGACTGAATCTGGAATCCGCTATAATTCGTTCCTTGGTACTCTACAATAAGAGCCAGCCGCTTCGAGTCTTCTAAACCACCCTTAGAATCATTGGTCACTTATACATTAGTCTAAACAAACTCAAGAAGTACCATAGGGGCTCCATCGCCTTTACGTTGACCAATTTTTAGGATCCGAGTGTAACCACCATTCCTGTCGCGGTATCTTGGAGCCAAGTCATCGAATACCGTTCGAAGAATCTCATTGTCCGGAAGGTAGGCGAAGGCCATCCTACGGCAGTGGACGGCCCTGGCTTGACCTTCTGGTCCATTTCCCTGGTCCAGTGCAATCAATGATCTTCTACCCCAAGTCATGAGCCGTTCAACTAAAGGCCGCACAGCTTTTGCCCGAGCTTCAGTTGTTCGAATCCTTTGATGTAGGATAAGAGACCTAACTAAACCGCGGAACATCGCCCTTCGTTGTCCGCTCACTCTACTTAGTTTATGAATACCTGTTTGATGAGGCATAATTTTTATCCAAATTCCGGAATCTGGATTTCACGAGCGGGAATTGCGTCTTCCAGATTCACTCCTTCTTCATTCTCTATGGCGCTTGGAGTTGGATACCCTTTCTCTTCCAACCGGGTGATTAGTTCTTGCCATGATCGCTCGCCAAAATTTCTAATTCCTATAAGGAATGCCTTATTCCTTTCTAGGACTTCTCCTACCTTATAAATTCCTGCCCGCTTTAAACAATTTAGCGTTCGGGAGGATAACTCAAGTTTATCTACGGAAGTATTATAGATTTCGGGCGGTACTGATTGGGCAACAACACTACCTACCTCTTGATCTGGAAGTTCCTGTCCTACCGTCGCAAATAATGTGAAGTGTTCCATCAGAATCTGCGCAGCTTTTTGAACGGCATCCAACGGAGAGATAGTACCATCTGTCCAAACCTCAATTAACAATCGGTCAAAATCGGTTACCTGACCAACCCTAGTATGCTCGACCGTACAATTTACTCGCCTTACTGGACCAAAGATGGCGTCCACGGGCAAGGTTCCAATCGGTAAACCTTCCGCCGATTCGGCCGGGACGTACCCTTTACCCTGCTCCACATTTAATTCCATGGACAATTTCCCATCCTTAGAATCGAGGGTACATAATTCTAAATCTGGATTCATAATTTCTAAATCCGGCGGTAACGAAAGATCCCCAGCATGCACTTCGCCAGGCCCAGAAACTTCAAGCTGCATAGTTCCAGACCGATCAGAATGCGATTTTACGCGAATGTTTTTTATTCTTTGTAGTAAGGCAAGAACATCCTGTTTCATATGCGGGACATTTGCGAATTCATGCAACACCCCGTCAATTCGTACCCACGTCACGGCGGCTCCAGGTATGGAACTTAACAAAACTCTTCGAAGGGGATTCCCTAAAGTGGTGCCAAATCCCGTGTCTAAGGGTTCAATGCTGAATTTTCCATACGTTTCAAGAATTTCAACTTCCTTGATCTCTATACGAGGAACCTCAGCTTCAGAAACTTGATCTTCTTGAATTCCCAAAGTTATAAAGGACTCCACAATACTCCTCACTCACTGAAGAATCATCCCGGATTCTTCCACGTCAACTATTGTAAAACTCGACAATTAACCGGGTGTCAATATTTAGGTCGGAATCTTGTAATTCTGGAAGGGATATCACCCGCCCAGTTCTTCGGTCAGCGTCAACGCTTAACCATCCAGGTGTTGGTTGTTGAATTTGACCACTTCCCAAAATTTCAGCCACGTTCGCCGATCGCTCGCTTTCCTTCCATTTTACGATGTCCCCTGAGCGAACAGAAAATGAGGGAATATCGACTTTCCTGCCGTTAACAGTAAAATGCCCGTGAAGCACCAACTGCCTAGCCTGTTTACGGGATTGGGCAAAATTCATCCTAAAAACAACATTATCCAATCGCCGCTCAAGAAGAAGGAGCAGATTTTGTCCTGTAACCCCAGTATTATGGCGTGCTTTGGAAAAATAAGTGGCGAATTGTTTTTCCATCATTCCATAGGTGTTACGTAATTTCTGTTTTTCAGCCAACCGGCTGGAGTAATCAGAGGGCCGCCTTCTCCTTCCACCCCTATCACCTACCCCTGGAGGCCTTTTGCGTCTTTCGATGGCGCACTTTACTCCATAACAACGTGATCCTTTAAGAAAAAGTTTTTCTCCCACGTGACGGCATAACCTGCATGATGGACCTGTATATCGTCCCACTGTATCTCCTCTATACCCTTCGTCGTTTTGGAGGCCTGCAACCGTTGTGAGGGATCGGTGTAACATCACGGATCCCCGTAACTGCTAACCCGGCTGTTTGCAAAGATCTAATTGCCGCTTCCCTTCCCGGTCCTGGACCCTTTACGCAGATCTCTATTTGCCTTAATCCATGCTCCATTCCTTTTCGCGCGGCGGTTTCAGCCGCTCGCCCAGCAGCGAAGGCGGTACTTTTTCTAGACCCCTTAAAGCCCATAGCTCCAGCGCTTCCCCAAGCTAGGACATTACCTTGAGTGTCCGTAAGGGTCACAATAGTGTTATTAAAGGTAGAGGCAACATAAGCCCTACCCACAGGAACGGATTTACGTTCTCTCCGACGCCCTCTCCTTGGTGGCATACTCCCCCTGTAACAAAAAAGTTAATTCTATCCAGTAATCTGGATTTTTCCCTCATGTTTCCGAGCCTTATTTCTTGGACGGGGCCTTCCGCTTCCCGGCAACAGTCCGCTTATTGCCTTTCCTACCTCGGGCATTAGTACTGGTTCGCTGTCCACGAACGGGCAACCCTCTTGTATGCCGGAGACCCTGATAACTCCTCACTTCAATTTTTCTTCTAATATTCGTTTGGATTTCTCGTTTCAGGTCCCCTTCTACTCTGTATTCACGTTCTACTATTTCTCTCAACCGACTCAATTGCGCCTCTGAAAGGTCTTTTACTCTCGGATTTTCCTCAAGTCCTGCCGCTGAGGCCGCTTGCCTTGCCAAGGTAGACCCAATGCCAAAGATACTTGTGAGGGAAATCTCAACCCGCTTTGAATCGGGAATGTTTACTCCGCTAATTAAGGCCATAAAAACTCTCCTTCAAGCCCCTTGTCTCTGCTTGTGTCGAGGAGTAATGCAAATTACCCGGACTATACCGTGACGGCGAACGATTTTACATTGATTACAACGCTTTTTTACAGATGGACGAACTCGCATTTTTTAAATTCCTTCTTGGTATCGCCGATCCCACTAACGAAATCGATAGGTTATCCGCCCTCTAGTAAGATCGTATGGGGAGAGTTCGACCAGAACCCTATCACCAGGAAGCACTCGAATATAGTGGCGTCTGATTCTCCCAGAGGCATGTGCCAAAACCTCGTGCTCGTTCGCGAGCTTCACTCGAAACACCACGTTAGGCAACGCCTCCTCCACAGTCCCTTCCACTTCAATGCTTTCTTTTTTAGCCATAGCCCCCCAAAGTGTTCTATTCTACCTTCAAATGATAAATTACGCTAGTCGGTTATGGAATTTTAAGGATTTCACAATATAGTCAGGATTTCTGCTTCTCCGTCAGTGACAATCATACTATGCTCAAAATGTGCGGAAAGACTTCTATCCTCAGAGATCACAGTCCATTGGTCTTCTAACACTTTTGTTCGCCAAGTTCCGATATTTAACATTGGTTCGATAGCGATAGCCATTCCCTTCTTTAAAGTAAACCCCTTTCCTTTTTCCCCATAATTTGGAATCTGGGGATCTTCGTGAAGTGCCCGGCCTATCCCATGGCCAACGTATTCACGAACAACACCGTATCCGCGGACTTCAGCGTAATCTTGTATAGCTGATCCTACATCTCCCAATTTCACCCCAGCAGACACTACCATAATCCCTGCATTCAATGACTCGCGAGTCGCAGTTATCAAGGCTTCTGCTTCAGATGAGATTTTTCCGACTCCAAGCGTGACTGCCGCATCGCCATAAAGCCCATCAACGATTGCCCCAACATCCACCTTTACTAAATCGCCCTCTTGAAGAACTCTTTCACCTGGTATTCCGTGAACAATTTCTTCATTAACTGAAGTACAAATTGTTGCGGGGAATCCGCGGTATCCTAAAAATGCTGGGTTGGCCCCTAACCGTTTGATCTCTTTGGAAGCTATCTCATCTAGGTTCCGTGTCTTCAGGCCTGGCTGAACTGAGTTGGTAAGCAACCTAATCACCGATGCCACAACTTTTCCTGCCTCGCGCATAGCATTTAGCTCATGAGGAGATTTTACGGAGACGCCTGACAATCCCCCAATTAATCCGGTAACCTTAGTAGGTATTTTTTCGTTATTCATTTCAACCTGAAAAACTCCATTCCATTCGTCCGCATCACTAACAATGAGTTACTTAGTAGGTATTTTTGATTGCGGATACCAAAGCATTAGAAACCTCGTTTACATTTTGTTCCCCATCAATAACTTTCAATTTTCCCTGCAATTGATAAAACTCTAATAACGGCTCGGTTTGTGTCTCATAGACTTCAAGTCTTTTCATAACCGCTTCTGGCGAATCATCAGGGCGTTGGTACAATTCTCCCCCACACTTTTCGCAAGAATGTACTCCCGACTCCTGTTGGTATGGTATCTGACAATCCTTGCAAATCACTCTTCCACCCAATCGCCGAACCAATTCTTCATTTGATACATTGATGGATATAATCAATTTGATCCCATCAAGCCCTAGTGAATGATCCAATGCTCGAGCCTGATCAAGGGTACGAGGGAATCCGTCCAACACTATACTTTTTTCCCCTGAAACTTCATTTATCTTGTTCAAAACCATCTCTATAACCAATTCGTCTGGAACTAAGAGACCCTGTTCCATGAATTGCTTTGCTCGACGACCGAGTGCTGTATCGTTGGATTGGTGATGTCGAAGGAGATCCCCTGAGGCAATATGCTCCATGTCTAATGTTTCCACCAGTTCAGCGGCCTGTGTTCCTTTTCCCGATCCTGGGGGTCCCACCAAAATCATACAAAAGCCCTGCATAGTTGGCCCTCTCTACTCAGTTCAATCTCGTTAATTTATAAATCCTTCGTATCTTCTCATTAGCAATTGGGCTTCTAATTGGCGCATTGTATCTAATGCTACACCAACCATTATTAACAAAGCGAAACTACTTAATTGAAGAGCCTGGACATTTGTTGTCTGGACTGCCAAATATGGAGTGATCGAAACAAACCCAAGGAAAAGCGCTCCTCCCCAACTGATTCTCATTAAAGTTTTGCTCAGATACTCCTCAGTCGGCTTACCAGGCCGAATACCGGGAATAAACCCACCCTGTTTTTGCAAATTTTCAGATAAATTCATTTGAGAGAAAATAATCATTGTATATATCAATGCAAAGATCACGACAAGAAAAAACAGAGCTATCCAATAAATTATGCTTGCTGGGCCAAAAACATTAACAACCCCCTGGGCTAAACGTGGAACCAGATCTGAACTCCCTGGCACGACAAAGTAGCTGGCCAATGTAGCGGGAAGAATTAGCATGGCAAACGCAAATATTAAGGGAATCATTCCTGCTGAATTTACCCGTAAAGGGATGAAAGAGGTCCCCGCCGCTCTTCTCGCCATCCCCCCCCGGAAAACGGTTCTTCCGTATTGTACAGGAATCTTCCTCTGAGCTTCCGTGAAGATCACAATGAGATAAATGATAGCCAGGGCAATTAAAGCCAATAGCATTAAACCAGCCGTATCAGTCTGCCCGAAGAAACCTTGCTGAATGATCCCGGGAAGACCGGCTACAATCCCACCGAAAATAATCAATGATATTCCATTTCCGATCCCTCGCTCAGTAATTAATTCCCCGAGCCACACTAAAAACATCGTTCCAGCTGCCATTGAGATAACCATTGGGAGGGCAGGAGCGAGGGGCGCCCAATCAAATAAGGAAGTGCCGCCTAATATGCCTGCTCTTTGAAGTAAAAGAATTTGCCCGTAACTCTGAAGCAGAGCGATAGGCACCGTGGCGTAATGGGTAATTTGGTTCACCTTTTGTCGGCCGTACTCACCTTCTCTTGAAAGGGCTCTCAAGCGAGGGATAGCAGGTACCAATAATTGCATTACGATCGAGGAAGTAATATACGGATAAACCCCTAGCGCCGCGACGCTGAGATTCCTAAGAGCGCCCCCACTTAGAAGGTCTAACATTCCTAAAAGCTGTCCCACACCTTCACTGCTACCAAAAAGGGAACTCAAAGCGATTCGGTCAACACCCGGAACAGGAACATGTGCAACAAGCCTAAAGACAACCAGCATACCTAGGGTGAATAGGATTCGAGAACGTAACTCAGGAATTCTAAATGCGTCCAAGGCCGCCTGAAGGAGTTGTGGCCTAGACGCAGCGGATCTAGCTTGCACTGCCTTGCCCCCGCTTTGAATGTTTATCGGGGATTTCAGTTATTGTGCCCCCGGCAGCTGTTAATTTCGTTTTTGCAGTGATCGAAAACTTATGGGCGGAAACAATTAAATTTTTCGTAATTTCGCCTTCACCTAGAATTTTTATCGGATTTTGAGAATTTCGGACCAATCCTACTCTAACAAGTTCGTCAGGATTAACGGTTTCGCCAGAATCAAATCTGGACTCTAAATGCCTAACATTTACTATGGAAAACTGAGTAGCATATGGCCTCTTAAACCCTCGAATCTTAGGCATGCCTTTAATCCAAGGGAGCTGCCACCCTTCCATTCCGTGGTGTTGTCCTGGCCCGGATCTGGACTGCTGTCCCTTCATGCCTCGACCAGAATAAGTCCCATGTCCGCTACCATTACCACGCCCAAAACGGATCCGTTTTTTACGGGACCCATCGGGCGAACGAAGATCATGCTGTCGAATTGGACTAGGTCCATGTTCATTTAAATTCATCCAACTACCGCCTGTAATTACTCATCAATTGTTTCAATCTTGACTAAATGGATAACTTTGTTAACCATACCGCGGACGATAGGAGTGTCCGGGTGAGTGACTGTTTGGTTCAAACGCCGGAACCCTAGGGATCTAATCGTAGCCCGCTGGTCTTTACGATAACCAATAAAACTCTTTTTCCAAGTTATACTTAATGTTGCCACAATTTTTACCCTCAGAGCTTGGCATGAAACCTAAATTGTTGAATCAAGGCAAGCCCACTAATTTGCATTTGTTCTTTCTGTAGAATCTAGTCCGGTTCCCCCATCGATTGAGATAGCAGGGGACGCTGGAGTTGGGATTTCCCTTGGGCTCATCGACGCTAGAGCGTCTACCGTAGCCTTGGCCAAATTTATAGGGTTTCTACTCCCCATTGCTTTTGTTAATACGTCTCGGATGCCAGTGAGCTCCATGATAGCCCTTACAGTAGCACCGGCAACCACTCCGGTTCCAGGCGGAGCGGGTTTAAGCAAGACCTGAGAAGACCGGAATTTATTCTGAGAGACATGAGGAATCGTAGTCCCAGACATCGGTATTTCAATGACATTCCTCCGAGCAGTGGCAACCCCTTTCCTTACCGCATCTGGTACAGCCGTGGCTTTACCTAACCCAATTCCAATTCTCCCCTGTCCATCTCCTAAAGCTACCAAGGCATTGAAACGCATATTTTTTCCGCCCGCTGTGACCTTGGATATTCTGCGGATACTTATAACTCGGTCAGACGTGCTTTGCAAAAGTTCAGGTGCCACCTTCGGCGCTTTGTCATAAGGACTCATACTAGGCATTAGAAACTAATCCCTCCTTCTCGAACTGCATCAGCCAAGGCTTGTACCCGACCATGGTATTTGTACCCCGCCCGATCAAATACTATACGAGTAACCCCAGCCAAATTAGCTCTTTCCGCAACCAATACTCCGACCTCACTTGCCCGAGAGGTCTTTGTGCCCTTATCAGGGCTGTGAGAAATCTTCGCTTCTAAATCAGATGCGGCAACAAGAGTATGTCCTTTATCGTCATCGATTATTTGGGCGGAGATATGCCTGGGGCTGCGGAATACTGCAAGCCGAGGCCTAAGAGACGTCCCGTAGACTCTTTTTCTTACCCTTGTGTGTCTTATTCTCCGCTTTTGAACGGTGGTCTTTGCTTTTCCTAAGAATTTAGGGGTTCTAAAAGTTCGCACTAGCGCTCCTCCACAATTACGGTCGTCCTGCAGTTTTCCCTGGTTTTAGTCGAACAATTTCATCGGTGTATCGGACTCCTTTTCCTTTATAGGCGTCAGGAGGACGAATTTTTCGCACGGTGGCTGAAAATTGTCCTACTAGTTGCTTATCGCAACCGGTGATTAATAAATGAGTTGGACTTTCAACCGAAACGGTAATTCCTTCAGGCGGATCAATTTCTACTGGATGACTGAATCCCAACTGTAGCACAATCCCCGAACCGGATTGCTGGGCCCTATATCCCGTGCCTACTAAGTCTAAGCCCTTTTCATAGCCCTCGCTAACCCCTATCACCATGTTATTGAGTAACGCCCTAGTAAGGCCATGAAGCGCCAAAACTCTAGGGTGATCCGAGGACCTCTTTACAACGATATTGGATTCTTCTATTTGAATCTCGATCTCAGGATGGAAATTTTGGGTTAATTCTCCTTTTGGTCCTTTTACGGACACCCAGTTATCCGATTCCATATTTACAGCCACGCCACTGGGAATAACTATGGGCTTCGAGCCAACTCTAGATACGATCCGTCGTTTTGTCTTATTAGCTACCAAATTGAGCATAGCACCTCTCCTCCTATCCCTCTTTTACGGGCTTCTGAGCCCGCAATTACACCCTGAGGAGTAGACAGTATCAACGTCTGTTGGCCTACCCGTGAGCCAGCCGTCTCCTTATTGCCCACGTACTTTCGTAACCCTGGACGGCTGATCCGCTTAATTCCCTGTATATGCGGGACTTCCGGTGCATCGTACATAAGTTGGATCTTAATATTTCTAAATGGTTGCCCTCTCAAAACTTCAAAGTCTCTAATAAATCCTTCTTCCTTAAAAACCTTAACAATCGAAAGTTTCAACTGTGAGGCAGGAACTAGGACATGCGGATGTCCCACCGCCCCAGCGTTGCGTATCCGGGTCAACATATCGGCTATTGGATCTGTTAGTCCACTCATTGAGCCTCCAATTAGTTACCAGCTTGCTTTTCGGATTCCAGGAAGTTCACCGCGAAGTGCAAGCGTTCTGAAACAAATTCTACATAAGCCAAAGAATCGAATATACCCGCGCGGCCTAGAGCACACGCCACATCTACTGTGTTCTCTCACGCTATATTTTGCTGGCTTGGACCACTTCGCAATTTTGGATTTTTTAGCCACTTAAAAAGATTCCTTTCAACGTTAACTCGCCTAATGGTTTTCTTTATCCATAACTATCTAGTTTGAATCCTTGTGAATGGAACTCCCATCAACTCTAATAATCGTTGTGCTTCAGAATTATTTTTTGCAGATGTTGCGATGTTAATCTGTAGGCCACGAATTCGTTCAATTTGATTGTAATCAATTTCCGGGAAAACGATTTGCTCATTCAGGCCAAGGGAATAATTCCCTTGTCCATCGAACGCAGTACGGGAGACACCTCGGAAATCTCGAATTCGTGGCAGAGCGACATTGAACAATTTGTCCAAGAACGTATACATCCGACCTCTTCTGAGAGTTACCATGACTCCAATCGCTTGACCTTCCCTTACTTTAAACTGTGCTATCGACTTTCGAGCCCTAGTTACAACAGGTTTTTGCCCAGTAATCATAGAAAGATCATGTGTTGCCGAGTCTAGCGCTCTAGGGTTACTCAGAGCTTCGCCTAGGCCGATGTTCACCACTACTTTTTTCACTTTGGGAACTTCCATCGCATTATCATAGTTAAGTTCCTTCATAAGCGCTGGAAGCACTTCGTTACGGTACTTGACAAGCAACCTCGATTCACTAGCTCGTTGTCCCCCAATTTTTTCATCCTGGGGCCTAGCACCACCTTTGGCAGTTGTCCTTGCCCTAGAAGCAGAGGACTTCGAGCCCACGTCTTGAGTGGCCGAAGCTTTGCTATTACCTAATCTATTGTTTCGCGGCACTTTTTGCATAATCGCACCTTTTTTCCATCTTCAAGAAAAACAAATCCCACCCTAGTCGGTCGGTTACATCGAGGACAGACCAATCTTACCTTGGAAGCATGCAGAGGCGCCTCCATGGAAACTATCCCTGCCTGCCGAACATCCGGGCGAGCTCGCATATGGCGGGTTACCAGGTTCGCCCCTTCCACAACTAAGCGATTTTCTTTAGGGATCACTCGTTGAACTCTTCCTTGTTTCCCCCGGTCCTTCCCTCCTGAAACAAGAACGGTGTCTCCTTGCCGAATATGTTGAGCCATTTCTATAAAACCTCCGGGGCAAGAGAGACAATTCTCATATACCCTTTGTCTCGAAGTTCACGTGCTACTGGACCAAAAACCCGAGTACCTATTGGGTTCTGGTCATCAGTGAGAATTACAGCGGCATTATCATCAAAGCGGATATAAGTTCCATCTTGTCTGTGGCTATTTTTATGTGTCCTGACTATTACAGCTCTAACCACTTTTCCTTTTCGAACAGCGTCAGGAGCATTCGGGACCGCTTCCTTTATAGAAGCCGAAATAACATCACCAAGACCTGCGTATCTCCTATGGCTTGCACCAGGGATATTAATACACTGAACTACCCTAGCTCCAGAGTTATCCGCAACGGTGAGGCGAGATTGGCGTTGAATCATGCGTTCCCTCCAGATTGAGGGGTTTTTTCATCATTATTCGTTCCCATTTCACTGTCTGATGGTTCCGCCTCAGCAACGACCTCTGGTTCCGCCTCAGCAACGACCTCTGGTTCTACCTCGGCGACAACCTCTGGTTCTTGGATAAATTCAGGGATGTCGTTTCGCCTTAGAATTATTTCCTTTAAAAGCCATCGTTTTGTCTTCGACAGTGGACGAATTTCGATTATTCTAACTGTATCCCCTATATGGCACTCATTCTTGGGGTCATGCACGTAAAATCTGGTGCTTTTACGTATTCGTTTTTGATATAGGGGATGGACGCGTGACCATTTCACGGTTACTACTGCCGTCTTATCCATTTTGTCGCTAATTACTTGACCTAAAAATTCTCTATGATGCATGATTACCGTATTCCTAATTCTCTTTCTCTAAGAGCTGTTAGAATCCTTGCTATCGTCTTCTTAGTTTCTTTAAGTTCATAGACATTGCTAATCTGCTGGGTCGCCCATCGGAACCGAAGATTCATCAACTCTACGTAGGAAGCATCGAGCTCTTTACGAAGATCTTCGTCAGTTTTAGTTCGAATTTCATCGATTCTCATTTGTACCTCTTATTGAATCAAAAGCGTGTTATCTTTGAGCAGTCCCGCCAATAAAATCATCTCGCCCAACAATTCTGGTAGATACCGGTAGTTTCATAGCTGCAAGGCGAAGCGCCTCCCGTGCAACATCCTCTTGAACTCCAGCCAGCTCAAATAATAACTTTCCTCTTTTAACAGGAGCGACCCATTGCTCCACATTTCCTTTTCCTTTACCCATACGGGTTTCTAAGGGTTTCTTGGTCTCAGGCCGATCGGGGAAAATCCGGATCCACACCTTTCCACCTCTTCTCATATACCGAACAATTGCTCGTCGAGAAGCTTCTATCTGCCGCGATGAAATTCGGGCCGACTGGAGACTTTTAAGACCCCAATCTCCGAAAGCCAAAGTGCTACCCCTAGTAGCAACACCATTTTTAATAATGGTATGAAGTTTTCTGTATTTAAGCCGTTTCGGTTGTAACATCCGTATCTTCGCTTTCTCCTGCGTGGACAGTTACCTGTATCGGGGCAATTTCATCCTCGAATCCTTCACCCCCTACTCCTTCGGGAAGAATTTCCCCTTTGTAAATCCAGACCTTAACACCTATTCTCCCCATCTGAGTATGAGCCTCAGCAGACGAGTAGTCTATATCCGCCCTAAGCGTATGTAATGGAACTCTCCCCATCATAGCCTTCTCCGAACGAGCGATTTCCGCTCCTCCAAGTCGTCCACTGATGATTACTTTTATCCCCTGAGCTCCAGCCTGCATCGTCCGGCTAGCGGTTTGTTGAATGGCACGACGGAAAGCCACCCTACGTTCAAGTTGCTCGGCAATATTTCGCGCTACTAAAGTAGCTTCAATCTCGGGCCTCTCAATTTCTTGAACCCAGACCCTTATTTTTCTTTCGGTCAGCGCTTCGAGGGATTGTCGCAATTCTTCAATCCGTTGCCCCTGTCTGCCAATTACGATACCCGGACGGGCTGTCCAGATCTGAACTCCAACTTCCTGGGCGCTTCTCTCGATTTCCACCTGGGAAATTCCCGCGCCCGAATATCGTTGTAAAATTGCATGTCGTATCCTAAGGTCTTCAAAAAGTGTCCGCTGGTAATTAATACCCCGTCCTTCAAACCAACGGGCTTGCCAACTTTTAACGATTCCTAGCCTAAATCCTATTGGGTGCGTTTTATGGCCCAAGCTATGACTCCTCTCCGTCTAATACTACAGTTATATGGCTCGTCCTCTTCTTAATAGGACTCACCCGCCCCCTAGATTGCGGACGAAATCTCTTGAGAAACGGCCCATCATCTGCAAAGGCAGCCACAACCTTAAGGTTCTCTCCAATTAACATGTAGTTGTTTTCGGCGTTAGCCGCGGCTGACCGTATAGTTTTACTGACTGCTTCTGCAGCCGGACTTGGATGAAATTGTAACGCCGCAAGCGCACCATCTATGGATTTGCCACGAATTAAGCCCAAAAGCCTACGGACTTTTTTAGAGGATTGTCCATAATTTTTCGTTATTGCTCTAACTTCCATGCTAATGTAACTTTCCTTTTTATCTCTGGACTCTAGTTGTTCTTTCAGACCGACCAACATGACCCCTGAATGTTCTTGTAGGTGCGAATTCCCCGAGTCGATGGCCAACCATATTTTCAGTAATATAAATTGGAATATGCCTGCGTCCGTCATGGACCGCTATATTAAGTCCAACCATATCAGGCATTACCATCGATGCCCTAGACCAAGTCTTTATTATAACTTTCTCACCCGATCTTTGAGCTGCAGTCACTCGCTTGGCCAGTTTTTCTTCAACAAAGGGTCCCTTTTTAACGGATCTGCCCATAGCCTAACCTCCTCCGCCGAAGGATAAAAACATCAGTCCGTTTGTTACGCCTTGTTTTCTTTCCTAAGGCAGGTTTACCCCAAGGGGTCTTCGGATGGATTAAGCCGATTGAATTTCTCCCTTCACCCCCTCCATGGGGATGGTCGCGAGGACTCATAACCTTGCCTCGGACTTCAGGCTTCCTGCCCATCCATATACTTCTACCCGCTTTACCCAGCTTCAAAGCTCTATGCTCTGAATTCCCAACTTGGCCGACTGTTGCATAGCAGGTACTAAGCACCCTACGATTTTCACCGGAAGGTAATCTTATTTGCGTGTATCGTTCTTCACGAGCCATGATTTGGGCCGACCCGCCAGCACTCCTTACGATTTTGCCCCCTTTGCCAAGCTCAAGCTCAATATTATGAATCGTAGTTCCTAACGGCATTGAATTTAATGGCAACGCATTCCCTCGCACAATCTCTGCCTCAGGGCCAGCCATTACTGAATCATTAACTTGCAGGCCGTGGGGCCATAAAATGTAGCGCTTGTCCCCATCCCGATAATGGATCAGTGCGATTCTGGCGGACCTGTTGGGATCATATTCAATCGAAGCCACTGTTCCTGGTACCCCTGATTTATCTCGTCGCTTGAAATCTATCACCCTGTATCGTCTTTTATGTCCACCCGAACGATGCCTGACCGTAATCCTTCCTTGAGCATTTCTCCCCCCATGCTTCCTCAGGGGAGCAAGTAAACTCCGCTCGGGATAATTACGAGTAATTTCTGCGAAATCTGATTTAATCAGTTCTCTTCGCCCGGGGCTAGTAGGTTTTACACTACGGATTCCCATAATTATATTCCTTCGAACACGGTAATTTTATCGCCTGGCTTTAAAGTTACGATCGCCTTTTTGGTGGCCCGTTCCGTAACCAGCCTCGGACCAAATCGCTTGGTTTTTCCACGGGTTCTAATCGTGTTGACTTGCAGGACAGTAACATCAAATAATTTTTCAACGGCCTGTTTAATTAATCCGCGATTAGACGTCAATTCAACTTCGAATGTGTATTTGTTTTCATCTTGAAGTTTAGTACTACGCTCGGTAATGATGGGGCGACGGAGCACACCAGCTAAATGTGAATTAACCATGGTTATACCTCTTCCCCTCCATCAAGTGACAATGCCGAGCGGTCCAATTTATCCCCCCATAACTCTTCTATTTTGCGTATAGCTGGAACGGTAATCAAAAGATGATTAAAGTGTAACAAATCCAAGGTGCCTATATTGGCTGCCTGGAGGGACTTTACGGTCTGAATATTTCGACAGGAAAGTTGTAACTCTTGTGATGGGTTTTCACTCACCACGAGACTTTTCGAACGGATTTCTAACGATTGGAGGATTTGAACCATATCCTTGGTTTTGCGGGAAGGAATGGAAATTTCTTCTACGACCGTTATTTGGCCTTCCCGTACTCTTTGGGCTAACAAACAACGTATTGCTCCCTGCCGCATCCGCTTAGGGGTTTTTTGATGGAAATCCCGGGGATGTGGCCCAAAGACAACTCCTCCATGTCGCATCTGCGGGGAACGGGTACTCCCCTGCCGAGCTCGCCCTGTGTGCTTTTGAATCAATGGCTTCCTGCCGCCCCCTCGGACTTCACCTCGAGTCTTAGTACTAGCTGTTCCAACACGGCGGTTAGCTAGATGGCCTACAGCGACCTGATGAACCAATGCACGCTTAAACGGAACTGCAAAAATAGAGTCGCTAACCTCTATTGTTCCAACCTGTTGCCCACTTAAATTTTTTACTGCAAGTTCCATCGATTATTTTCCTGATTTCCTAGATCGTTTGATTAAAATTAGACCTCGAGATGGACCTGGAACTCCTCCATTAATAAATAGGAGGTTCCGGTCAACGTCGACTTGCACAATCTCCAAATTTCTGGCAGTAACTCTGTGGTTGCCGAATTGGCCAGCCATTTTAGTTCCCTTTAAAACCCGCCCCGGGTAGGTAGTTCCCCCAATCGAGCCCGGCGCACGCAACCGGTCGGATTGGCCATGGGTCTTTGGCCCGCCAGCGAATCCGTGCCTTTTTACAACTCCGGTAAAACCCCGACCCTTAGAAACACCTACAATGTCGACTAACTCTCCGTCAGTAAAAAGATCTGCTCCAAATTTTTGTCCGACTTGTACCTCAGCCAAATCAGAAGCAGAGACCTCTCTCAAATGGCCAGAATCGGTGCCGGACCTTTTGAGATGCCCTATTTCAGGTTTAGTTAATTTTTTAGATGCTCCATATCCAAGTTGAACTGCACTGTACCCATCATTAGATGGAGTCCGAACTTGGGTAACAGTACAAGGGCCAGCCTCAATTGCAGTGACAGATGCGACCGATCCATCTTCCCTGAACAATTGCGTCATCCCTATCTTTTTTCCTATAAGTCCATTGATGCTCACGTGTTATTCCTTACCTCTCACGCCTTAATAGCGATATCGACTCCAGCCGGAACATTGAGACGGGACAATGCCTCAAGGGTTCTAGAGGTCGGTTCATGTACATCTACCATTCGTTTATGTATTTGAAGCTCGAAATGCTCTCTAGAATCCTTATCGACATGTGGCGATCTGATTACACAAAACCTTCTGATACGCGTCGGCATAGGTACTGGGCCAGCTACCGAGGCACCACTTCTTTCAGCCGCCTCAACGATTTGATGCGCCGAAAGGTCCAAAACTCGATGGTCGAATGCTTTTAGAACTATCCTAATTTTCTGTCCCGGCACTAGACTCTCTCCCAAAGAAAATTTTTATCAGTGATTACGCCCTAACTAAGAGTTGTTCAGCTACGGAACTCGGAACTTCCTCATGCCGCCCAAATTCCATTGAAAAACCAGCCCTGCCCTGGCTCATCGACCGCAAGGTCGTAGCATAACCGAAAAGTTCCGACAAGGGAGTAGCAGCGCGAATAGTCTGTGTGCCGGACTCTGCTTCAACAGTTTCAATGCGTGCCCGTTTTCCACCAAGATCGCCCAAAACTTCTCCCAGGAATTCTTCAGGGGTTACAATCTCCATATCCATGATTGGCTCCAGTAAAACGGATTTACCCTGTCTGAGCCCTTCTTTCATAGCAATTGAACCAGCCGCCCTAAAAGCCATCTCCGACGAGTCAACTGGATGATAACTCCCGTCAACCAAGGCTACCTTCACGTCTACGACGGGATAGTTCCCTAATACCCCATTGTCAAGGGCGTCCCGAACTCCGGCCCGAACAGCAGAGATAAACTCCCTAGGGACCGCACCTCCAACAATTTTATCTTCAAAAGAAAATCCTTCGCCACGAGGCACTGGGGTAATTTCTAACCAAACATGACCAAATTGCCCCCTGCCGCCTGTTTGACGGATAAACCTTCCTTCGACCCGAGCCGCCCGGGTGACCGTTTCCCTATGAGACACCCGAGGTCTTCCTATACGGGCCTGCACTCCGAATTCGCGCTTCATCCTATCGACTAAAATTTCTAAGTGTAGCTCCCCCATACCCGCGATGATGGTCTGTCCTGTTTCCTCATCAAATCTTACCCGGAATGTCGGGTCTTCGTCAGACAATTTCCTTAAAGATTCATCCAAGCGTTCCTGATCTGCCTTTGTAAGCGGTTCCACTGACACCGCTATCACTGGGTCGGGGAATTGTGGAGGCTCTAGAACAATCGGAGATTTTTCATCACATACAGTTTCACCAGTAAAGGTATCCTTTAACCCAACAACGGCCCCAATTTGCCCAGCGCTGATTTCCTCAACTTCCTCTCGATGGTTGGCATGCATACGCACTAGCCTTGAAATTCGCTCAGACGATCCTTTGGACGAATTAAAAACCTGAGTTCCGGCTTTCAAAGAGCCAGAATAGACCCTTACATAAACCAACCGCCCAACATATTGATCAACTGCCACCTTGAAGGCTAGAGCCGAAGTGGCGACTGAAGGGTCAGCATTAAGGATAATCGCTTCCTCCGTTGTGGGGTGGAGGCCCTCCACTGGTGGAACGTCTAACGGGGAAGGAAGGAAATCTATGACCCCGTCTAAGAGCGGGTGCACCCCAAGATTTCGCAATGCTGAGCCACAGAGTACTGGAACTAAATTGTTCTCCAGTGTTCCAACCCTCAACGCGTTACGGATTTCGGATGGAGTGATTAGTTCTCCTTCCAAAAATTTTTCCATCAATTCTAGATCTATTTCAGCTACCGATTCGACAAGTTTATCCCGCTGCTTAGCAACAACTTCTTTCATTTCATCTGGGACAGGCGTCCGCTCCGGGGCTTCACCTTCATTAGTCGAAAAAATCAATGCCTCTTCCTCAATAAGGTCTACAACGCCACGAAATTCTCCTTCAGCACCGATTGGCAGTTGTACGGGAACAGGATTCGCCCGAAGACGATTTTTTATCGTTTCCACCGCCCTCAGAAAATCTGCTCCGACCCTATCCATTTTGTTTATAAAAGCGATTCTTGGAACTCCGTATTTATTGGCCTGCCTCCAAACAGTCTCGGATTGGGGCTGCACGCCTGCAACCGCGTCGAAAATTACCACCCCTCCATCTAAAACGCGTAAACTCCTCTCGACTTCAGCGGTAAAATCAACATGTCCTGGCGTATCAATGATATTTACTTGGTGGTCGCGCCAATATGAAGCTGTCGCTGCCGCGGTGATCGTTATTCCGCGCTCTCGCTCTTGAGGCATCCAGTCCATAACGGTTGTTCCTTCATGAACCAAGCCAAATTTATGTGTCCTGCCAGTGAGAAACAGTACGCTCTCTGTGACAGTTGTTTTTCCAGCGTCAATATGCGCGATAAATCCAATGTTACGAATGTTATTCACGACGATTGTTACTCCAATGGTGTAGTATCTACTTCAGATTGATCTAGAAGAGGATTCTTTACCAGCGGTAATGTGCGAATGCTCGATTCGCTTCTGCCATCCGGTGCACGTCCTCCCGCCGCCGAACCGCCGCTCCTTCACCCCTTGAGGCTTCAAGCAGTTCTTGGGCCAGCTTTTCTCTAATTGGTCTGCCCTTCCGAGCTCGGGCACTCGTTATCAACCAACGCATTCCCAAAGCTCGGCCACGTTGAGGCCTCACTTCCACAGGAACCTGATAGGTAGCCCCTCCTACTCGCCGAGGTTTAACTTGGACAATCGGAGTGGCGTTATGAAGTGCCTCATTAAAGACATCCAGCGGCGCACGATTACTTTCTTCAGCGCATAGATCCATGGCTTGGTAGACGGTGCGTTGAGCAAGTGTCTTCTTCCCATTTAGCATAAGTTTTGTTATAAAACGAGCGACCTCAACGTTACCATACTTCGGATCTGGGGGAATTATTCGAGGTTCTGCTCTCCTTCTACGCATTTCTAAATCTCCTAAGCTCTAAGCGCGCCGCTTCGCGCCATATTTACTACGTCCTCTTTGGCGATCAGAAACACCGGATGTGTCCAATACACCTCGAACAATATGGTAGCGTACGCCTGGCAGGTCCGGAACACGCCCCCCCCGGACAAGGACCACGGAATGTTCCTGAAGATTGTGTCCTTCGCCAGGAATGTAGGCTGTAACTTCAACGCCATTTGTCAATCTTACGCGAGCGATTTTCCTGAGGGCTGAATTTGGCTTTTTGGGCGCAACCGTACGAACTTGTATGCAGACACCTCTTCTTTGAGGTGAGCCAATAGGAGACCAGGTCACACGATTTTTCAAGGAATTTTGACGCCAATGCAAAGCTGGCGCCTTTTTCTTTGAGCGCTGTAACACCCTTCCTTTTCTTACTAGTTGATTAACAGTAGGCATCAGAAGTTTTTGCCCCCCCAATCAAGATCAATAAAAATTAAAGCCAAATATGAAGTTTATAGATTGATTTGCAATCTGTCAATCTTGTGTTGGTTCATTGAACAAGAATTGCTCCTTGTTCAATGCAATTGCCCCTGATACACTGAGGAGAAGGGCGAAAACTCAATCAGGTTTTTCTTCTGTTCCCCGATAGCTCAGCGGTAGAGCGGCCGGCTGGTAACCGGGAGGTCGTAGGTTCGAATCCTACTCGGGGAGCCACCACAAAAATATACGCTGGGGAGTTGAAATTTTCCGATACTCCTTCGAGGTCCATCGGTGTATTTTTTCAGAATAATACCCTGCATCCTTCTCATTGTTGTTGGGCTTCACATTACAAGCATGGGGAACATCACATTCGCACATTTCCCTATCCTGGCCAAGGACAATCACCCCTATCAACAATCTGCTGTCGAATTAGAGGATATTGAAATCTCTTCGGTAATCTATCAACAATTAACCAAAGAGGCACCAAGTTCTTGGATTACTTTTCAAGGGGAAAAGGGAAAGTTGCTTTCCTTAGAGTTAGGAATACCCGTAATTAATGGACTAGAAGGGTTTAGACCGTCACTAGCCCTTATTGCTCCAAAACCCACCTCAGGCCTATTGAATTCCAGTGGTGATTTGCCAAATCCGCTCGAAGTATTCCCAAGCTCGGATATAGTCGAACCACTAACATTCCATGAACCATTCACCAATACTGATTCCTGGATCCTTTTCAAGAAAGCCATACGCCTATCGGAAACTGGCTGGTACTATTTAAGAACATTTTCCCCAGAAAACGAGACAGGAAAACTGTGGTTAGCAATAGGAAAAAAAGAATCATTCGGCATACGAGAAATTAGCAAATTGCCTCTCCTAATCCGAGACGTAAAAGATTTTCACGAAATTAACCGGGGCCACAGTAGCCAAACTCCGCCATGGGCTTCTAGAAAATTGCTTCTTTTTCCTTTGCTGTTAATTGGATTTTTACTTCTATTGAAATTCCGAAGATCTCGCCAAATTACAAATTCATCTAAGGAAAAATTTTGAATCCGAATCCATTATTGAAAGTAGTCCTAATATCACCTGAAATACCGCATAACACAGGTAACATAATCCGGATTTGCGCAAATGTTGGTGCAAACTTACATTTAGTAGAGCCACTAGGTTTTGTTTTGGACGATCCTCACTTGCGACGAGCATCGTTGGATTACAAGGATCTGACCTCTGTTAACCTTCATAATGATGTGCGGGAAATATTACTTCTCTCCGAGGCCGAAAGAACCTTCGGGGCAATTTCCAAAGGTTCGACACTCTACACAGAACCCAAATTTGAAAGAGGTGATACCATCATTTTTGGCCGAGAAAGTTTAGGGCTGGATGACAAACTCATTGAAAAAATACTTCCGGCCAATCGAATCCGGATTCCCATGGCGCCAAGCAACCGAAGCTTAAATCTTTCCAACGCGGTAGCGGTTTTGGTTTTTGAGATATGGAGACAACTTGGGTTTTCAGGATCCTTGGTTGATGCCCACCAACAAGAACAATATTTTTCTTAAACCCTCTTAAGGATATCGGAACAGTTTTAGGAGTGGCCTTGCTACAAATCTATCCTCTTACCTGTTTCTGAAGACCTTAATATCCCATTGAGGATCTGTTGATTATGAAACCCATCAAGAAAATTAGGAGACGGGGATTCTCCATTATTAATCCCTCGCACGAATTCTCTGACCAATAATCTAAACGCGGCTAATCGACCGTCCCGGTTATCAACAAGCGAAGTAAATCGTTTGGGCATTGGAATTTCTGACAATTTTTCCGTGCCAACCTTTGCCCCAAAAACGACTCCCTCTGGCATAGGGTTAAACCCCGGCTGGTAAAGGATCAACGTCCCGTTAGTTCCGAATAAACTGATCCTCGCTCCTTGGCCGAACGGTGCCACGTTGCTCCCAAACATAGACGCCTGACCTCCATTGTCAAACCCCAGCGAGAAATGAAAGGTGTCATCGGAGGTTGCTTTTCCAAATCCCTCGGCTTCAATTATACGATCGGGATATTTAGTCCATGCTCCACCATTAACAGTCTTTACCTTGCCAAACCAGTGCATTAGGGCATCGATATAATGAGACCCAAGAGCAAAAAGAAATCCTCCTCCCTTAGAAGAATCAAGTCCCCACGCAAATTCTCTAGGCTGGATTCCATCACTGGGTCCTGTAAGCAGGCTCAATTCTCCAAATTTAAAGTCTCCCAAATATCCTTCATCAACGAGTTCTTTGACAAGTGCTCTTTGGGGAGCCCAACGAAATTCGTGCGTAATCATGCTCGTCAGATGAGTTTCAAGGGCTAGCTCACACATTTGTCCGGCTTCAACCTCATTTAAGGCAAATGGTTTTTCGCAAAGTACGTGTTTTCCGGCTGTGAGAGAATCAATTACCATTGGAAAGTGCAACTCCGGCGGGGTCACAATACTGATAGCATCAATCAATTTTGAATCAAGCATCTTACGGTGGTCTGTAAAATAGTACGGGATCTCGAATTCTTTGGCAGCCTGGGCCGCTCTCTCTTCTCTCCTACTACAAACAGCGATAACTTCAATTCCCTCGGATTGAAACCCTGGAATCTGGACCGTTGTACCAAAACCGACCCCTATTACCCCAATTCGCAGCTTCGAAGTCATAGTAAGTCCTCCTACTCGTGCAATCAGTTTTTTTGGATAATCAACTCTCTTAAGTTATAGACCTTCTCCTCTACGAATAGAACCAATCCCAAATTTTTTCCTGATGTCAAATAGAGCTCTGCTTAAATCTTCAAGTTGACTACCACCGCCGAAACAATCAGTTAAAAAACGTTTCTGAAGCATGCGTTCTTCCAATTGACTCAATCTAAACCCTATCAGCCGAATCGGTCGATTACTACTTTTGGTTTCAGTTTCCATTTCAAGATTTAACATTCCTACTGCCTGTTCGTATAGAAAGTCCTCTAAATCTGAAGGAGTTTTAACTGTGGTTTGACGTGTTTGGGTAGCAAAATCTGACCAACGAATTTTGAGCTCTATTGTTTTGGCTTGTTTCGATTGTAGCCGCAGATCATAGCATACGTGCTCTACTAAATTCCGAAGGGCTTTTTTTACGTATGAGAGGTCATTGGTGTCTTTTTGGAAGGTAAATTCACGACCAATCGATTTTGTTTCCCTCTCAACGATCACAGGGGTTTGATCCAGGCCGTTTGCCATTTTATGGAGAGATAAACCTACTTTCCCTAACGTAGCTGATACTTCTATCTCTGATGTGCCAGCTAGTTCCCCAATTGTTTGAAGTCCCATGACCCTCAGTTTTCGTTCAGTGGAATTACCAATTCCGGGCAATTTCCCAATAGGTAAAGGAGCCAAAAACGTAGAATCTTCACCAAAGGGTATTTCCAAGAGCCCATTAGGCTTGCAAAATGCCGATGCGACTTTCGCTACAGGTTTAGATGAGGCTATTCCCACGGAAGTGGTGATGCCTAATTCTTGAGCTATCCGCCTCTTTAGAACTAGGGCTAAACTTGAGGGGGACCCGTGTAAGGATTCAAAGCCCGTCATGTCCATAAATGACTCATCAAGCCCCAACGTCTCTAAAAAAGGACAGTATTCAGACAAAATTTTGATAAATTGCTGAGATATGTTTTTATAATATTCAAGGTCCGTAGGTACAACGATTGAAGAGGGGCAAAGTCGTTTCGCTATAGATACCGGCATGCCAGCTTTTATGCCAAATGCCCGCGATTCGTAAGAAGCACAAGTTACGACTCCCCTTATTGGGGCTATACCTCCCACAAGAACTGGGAGCCCAATTAAGGAAGGGTTTCGAACTCTTTCTGCTGAAACAAAAAAAGTATCCAAATCAATATGAAAAATCCGTCTGAATTGCTGGGAGGAATTCAGGTTTGACATAATTGCCCTAATTATATTGGTTAATTAATTTGTGTAAATCAATTTGAAAGGGAATAAATTTTTGGATACCATATCTCCTAACGAGATAATTATCCCTGAAGTAAAATGTTAACCTTTTCAACGAGTTTAGAGTTCAAAAATGATTGAAACTGATGCCACGTCATTTCATGCCAATGGTCAATTTATAACTGAAAAATTTCCCATTTTAACTCATGGAACGTCTCCCGCTATTGATATGCAATCATGGAGATTACAAATATTTGGAGACGTTGAAAGAGAGATAGAATTCACATGGGAGCAAATTGTCCGATTACCAAAAGTTCGGGTTACTGCTGATTTCCATTGCGTCACCCACTGGAGCCGTCTAAAAAATACATGGGAGGGTATCTCCTGCCAAGAAATTCTACGGTTATCATCCCCTCTTCCCTTTGCCAGGTACGTAATGATTCATTGTTATGGAGGCTACCGTACTAATATTGAATTATCTGAATTGGAACAACCAACCTCCCTCTTTGCTATTAACCATGATGGGAAACAACTCGAGGTGGGCCATGGTGCCCCATTACGACTAATCGTACCTAGGAGGTATGGATGGAAGAATGCCAAATGGGTAAAAGGGCTAGAATTTATGACCGAGAATTATCCGGGATTTTGGGAACAACGGGGATATCACATCCGAGGCGACGCTCGTAACCAAGAACGATTTAAAACCTAACGGGAAAAACTTTTTGTAATCCAATTAACTCCCCTTCCATCGAAAGATGAACGTCAATTGAGAAAAGCCAGTGGCCCTGGTAGGATAGAGAGCTATTCGTCAATATTAGTTGACACGAGTCGAATCAATAAGTAGGATACATATATAGGCAAGGAAAGGAGGGTTGATGGGTATGCGCCAACGACGGAATCCTGATACATCCATAACCTTCTCCATTTTTCCAGGCAGGAGTCCAGACCCTAATATTGACCTTCATAATTATCCGGTTCCACTCCAACGGGATAACCTCCCGGGAGTTTATATTATAAGTGTGGCAGCTCGATTATTAGAAATGCACCCTCAAACTCTACGGAAGTATGAGCGCTTGAGGCTCATACGCCCTTCTCGAACAGTAGGAATGTTACGGCTTTATTCCGAAGAAGATATCTCCCGCTTAAGGATGATTAAGCACCTTGTTGAGGAAAGAGGCATGAACCTAGCAGGCGTAGAGCTTGCGTTAGATCTCGTTGAACGATTATTAGGGATTCAACAGTTAGTAGATAAGGTCCTAAGTACGAATAAAGAGGCACAAACTCAGATACAACGTTACCTAGACAATATATTGGAAAGCTTACACTTTCCTACCAACCGTTCTTAAATCACACGTAATTTTTTAACACCGTTAGCCTTTAACGCTTTCAGTGGGCGATATTATGGAGACCTTTATGGAAAATATTGAAGAAAATCAACCCTTAGCTAATAACGAAGAATCGATTCCGGATAATTTAAGTGATCGGGAACATTCCACGAA
>CAZTCW010000046.1:0-7483 GCA_964612825.1 uncultured Dehalococcoidia bacterium | reverse complement strand
TCCAAAAAAACAAACCAGGATTTTGAACTAGAACTTCTGTTTGAGTATTTTTAGCAGATTCGATTAAATCTTCTACAGGAACTCTATGCATATTTCCATGAGTAACACCTGCAATGACAATATCAACTAAACCTTCGTCTATCCAAGTTTTTACATCTAATCCTAAATTTCTACACATATCTATCATAGGAGGGACTCTTACAGAGAGCGCGAGTTTTTTATTTATTCTTTTTCCTTTTTCGTCTAATTTTGATCTAACTAGACGTATCATTTCAGTAATAAGATCAATATTTTTTTCTTCGGTTCCTTCGGGGAAAAATTTAGGGTACCTACAAAAATCCCAATCCCAGCCATCGAGGTCATATTTTTCTATAGATTCATAAACGAGCTCCATTTTGTATTCTCGTACTTCTGGGAGAGCAAAATTATATCCGAATCTTGTAAAGGATTTAAACCTTTCGATTTTGGAAGGATTACTGGTTGGTCCTAGCAACCAGTCAGGGTTATCACGTTTTTTTGATGAATAAGGTTCTTTAACATCAGTCAAACCATCATGGTTATCATTAAATCTGGTTGAAATGAATACTTCAAGTCCCATGTCTTTTCCGGCTTCGATAAGAACTTTAGGTGGATCGTTTCCCTGTTCAATTAATGATCTGGTATTTTCGTATATTCTCCAATCGGTAGAAGAGCCGAATGCTTCCATGTCTTCACCCCACATTGGTGCGGCTGAAGTATCGTGACTGTAAACATCAGAATATCGATGGGTTGCAGAACCGTGGTATGTATCAGTTCCCAATTGCCAATAAAATGTATCGATTTGAGTGTTTTTTAGAGGTCCCAAAGTGACGTCGATAAATTTTTCCTTTGTCATAGGGGCGTCATCTGCTGGTCCACTCAATGACTCTCCATCGTTACATAAAACAAATCTTCTATCTCTATTATTTTTCAAAATTTATCATTACTCCTTAATAATCTACAAATTACAAATAATTTCTATTACCATTCAAAAACAACTTTACCGGTTCCTCCAGAAGCAAATTTTGTGAATGCATCTTCTGCTTCAGAAAGTTTATATTTATCGGTGATAATACTATTTAATGGAATTTTCCTATCAACTACCCACTGAGATAATTCGCTTAAAACATGAGTACTAAATGTCCATGATCCCATAAGGTTTAAATGTCTGTGAATTATATCCGGACTTGGTTCAAATGTAACTGTTCCACCTTCACCAACTAAACATGCTCTTCCCCAAATTTTTGTTGATTGAACCATCTGTCTTCTGACAGGTCCAATAGCGGTGGCTTCAAATCCTGCATCAGCACCTTCACCATGAGTTAGATCTTTTATAGCTTCAACAGGATCAACTTTATTTGGATTGATTGTGTGTGTAGCTCCATGTTTTTTTGCAAGTTCTAATCTCTTTTCATCTACGTCAATTCCAATCACAGTTGCGCCCATTTCTGCTCCAAGTAAAGTAGCTGATAACCCAACAGGACCTTGTCCAAAAACAGCTAAAACATCCAATCCATTTACATTGAGTCTTTTTAATGCTTGAAATGCTGTTCCTGTGCCACAGGCAATCGCAGCACCTTCAGCGAATGTGATTTCTTCAGGCATAGGTATGCACATTTCAGGGAGTACAATCATATAATCAGAGTTTCCTCCATCTGTAGAGAATCCGTAAGTTTTATTCTCTCCGTTTAAACATAGTTGAGGCCACCCAGCGACACAATGTTTACATTTTCTACATCCACTATAGTGGTGAACAATTATACGTTCTCCAACTTTTATCCCTTCAATATTTTTACCAACTTCTGCGACAATTCCGCAAGGTTCATGTCCACTAATATTAAATCTGCCTTTACTATCAGCAAATTCTCCTCTTTCTTTTTTGTCCATTGCATATGGCTTTAAATCGCTTCCACATAACCCTGAAGATTTCACTTCAATTAAAATTTGATCATCAGTTGGTTGTGGGGTTTTCTCTTCTTCAAATAGTATTTCTTTTTCTCCAGCCAATTTAACTGTTAACATATTTTTATCCTTAAATTTTTTATCTCAAGATGAGTTGGATTCATTATACACTTAATATGTTCTTGCAATCCAATCTGCCCAATACTTTCTTCCATTTAATCCAATTTCGTTAAAGGTTGGTGTACCGAATGGATAATAATCTCTTTTTTCTAAATTTATTAAAGGAATCGAAGTGAATTTATAGTTCCAATTTTCGTTAGTTTTACTTAAACCACATTCAGAGAAAGAAAAATTACTTAGATCAATGGATGAAATTTCATTCATCATGATGCTGTTTTTTACCCATTGATTATCATCGTTATTTTTTATAGGGATGCTAAATTTGATAGTCTTATTTGGTTTTATTAGAATACCTTTATCTTCACATCTGTTACCTGTAAATCTAGCTCGCGTGTTCAAAAATTCTCCGATAGTATTTTCTAACTTTACTCCATCAATACCATTATCATCATAAAAAAAATAAGTTATCGTTTTTGAGGTTTTGTTTTCAATATAACCATCTATAAGAATGTATGGTTCTGATTTTTTTTCTGAGTAAGCACTTAATCGTATATGGAATTTAGGTTGGGAAGTTATCCTCTTTAGGTGTAAGGTCACATTATTTTTAGTAATAGATTCATCTAATGAAAAAGTATCTACAGTTACATATTTTTTATTAGAAGTATATTTTGTAGAAAATTCCCAAACCACCAATATTGACGCAACAACAAAAAAAATTGCACCTAATCCCATTAATGGATTTTCTATCGCCCATCCTATTCTTTTTGTGTGCTTAAACTTATTAATGAAATCTAACACTGAAGGTAGGGTTTCAAAAAAATATTATAGAAGATTATTCTCTTAATTGTCTTAACCTAGGATCAAGATAATCTCTTAGCCAATCTCCAAGAAAATTAAACGCCATAACGGTGAGGAAAATAGCTAGCCCAGGAAAAAATGTAACCCACCATGCTGTAGCTATATAATCTCTACCATCTGAAACCATAGCACCCCATGCGGGGGTAGGGGGTGGTACACCTACACCTAGGTAACTTAATACAGATTCAGTAAGAATTAGTGATCCGACTCTAAGACTGCCGATCACAAATAAAGTGTTGACTACACCGGGGAAAATATGTTTCCAAAGAATATACGGTGTAGTTGCGCCTGATATTCTGGCTATAGAAACGTAATCTCTTCCTTTTAAAGATAAAGCTTCACCTCTGATTTGTCGTGCAAATGCACCCCAACTGAAAATTATCAGTAAAAGAACAATGACTGACATACTTTGACCGAGGACAATTACTGTAACAAGTGCTACAAGGATAAATGGAATTGCAAAGGTCAAATCTACAAATCTCATAAGTAATTCGTCGATTTGCCCGCCTTTATATCCAGCTATAAGCCCTATTAATGTACCTATTAATCCTCCCAAGCTAAGAACTATCGTTGCAACCATTAAGGATATTCTTGCACCAAATATTACTCTAGCAAATACGTCTCTTCCTAAAGGATCAGCACCCAGAATGTAATAACTGGATCCATTTTCATACCAAGAAGGTGGAAAATTTCTATAAAAAAGATCACCACCCTCACCATTGTTTGTAGTAATCAATTCTGCAAACATAGCAGCAAAAACCAAGAAACCTATTAGTATGAGAGGAATTACAGGATATACTCTTAAAAATCTCCAAGAGGATTTTAATTGTTTCATTCTAATCTTATCCTCGGATCAGCCCATGAATAAAGAAGATCTACTATGAAATTTGCTACCACAAAAAAACCAGCGAAAATCATTACTACACCTGTCATAATAGGAAAGTCATTATTAAATACAGATTGTACCGCTAGACGTCCAAGTCCTGGCCATGCAAAAACAGTTTCTGTAACTACTGTCCCGGTAAGATATGCAGCTAAAAGTACACCAGCAAAAGTCATTGGAGCTATTAGAGCATTTCTAAATGCATGTTTCCAAATAATCCATCGGGTCGCAACTCCTTTAGCCCTTGCAAGTACTACAAACTCAGAATCTAGAACTTCTAACATTGATGATCGTACTAATCTTACGAAAGCAGCAGATGCTCCCCATCCTAGAGTTATTCCGGGTAAGACAAAATGCGTCCAATCTCCCCTTTGTGAGGTTGGAAGCCATTTCAGTTGTACTGAGAAAATTAGTATTAACATTACTCCTAACCAAAATGCTGGTAATGCTTGACCATATAAGGCAAACGTTCTACCTATATAATCCCACGTAGAACCTCTCTAAACAGCTGATAAGACTCCTAGAGGGAATCCAGTTATTACAGCAAAAAAAAGACCACCTAAAGTTAATTCCAATGTAGGTCTTATTCTTTCACCAATAACTGCTCTAGCAGATGTCCTATGGTACATAGATCTTCCAAAATCTCCTGTTAGTGCATTTCCAAACCACAACGTATATTGGACAATTAATGGTTTATCCAGTCCCATTTCTCTTCCCATAGCTTCCCAGGATTCTGTTGTTGTATATTCATCTATGTATAGATCCCTAGGATCTCCGGCAGCTCTGGACAATCCAAAGACGATGAAACTTACCAACCAAACTACGGCTAGACCGTAAATAATTCTTCTAATAATAAACGTTCGCATATATTTTTAGACTACTACTATTATTTCTTTCTTTTATTCAATCAATGTCTATATTTACATATGAAAAAGGGACCGATCCGCAGTGCGCATCTCCTGTCCCTTTTTCATATTTAATTTTTACACTATTTTATAAATGCAGGAATATCATTCCTTCATTTTAATAGTTTGTGGGTTACCGAAGTAAGGTATGTTACCTTGGTAAGGATTCCACTCTGCAACGGTTGGGTGCAAAGCCCAGTACGGAGTTGATTCTACCTTGCTTATAAAGATATGCCAATCAGCAACAAATCCTGTTACTTTTTCGTTGTAAGCACGTCTCTTATCTGAATCTGGTTCAGCATCGATTACAGGGTGAAGTTTTCCGAGTTCATCTGGCATTTCGAATCCACCATTCCAGCTTCCAGCTCTTGGAACCCAAGGGCCAACACCGTTTGTATCTTTCGGTGAAGCTGCTCCAGCAGTGTTCCAAGCGAAGAATACGTTAAGATCTCTTGATACTAGAGTTGGGCGTCTAGCAGAATATGCGGTCTTTTCAATTTCGACCTTACATCCGCCATCAGACCAGAACTGAGCTACAGCTTCAGCAAACTCAGGATCAATTACAACTGTTACGTCAGGTGGTATCCAATATGGAACTGTGAAACAGTCAGAGTATCCGGCTTCATCCAATAAAGCTTGCGCTTTATCAGTATCGTATTCTACGTGCCATTCGTCTTTCCATTCAGGCATATCAGGAGTCCATCCGAAATAAGCTAAAGGAGCGGCAGAACCAAGTCCACCGAATATAGCCGCATTTAGTTTTTCTCCATCAACCATGTGTCCCATAGCTTTTCGAATTTTGTGAGCTCTTTCCATAGACTCATCATTTCCCCATTCACCTATCCATGGGTGATCATCGTCATGCATATATCCTGGCCTAGCAGCTGGGTCGTTACCTTCACCAGCAGCACCTAGATAGTCAGTTTGTGCCCAGAATTGACCGGAAGCAAACCAACCTTGACCTTTACCACCACCAATTTGTTGAGCTGAACCACCAGATTTCTCTACTGCTTCTGCAACAAATTTTGGAGGAAGATCTGACAAGTGAATTTCACCATTGACTAGAGCCGCTGTCCTTACAGATGTTTCTGGAATTTCAACGAAAGTCATAGTGTCAAGATGAGGAGCGTGACGCCAATGATCCTTTACACCAACTGATTCAATAGTGCTTCCTGCAACCCATTTTGTTGCACGGAATGGACCTGTCATATTATCAAGATCAGCCAAAGAAGCCTCTTCTCCTAAAGAATCAAAAGCATCTTTACTTGTGATTGATGCAGTTTGACCATTATAGTTTGACTGCTGTCTGATCCAGTCGTTCTGACAACCGGTGTCCTTACATTGAATAAAGACTTTACCGTCTTTTGCTTCAATTGTTTCAATCCAAGCTCTAAGTTGACCTGCTCTGTTGAAAGTTGATCCTTCAGCCATTGCTTCATTAAAACTGAAAGCAACGTCTTCAGCATCGACTGTGCCAAAGTCAGGGTTATGGAATTTAATACCTTCCCTGATTGTCCAAGTTAGGGTATTTGCAGTATCATCATGTTCCCATGACTCTACCATACTTTTCTCTGGGACATCTTCGTCAACCTGAACAGGTATAGGTGCGTGTTTCATCCAAGTTAATCCCTCGGTGAAACCCCACATTTGTACACGTTCAAAACAGGAACCTGTTAGGAATCTGTTGTTAAATATCGGTGGACAAATCGCTGGGACACCTATGACTACGTCTTGAGTAACCGTTTTTGCAGGTGCTTCCTCTTTAGCGGGAGCCTCCTTTTTTGGAGCTGACGTTGCTGTTGGCTTTGGAGCTTCTTTAGCAGGAGCTTCCTTAGCAGCAGGTGCTTCAGTCGTTGTAGTAGTTTCCTCGTCAGAGCTACAAGCTGAAAAAGCAAAAACTGCAAACAAACCAAAGGCTATCAACCCAAGTTTAATATAGTGTTTCATACGTTTTTCCTAAACCAGATTCACTGGTTTTAAATTATTCAACCCAAACTAAGTTGTTTAGGTTCTTGAGAAATTATACTATACAGCAATTTTCTTTTATAACTTCAAAAAAAGGTCTTTTAAAAAAGTTTTCATAAATTTTGCATTAGAAAATCTGTAGGGCATTACGTAAATCGGTATAATGCCTATAATTTTTACGAAATGTGTAAAAACTATATCTATTCATAAGAAAGATCAATGTTAATTAAAAATTTAGTTTTTTTGAAAGGAATTTTTATCTGATACATTAGAATGTCCATCGTTTCATATAGTTGTTATTGCATATGATAGAAGTAATAAGTACTTCATCCAAATCTCTACCTATGTATCTTTCATTTAATTCAATTTCTTCTAGTGGGATCATTATTTTGGGAGTTGATATTCCTAAAACACCTATTATTTCTTTGTTTTTAGAAAGTAAATTTACATTGATTGTAAGTCTGTTGCAGGTGTTTTGAGAATTGTTTTTTGCCTGATAAATTAGTTCTCCGCCTTCTGGAAATTTTTGGTTAATAATTAAGCTTTTTATTGTTATATCAGTTTCATGCTCAGCATAAGCTGAATATTTATTTTTTTCGTCTGTACAAGAAAAAAGAAATAAACCGAATAATAGTAATAGAATTAATTTATATATAATATGCAATATTGTATATTGCTCCAAGAAGTTTTATATATATTGAACTTTTTTCAGGCTCTACTTTGCCAAGGGTCATAATCACATGTAAGTTCTGTTACAACAGCTGTACTTGCTTCTTTACCAATATATCCTTCTTTTAAAGTTTCTTTTCCTGATGGTGGGATTGATTTAGGT
>CAZTCW010000045.1:0-1554 GCA_964612825.1 uncultured Dehalococcoidia bacterium | reverse complement strand
AAAGCGAAAGCTGATGTATACGGGCTGACGCCTGCCCAGTGCCGGTAGGTTAAGGAATGGGGTGCAAGCTCCAGACTGAAGCCCCGGTGAACGGCGGCCGTAACTATAACGGTCCTAAGGTAGCGAAGTCCCTTGTCGGGTAAGTTCCGACCCGCACGAATGGCGTAACGACTTGAGCACTGTCTCAACGATAGACTCGGTGAAATTGCAGGACCCGTAAAGATGCGGGTTACGCGCAGCAGGACAAAAAGACCCCGTGGAGCTTTACTGTAGCTTGGCATTGGTTTGAATTTTAGACTGTGTAGGATAGGCGGGAGACTGCGAACCAGGTGCGCTAGCACTTGGGGAGTCTACCTTGATATACCGCCCTGCCTATGATTTGAGTCTAACTCGAGAGAGAACAGTGTCTGGTAGGCAGTTTGACTGGGGCGGTCGCCTCCCAAAGAGTAACGGAGGCGCACAAAGGTCACCTCAAGCTGGATGGAAATCAGCTTTAAGAGTGTATTGGCATAAGGTGGCTTGACTGCGAGACTAACAAGTCGAGCAGGTACGAAAGTAGGTCAAAGTGATCCCACGGTACCGTGTGGAAGGGCCGTGGCTTAACGGATAAAAGCTACCCCGGGGATAACAGGTTTATCTCGCCCAAGAGTCCGTATCGACGGCGAGGTTTGACACCTCGATGTCGGCTCGTCGCATCCTGGGGCTGAAGAAGGTCCCAAGGGTCGGGCTGTCCGCCCGTTAAAGCGGCACGCGAGCTGGGTTCAGAGCGGCGTGAGACAGCTCGGTCTCTATCCGCTGTGCGCGTAGGACATTTGAGAGGATCTGCTCCTAGTACGAGAGGACCGGAGTGGACGAACCAATAGTGTGCCGGTTGTGGCGCCAGCCGCATAGCCGGGTAGCCATGTTCGGAAGGGATAAACGCTGAAAGCATCTAAGTGTGAAGCCCACCTCGAGATTAGATGTCCCACCCCAAGTGATTGGGGGTAAGACCTCCGGTAGACTACCGGTTAGATAGGCCACGTGTGTAAGAACAGTAATGTTTTCAGCTAAGTGGTACTAATTGGTCGAGGGCTTGACCCATTTTAAGGAATCTATACATGATTTTGTAGAATGTAAAATAAAATTGAAAATTACTAACTATTGCGGGGTGGAGCAGTGGCAGCTCGTCGGGCTCATAACCCGAAGGTCGCAGGTTCGAATCCTGCCCCCGCTACCAAATATTACTCCCTTGGTGGTAAAAGCATGGTGGTTCCACCCGTATCCTTTCCGAACACGGAAGTTAAACGCCATAGCGCTGACGATACTGCACTTGCAAAGGTGTGGGAAAATAGGTCACTGCCAAGGGTTATTTAGCTATGATATGGGTTAATAGTTATCAACAATTAAATATAAACAATTATTAAATACAAACAATTAAAGGATTTCTTTTGGTTAACGAAGAAAAAATACCAGTTGAAGAAACTGGAGAAATAGAGACTGATTTAATCCCTGAATCGGACACTATGGAATCTCTGTTGGATGAGTTTGTCCCAGTGAAACAGCTTAGAAGAGGTG
>CAZTCW010000044.1:0-61281 GCA_964612825.1 uncultured Dehalococcoidia bacterium | reverse complement strand
CGAACGCCTGACCCAGCGCCGGCGCGTGGGGGAAGAAGGCCTTCGGGTCGTAAACCCCTTTTCCGGGGGAAGAGTAAAGACGGTACCCCGGGAATAAGTCCCGGCTAACTACGTGCCAGCAGCCGCGGTAATACGTAGGGGGCAAGCGCTACTCGGAAGCACTGGGCGTAAAGGGTGAGTAGGCGGTTTGGTACATCACGGGATAAAGCTCCCGGCTTAACCGGGAGAGACCTCGTGAAATGGCCTGACTAGAGGGCAGTAGAGGCGGGTGGAATTCCGGGCGGAGCGGTGATATGCGTAGAGTTCCGGAGGAACACCAGTGGCGAAGGCGACCCGCTGGGCTGTCCCTGACGCTGAGGCACGAAAGCGTGGGGAGCAAACAGGATTAGATACCCTGGTAGTCCACGCTGTAAACGTTGGACGCTAGGTATAGGGGGTATCGACCCCCTCTGTGCCGTAGCTTACGCGATAAGCGTCCCGCCTGGGGAGTACGGCCGCAAGGCTAAAACTCAAAGGAATTGACGGGCCCCCGCACAAGCAGCGGAGCGTGTTCTTTAATTCGATGATAAGCGAAAAACCTTACCAGGACTTGACATGCTTCTGAAATCCGCCGAAAGGCGGACCTCCTTCGGGACAGATTCACAGATGTTGCATGGCCGTCGTCAGCTCGTGCCGTGAGGTGTTGGGTTAAGTCCCGCAACGCGCGCAACCCCTGTCCCGTGTTACACTCTCACGGGAGACAGCCCCCCACAAGGGGGAGGAAGGTGGGGATGACGTCAAGTCAGCATGGCCCATACGCCTTGGGCTACACACACGCTACAATGGTGAGGACAACGGGAAGCCAACCCGCGAGGGGGAGCAAATCTCAGCAAACCTCATCTCAGTTGGAATCGGAGGCTGAAACCCGCCTCCGTGAACGCGGAGTCGCTAGTAACCGCAGGTCAGCACCACTGCGGTGAATACGTTCCCGGGCCTTGTACACCCCGCCCGTCACGTCATGGAAGCCGACAACACTTGAAGTCGTCGCGCTAACCCTTAGGGGAGGCAGGCGCCGAGGGAGGGGTTGGTGACTGGGACGAAGTCGTAACAAGGTAGTAGTACCGGAAGGTGCGGCTGGATCACCTCCTTTCTAGGGAGCTTGGACCCCAAATGGGGTCTGACCTCTAGGTCGATGGTTGAAATTCTCGTTCTACGGAACGAGAGGTTCTTTTACCCCACAGTACCGTAATTTCAATCGGGGTTGGTTCCTCTACCTTACTTCTCACTCTCTAGCTATTAAAGTGCTTCCTATTTAATTCCGCCCCTCCTACAAAGGATCCCTTGACAGTACTCCCTCAAAAGTTAGAATGGGAGACAAATACTTCTTGGAGGTCCAAACTTCCAAGACGCAAAGAAGTGCAAAATGATATTGCACAATGATGAAATGTTTCGAATTAATTATTACAATGTCTCCTGGGAATTCCCTTTCATCCTTTACCCACGAAGAGCTACGCCCTCATCAACGATTGAGCATTCATTGGCCATCCCTACAAATGGACAGACTGTATGAGCGCATTAGCGGCACAACCAAACTCCCAACCATCCGAGGTAATGATTTGGACATCCATACTTAGTGTCTTGGGGAGAAATCGGCACGTCGAATTTTCCCTCGATGATCAAGTCCCCTTGGGTCAGTTAAAAATGGAATTACGTGGGTACTTGTCAGCCTCTAAAGAACGATTCCGGGGAGGAAGGGTTGCTTTAAACCTTGGAAGCCGTCTATTAGCGATTAAGGAAATAGAAGAGCTCAAGAACATGCTAAAGGACGAATTTGACCTCTCCCTAGTGGGTCTATGGTGTGGTGAGAACTTGTTGAATGCCTTATTACAAAAGAGACCTGATTTGAACGGAACCTCTCCGAAAGAAGTAATCCAAGAACACCCTCATCGATTAGTAGACCAAGAAACACTCTTACTAAGAGGAACCTGCAGGTCCGGGATGACAATTTACAATGCTGGAAATGTTGTTGTTATCGGGGATGTGAACCCAGGAGCAGAGATTACAGCAAAGGGAGATATTCTAGTGTTCGGACGGCTTAGAGGAATAGCCCATGCTGGAATGGGAAGAGATGACAACGCTACCGTAATCGCCCTTTCTTTAGAGGCCGATCAAATTAGGATTGGGCCACACATCTATATCGATCCGAATCCCAAATCAAAAAAGCAGTCTAGAAAACTTCCTTCCAGAGTGATGATAAAGGAAGGGAGGATTTCAATCGAGCCATACGTCCCAAGATCTATCGGAACCTACGAAAGGTAATAAATATGGACCAAACACCAGGTACAGTAATAGTCGTAACATCAGGCAAAGGGGGGGTAGGAAAAACCACAACCACTGCCAACATTGGAACTGCTTTAGCCTTACGTGGCAATCGGGTACTAGTTATAGATACAGATATTGGGCTACGGAATCTGGATGTTGTGATGGGATTGGAAAATCGAATTGTTTATGACCTTGTACAGGTGATCGAAGAAGTTTGCATGCCAAATCAAGCAATGATAAGAGACAGAAACATTAAAAGCTTGTTCCTGATTCCCGCGGCACAAACTCGCGATAAAAGTGCTGTAACGGCTGAGCAGATGCAGGAACTTTGTGAAAAACTAAAACCTGATTTCGAATACATTTTAATCGACTCCCCCGCCGGAATCGAGCAAGGTTTCCATACCGCTCTCGCCCCGGCAGACAGAGCGGTGGTAGTAGCCACTCCAGAAGTTTCTTCAATAAGAGACGCCGACCGGGTAATCGGTCTGGGTGAAGCAGCGACTTTACCAACACCGGATCTTATCCTAAACCGAGTGAGGCCAGGCCTCATTAGGCATGGGGACATGATGTCTACAGAAGATATCCTATCTCTTCTTTCTGTAAACCTCCTCGGATTAGTTCCCGAGGATGAAAACATTGTAATTTCTACTAATCGAGGTATTCCTGTTGTTCATGAAACGCGTTCAGGATCCGGAACCGCCTTTCGAAGAATTGCTGCCATTTTGGACGGTGAGGATTTACCGTTTTTGGAACTGGAACACAACCCCGGTATATTTAACCGTCTGCGCAATTTCATCAGATTAGGGAAAGGTCCGAAAAATGATGCTTGAGAATCTGGTTGCTTTTTTTAGGCGTTCATTCGGACAAATTGGTGCCAGCGGGGAAGCCGCGCGGAATAGACTCCAATTGGTTCTGGTTCATGATCGATCGGGGTTATCAAATGATAATTTAAACCTAATGAAAAATGACCTAGTCGAGGTAATCTCAAAATATCTGACCATCGATCAGGACTCCCTAGAGGTCGAAGTTCAAAGGTCGGGGGATTCAGTTATCTTAGTAACCAATATTCAAATTGCGGGAATAGAAAGAGGCCCTATTAAAACTGATCCTCAAGATCCCATCGACCTTGAAGCAGAATCCATACTTCCCGTCCCGGACCACGGAGAAGAGGATGCTTCAGTGTCAATGAAATCTCCAGAATAATAACTGAAAGGGAACAACCAGAGAAGCTAGCTCTTCTCTCCTTTTTTCGGGCGAAAAACCTGCTTAGCTGGACCAATAGACCACGCCAGATTCCCTGGAGCAAAAGAAGACAATTGGCGTTCACCTTCACCCCCGCATAAAGGACAAAAAGCAGGGTTGTCGGATTCGGAAAATGTACGGCGAGTCTCAAAATCTTCAAAACATTTGGTGCATCGATATTCGTAAATCGGCATGATCCTCCCTAGCTAATTTTCGTATTTATTCAATTTATCTGGAATATCGGATTGATCCAAAAAATCACATACTTGGCCGTTAAAAGTTGCCTAAGCTTATTGAGAATTTGCTTGGCGGAATTCGTCAACAACTTTCAAGGCGTCTGCAGCGCCAGTGGTAATAGCCCCTCCATCGGTTATTATTGGAGCCAAAAGAAACCCTTGATTAAATCTCAATACTGCCTCTTCCGCCGATGCCGCATGAGAGGCTGGAACCAGACCATGATCACGGGCCACTTTCACAACCCTGTCGCAAGCTTCCATATGACGACTGTCCTGCATATAACTTCTTGGAGGTATCCCTAATGATATTGCTAAGTCAGCTGGACCAATATAGAAACCATCTATCCCGGGAGCTTCTGCTAATTCCTCCAAATGGTCTACGGTCCGAATATCTTCAACCATAACCAAACAGATAATTTCTTCGTTCGCGTGTTCGAAATAATCATTGCCGCCATAGAATCGGGCCCGATTTGGACCAATACTACGGTACCCAATGGGGGGGTACCTGCATGCTCCACCAGCTTTGATGGCTTCTTCCTTGTTGTTTACCAATGGGACGATAATCCCATAAGCCCCAGCATCTAGTACCCATTGCATGAAAAATGGCTCGTTCCAAGGGACCCGTACCATCGGAACGGTGTCCGTTGTACTGACTGCCTGAAGCCAAGTGGCAGCCCTATCAGGGCCGATTGCCATCCCGTGCTGCATGTCCAGAACAAGGGCATCTAATCCGGTGTTTGCCATGATCTCAGCAGTATAAGTATCCGGGGTTCCCATCCAGGCTACCGAAGCCTGTTTTCCTTCCTTCCATAGTTGTTTGACTTTATTTGGTCTCATCAATCCCTCCAATAGAAGATTCTAGCGAGATAACCTCTGCGGGTAATTTCCAGAAATCTGGCTCCCTCGATAATTCCCCAAACTCTACTTGGTTATAAGAAATTCCGTCAAGGCAGATTACCCAAACTGTGCTCCTGAGAACCATTACCAATAATCTACCTCATGGGAATTATCATTATATTAGTAACCCCATCTCAATCGACACCGTAATGGTAAACTGGTACTATATTACTTTAATGTCATATATGAAACCATTGAAACACACGGAATTTACAACTTGGTTGTGAGGAACTGAAGCAGTAAGTGACTCTATCATCTTATTCACCTAGTTTTCTCCCAAATGACCACCTAAAAGGAGTCCCTTTTGCATAATCCTTCAGAATCTAGGGGAGAGGCAACCCCAAAATCCCCTAGGATTTTCTATGGCTGGTATATCGTCTTCATTGTTTTCCTAGCAGGTATCGTGCAAAGCGCTCAAGGACACCCTGCTCTCGGAGTATTCATGAAGCCAATGACGGAAGATTTTGGTTGGACGAGAGGGACCTTCACAGCCGGTATGACCATAGGCAGCTTCCTCGGCGGCTTCCTCTCTCTTATCTTAGGGCCAATGGTTGACAAACATGGTGGAAAATGGATTTTATTTTTTGGGGCATTTATTGTCGGTGGAACTTTAATTCTCACGGCGTTCGTGACCACTCTTTGGCAATTCTTTGTGCTACAAGTCATCGCCCGAACGGTGAACATGAGCGCCGTCGTTTTAATAATACAAGTAGCGATCCCCAAATGGTTCGTAAGGAAACGAGGGCGAGCCGTTGCCATTGGCGGAATAGGCAATATGGCTGGCAATGCAATAACCCCGTTATACGTTCAATATTTTGTGGGAACGATTGGCTGGAGGGCAGCCGCGGCAATTTCAGGCTCCTTCGTTTGGGCAGTCTCATTATTACCCACAATTCTCTTATTCCGAAGAAGCCCAGAAGACCTTGGCCTTCTTCCCGACGGTGATTCCCCACAATCAACATCCTTGGGATTGGATGAATCTAACAAACATCAAACGCCTTCTCCTCCCAATGCCTCACTTTCCATTGGTCAGGTCTTGCATCAAAAATCCTTTTACCTAATGGTCACAGCCTTTACTTTGGCCACGGCTGTGGGATCTAGCGTGAACTTACATAGTGCACCATACCTTTCTGATAGGGGACTTGACCCTAGTAACGCCGTTTATATTGTCGCCTTGTTCCAAACATTCGCGGCATTTGGCGCCCTCCTTATGGGTTTCCTAGTTGAAAGATTCCCTGCTCGAGTGGTCTTAACAATTAATTTTCTATTGTGTGCCACCGGATTCCTAGTCCTTCTTTCGGTACAATCCCCTGGAATGGGGGTTCTTTGGGGTGGGTATGCCGGTTTTATTGCCGGCGGCATGCAACCCTTACAAATCGTAATATTTGCCGACTATTACGGACGAGACTCATTAGGAACTATTAGAGGGGTAATGTCGCCCCTGACCCAATCTGCCAATGCATTCGGGCCTTTGGCCGCCGCCATTGCATTCGACATAGCAGGAGACTACATAATAATTTTTGTCATCTACGGTTTACTCTATGTTTTCTCAAGTGCCTTAATATATTTCGCTCGACGACCAAACATATCCCAAATCATCCGTGCCAGTAATTGAACGCCTGATAAGTACTTAGCCTAGAATTTTTCCCTTTATCTAATCCAGTGATTTAATTTACGGGCTACTTGAAGTAGGTTACCATTTCCTTAATTTCCCTGAATCTAATCAACACTCTTTACAATCTAGGCATTTCAAACTAGAATAGGAAGGTTTTCTTTCGAACCATGTTGCGAAATCGAAGTATTCTGCAACAATTCGTCACCATGTAGCAATATTTCGAAATATTTCGGATATCATTATCGGTTTACGTAGTTTTTTCTGTAATATAAATTCAATTACGTATTTTTAGGGGGGCTCAAAAGGCTAAATTCAGATAAACCATATTTTGAACACCAAGGCTTCTTAACTAATACGAGATCAAAATAGCCTTCTCTATTTTTTACAAGCAAATGCTGCCACTCCTAAAATTCCCATCAATATTATGCGAGGCAATTAGTGAAAAATTTATCTAAGGGAACTCCTTTCGGGTTATACAGGCCAGAATTTGAACACGACGCCTGCGGAGTGGGTGTCGTTGCTAACCTAAAAGGACTGAAATCACACGACATCATCGAAAAGGGACTTGAAGTTCTCCTGAATCTATCACATCGAGGTGCTGAGGGAAGCGACCCTGGAACTGGTGATGGAGCAGGCATCCTCACCCAGATCCCAAACGATTTCATGCAGAGGGAAGCTACAAAAATTGGTTTTACCCTTCCTCCTCCCGGTCAATATGGGGTTGGTATGGTATTCCTGCCGCAAAATTCAGTAGACCAGGAGGAATGCGAACGGGTAATCCAAATGGTGATCGAAGAAGAGGGGCAATTTCTGCTTGGTTGGAGAACCGTACCTGTTAACGATTCAGGAATTGGACGTTCTGCAAAAGATAACCAGCCAATAATTCGCCAGTTTTTTGTCGGCCAAAGAGATAACCAATTAGCGCCGAATGACCTAGAAAGAATCCTCTACATCATAAGAAAGCAGATAGAGCGAAGAATTCATGAAAGCATCTTGGAAGACAATGAGTCATTTTATATCTGTACCCTATCCACAAACAAAATTGTCTATAAAGGATTACTACTTGGAAATCAGGTAAATGATTATTATGAGGATTTGAAAGACCCAGAATACAAAAGTTCCTTTGCTCTGATTCATTCTCGCTTTAGCACCAATACTTTGGGATCTTGGAAGCTGGCGCACCCATACAGATTTATCGTCCATAACGGGGAAATTAACACCCTAAGAGGGAATATCAACTGGATGGTAGCCCGAGAAGGCACTATGGAATCCCCGGATTTTGGAAATGACATTTCCAAAATCTTCCCAGTAATTACGCCCGGAGCAAGCGATACCGCTTCAATAGACAATGCAATCGAATTACTTCTTCAAACCGGAAGGCCGATTCAACATGTAATGGCTATGTTGATCCCGGAAGCTACCGGAATCAAAACCGGGATGAATCAAAATCGGAAGGATTTTTATGACTACCATTCCTGCATGATGGAGCCATGGGATGGACCAGCCCTTATAGCCTTCACGGATGGATATCGACTCGGGGCAATCCTAGATCGGAATGGCCTTCGTCCGTTCCGGTATTTGGTAACAAAATCAGATCTTCTAGTGATGGCATCTGAAGTTGGGGTTTTAGACATCCCAACCGAGGAGATTGTATTGAAAGACCGGATATACCCGGGACGCCTTTTCCTGATTGATCCTGACCGCGGAGGAATCGTAAGTGATGATACCCTAAAGGAAGAATTATCCTCGAGGAAACCCTACGGGCAGTGGTTAGATGACAATCTAATTTCATTAGACAATCTTCCTGAAGCAGAAAATCAAACAAAAAATGATCCATCCAAACTAACTATTTACCAGCAGATTTTTGGCTATACGCAGGAAGAAGTGGAAATGTTGCTCGAGCCGATGGCAATCAACGCCACCGAACCGATTGGGTCCATGGGAAATGACACCCCTCTTGCTGTGTTATCTGATAAACCACAGCTACTATTTAACTTCTTCAAACAACTTTTCGCCCAAGTTACAAACCCTCCTTTAGATGCAATAAGAGAAGAACTAGTAACTTCCTTAGAAATCACTCTTGGCTCCCGCAAGAACATTTTTGACGAAACCCCCCAACACGCGAGACAACTAAAACTTTCTTCTCCCGTTATCAGTAATCCCGATATGGACAAAATCAAAGAGTTAAATCTTCCCGGATTAAAATCAATCACCCTCTCTACGCTTTTCCATGTATCCCCAAACACCGGGAGTTTGAAAATCGCCCTAGATAAACTATGTGAGCAAGCTTCTCAGGCTGTCCAAAATGGGTACAACATTATAATTCTCTCAGATCGGGGCGTAGACGAAGATAAAGCTCCAATTCCCAGCCTGCTTGCTGTATCAGGAGTTCACCACCATCTAATACGCACTGGAAATCGCACCAAGGTAGGTCTGGTAATAGAATCCGCCGAACCGAAAGAAGTAGCCCATTTCGCACTTCTAATCGGATATGGAGCAGGAGCCGTAAACCCTTATCTTGCGTTAGAAGTCATCGAAGAATTGGCTCATTCGGAGACTCTCTCCGGAACCAAAGAGCATGGCACAACCTATAAACAGAACTATTTAAAAGCCGCCCAAAAAGGACTGCTCAAAATTATTTCGAAAATGGGCATTTCTACAATCCAGAGTTACCGTGGAGCCCAAATATTAGAGGCAGTCGGCTTAAGTCAATCTTTAATAGATGAATATTTCACATGGACGCCATCAAGGATTGGCGGCATAGATCTCACTGCAATTGAAACCACAATTCTTGAAAGACACTCTCAAAGTTATCGTTTTCTGGAAGCAGGCATTGAGCCACATCTAGACCCAGGGGGTTCGTATTATTGGCGTCAGAACGGTGAATTCCATATGTGGCATCCGGATACGATATCTAAACTTCAAATCGCCAGTAGAACCAATGACTACAAAACCTACAAGGAATTCGCCCGGCTATCTAACGAAACCGAAGAGAAATCATCTACGCTTAGAGGGCTACTATCATTCAAGCCTGGAGAAACCCAAATACCCTTGGACGATGTAGAGCCAGCTGAGGAAATTGTCAAACGATTAGCGACCGGAGCGATATCTTTAGGGGCCATTAGTAAAGAAGCACATGAAACTTTAGCAATCGCTATGAACCGAATTGGAGCACGGAGCAACAGTGGTGAAGGGGGAGAGGATTTCCGGAGATATTCTCCAGACTCCAACGGAGATCTTAGACATAGCGCCATAAAGCAGGTTGCATCAGGACGATTTGGCGTTACTACCAACTACTTGGTGAATGCCTCAGATTTACAAATTAAAATGGCCCAAGGCTCTAAACCAGGGGAAGGGGGGCAACTACCTGGCCATAAAGTTGATGAATACATTGGCTGGGTACGTAACTCAACCCCAGGGGTCGAGTTAATTTCTCCACCGCCCCATCACGACATCTATTCTATCGAAGATTTGGCCCAATTAATCCACGACCTAAAGAATGTTAATCCTGAGGCTCGTGTTCACGTGAAACTAGTTTCAGAGGTAGGAGTGGGAACAATTGCAGCTGGCGTCTCAAAGGCGCATGCAGATGTAGTCCTTATCAGTGGAGACAGTGGGGGAACAGGAGCATCTCCCGAATCCTCAGTAAAGCATGCAGGATTACCATGGGAGCTTGGGGTAGCTGAGACGCATCAAGTTTTAGTGCACAACAACCTCAGAGGAAGAATTGTTCTCCAAACTGATGGACAATTAAAGACAGGGAGAGATGTTGCAATCGCATGCCTTTTGGGAGCGGAAGAATTTGGTATTGCCACGGCTTCTTTAGTAACCCTAGGGTGCATCATGTTACGAAAATGCCATCTTAACACCTGTTCCGTCGGCATTGCTACCCAAGACCCTGAACTAAGAAAACGATTCTCAGGGAAACCAGAGTTTGTTATCAACTATTTCTATTTTATAGTTAACGAATTAAGAGAAATCATGGCCTACATGGGATTCCGCACTATAAACGAAATGGTAGGCAGGGTTGACCGACTCGAACCAAAACAAGCCGTAGAATATTGGGAATCCAGAGGGCTTGATCTCTCTGGATTACTCTACCGTGATGAAGATCTCGAACACGTTTCCACTTATTGTTGCGAGATCCAAGACCACAGCCTTGAAAACGCATTGGACCATCAACTTATTAAAAAAAGCCGAAGTGCTCTTACGGACGGGGAGAAGGTTCAGTTTTCCATGCCAATCAAGAATGCCAACAGGACAGTTGGAGCTATGCTTAGTGGCACTATCGCCAAAAAATTTGGGGAGGATGGCCTCCCAGATAACACGATTGACATTAATTTCTATGGGTCTGCCGGCCAAAGTTTTGGAGCATTCCTATCAAAAGGGGTCTCTTTCGCTTTACATGGGGACGCCAATGATTACGTAGGTAAAGGAGCTTCAGGGGGTCGTTTAGTTATAATGCCCCCCGACGATGCAAGCTATTTGGCTGAAACAAGCATCATCATCGGGAACGTTGCATTATACGGAGCAACCGGAGGGAAAGCATTTATCAGAGGAATAGCGGGAGAGCGATTTTGTGTCCGGAACAGCGGAGCGACCGCTGTCGTCGAAGGAGTAGGAGATCATGGGTGTGAATATATGACAAACGGGAGAGTAATCGTTTTAGGCTCCACCGGACGGAACTTCGCTGCCGGAATGAGTGGAGGGATCGCTTATGTCTTCGACGAGCAATCCGAATTTAAAGGGAATTGTAACCCTGAATTGGTAGACTTAGAGTCTGTGGATTCAATTCAGGAACAAACCGAACTATACGAAATCATCCTCGAACATTTTCAGTCTACTGGAAGTAAAAATGGCAAACGGGTCATCGAAAATTGGGATCAGATGAAAAAGAAATTCGTTAAAGTTTATCCTAGAGATTATAAGAGAGTTATTGAAGGGAATTCCAAAAGGAATTTGAATGGGGTAAATCGTGGGTAAAATCACGGGGTTTTTAGATTCAAATCGCGAACCTCCTAAGAGGCGAGATGTAGTCGAAAGGATTACCGATTGGGGGGAATTTTACCAACCTTGGGCAACGGAAGAAGTTCAAGCCCAAGGAGGACGGTGCATGAACTGCGCTCTGCCATTTTGCCACAAAGGATGCCCGCTAGGAAACCTTGTCCCCGATTGGAACGACGCTGTATATAAAGGTCGATGGGAACGCGCCCTCCAGTTATTGCATTCCACCAACAATTTCCCCGAATTTACCGGGAGAATATGCCCTGCCCCATGCGAAGCTTCCTGTGTCCTCGCAATAAATGACGAACCGGTAACAATCGAATACATTGAGAAAGAAATTGTAGAAAAGGGATTCAAAGAAAATTGGATCATCCCTCAAATCCCACAAACTAATACCGGAAAAAGAATCGCAGTCGTAGGTTCTGGCCCAGCAGGTCTAGCAGCGGCTCAGCAACTCAACCAATCAGGGCATGATGTAACGGTATTTGAAAGAGATGAGTACATTGGGGGACTGCTGACTTTGGGAATTCCCGATTTTAAACTGGATAAAAGCGTTGTAAGGAGACGAATAAATTTACTATCCAAAGAAGGGATAACATTTCAAACCAACACCAATGTAGGCATTGATATTTCAACGGAAAGACTCTTAAAAGAATTCGATGCAGTATGTTTGGCGGGAGGCTCCACCATCCCCAGGGTTTTAGATATACCTGGCTCAGATCTACACGGTATTCATGTGGCTATGGAATACCTTACACAACAAAACCGAATCTTGGCCGGCCAATCTTTAGGAACAGAGGAAAGAATTACAGCCGAGGGAAAAAATGTGGTTATACTCGGAGGCGGTGACACCGGGTCAGATTGCCTTGGCACTGCTCATCGACAAAGCGCCAAGGAAATATACCAATTCGAAATTCTCGATGAACCACCAAATGAACGTCCTTCTGATAACCCGTGGCCGCTCTGGCCTTTAGTCCTTCGAAGTTCTCATGCCCACGAAGAGGGAGGGCTCAGAGATTACGGAATAATGACCAAATCTTTCTCTGGTGAAAATGGGAGAGTAACACACCTCCATGCTGTGAGGGTTACTTGGGAAATTGATGCCAACACAGGAAGAAAATCCCCCAAGGAAATTCCCGGAAGCGAATTCCAAATTGAAACAGATTTAATCCTACTCGCTATGGGATTTCTTCATCCACAACACAATGGATTGATTCAAGAATTAGGAGTCACCCTTGACCCGAGAGGCAACGTACAAACTGATGAGTTGAAAATGACCAATATCCCTGGAGTCTTCTCCGCTGGCGACATGTCAAGGGGTCAATCATTGGTTGTGTGGGCAATTGCGGAAGGTCGACAAGCTGCCTACGGAATAGACCAATATTTAATGGCCCACTCGAATTTACCCTCGGTTAACTTGGGTGGCTGGGCATAAACCCTAAAAATAAAATTATCCAACTATTGCCCAACTTACCATTTACAATTTCGGGTTTCTGGAATGCCAATCTGTTAGTTGTTGGTAAGTGTACCCAATTCTAATTAACGTATCCTCGGACAAAGCTTTGCCAATTAATTGCATCCCAATAGGTAATCCTTCAGAAAAGCCACAAGGTACAGACATTGATGGAATCCCAGCGATATTAACAGGGATGGTACAAAAATCACTTCTGTACATTGTCACAGGATCTTCTGTTTTTGAACCCAATTCGAATGCCACAGTAGGAGAAGTCGGAGTAATTAACGCGTCAAAATTACTGAAAATGTTGTCGAATTCACTTTTTATCATACTCCGAACTTTCAAAGCCTTGAGATAATAATCATCATAATAGCCGGAAGATAACGCATAAGTCCCTAACATAATTCGACGTTTAACCTCTGAGCCAAAACCCTGACCTCTCGTTTCCTCTAAGGCTTCCCAGACGTTACGAGCTTCTTTGGCCGAGAACCCGTATTTAACTCCGTCATATCTAGCCAAATTCGCCGAACATTCAGATGGAGCGATGATGTAGTATACAGCTAAGGCATATCTGGTCAGCGGCAAAGAACATTCTTCGACGACGGCCCCTTCTCTTTCCAAAATCGCAGCAGCATCTTTCACTGCTTTCTCCACTTCAGGCGCTACACCTTCGCCAAAATATTCCCTTGGCAGTCCAAGCCTCAAGCCCTTCACATCATTAACTAAACTCTTGGCGTAATTTGGACGTTCCCCTTGAATAGAAGTCGAATCTCTCGGGTCATAATTGGATATCGTTGAGAGAACCAAAGCGGTGTCTTCAACATTTTTTGTTATCGGGCCAATTTGATCTAATGAACTTGCAAATGCAATAAGGCCAAATCGGCTGACTAACCCATAGGTGGGTTTCATCCCTGTAACACCACACAAAGCTGCCGGCTGACGTATGCTTCCTCCAGTATCACTTCCTAGGGCAAACAGACATTCGCTTGCAGCAACCGCAGCCGCTCCGCCCCCACTACTACCCCCAGGAACCCTAGTAAGGTCCCAGGGATTGTGGGTAGGATGGAAAGCAGAGTTTTCAGTCGAGGACCCCATCGCGAATTCGTCCATATTCCCCTTGCCAATCAATACCGCACCAGTTTGATTAAGATGCTCTATTACCGTAGCATCATAGATTGGAACGAATCCTTCGAGCATTTTAGAGGCACAAGTCGTTGGAAACTCTTTTGTACAAATAAGATCTTTCACTTGGATCGGAATACCTGTAAGTGGAGTCATTTCATTCCGTTTGATCAATTGGTCAGCTTTTTCCGCATGATGGAGTGCTACTTTCGGATCAATCGTGATAAAGGAACGTACCATTGGCTCTATTGATTCAATCCTCCGTAAAAAAGACTGCGTCAAATCCTTTGAACTAATTTCCCGATTTTTCAATAATTCCCCTGCTTCCCTAACTGTGAGAGAAAATATTTCCATTAATTTTCCTCGAGGACGGGTAAAACCCGTAAGTAATTATCGTGTGATTGCGGAGCGTTTGCCAAAATCTTTTCTTTGGGATATGGCTCACCGGGACAATCCTCGCGCATGACTGTAGTAATCCCCAATCCATGAGACGCTGGGAGTACATTTTCAGTATCAAGTTCTTCAAGGACCTCAAACTGCTTAAGAATATCCTGTAGTTGAGTTTGAAGTTTCTCCAATTCATCGTTAGAAAAAGCAACACGACATAAGGATGCTAAATGTAGAATTTCTTCTCTGGCTACCAGTCGATCCTTCCTGTCTTTATCCATAATGAAGAGTACCTCCAAGGAAACAATTATCCAGATCCTTAATTTCGCTAAGTATCTAATAGCTAATCTTTGCGATTTGCGATTTGCAATAAAACTCTCTCCGTAAACTCCGATAAAGGGATCGCTCCCAACTCAGCACCATCGAGCGTCCGAACGGAAACGCTTTGGTCTTCTTTCTCTCTATCACCAACAATCAACATGTACGGTTCTTTTCTAAGCCGAGCGTCTCGGATTTTTGCCTGCATTCGTTCTCCTCTATCATCCACCACAGAACGAATTTGAACATCACTGAGAACTGATTGGACCGTTGCAGCATACTCATTGTGCCGGTCAGAGATTGGAATTATGACAGCCTGAGTAGGAGCAAGCCACACAGGAAAAACGCCTCCATAGTGCTCAATTAGAATTCCCAAAAATCGTTCGAGTGAACCAAGAATTGCTCGATGGACCATATAAGGTTCATGCTCTCGCCCATCTGCTCCCACATAAGTTAACCCAAATCTTCTAGGGAGATTGAAATCAAATTGAGCAGTTGTACATTGCCAGGATCGACCTAACGCATCCCGTATCTTGATATCAATTTTCGGCCCATAAAACGCCCCTCCTCCAGGATCAAGACCATATCGAATATCTTTCGATTGCAACGCTTTAGACAAGGCGGTTTCAGCCATTTCCCATTGCTCAGAATCCCCAACAAATTTGCTAGGTCGGGTCGATAGCACAACTTCATAATCCTTAAATCCAAACACTTCAAGAAGCAGGAAAGTAAGATTCAAAACCTCAACAATTTCGCTTTCCACCTGATCGGGAGTACAAAAAATATGGGCGTCATCCTGAGTAAACCCTCGGACTCGCATCAAACCGTGAAGAACCCCGCCACGTTCATAGCGGTAGACTGTACCTAGTTCCCCGACTCTCATCGGTAGTTGTCGATAACTCCGAAGAGCCGATCGATAATACATAATGTGAAAGGGGCAATTCATTGGTTTGGCATAATACTCTTGGCCATCCAATTCCATTGAAGAAAACATACTTTCCTTATAAAACTCTAGATGGCCGCTTGTCTGCCAAAGTTCAGACCTTCCAATATGTGGACTGTAAACCAAGTCATATCCTTGCTGAAGGTGCTCTTTCCTCCAAAGATCTTCAATTATAGTTCTAACCAACGCGCCTTTAGGATGCCATATAATCAGGCCGGGTCCTACCTCAGGATGAACAGAGAAGAGATCTAGCTCTTTCCCAAGTTTCCGATGGTCACGACGTTCAGCTTCTTGGACCATCTCCAAGTAGATATTTAATTCTTCTTCGCTTTCAAAAGCAGTACCATAAATCCGCTGGAGCATGACGTTTTGCTCATTACCCCGCCAATACGCCCCAGCTATTGAAAGTAACTTGAAAGCAACAACATCACCGGTTGTATTTACATGTGGACCCTCGCACAAATCAGTGAAATTTCCGTGGCTATAGGTCGAAATGAGCTCCTCTTCAGGTATTTCCCCAATAATTTCGAATTTGTAGGGTTGGTCATTAAATTTATCTTCGGCGTCTTTCCGATTTATCTCTGCTCTTACAAAGGGAGTCCGTGCGGAAATTCGCGTACGCATGATTTCTTCAATCGCTTGCAAATCCTCTGGGGTAAATGCCCGCTCCACTTCAAAATCATAGTAGAACCCATCTTCAGTCGGGGGGCCTATGGCAAATTTGGTCCCTGGGAACAACTCTGAAACCGCATCAGCCATGATATGAGCAGCGGAATGGCGCATTCGTTCTCGAAGAAGTTCTACTTCAGTGGGCGCCTTCGATCTTTGGGCCCATGATGACATCGATACACCTACACGCACGAAATTTTAGTCGCCGATAAAGGGAGTAAACTCACCTAAGCAGTTCCTACGAAGCATTAACCTTGGGATTAATGCTCAATCTCCGGATTGGGATCCCTAGGCAACGAACTCCAATCCACCTTAGATCAAACTCATTTTAGCATAGAATGACGATATCAGGCATTGAATCATACCGGAACCATGGTTTAGCAACATCCTAAACTTCGATAAGTTATAATACAGATATGGAACCATTACTTAAACTCCTTGCTGCGTCTGAAAAACGGTACGACGAATTGGCTGTACTGATTGCCGACCCCGAAATAGCATCCGATTATCAGAAAATTTATCAACTCAGCAAAGAACGCTCACACCTTGAAAAGGGAGTTCTCCTTTACCATAAACTCACAGAAATCCAAAAAGAAATTGAAGAAAACACCAGATTTCTTCATGAAAACACGGATGAAGAAATAAGGAATTTAATCCGAGAGGAATTGGAACACCTAGAAAAAATTCTCCTAAGTCTGGAGCAAGACCTTCGGCAAGTAATTCTTCCGCATGACGCCAATGATGAAAGAAACGTAATCATCGAAGTTAGAGCTGGTACTGGCGGAGAAGAAGCAGCTCTTTTCGCCGCTGAGCTATTCCGAGCATACATTCGTTACGCACAAAGAGTTAATTGGTCAATGCAAATAATGAACATAAATGAAACCGGGATTGGAGGAATGAAGGAAGGAGTGCTTGAAGTTCGTGGTTTAGGCGCATTCAGTCGATTGAAACATGAAAGTGGGGTACATCGCGTTCAGCGGATCCCCACCACAGAAACTGGTGGGCGAATCCATACTTCAACTGTAACGGTAGCGGTATTACCAGAACCAGAAGAAGTAGAGGTAGAAATTTCCCAGGACGACCTTAGAATCGACACTTTTCGAGCAGGAGGCCATGGAGGCCAGAATGTACAAAAAGTGGAATCAGCTGTTCGTATTAGTCATATACCTTCTGGATTAACGGTAGTATGCCAAGACGAACGGTCGCAAATACAAAACAGAACTAAGGCGATGACAGTTCTCAGAACCAGATTATTCGAATTAGAGCAACGACGTTTGGAAGAAAATGTTTCGGCACAGCGACGGTCTCAGGTAGGGAGTGGAGAGCGCTCAGAAAAGATAAGAACGTATAATTTCCCTCAGAGCCGGGTTACAGACCATAGGGTCGGGTTAACCTCACATAATTTAGTTGAAATTTTGGATGGGGATTTAGAAGAATTCATTGAAGCACTAAACAAAGCGGAGCAAGCCTTGAAACTGGAACAGGCATTATTAATTAAATAAAATGCCCGCCTCCAATCCTTTAATTACCAGTACCTCAGCAATTTAGGTATTCTAACCAAGGAACAAGATTACGAACAAAGACAGTCGTACAGCTATCAAGTGGGTCCAAAGTTCCTTAGACGAGGCTGGGGTAGATGAGGTAAAAATTCAATCAGAATTACTCGTCCTCCACGTATTGTCATGCAGCAGAGAGGAATATTTAGCCCAGCCCAATAGGAGCCTCACTTACGCTCAATCGACTCAATTGGAAGAATTAACATTAAGGAGATGTAATAAGGAGCCTTTAGCTTACATTTTCGAGGAACGAGAATTTTTTAACCAGAGGATTATAGTAAATCCGTCGGTCCTTATCCCAAGGCCAGAAACGGAATCACTAGTAGAACAAGCGTTATTGTGGCTTAAAACCCAACCCAAATTGGGGAAAGAATTCATAGTAACCGATGTTGGAACAGGAAGCGGTTGTATCGCTTTAAGTTTAGCTCTTCAAAATATTCCCATCCAACTAATTGCCACTGACATCTCATTACCAGCCATTACAGTTGCTAGGACTAACTTTCAGAAATACCAAGTATCACATAACATTGAGCTAATCCAAAGCGATCTCTTGAGTCCCTTTTCTTTTCCCTTAGATTTAATTTTAGGCAATCTCCCCTATCTGCCTGATGATTCTATCCCAACACTTGAGCCCGAAATTAGAGAGCACGAACCATTAATTGCCTTAAAGGGCGGACCAAATGGGACCGAATTGAACCTAAAATTACTAACCCAGGCCACAACCTTACTCAATTCTCCAGGGGCTGTAATTTTAGAAATTGATCCCGAACAAGGGAAAATCATTGCCCAGACGGCGAAATTACTATTTCCGAACGGCAGGATAAGTCTTACTAAAGATCTAGGAGGATTAGATAGAGTACTTATTATCGAAACGTTCTGATTTCGCATTTACTTAGGGTGAGTTATACTAATCCTTGACGGGCGGTTAGCTCAGGCGGCTAGAGCGCGTCGTTGACATCGACGAGGTCGGAGGTTCAAGTCCTCCACCGCCCACCACACCTAAGCCTTAGTTTGAGATACGACTAGTTCAGACAACTCATTCTCAGGAATTTGCGATTGCTCTCCGCTATCCATATCTTTAAGAGTCAGTGTCCCCCGATTAATCTCATCCTCACCAATGATTACAACGAACCTCGAATTCATCGAGGTGGCAAATCGCATTTGGCCCCTTAGGCTTCTACTAGGAGGAGCAAGCACGACCGATATTTCCTTACGCCGAAGGTCAGAGGCAGTAGTTAAACCGAGAGGTACTGACTCTTGAGAAAGAGTAATTATCGTTACCTGGGTTCTACTCGGAAAGGGAACCGGTAATTTTTGACGCTTAATATTCAATATCAACCGTTCAATACCTGAACCAAATCCGATTCCCGGTGTTGAAACACCACCTAACTCTTGAATTAATCCATCGTATCTCCCACCTGCAAGAATAGTATTCTGGGCCCCTCGCTCACTATTTGGCTGTATCTCAAATACTGTTTTAGTATAGTAGTCAAGGCCTCGAACCAATCGATGGCTGGTTTGGAAAGGAATATGCATAGAATGTAAATGGTTGGTAAGTGTTTCCCAATGGATCTTACAGTTCTCGCATAAGTGGTCGAAACTCGCTGGAGCTTGATCTCCCAAAACCTGACAAGAAAAATCAGTGCGCTTACAATCCAACATCCTTAATACGTTACGTTCATATCTGAGTTCACAATCGGGACAAACTAAACCTTCCAATACAGGTTGATGATAATAATCTCGAAGAGAGTTTAGGTAAATTGGCCTACATTCTGAATCTCCTATGGTATTTAAGAGCAAATCAAGATTTTCCAGCCCCAACAATTTAGTGAATTCCCAGCCCAATTGGATCACTTCTGCGTCCACAGCGGGATTGCTATCCCCAATAGCTTCCACTCCAAATTGATGATGCTGTCGAAATCGCCCGGACTGGGGTCTTTCGTAGCGAAATATTGGGCTGAAATAAAATAATCTCACCGGTTGAGGTAACGAATGCATCCCTTTTTCCAAATACGCTCGACAAATGGGGGCGGTTCCTTCAGGACGAAGGGTAACTTCTTCATCCCCTCTATCCCGAAACGTATACGTTTCTTTCTCAACAATGTCGGTTCCCTCTCCCACTGTACGGACAAATAATCCCGCTTGCTCGAATACGGGTGTGTCTATTCTTTGATAACCAAAACGATGAGCCAGCTGACCCGCCTTATCAATCACATAACGCCAGTGAGCTTGGTCTTCCGGTAATATATCCTGAGTGCCCCGAGGGGCTTTGTAGTACAAATCCGCTCCCTAGAATTTAGAATACTCTAATTATGTGAACAAGCATAACGCGGACACCTAAGTGCGTAAAGCTCACATTATTGATCCAAGCCTGTCCTTGAGTATTTACTCCCAAAATCACAATAAGAAGGGTTTACATATCATGTTTTGTTGAGATAATAAACGGGTTATGGAGTTCCAAGATCTATTAGAGAAAACAAACGAATATCTCGCTGATGAGAATCTACCCGTCTTAGAACGAGCATTCAATTTCAGCAGACGAAAATTCTAACGTGACTGCAATACTGAACCTAACTCTGTATATAAAAGGGATTGATCAACTGAGTAGAGTATTTTCGAAGATAGAAGGGATAAGCGAGGTCCTAAATATAATGCACATTAACTGGGAGAGTAGAAATTCAAATCCGCCCATGTAATTATGAGCAGAGGCTTCCAATTAGATACCATTTTACGATATAATTAAATTCAGTCAAAAAAAGGGAATACCATATGCCCAGTGAAAAATCCGCTAAAGTTTCTCAAAGAAGATTCGTTCGTAATCGATCTGTCCGGCGAGCGTTAAGAACATCGCGTACCAAGGTTGAACGGGCCATAAACGAAGCCTTACCAGAATCGGAGGCTTTGGCGTATCAAACAATTCAGGAAATTGACAAAGCCACAAGTAAGAATGTAATCCACAAAAACAAAGCTGCAAGATTAAAGTCTCGCTTAGTAAAAAAAATTAATTCCCTAACAAATTCTCAGACTTAATTTATGGTTGCCGTCAGATACTCAGGGTCCCGTAGCGCAAGAAATCCGATTTAATCATTATGAGAGTCAAACATTCTGTCTCTCTGGTAATTCATCCCCCTGATAACACAACCCTAATCCTAGCAGTTAAACGGCCCAACAATGATTCAGAATTTCCGGATTTATGGGGGCTACCAGCCTGTTCGGCTGAGAAAAATGAGTCATTCGAATCAGCAGCCTTTCGGATAGGCCCCGAGAAGCTGGGCGTCCACCTTACAGTAGGGTCTATGATAGCCGAGGGGACTCAAGGTCGATCAAATTATCAACTAAAGATGGCGTTATTTGAATGCACGGCTCCATCCAAACTTATAACACTATCAAACCACTTGCCTGGGAAAACTTGTTATACCGACTGGAAATGGGTCGAATTATCATATTTTAATGTTTCGGCCCAAACAGGCTCATTATGCTGCCGGTTATTAATTAACCATTCTTCCTCTAACTATAATTTTCTTGACAAGCCCACTTCAATCTGATTATGTTCGAAGGATATCTAAGGACAAACATAGAGACTTTCAAGTTATTTCATGTTTCCCAAAGAAACAAAATTTCAACAACAGAAGATAAATCATGGTGAAAACTCAGCAATATATTCAAGTGCATTTTTTTTCGGAATTGGCCCTAAAAGGTGGGAATCGCCAGATGTTCCTACAACAAGCTCGAAGCAATTTAAATAAAGCAATAAGAGATATCAACGAAGGCCCCCCGATTCACCGTTCGATGACAACATTAATCCCCCTACACGATGAAAGTTTGTGGCCAGTTTTAATTGAACGGTTGAAAAATGTAATTGGGGTAGAACGGTTTGAAAGGGCATGGACGACGAATCCCGACTTAGACTCTGTGAAGTCACTAATTTCATATTTAGTCGAGGGATCTAATGCCAATTCTTTCCGTATCAGTACGAGTAGATCCGACAAGAGCCTGCCGCTAAATTCCCCTCAAATAAATCAGGAACTAGGCACTTACGTCCATGAGTTGACCGGCATTGGAATTGACCTGAATACGCCAGAGTTAAATATTAGAGTACGAATGGATAGGAGGGAAGCTGTAATTTCATTAGAGGAAATCAGGGGAGCTTCAGGAATGCCTGTAGGAAGTAGCGGAAAAGTTGCGGTAATGCTTTCAGGAGGGATAGATTCACCTGTCGCTGCTTTCAAAATGATGTTACGTGGTTGTAAGATTGATTTCATCCACTTCCACAGTTTCCCCCTGGTCGAAGGAACGTCCCGCGAAAAGGCAAAAGACATTGTCAATTTACTTACCCAATTCCAACTTAATTCCCGATTAATCCTAGTCCCTTTTGCAGAAATTCAAAAACAATTGATTGTTACAGTTCCCCCAGCTTACCGAGTAATCCTTTACCGAAGGTTAATGCTTCGTATCGCGGAACATCTTGCTATCAAAGAAAAAGCCGGAGCTCTAGTAACTGGTGAGAGTCTAGGACAAGTTAGTTCTCAAACGCTTGAAAACCTTTCCACCATTGGGCAGGTAATGAAGCACCTTCCCATCTTCCGTCCTTTAATCGGCTCAGATAAACAGGCCATAATTCGAGAAGCTCGCGCACTTGGTAGTTATGAAATTTCCATTATTCCAGACCAAGATTGTTGCTCATTATTTGTCCCAAAACATCCCCGAACTCGGAGTCATCCCAGGGAAATTGAACTGATAGAGTCGAAACTCGACTTAAACTCAATGATTACCCAAGCAATTGAGAATGCTGAAACCTATGATAGTAGATGGCCAGTCAAATAACCTTTTAAGCACCGGTAATTTTCCTAAAACTGCCGAAAATCCCTTACTCAAAATCATATTATTATCCATAATATTTACTTGACCAACTTTAAATCATCTGTTAAGTTATTTTAGAACATTTGTTCCAGTATTTTTCGCCTAATTCCCTTACCGAGGAGCCTAATGACGAGAAGAATTAAGTCGATCAGCACGGCGCAGGAGCAGATTTTAACATTTATACAAACTTTCTTGTCGAGGAACCCATACCCCCCAACCATTAGAGAAATTCAAAAGGGATGTCACATAAGTTCAACATCGGTAGTCAATTACAATTTAAATATACTTGAGAAAATTGGGATTTTGAAACGGTCTGGTAACGTTTCGAGGGGCCTCGTGTTGAATCGCCCGAATGATACAAATTTATCCACTCCACGGACAATATCCGTCCCCATTCTCGGCTACATCGCGGCAGGTGAGCCTATACCAGTCCTTGAATCGGGCTTCTGGGGATTAGACTCGGCAGAAATTATTGAAATCCCAAATAACTTGATACCTCACGGGGCTACTAGAAAAGAGGTTTTCGCTCTACGAGTCAAAGGATTATCAATGATTGACGCACTAATAGATGATGGGGATATCGTATTAATTGAATCAACTCCAGTCGCCGAAAATGGAGCACTAGTAGTCGCCTGGTTAAAGGAGGAAAATGAAGCTACTTTGAAGCGACTTTATATGAAAGACGGGTTAGCTAAATTACAACCTGCTAACAGCACGATGGATCCTATCTATGTTAATGGGGAAAACCTTGAGGTTAAAGGAGTGGTGCTGAGCGTTATCAGGAACACGCAGAAGCAATATTCTATTTAATAGTTCCGAGATACTCACAAAACATTTCTAAGTGAACCTAACTAAGAATTAGCCGCGAGGAGATTAATCTGAGGAAGGAAGCCGCCTAGGTTGCTGGACTTCCATTTCTTTATCGTGGCACTGAACAATTCCTTCGCTTGCCTTCGTACAAAGGACAACGGTATCACAAACCGAGCACTGATATCTTCTTCCAAGTTGATTAGCCATAAATTTTCTCCCAGCAAAAAAATTTTACACAAGGGAATGTTTCTATTTTTTAGCCATTTCTTTTCCACAGCATGAGACAGCCCCATCTCCAGCCGTTGTAACGATGAATTCAGACCCACATGATTCACAAAAATATCTTTTGCCTTGTTCATTAGCCAATTGAGCGGTTACCCCTTTCAAGGTGATTACCCAAAATTATAATTCCAAGCTTTAATAGCGTCAAATTTAATTATTAGAACTGAAAATTATAACGAAACACCGGACCTAATCATTTCTGAAAAGTCATTCCTAATCCAACATACGAATTAAATCCTTGACAGACTAATAATCCACGAATAGGCTACAGACACTTCCGGTTGGAATAGAGAACCCAAAAGATTATCTCCTGATGGGTAGATAATGAAACCCATCTTGCTCCCGCAGGACCATGGAGGGTTTGTGACATACGAGAAGCCAAATCTACACATTTTGGGGGACCTATTTAAACGAGAGTTAGAGAATACCCCTTCCATCGTCCATATGCCAGGTTTCAAATTCATGCCATCCGAAACACCAGACATGTTCCGTCTATTTTTCCGGCACATATGTCAATGTGGAGGAGCAGCCCTATTTACCCTTGAAATATCTAAAAAAAAGGAATTGGCTGAAATTATGGAATCAATTCCCGCTCTTGTTTCGAAATTGAATCAACAAAAAACCATGTACGTCAATCTAAGTTGTGAAACTCACCAGAGAATGTCTAATGGTGGGAAAAATACCCCATCAGATAGCATCTCCCAATTGAAGAACCCGAATTGATGTGAAAAAAGGAGGTCGAAATTTATGCAACAAAAAAGGCAGAAAACGATTGAAGAGGCTTTAGCAGGCACAAAACGGATGTCAGAAAAGTATGTTGAAAGAGGTGCTTTCGAATTTTTTCCGGAACCAGAAGTGGTAGAAGAGGTCCAACAAGGTTTAGCTGAATCGGAAGTCAAATTTGGATATCGATACTGCCCTTGAATGCCCCTCAGTGGCGATCCGGTCGAGGATCGCAAAAAAATATGTCCATGCGACCGACATAAGGAAGATATAGAGCGGGACGGATTTTGCCTCTGAATGTTTTTTGTAAGCGAAGAGTTTCTTCGCAAGTACGAATCTGGAGAGGGATTTGAACAAACAATTGACCAAGCGTATAATCCGGGAGAAGGATTATTTGATAATTACATCACAGAGGAAGAACGTAATAGAGCTCAAAAAGAATAGGAGGAACGGATAATGTCTGATATAACGGTGTTTACATCCAATGGCTGAGGACCTTGCCACATGGTGAAAGTTTACCTTTCACGAAAAGGCTATGAATTTTCGGAGAAAAATATTAGCACCGACATGGACGGCCGACAACAACTTGTTGGATTAGGCTACCGGTCAACTCCCGTTACACTTATCGGAGAAAACCACATTGTTGGGTACAAACCAGCTGCTATTGATGAAGCCTTGGCGGGCCTGACAAACTAATTGCAAGAAATGTTGCTAACAAAACAAAAAGGCCTGGTAAAACCAGGCCTTTTTGTTTTGTACCTCTTCATTATAATTTACTGAAAATGAGGCATAATTTCTTCCCCAAAAACCTTCATGTAATGTTTTGCCTCTTCGGGGTTCGAACCACCAAGGTTCATCCAAAGCTTGGTGGCTCCCGCATCGGCAATTTCTTCGATCCGGCCTATCCAATCTTTAGCGTTCCCGGCTAAGGCAAATCGTTTAATGGCATAATCTGCGAGACCCATTGCCTGCATATTCTTCGGATTCGAACCCCCTGATTGGACATGCTCATAAAGAACATACCCATCGACATACGCTTGTATCTGATCGCGTAACTCATCAGGTACATGTTTATCTTCCAAAGAAACCTTCATAGAATGATGCAATATAGACGAGACAGAGGCCATAACATTCTCAATGGCTTTATCATGGTCATCGTGAAGGGAAGAACGAGTCGTAAACCAAACCTCTACGTCCGATGTGTCACGCCCTTCTTCTCGAGCTCCGGCATATACCCTTTCAGTAGTATCCTTAATTATTTCTGGCAAGAGACCTGTTCCGGCGATCACTCCGTCCCCAACCCTCCCAGCAAGATGTAACATCTTTGGGCCTTCGGCACAAATAGAGATAGGAACTTTATTCCTAACCATCTGGGCTGTCCATCTCATTTTCTGGATTCTACCTTGGTACGTCCCTTCCCCTTTGGACATAAGATCACGCACGCAAGTGATATACTCCTCTATCCTAGCTCTAGTCGCCATTTTGAAGCCCATATTATATACCGCACTATCACCACTCGCGATATCCATAAAGGCCCTTCCATTCGTCAATCCATCAATAGAACCCAAGTAAGATGCCATAATTTGCGGCTCACGTGTGAGCGGATTCGTCGGCCTTGGGCCAATTAGTGCCCTTTCTGAAGCGGTTGCCATAAGAGTAGTTCGCACGTACGTGTCACCACCAATGAACGCTGAATCAAAAGTTCCCAATGCGTGAACCCCATACCCGTCAGCCATGGAAACTAATTCTTGAAAATTGGCGAGGTCGTCTCGCTTAATTATCGGTCCCATTCCCATTCCCATGCCGAATAAAACCTTCATATTGTTCCTCCTCTGAATTTAAGTAGGAATAAATTGATACGATTTCACCAAGAAAGGAATCTTACAAGTCTAGAGATCGAATAGTCAAGTTCCATGAGATTGGCCGTAGAACGATTCCTTAACTAATTAGAGAAATCCGGATTCTTTCTGCAACTTTGTAACCTATCGCGATTTCTTCATCATTAGTAGTAAAAACAAGTACTCCTCTGTAACGTCCGGCATCGACAATATTCAGCTTAGCCCCAGGTAATACTTTTCTATCAACCAAAAACTGCAAAAGAGCGGGATCCTCTTCGGGAATCCGTACAACGACGTAATCCAACCCAACGGAACCTAAAGCCAAAGTTGTGAATCCATTCGAAGGAGGTTTGTAGCCACTCCCAGGGATAGGGCCCCCGAATGGACAAGTTGTCGGATTCCCCAACACTCCTTGAATCTTTCTTTGCAGGTTTGGGGTAATCGCATGTTCCAATCGATGCCCTTCCACACATGCCAAATGAAGTTCTACGCCAAGAAGACTTACAACCATACATTCAGCTAGCCGATGTCTGCGAACAATATCTTCGGCAAGAGAGTTTCCTTTTTCCGTTAATTCTGTCTCCTTGGTAGGCGTAAAGTGCACCAACCCTTCCCTCTCCAGTCGCCGCAACATAGCAATAACGGAGGGGAGGGACGTCCCTAGACCTTCCGCTTTAGGGAGTAGTTTTATGTATTCAGCAATCTGTGCAGGGGTGGTTTTATCTCCTTCTTCAAGCAATTTGTAAATCGAACTGAGGTAATTCTCAGTTGTCTCAGTTACTCTTCCCGTTTTAGTTCCCGCCACTTTTCCTTTTTTCGTTCCTACCATTTTTCCCTCATAGGATTGGATTTAACGCTCGAACACCTACAGTATGGCCTAATTTATCCGACTGTCAACAAGCTAATTTCCAAATTAGAAAGCCACACGCAAACAGTTTTGACTAATCAAATCCAACCTTTTTAAAAGAACAATATGTATGTATCCATCCATAAAGTATGTATATACTTATAATAATAATATAGGCATACTTGACATTTATTAATATATATAGATAATTGAAAACCGTAGGTACATAATTAATCCAATTATAAGGAGGATACTTCAAATGTTATGGGACCGTCACTTCGTAACTCATAGTGTCTCGGTTTTATTGCAAATATCCGTGATTTTCGCAATTGTTTTTATATTCACTGCCTGTGCAGGCAGACCTGACACAGCACAGACTAGTGCTACCCCTGCTTCCCCAGAAGTCGTAGAAGTGGAAAAAGACCCCGGGAAACTGGTCATTTACTCGGGAAGGAAAGAATCATTGGTCGGACCAATTATCGATCAATTTTCCCAAGCAACAGGAATTGAAGTATCGGTAAAATATGGATCATCCGCACCAATGGCAGCATTGTTGATGGAAGAAGGAGATAAAACTCCCGCGGACATCTTTTATGCACAAGACCCCGGGGCTATCGGTTCCGTTGAAAGCATGCTTCAGCCAATAAGTATGGACGTTCTAACAAAAACAGTAACTGCGGAAGATGGGTCCACATCTAAGGAGGACGTAGTACCCCCCTGGGCGAAATCTCCAGAAGCCCTTTGGACGGGAATTACAGGTCGGGCAAGAGTTGTAGTATACAATACAGCCGAATTATCTGAATCAGATTTACCCGGTAGTATGCAGGGATTTTGTGACGCGAAATGGAAGGGAAGAATCGGATGGGCCCCAAGCAATTCTTCTTTCCAAACAATGATAACCGCAATGCGACAAGAGTGGGGGGAGGAAAAAACAAAATCGTGGATAGAATGTATTCGAGATAATGAAGCTAAAGTCTACCCCAAAAACACCCCTCAAGTTGAGGCTGCCGCGAAAGACGAAATTGATATAGGGTTCGTAAACCACTATTATCTCTACAAGTTTGTCCTAGATAAAGCAGAAGGTGACCAGTTCGCTGCAAGAAATTACCACCCCCGAGATGGAGGGCCTGGAGCAATGATTATGGTTTCTGCTGCAGGAATTTTAAAAACGTCCGCAAACACGGAAAACGCTGAAAAGTTCATTAGCTTTATGACCTCAAAAGTCGCTCAGAGCTATTTTGCGAATTCAACAAGGGAATACCCCCTAGTTAGCGGAGTGAAAACACATCCATTGATAACCCCGTATGACGATATCAATAATCCCAATATTTCACTTGCTTCCTTGAGCGATATCGCAGGGAGTGCACAGATGTTGAAGGACGCAGGAGTATTGGAATAGCCTGATTACATTTGTTCAAAAAAACATAGAAGGTTGAGATTATCTCAACCTTCTATGTTTGTGGAAGGTGATCTGGGAATGACGAGAAGATCCCAGCCAATTTTACAAATTATATCTTTCGGAGTGCTGCTGTTCATAGCAGTACCTTTATTTTATGTGGCAATAAATGTATTCACATCCCCTAAAGGATTCCTTGAGTACCTTCTTGAGCAAAAAACCCTCATGTTGGCGTGGAATACCATTCTCCTTGCATTTTCAGTAACAGTTGCTTCAATTCTAATTGCGGTTCCACTGGCGATAATAACCCTTCGATCCAATTTACCCTTAAAACGACTGGTCCGGGTCTCATTATGTATACCCCTTGTGTTTCCCAGCTATATTTACGGCTTTCTCTTTATATTACTTTTTGGCCCCAAGGGTGCTTTATACGAGGTTCTGAAACCAATAGGCATCGAAAAGCTACCAGACTTATATGGATTTTGGGGAGCGTTTCTTTGTCTAACATTATTAAGTTATCCATACATCTTTATAAGCGTTTCCTCTTCCTTGATGAAACTTGATTACACGTACGAAGAAGTTTCATCGAGTCTCGGAAAATCACTTTGGCATACCTATAAAAAAGTTATAATCCCTCTACTTAAACCTTCGATCGTTGTAGGAGCCATCCTTGTAACGTTATATGTTGTAAGCGACTTTGGAGCGGTATCCTTACTCCAATACAAATCTTTCAGTTACGTTATATACAATCAATACGAAACAATTCAACGAAGTGCAGCCGCCAGCACTTCCAGTATTTTGATATTTATTGGGTTGATAGCTATCTGGTTTTATCGTCCAGATTCAGCGAATATGGATTTACATCGTTCAAGTGCATTAATTGCCAGAGAGCCAAAGTTAATTCCTCTAGGTCGCTTTAAATGGATAACCATCCTCTTAATTGGAAGCTTGATATTTCTAAGTGTAGTTCTCCCAGTTTCCGTTCTAATTTCCTGGGGATACAGCTTTACCACCAATTACAGCGAATTTTTTAAATTTTCATCAATATATAATTCACTTTATGCTTCTTTTGTTGGCACATTATTCACCGTATTACTTTCAATTCCCATAGCGATATTGATCACGAAACACAAGAATCCCTTTAGCAAAATAATCGAAAAAGTTTCCTATATAGGGTTCGTATTACCTGGTGTAGTAGTAGCTTTGGCTGTAGTCTATTTTGGAATAAATTTTGCCTTTGCTTTTTATCAAACAATTGTCCTATTATCCATAGGATACCTAATCCTCTTCATCCCTGTCTCCATTGGAGTGATCAAACCGATACTTTCACAAATAAATCCAAAAATCGAGGAATCCGCGAAAATCTTAGGCGCATCGAATTTTAAAATTTGGAAAACGATTAACTTCCCAGCGATGATGCCTGGGTTAACCGGGGCGTTTGCCATTGTATTTATCTTAATAATGAAAGAATTACCAGCGACCCTAATCCTTTCACCCCTGAATTTTAATACTTTAGCCACTTCTATCTGGACCCACGCTACAGAAGCCAGTTTTGGTATGGCCGCCGTGTATTCTGGTATACTACTATTTCTAACCGGTCTTCCAATGTTCGTATTATTGAATAAGGGCATACGATAACCACGAAATACTAGGCAGAAAATGTCAAACCAAATACGTAATGACACTCTCCCGGTAATCAAATGCGCAGGGATCGAAAAATCCTACTCAAAAACCACTGTCGCGGTAAAAGATGTAAATCTAATCGTTAATTATGGCGAGATCCTAGTTCTTTTAGGTCCTAGTGGTTGCGGTAAAACCACTTTACTCCGATTAATCGCCGGGTTTGAAGAGCCGACCAGTGGGACCATTTCCGTAGGTGAACAATTGGTATCAAGCCCCTCAAAATTCATTAAACCTGAAAATCGTAAAGTTGGGATGGTATTTCAAGACTATGCCTTATTCCCGCACCTGAACGTAGAAAAAAATATTGAGTTTGGGTTAGAAAAATCGGATGGGCCAAAGGAACTGGTGGAAAAAATCATTAATTTAGTGGGACTTCAACATCTCCTCAAGAGAATGCCAAATGAGCTCTCCGGAGGAGAGCAACAACGAACCGCCCTAGCAAGAGCCCTAGTTCCAAATCCCGCTGTGATGCTTTTTGATGAGCCTCTATCAAACTTGGACGCTACCCTTAGGGTAAAAATAAGAGCAGAGATAAAAGCAATCCTCAAAGAAGCTCAAGCAACCACTATTTTTGTAACCCATGACAAAGAAGAAGCTATGTTCCTTGCCGACCGCATCGCAATTATGAATGAGGGAAGAATTGAACAAATAGATAGCCCTGAGGAAATTTATAATAAACCTTCAAATAAATTTGTAGCCGAATTTATGGATCCGGCCTCCTTTATCGATATTACAATTGAAGACCCATATAACCTGCAAACTGAAGTTGGACAAATTAAGCTAACCGACCCAATTGATATCACCGATGGGAATTTACAAATTCTACTTCGGGGTAACAACATTTCCTTAAGGACTGATAATGGAACATCAACGGTCCAATCAGCCGAATTTAAAGGGTCACATTATTCCTACACGATAACATTGCAATCGGGGAAATCTATCGAATATATATCCCCATCAAACGATTTAGACATCTCTCAATCGGTTTCAATCAGTATGAATAAGAATTCCCCCATTCATATTTACAAAAATGAGATGTACCTACATACATGCTCAGTAACACAATAGGTTGTTTCTATCCAAACATGGGTTTAGGTACCCATAAGTGATGGAACTAGTGAGTCTAAAAGGTTACACCCGTTTGTTAATTATGGTCCTACTGATTAATTATTACCCCCAGGCATTGAATTGCTTACAAATCAACCAATCATTCACAACCTTTTTGTCACGTTGAAAAGCGAGTTTAGGAAGATTACCCGGGTTGAAAAACTTAAGCGCTTGAACCTCATCCGCATTAATTCTAAATTCTAAATTGGATGAAGAAGCAGCATAAACGATAAGTACCGATTCCGAATTATTTTCCGTATACACCCCTATCAACCCTATAATCCGGATCGTTAACCCTACTTCTTCCATTATCTCGCGTGAGGCTGCCATGGCCGCAGTCTCATATTTTTTTGCAGCACCCCCGGGCAACGCCCATAAGCCAATACCAGGAGGACGATTGCGGCGGATCATTAGCAATGAACCGTTATCTTCCAATAGAACGGCAACCGCGAGTTTCACGTTAACATTCTCCTACAAAAATCCCGTTTCTTACCACAATTCGATTGTATCATTACTGATATCCGTATCCGGAGAGCAATTGCAGAAGGAATATGTCCTCGGTATAATGACATGACCACAATTCGATTCACCAAAATTCATCTATTAGATAGGGATATTATGAATAAAAACGGATCAAGCGGAAATGCTGAGAACTGGAAAGAAAAAGACGGATTAGCCCAGATGTTAAAAGGTGGGGTCATAATGGACGTAGTCACCTCTGACCAAGCAAAAATTGCTGAAGAGGCAGGTGCTTGCGCTGTTATGGCACTCGAACGAGTACCATCTGACATCCGAGCTGCGGGAGGCGTAGCGCGAATGTCGGACCCAACCCGAATTTTGGAAATCATGGAATCTGTCACAATACCCGTTATGGCCAAATGTCGGATAGGCCATTTCGCAGAGGCAAACATTTTACAAACTCTAGGGGTGGATTTCATAGATGAATCTGAAGTCCTGACGCCCGCAGATGAGGCCCATCACGTCTGGAAACATGACTTTAAAGTTCCTTTTGTATGTGGCTGTAGAGATTTGGGAGAAGCTTTGAGAAGAATTGCCGAAGGTGCCGCGATGATTCGAACTAAAGGGGAAGCGGGGACAGGCGATGTCGTTGAAGCTGTTCGCCATATGAGAACGGTTATGGATCAAATTCGAATGATCCAAACCCTTCCAGATGAACAACTCATGAACATAGCGAAAGAAATTAATGCTCCACTAGATTTAGTTCAACAAGTCAAATCACTTGGAAAACTTCCAGTAGTAAACTTCGCTGCCGGCGGTTTAGCCACACCCGCTGACGCTGCTCTTATGATGTGGCTCGGATGTGACGGTGTTTTCGTCGGATCTGGCATTTTCAAATCAAGCGACCCAGAAAAAAGAGCTTTGGCGATCGTTAAGGCTGTCACTCAATTCCAAGACTGGGAAAAGGTTACTGAGGCCTCGATGGGTTTAGGGGAACCGATGCCCGGCATAGACGTTCATTCACTCCGGCCCGAAGAACACTTGGCAACCCGGGGTTGGTAAATCCGGAACATCCCGTGACGCATAAATACAAGAAGTCACCGGATTTGCTCCCCAAATATGTTCCTCATGTTTCACTTGGTTTGTATTCAAGGAAAAACGTATGGTGCGAGTTGGAATTTTAGCACTTCAAGGTGCATTCAAAGAACATTCCAGAATGTTCGCCGATTTAGGTGTCGAATCGGTCGAAATACGGCTTCCTGACGAATTATCCAACATAGATGCATTGGTAATTCCTGGAGGGGAAAGCACTACAATGGCGAAATTGATGGACGCCTATCAATTACGAAAACCTATACAGGCATTAGCAGTCCAAGGAAAACCAGTTTGGGGAACTTGTGCCGGACTCATATTAATGGCCACAAAAATTCAGGAAAATTATCCTGAACCGATGGGGATTATGAATATCCATACAAGTCGTAATGCTTACGGCCGACAGGTTAACAGTTTTGAAGACACTTTACAGATCCCCATCCTTGGACATGAGGAATTCCAAGGGGTTTTCATAAGGGCTCCAGCCATCAAAGAATTCGGGGAACAGGTGAAAATTCTTGCTAATTTGCCAGACGGAAGTCCGGTAGCTGCTAGAGAAAATAACTGCCTAGTTACCAGTTTTCACCCAGAACTTACAACTGACACAAGATTCCATTCATATTTTTTAAGCATGACTAATTAAGTACCCAAAAATAATTTACCGGTAACCTTAATCGAAACACTAATCCTTGGGGGCAATAGTGTTAGAACAAAATGAAGTTGTTCAGAAAGATCATAACTCTAATTCAGAATTTGTTGGAAATGAACAGGGTGATCTTGAGGCCTTATTAACGGTTTTACCTGATGAAATCGTTGATAAACTTAATCAGCAGAAGGACATAGAACACCTTCTTGAAATTGTTCTCGATCTAGGACGTCTCCCATTGGCCCGATTCTCGCAACAAGAGATCCCCCTTTCTTCAAATGAGATTACAAATCAGGATCTCTCCACTGTTGTATCAAAAATTGGAGCTTTTGGCGCCGACAATCGAGCAGGTATTGAACGGACCCTTCACAGAATTTCTTGTCTCCGGAACCGAGAAGGTAAAATTGTCGGCCTAACATGCCGGGTAGGCCGGGCAATCTTTGGCACCATCAAAATCGTAGAAGATCTCATAATGTCTGGCCCTAGTATCTTGTTACTCGGAAGACCTGGAGTCGGGAAAACAACCATGCTTAGGGAAGTGGCACGGGTGTTGGCCGATGATGCCCACCGTAGAGTAGTAGTAGTAGATACGTCTAACGAAATCGCTGGTGACGGGGATATTCCTCACCCGGCCATAGGAAAATCCAGAAGAATGCAAGTTGGCTCCCCGGATCTTCAGCACGCAGTCATGATTGAAGCCGTTGAAAACCACATGCCAGAAGTAATTGTGATTGATGAAATGGGTTCAGAGCTAGAGGCTGCGGCCGCAAGAACCATAGCCGAACGAGGCGTACAATTAATTGCTACAGCCCATGGGAATACGCTGAACAACTTAGTATTAAATCCTACCCTCTCAGATTTAGTTGGCGGAATCCAAAGCGTTACCTTAGGAGACGAAGAGGCACGACGGCGCGGAACGAGAAAAAGCATATTAGAACGAAAGGCTCCTCCAACCTTTGAAGTTGTAATTGAAATCCAAGGATGGAATGAAGTAGTCGTACATGAAAACGTTTCTTCCAAAGTTGATGCCCTCCTCAGAGGCTCAAGTATTATCCCGCAGGTTCGCTGGGTGGATGATCACGGAAACATAAAATTTGGCAAAGGGGATAAGGTAATACTTCCAACTAGCCCAGATAATAGGAATGATTTCTTCCGCCCGATTTCCAGAAACAACCTCGATTTCAAAGCAAAAGCCCAAAACAGATTAGAAGACGTAGAGGGCAACACTGGATTCGAATTTCCTCCCGTTTCAGATTCTTCCAATCCAATCACTACACCTCGATTGATTCACCTTTTCAGTTACGGGGTCAACAAAGAGCGTCTTGAGCATACTATCCGTTACTTCGGTATAGGAGCCGGATTGGTACCTGACCTTGAACGAGCGGACATAATATTAACAACGAAACTTCACTACCGGAGGAAACCTGAGTTCCTCACAACCGCTGAATCCCGTGGAAAATCTATTTACGTATTAAGAAAAAATACCCAGCTTCAAATTGAACAATTCCTCAAATCACTTTCCTTGGGATGGAGAACGGAGGGGAAAGACAAAGTATCGGGAGGTATTGAAGAAGCAGAAACCGCGGTAGAACAAATCTTTAATGGCGGAGGCTCTGTGGAACTCTCCCCACAATCAGCTTACGTTCGACGGCTTCAACACTTGTTAGCAGAACGATACAACTTGGCATCGGCGAGTACAGGAAGAGACCCTCAACGTCGTGTTATTTTTTATCAACCATAGAATCGCAATTATTAAATCAAATCTATCAAGCCTGGAGTTCCGAAGAATTTATCCCGGAACAGTTAAAAGGTGGGTTTCCATTGGGTAATAATGGTTTTTTTATCACATTTGAAGGCGGAGATGCATCTGGAAAATCCACCCAAGTCAGAAGACTCGGTAGGACAATCAAAAAATTAGGCAGGCCTACCGTTCTCCTCTCGGAACCTGGTGGAATATCCTTAGGGAAGAAGATCCGTAGAATTGTAAAATTCTCTCCCTCACCAATCAGTGCAGAATCCGAACTGCTCTTATTTTTGGCATCTCGCGCTCAACTAGTAAGAGAAGCTATCCAACCAGCCCTGGAAAACGGGGAAATTGTGATTTGTGACCGTTTCTCCGATTCGACTCTGGCCTACCAGGGATTTGGTAGAGGGTTAGACTTAGATCTGATCCGGCAATTAAATCAGTTTTCCACAAACGGATTGAGCCCAGATGTAACCATACTCCTGGATTTAGACCCATCTTTAGCCAAAAAGAGACGTAAGGCCTCGATGAAAGATCGATTTGAATCTCTTAATTACCAATCATCAGAAGGTACTGTATTTTTTCAAAAAGTTCGAGAAGGTTATCTGACCCTAGCTAGGGAAGCTCCCGACCGATGGTTAATTTTTGATGGATCACTTCCGGTTTCCGAATTGACGAGTCTTATTTGGGCCCAAATACACAACCTGCTAAAGACCAATTAAATGCTAGCATCAAGAAGAGCGACTTGATTTGTTCGCAAATTGATGTTAATATTTCGGTGCCGACAGGATCCAGATTAGTTCTGCGCCCTCGTCCGCAATAATGAGCACGCAAAATCATAAGACCAAAGCGAATAACCGGCCCTATCGGGGAAAAACCAATCCCTCGATCGGGCTTTTTTTGTTTAAATTATGTATCCCGGAGGCATCTAAAGATGGAATCCTTCTCTAGTAAGGGGATCCTCGAAACAACCTGTAAATTCGACTATTCCAATTACAATGTTTCGGTCTCCCCTCAAATAACGGTCAGGGTTTAGGAGTTGCACCAACATGGATGACAGTAATTCAATAAAAATTTTTCTTATCGTGGTGGCTCTCCTTTTTTCTGCCTTTTTCTCCGGTTCAGAAGCTGGATTCTTGTCAATACAAAGAGGAAAATTAGAACATCTGGTTCGGAATCGGGTTAAACGGGCGGATAGAGTAGACGAACTAGCAAAAAAGCCTGAAAAACTTCTCCCGACTGTACTCACGGGAAACAATTTAGCCAACACCGCAGCAGCGGTCCTAGGCACTTCAGTTGCAACATCCTATTTCAGTCCTAACACTGCCCTTTTGGTCGCGACTGTCGGTATAACTCTCCTACTATTAGTCTTTTGTGAAACCATACCTAAAACTGTAGCCGCAAAAAAGTCCGAACAAATCGCTTTTCTGGCTGTCATTCCTCTCAGAATAATCGAATTATTGCTATTTCCTGCAGTTTGGTTACTTCAACGAATAAGTAATCTCGTCGCTAAAACCCTTAATGTATCTAAATCTGATTCAATTACTGAAGAGGAAATAAGGGCATTAATTTTAACAGGTGGGGATGAAGGAGCTCTTGAACCACAAGAAGCCGAGATGCTAGAACGAGTATTCCATTTCGGAGATCATCAGATCAATGAGGTTACAACTCCTCGTCATGACGTAATCTGGATTCCAATTAAGACGACTAGGAATGAATTCTTAGATATTTACTCTAGTTACCCATATTCTCGCTTCCCAGTTTGTACTACTGATATGGATTCTGTAGTTGGAGTGCTTTCAGTAAAGGATGTGATCCGGGGTATCGCAAGAAATGATATCGAACCTGATGAATCGATCTCCAAATATTGCAGAGAACCCCTTTTTGTTCCAGAAAATAAACGCGTTTCAGAACTCTTGCAGGAATTTCAACATTTTAAATACTCTATGGCTATCGCAGTGGATGAATTAGGTATATCTAACGGAGTGGTGACCCTACACGATCTCCTAGAAGTTGTAATGGGTCCTCTGGAAGACTATGACGGGATTGTCGAAGAAAAAGACATCGCTTTGGTTGATGAGCAAAAGTTTGAAATTAAGGGAAACACGTCAATCGAAGAAATCAATAGAACTCTTGGGATTTCCATTCCTGAAGGGGATTACAACAGCATTGCCGGTCTATTGTTGGATTATCTTGGCCATATTCCAACTGAAACTGAAACCCTTACACTAGACGACATTACAATAACAGTCGCTCACGTAAGGGGCGTGAAAATAGAACGAGTACTACTTTCCATCCAAGCTCCGACCAACTCCAATGTCATTTGATGAAAACCCTTCAAAAGAATCTCCTACACACGAACCTTCAATCGCACAACCAACAACATCTTTTCAAAAAGACTTTATCGAAAAAGTAAGTTCCGCCGTAAAGATCGAAAGGCTAACGGGAAAGATTTTAGTAGTTGCCGTTTCTGGAGGTCCTGATTCCACCTCACTACTAATTTCTCTTTTTTCCCTTAGAAAGGAACTAGGCCTAAAACTTCACGTAGCACATATAGACCATTCGATCAGAGAAGGCTCTAAAGAAGACCAATTATTTGTCGCAAGATTAGCCGAGGAACTTGGCCTCCCTTTTTCAACAAAAAAGTTGAGCATCAGAGAAAACGCCTTGTTACACGGAAATTCCATTGAGGAAGAAGGACGTAATGCCCGTTATCGATTTTTCGCTGATGTGGTTAAGGAAACAAATGCGCATGCCGTGGCCTTGGGGCATACTAAGGACGACCAAGCAGAAACCATCCTCCTTCACCTTATCCGAGGTTCAGGACTTAAAGGATTAGGGGGGATGACACTTTCTTCCTCATATTCAGACTCTAGGGGTAACAAAGTTAACGTGTTTAGGCCATTACTTCCTTTCGAACGTGGGGAAACAAATGAGTTCTGCAAACATTCAGGGGTTTTTCCTAGAATCGATGAAACAAATTCCGACCAGTCAAATCCCAGAAATTATATTCGACTTCATCTTTTACCTCAGATAAGCCATTTGAACCCAAAGGTAAAAACTGCACTCTTACGGGTTAGTGAAATAGCCAGACGTGACTTAAGCTATATAGACACTAATTTAGACAAAATTTGGGACGAATTAGTAAACTATGGTTCAGAGTCTTTAACCATTAAGCGAATCCCATTAATCGCACATCATCAAGCTATCCAATTCCATCTTCTTCAACGAGCTTTCTCCGAAATACACTCGAAAAGGGATTGCTTGAGTTCATCCCAATTAAAAAGATTCGTTGAATCAGTCAATGCCTCTAGCCCCAAAATATATGAACTGCCCGGTGAAGTTCACGTAAAACAAGAAGAAAAATTTGTTACGCTGACCAGTAATCCATTAATCTTTGTTAATCCCAACATTCCTGCGTCACAAATTTTGAATAAAGCAGGTGAAACACTCGTTCCATATGCCAATCTTCCTCCCGGGAGTGAAGGGACAATCCAAGGATGGAAATTTAAATCTGATATCCTTACCCGAGTTGAATCGATGGATCCAAACCCATTTGTTGCCTATTTAGATTATGAAGCGATTACACGAGATATAACTATACGCTCACGTCGTCCTGGAGACCTTTTTTCTCCGTTGGGGATGACAAGTGAAATCAACGAACAATCCACCCCCAGAAAACCAAACGGAGAAATTTACACAAATAACCACAGTGGGAAAAAATTGCAAAATTATTTGGTCAATGCCAAGGTGCCCGCAGACATCCGAGACAGTATTCCCTTGTTAATCGCGGGGAACAACGTCGTTTGGGTTGTTGGTTGGCGCATCGCACACTGGGCTCGGATCACTGATAGAACAAGCCAGATACTATATATAAAAGCCTCTCCCATAGTAGAGGGAGTCACAAAACCGGATTAACAAAGACAACCAATCCTCTCAGACCAAACTCATACAACCTCGGTTTTCCGAGAACAATAATGAGTTGTGCTTAGCCTAGCGTCCATGCCGTAGCCCTAACGGAAGAAATCCGTCCCTTTATCTCTAAAAAGAGGACTTATTCCCTCTGAGGATTCAAAATACGAAACATTCCTGACGACACTAACCGGAACCTGATTCATTTTCTCAGAAACCAACCCTGATGCGCCCGCAATTTCATCGGCTACGGAAGCTTGGGTAACTTTAATTGTAAATCCATAAGGGTCCACCTCGCCTCTGTAATCCTTTAAAGGGTGGATCCCAGCGACTCCAATTGCGACATTTGTTGTCCCGGTTCTCCAAGGACGCCCGAAAGTATCGGAGATTATTACCGCTATAGAGATTTTTGTTAAATCAAAAATCTTATCTTTAATAATTGAAGCCGATTTATCAGGATCCTTAGGTAAGGTGCTCACAGTGTTATCTCCGTCTAAATTGGAAGCGTCAACACCGGCATTTGCACAAAAATGGCCATGTTTGGTTTCAGAAATAATTACCCCATGGTCCATCCTTACAATACGACGGCTTTCTCGTAAAACAACCTCCACGTGTCTCGGGTCTTTATCCCATTGGCTAGCCAATTCCACAGCGAATGCCGACGGGGTAACGGAATCTAAATTGATTAGGCATCCCTCTGATTTAGAGACAATTTTTTGGGTAATCACCAAAACATCATTGGTTTCAAGGGGAGTCGCTTGTTGGTTACATGCCGTTAGAATAATTCCAGCCAAATCGTCCCCGATTTGAATTTCCGGGATGCCTGTAACTCCAAATATTGTTACCGATGGATAAGTCATTACCTAGTCCAATCTTGCTTTTGCTCGTTTAATTATATCGTAAATTTCAGAGGAAAATCGGGATTGACGGTGGGATACCCGGAATATACAGTGGATTCTAAATCGGATATTTACAGATCTCCATGAAGGAAGTCATGGTAGATGAAATATTATCCCATAAACCCAAATTTTGTCCCAGTTAACTGAATCTTTCCATCTCATTTAGGAGACAAAAAATGTCTTTAGAAACAAATGAAAACCACATCTCTGAACCCCCTAATGATAATTCCTCTCCATACCTAACCGCATTAACTCAATTCGAAGGCATAGCTCACCGGCTAGGGCTGCCCGAGGAAACACAAGGAAAATTAAGGCTACCAAAACGCGAGCTCATCGTTAACTTTCCTGTAACAATGGATAACGGAATCACAAAAATGTTTACGGGTTATAGGGTTCAACACAATTTGGCCAGAGGACCAGGCAAGGGGGGAATTCGATTCCACCCAGATGTTAATTTAGATGAAGTTAAAGCACTCTCAATGTGGATGACTTGGAAATGCGCACTGGTTGGACTGCCCTTTGGAGGGGCAAAAGGAGGAGTTAAGGTAGACCCCAAGATATTAAGTACAAGAGAATTAGAAAGCCTAACCCGAAGATATGCCACAGAAATAAAGGATTTTATCGGACCTGAAATTGATATCCCGGCCCCGGACGTAGGGACGAATGAGCAGATGATGGGTTGGATTATGGACGCAATATCAAGGGATCGCGGATACCCAATACCCGGGGTCGTTACCGGTAAACCAGTGAGTATTGGCGGGACGGTTGGACGGAGGGAAGCAACAGGACAAGGCCTCTCAATCATAGCAAGAGAAGCACTAAAATCTCATGCGCTCGTTCCAACAAAAACCTCAGTTGCAATCCAAGGATTTGGGAATGTAGGTATGCATACGGCCCATCATTTAACCGAATTAGGATGCAATATCGTAGCAGTAAGCGATTCTTCTGGAGGAATATTTAATACAAATGGTTTAAACATGGAAAAAATTTTCCAATTCAAAAACTCAGGTGGGAGATTCCAAGACTATGCACTTAATTGTGACAAAATAACCAACAAGGAAATTCTGGAACTTCAATCAGACTTTTTAATTCCTGCTGCTTTAGAGTCTCAAATAACAAAAACAAACGCTAATTCAATCAAAGCGACAATTATCATTGAAGGAGCTAATGGACCCACAACTCCAGAAGCAGATTTAATATTAAATGATAAGGGAATCCTCGTAATCCCTGACATCCTAGCAAACGCTGGAGGGGTAACGGTTTCGTATTTTGAATGGGTTCAGGATATTCAACGGCACTTTTGGGGAAGAGAAGAGGTTAACGATAACCTTGATCGTTTTTTGACCAAAGCCTTCCAAGAAGTAGCCTATACTGCCAAATCCGATAAAACAGATTTTAGGACCGCGTCTTACTTATTGTCAGTCCAACGAGTTGTTCAAGCTATGGAAGACCGAGGTCATTAAACAGGATTATCTATATGCAGTTCTGCTTCTGCCCAAAACCTTTCAAGCACAGCAGCGAATCTTTGAGGTTCCAATCGATGTGGAGGATCGAAATGATGGCACTGGGGAAAAACCTCAAGGCGAATATGTGAGAACAACCTTAACAGTCGATCAGCCTTATATTGCTCAATAGGATGACTCAATCCACCTAAAGCCAAATAAACAGGACCGCTATACTCCGATAAAAATCGAGTGGAAAGATCTGCCCGCCTGAACGCAGTCCCCATTGCCGAAAATCCTGCGGGCCTAAAACTAAACCATGGAGGTGCCGGGTTCGGAGGGGGAGGAGGAGGAGGAACACCGGGTCGAAGATTGTGACGCACAAAAGCATTCATCCGTTCTTCAATAGGTAACTTCCAAATCTTATCCATTTGCAGCCAATATTCCATTTCAAATTGGCTAAGGTCTTCATTCCCTACCCAGGCCGGTTCAATAAGAGCGAGGCTTTTCACTTGGTCTGGGTATTTCGTCAGGAAGCCAAGACCAATTGCTCCTCCTCCAGAAAAACCAACTAAGTGGACAACTTTGTCACCTATAGTCTCTTTTATACCTAAGATTTCAGTATCCATACTATAGGTGACAGGGGGAACACTCTTTTTGTAGACTTCTAAATCCTTCAATATCACCTCAATGTCCCCTTGGAAGGACTCCAAAACATACTTGAAAGCAATCTCGACTGGCAAAAGAGAATCCGGAAGAAATAGTACAGGTAATTTTTGTCTAGAAGTAGATTCAAACACCCTGACCAACCTAGGAAGTTATATTCACAACCGGGAGAGTATAACATTTCCTAGTACAACCCCTTGGCAAGAAGATATTGACACCTGAAACAGGGAAGGAGATACTAAACCAACCAGTCGGTTTAAGGTGAGTAATGGGCCACAAGATTGCAACGGAAACTACATCGACAAGGGATCGGATTATAGAGGCAGCCATTGAAGTTCTCGCTGACAGAGGATATTCCTCAGCGGGGATTCAAGAAATTATTGATAAAGCTGGAACCTCAAAAGGGAGTTTCTATTTCCACTTCCCTAGTAAAGAGAAAATGGTAAGTCAACTCGTCAACCAAATGGGGGAAAGGTTAATCCAAAAGGTAGATGATTCGATTCAATCACAACCTACACCCCTTCACCGTGTTTCCTTAGGAATCAATACCCTGATTTCCACTTTTTCCAAACAACAGAAAATAGCTCGAATCCTTTTATTGAACGTAATGGGACACGGTATCACTACAGATAAACTATTCCTCCCAACATGGAACAGGTTCTCACAATTAATCGAAACTGAACTCAAAGATGCAGTTTCCCAAGGACAGATTGACCCAATAGATACAGCTTTGCTTGCGAAGGTTTGGTTGGGAGCGCTTCACGAAATAATCGTCCAATGGCTCCTTACCAACGAACCAAACCCTCTTTCTCAAACTATACCGGAACTCACAACTGCTCTTCTCAGAAGTGTTGGGGCCGACCCCGAAACATTCAATCGAAATATTACTAGTAAGCTCTGATTTTGCCTTTTGATGAGAAATAACTGATGACCGAATTTCCTATCAAAAAACTGAAGGATAGTTTCGCTTCCGGAACCCAAAAGGCTACATCATTGGGCCGGGGGGTTTTAGTGAGCGTTATAGCGCCTTCTTCAAAACCTATTAACCCAACATACTTGTTTAGCCGAGACGAGAATCGGACCGAATTAAAATTGTTCTGGTCACAGCCAGCAAATAATTTTTGGATTGGTGGAATAGGAACCGCGTATCAGGTTTCAGATAATCAGACGAACGACATGTCCAAGATCAGGGAAAACTACCAATCCATTATGAAGGACTCTTTAGTAATGGACTTAGATATTCCTGGAACCGGACCTCTGATGTTTGGTGGGATTAAATTTGACCCAGAAGCAATCCCTGATAAGTTGTGGAATGAATTCCCAAATACCTTTTTCTGTATCCCAAACATCCTTATCACAAATCACTTGGGCAAGAATTGGATCACTGTTAACGCAGTTCTCGAACCGCAATCCAGTCCAGTCAACCTTTTAGCCAAGACGATGGACCTCATCAAAGATCTCTGGAGTTCCCCCTCCTCTCCGAAACCTGAGAACACTGGACAGGTAGAATCTGGGACAAAACCAAACATCACTAAAAATGAATGGGCGAAAAGGGTAAACTTTGCGCTGGCTTCTATAGAGAAGGATTCCTTAGAAAAAGTGGTACTTGCTCGAACAAAGGTATTTAATTTAAACCAAGGATTCACTATCCAAAAAGCCTTGAACGAGCTTTGTTCATTAAATGAAGAATCGACAATTTTTGGAATTTCCATGGGGAACTCTACCTTTTTTGGAGCAACCCCTGAAACCCTTTTAAAAATAGATAACGGATCTCTGACCTCAACCTGCCTAGCCGGGAGCATAAAAAGAGGGAAGACCGACTCCGTAGATGAATCCCTTAGCCAACAACTTCTTAGTAGTTCGAAAGACCAGTTTGAACATAAGGCTGTAGTCCGGGAATTGTCAAAAGTTTTTATGGAATCTTGCGACCAGATTTCTTGGGACGAAACACCTAGCATCCTTAAACTTCCCAATGTACAACACCTAGCCACCACTTTTTCGGGAGTCATGAAAAGAGGAGTCGGGATTCTTCAGTTATTGAATCGATTACACCCGACTCCTGCAGTTGGAGGAGTACCTAAGAAAATAGCTTTAGAATTCATTCGAAAATCTGAGGGAGACAGAGGCTGGTACGCTTCCCCTATCGGATGGTTTGATGCTAATGACAATGGAGAATTCGTCATCGCGATCCGATCTGGCCTCATTCAAAATTCGCAAGCAACGTTATTCGCTGGTTGTGGAATAGTCAAAGGATCAAAAGCAGAATCAGAATGGGCGGAAACCGAACTAAAATTCAAACCCCTTTTGACTGCCTTAACTGGAGCAACCACCTAATGAAATTTGAAAACCGTAATTACGCATTCACCAGAACCTTCGTTGAAGAACTTTCACGTTGTGGACTGAAACATGTATGTATTTGCCCGGGGTCACGGTCCACCCCATTAACAATAGCCTTTGCGGAGAATCCATCTATCCAGTCCTGGATACACCTTGATGAAAGATCTGCGGGATATTTCGCTCTGGGAATGGCTAAGGCTCTAGGAGAACCAGTCGCGCTTGTCTGCACCTCAGGAACCGCTGCTGCTAATTTTCTGCCAGCAACCGTGGAAGCTTTTTACACTGGAGTTCCTCTCATCATTTTAACCGGAGATCGCCCCCCAGAACTCTGGGGATGGGGAGCAAACCAAACTATCAATCAAATCGGTATCTATGGTTCACATGTGAAGGAATCAACGACAATGCCAGTTCCTGAGATCACATTAGCACTCTTATCATTCGTACGAGCACAAGCATGTAGGACATTTGGTATGGCTACCAGCAATCCCTCGGGACCGGTCCACGTAAATTTTCCCTTTAGAGAACCCCTCGAGCCGGTTAGGATAGATTCCGATTTCCCGGAAGATATCGAGAAATCAGTAGATGAAGCTTGGACGGGAAGACAAGACTCCAACCCCTTTTTCGCCATTTCCACACCAACCGATCAACCAAAGGAATTAGAAATTATAGATTTGGTTGACGAACTCTCCCAAATCCCAGAAGGAATCATCGTATGCGGCCCTCAACTATCCCATTATCTATCTCAGGATATATATGAATTGGGGAATGTATTGAAATACCCGGTTTTAGCCGACCCGCTATCCCAAATTAGAACCCAACGTAAGAATTTCCACGTTGGGGCATACATGTCAGGGGTTATGGATTGCTATGATCTATTTCTTAGAGACCCCGTTATCTCCCAACCGCTTAGCCCAAAGGTTATCCTTCGATTTGGAGGATTTCCCACATCTAAATCACTCGGTCAATTCTTAGAAAAGCACTCTAGTGCCAAGCAGATCATAATTCACGGAGATCAACAGTGGAATGACCCTATCCACGCCGCATCTCAGGTTTTTCACATTAATCCATCCGAGTTTTGCCGACAACTAACCAACGTAATGTTGACGGAAAGGAGTCAAATACCCCAAGAGCCGTTTTTTGCCGCCTGGACTGAAATAAACAGGAAAACCCAAGCCGTCATTCGAGAACAGATGAATGAATGCGAAGAAATGTTTGAGGGAAAATTGTTTTCCGAACTCCAAAACATGCTCCCCGATGGTTCAAGCCTTTTTGTTGGAAATAGTATGCCAATACGGGATATGGACACCTATTTCCCATCGACAGAAAAAAACATTCAAATATTTGGGAATAGAGGGGCTAGCGGTATCGATGGGATTGTGTCCACAGCTCTCGGAGTAGCATCGGTTACGGAAAAAATCGTTATGGTTTTAGGTGACATCTCCTTCTACCACGATCTCAACGGACTATTGGCTGCTAAGGAATATAAAATTAATGCCACTATCATCGTCCTCAATAATGATGGTGGAGGGATTTTTTCCTTTCTTCCTCAGAGAGAATCCGAAGTTGTGTTCGAAAAATATTTTGGGACGCCACACGGGCTAAATTTCCAAAATACAGCAAAATTTTACGGGCTTCGATATTATCGAACGAAGACATGGGAGGAATTCAGGTCTGCCTTTTCCAAAGATATTAAACGTAAGGGAACGACCATTATCGAAATCCCCGGGAATAGGGAATCCAACCTTCAGTTACACCAAACGGTGGCAAAGAGAATCCTGTCGAAGTTGAGGACTTAACAATGGCACGGATCCAGATTAACGACCTCTCATTTAACGTCGAGTCGACCGGAAGTGGACCAGCAGTTTTCGCTTTTCACGGCTTTACCGGAAATACTAGGACATGGGATAAATTCGTGTCAGATGCGCAGGGAAAATACACTGTCGTCACCATGGATATGCTAGGTCATGGACAATCAGATTCTCCACTCCCTTCAGAGCGATATGATATTTCCAATTGCATCAAAGACGTAGATTCTATCCTCTCTAAATTACGAATAGAGAGTGTGAATTGGTTAGGATATTCGATGGGAGGAAGAGTCGCATTGGCCGTAGCCCTAGCGTTACCTCAAAAAACTGTATCCCTGATCTTAGAGAGTGCCTCTCCTGGATTAGCGGAAACAAACGAACGAAAAGCACGCATCCAACAAGATTCAAATTTGGCTGATTGGATTAATAAGGTCGGGGTAAGTGAATTTGTGACGTACTGGGAAAACCTTCCCTTGTTTTCTAGTCAAAATAATCTACCGATATTGCAACTAGAAACCCACCGTTCAGAACGATTAAAGAACAACTCAATAGGCCTCGCAAATAGCCTCAAAGGGATAGGGACTGGTATCCAACCCCCGCTACACGACAAATTAGTGACGATACCATTCCCAATCTTACTCATATCTGGAGAGTTGGATACCAAATTCACTGAAATTGCCAAAGAAATGAATGGCATTATTCCAGAGAGTCAATTACGAGCAATAAACAACGCCGGGCACTCTACTCATTTCGAAAAGCCAACGGAGTTTAACCAAATCGTCTTAACTTTCCTTGATTCCGTGAATAAAATTGACTCTCAAATGCCAAAATCATCGATAAAACCGATTATTTCCAACCTATGGAGCCACTGATGCCAGCTGTGTACCAACTTAACGCATCAAAATCAATTTCTATCCCTAACCCTGGTGTCTTAGGCAGATTCAAATTCCCTTTGTGGATAGCCAATGATTCGCTAAGGAGATCAGATTCCAGTAACAAATTGGTCGCTAACCCATGTGCAAAAACATTTTCTTGGATGATAGAAGCTATATGGCAGCTAGCAACAAGCCCTACTCCTGATTCCAATGAAGAGGTAACGACTGGGTTCTTTTTAGAGACTGAAATCAATTTTATCCCTTCAATTAATTTATCAATGTTCCCAAATCGCCCCAATTTTAAGATGAATATTCCTACTGGGTGTGTTTTCAGAAGCCAATCAATCACCTCTACGTTTGTTATCGGTTCATCTACCCCCAAAGGAACGGCAACGGACCGACTTACCATTTCCAATCCCATAAAATCGTCTGGAGAGACGGGTTGCTCAACATATTCCAAGCCAACTGGTTCTAAGGTCCGAATCTTTTCTATAGCCTGGGGAACGGTCCAATTCCCATTTACGTCAACCCGTAATTTTGGTTCTGGGCCAATTTCCTCTCGAACCTTAGCCACCATTTCGATATCTCTATTCCCTTCACCAAAACCAACTTTAAGTTTTAGTGAGGAGAACCCCGATTGCAACGCAAGACAGGATTGTTTGATAGCATCCTTACAGGTTTCTGCAGTAATAAGCGCGTTCACAGGTACAGATGGAAATGTTGCACCTAATAATTCCCACACTGGTTTCGCTGCTAATTTTCCTTTTATATCCAATATGGCCGTTTCGAACCCAAATTCGATTAAAGGTCTCGAGGAAGCCGAAGAGCCTTCAGCTATCATCGAAGTGATGACATCTTTATCACTATTTTCCTTCTCTATGATTCTCCTAGTAATACCCTTAAGGTCACGCTCGATAACCTTCAACTCTTTAAGGCTCCCTGCCCCAACTGGAGAAATCTCCCCGACACCAGTGATACCCGAATCAGATTGTAGAAAGAGTAAGAGCCCAAATTTACGAGTAGAAAATTCTTTGGCTGTCACATACGGACTATTAAACGGGATAGAAAATGATTGCCAAGAAATTCCGGAAATTTTCATATACTACCTCCCTAAAGGATACGAATCATGAACAGACCATTGGAATCCATCAGGGTTTTAGATTTAGGTCGAATTTTATCTGGCCCTTTCTGCACAATGCTCCTAGCAGATCTTGGTGCAGACGTTGTAAAAATTGAACAACCTGAAAAAGGTGACCCGTCTCGGAATCTTGGCCCTAAAGCAGGCTTGGACAGTTCCTATTTTATCAGTGTAAACCGAGGAAAAAAGAGTATCACCTTAAACCTCCGTTCGGAAGAGGGACGAACCCTGTTTCGGAGCCTTCTTCCCCATTTTGACGTCCTAGTAGAAAATTTTGTACCAGGCACCTTGGAACGAATGGGATTCGGATATTCTTCAGTAAAAGAAATTAACCCGAAAATGATTTACGCATCGATATCGGGATTCGGTCAAACTGGCCCATACTCTCATAAGCCGGCCTTAGATGTAATAGTTCAAGCTATGGGGGGTATAATGAGCGTTACTGGCCTCCCAGGACTCGGGCCTATGCGCCCAGGCGCATCCTTGGGGGATAGCATTGCTGGACTCTTCACATCTCTAGCGATTACATCAGCTCTATTCCGTCGTGAATCAACGAACCAAGGAGAATTTATTGACATATCAATGTTGGACTGTCAGGTGACGATGATGGAGAACGCGTTTGCCCGTTATTTCGCAACACAAGAGGTTCCTGGACCTTTAGGATCTCGTCACCCAGTAGCCACTCCGTTTCAAGCTTTCGAGGCCAATGACGGAAGTTTTGTAGTGGCATTGTTAACGGATAACTTAGAACAGTGGTCGAAGTTCTGCGAGACAATTGGACGTCCAGAACTCGGACCAGACCAACGCTACACCACTAATCTCCTTAGGACAACAAATTACGACCAATTAATTCAAGAGCTTCAGGCAACCTTCAAATTGAAAGATAGAATGTTTTGGATTGAAGCACTTTCAACGGCAGCAATTCCATGCGGACCTGTAAATACTATTCCAGAAGTCATCAACGACCCTCAAGTTCAACACCGCGAAATGATTGTAGAAATTCCTCATAAGGAACTAGGAGGCTGGAAAGTAGCCAATACTCCCTTCAATTTCAATTCAGATATCCCTGTGAGGAAATATAAACCTGCTCCGAGATTAAGCGAACACACTCGGGAAATCTTTACAGAAATCCTAGGGATGACCGCCGAAGAAATTGGAGAACTATCTGACGCGGGAATAATTTAAGGGAATAGATTTTATTAAACGGTAGATTAAAATGAATTCACAAACAAATTTGTATTTTCGCAAGGAGATAAAATGGAATTTCAAGATACCCTTTATAAAAAAAACAACGGAGTCGCGACTGTAACTATCAACCGCCCTGAAGTCCGGAATGCATTCAGACCTAAAACCATCGACGAAATGATTTCTTGTTTTTTGGACGCATGGCATGATGATGACATCAGTGTGGTCGTCCTCACTGGAGCTGGAGATAAGGCATTTTGCTCAGGGGGAGATCAACGTGTAAAAGGACCTGGAGGTTACAACGATGAACATGGTACGCCGCGTCTCCAGGTTCTCGAACTCCATAGGGTCATTCGAATGATCCCAAAACCTGTGATAGCGATGGTAAATGGGTTTGCAATAGGCGGGGGACATGTCCTCCATGTCTTGTGTGATTTATCCATAGCGAGCGAAACAGCAATTTTTGGTCAATCCGGGCCGAAGGTTGGAAGTTTTGATGCTGGTTTTGGTTCAGTGTACCTCTCAGCTATTGTAGGAGAGAAAAAAGCTCGAGAAATTTGGTTCCTCTGTCGGCAATACTCAGCCAAGGAAGCCCTCGAAATGGGACTAGTAAATACCGTAGTCCCCCCAGAGGCATTAGAGGAAGAAACTGCGAAATGGTGCAGTGAAATTCGGTCGAAAAGTCCAACCTCAATCCGGCTATTAAAAGCATCCTTCAACGCTTCGACTGATTGGGTCTACGGACTCCAAGCAATTGCTCACGGAGCTACAAGTTTGTTTTACCGTACTGAGGAAGCTCTCGAGGGAAGGAACGCCTTCTTAGAAAAACGCGATCCGGATTTCTCGCCATTTAGGCAAATGCCGTGGTAGCGGAAAAGTGAATTTACGGAAAACAAAAAGTATTCTTGAGATTTGGATACTTGCCTGTCGGCCTATTACGTTGACCGCCTCTGTAATTCCTGTGTTATTGGGAACATCTCTCGCTGGCGATGCAGGATCAATTTCATGGTTGCTATTTACATTTGCCTTTATAGGGTCAATCTTCATCCAAATTGGTACAAATTTGGCGGACGAATTTACCGACCACCGAAAATCAGGGGGCGACAGCAAATTTCCAGCACCACACAAGGTGATTCAACGGGGATTATTGTCAGACAAAGCAGTACTCCTAGGTACTTTTGTTAGCTTTGGCGTTGGAATCATCCTTGGATTATACATTGTCTATGAGGTTGGCTGGCCAATTTTTGCCATTGGAATCGCAAGTGTATTAGTTGGGTACTTGTATAGTAGCGGTCCGATTCCATTAGGGAACTGGGCACTTGGGGAATTAACAGTTTTTATTTTCATGGGGCCTCTTATGGTTATGGCTAGCTATTACGTCCAAATTGAACACTTCTCCATCCAAACCTTTTGGCAATCTGTTCCTATAGGGTTATTAGTCACTTCCATACTTCAAGCAAATAACTCAAGAGACCTCCAAGAAGACAGAATCGAAGGAAAACATACCCTGACAACTATCTTTGGTGATTCTTTTGGCCGGAATTTTTATTCCCTTCTAACCTTAGGTTCTTATTTATCCACTGTAGGATTAATTCTCTGCGGTTATTTTCCATGGACCACGTTGTTAGTTTTCTTAACCTTCCTACATTTTATTGGCGTCAACCTTAAATTCAGAAAGGCAACAGAGAGGATGCAGTTCAATTTAGTTCTGATTGCTACTGCAAAACTCCATTTCCTTTCAGGGATGCTTATCACCTTAGGAGTCCTGTTAAAAAACGGTTTACCCTTCTAAAGGAGGAAGAATGAGAGAACCCTTGAATCAACCAAACCCAAAACATCGATATGTTAACAACATGTTTGATCGCATCGCTAAACGTTACGATCTGATGAACACACTTATGACTGCAGGATTACACCGTCGGTGGAGACGGAAAGCCATTGAACTCGCGGCCCCCCCCAAAGGAGGCTTAAGCCTGGATGTTGGATGTGGAACAGGTGATCTTACAGTAGAACTGAGCCTGCACCAGCCACAAGCAGTAATTGGCATCGACTTCTCAGTCCCAATGGTAACTATTGGGCAACACAAAATTACCAATTTGAATATATCCCCTCTACCATCACTTGGCATAGGTGACGCATTGAACCTCCCGTTCCCAGACGAAACATTTGATACAGTTGCTACAGCCTTTACCTTAAGAAACTTAACTGATTATTCAGCAGGGATACAAGAAATGAGACGGGTGACACGCAGAGGAGGCAAATTTGTTTGTATCGAAATTTGCCCCTGGAATAACGGATTTCTTTCTTGGGCCTTCCACTTGATGTTTAAGATTTTAGTTCCGTTACTAGGAATTGTCTTCGGGAGAGATCGTCAAGCATATAAGTATCTCCCCTCATCTGTGTCTCAATTTCTCCAAGCAAACCAAATTACTGCATTATTGGAAGAATCTGGGTTTAGCGATGTAAAATACGAACGCCTAGCTATGGGTGCGGTGGCAATTCATGTAGGAACAGCCGACTGATTAACAAAACGATACAACGGTTTCATCGGACAATCTATTGATTTTCATCATGACGGAACCAAGCTAGAAAAACCAAGCCCAACCCCAATAAAAACACGAGCCCTGCGGAACTTTTCATGATTAATCCGCCCATTTGCTGGTCTTCCAAGGGGGAAAGTGACCAAACGCGAGGGGCATTCGCGTAATGCGTATACAATAAACTTCCCGCAAAAGTTATTGCCGCCCCTAAGAACCCCATGGGAATAGATTGAGCAAAAATGTATATTATTTGGATAGGAAATAAAGCCCTAGGTAATTGGGAAGAAGGACTAAGAACTGGCCACCAGGCCAAAACTCCTACAAACATAAACGTTAAATGTTGGACAATATGGACATTATGGTTCTGTAAAGCAAAATCATACAAGGGCGGTAAGTGCCAACCAACTAAAAACCCGTTAAAAGTGATGAAACAAATAATGGGGTTGGTCATTCTTTTGAACAACGCTATCAACCTCGGCCCCGATAACATCCGAACATCTGTCACCTGAGGAAGCCCTAATAGCAATAATGGAGGCATTAGCAATTGAAGGAGAAGGTGTTGAACCATATGGGCTGAAAATAGATAATGGTCACTTAAATCATGTAAAGGACCATTCAACGAAACAAAAACGACGAATAATCCGAAAAAAAAGGACCCTGCCTGTTTAGGGGAAACCTCACCAATGCTTGAAATCCTATCCCGCATAGGTCCAATCAAAAGCAAATAACAACTACCAAGAAAAATTAACCCTAAGATAACACTTGTGTGAAGAGACCAATGGGTGAAGGAAATTCCTACATCAGTAAGCACGAACCAAGCCTACTAGAAATTAGTTTGAAAGAACAAGATTGTCTTCGGGAAATCACGATTAAACCCGACTTATAGGATCTCATTCCAAGGAAACAAGGAAGGATACCAAAGTCTCAAATTCAGGTTGGGAGATGCCCGAAGCCAAGCTTGGCATAATAGGATCATAGCCCTCTACGATGAAGACACCTGGTTCCCTAATAGATTGCTCAATATATTCTGCCGCAGTAAGGCCTGAAATCCTAGATTCCGCACGCGCCCCAATTCCGTCCATATTTGGACCAAGCGTTCCAACCGCGCCTGGGACACCATCAATCGCATGACAACCACCGCACCCTTTTGCGGCAAAAAGTTGGTCACCAGTAAGTGGAGCTGATTTCGCACTATTATTTGCAGCAATTGATTGCAAAGCTGCTACATTATCTTCCTGCACTGCATCATTCAGAGGCCCGAATAATGTTAGTAGTGCGACCATGACGAAGGAGGCTAAGACCAAGCCGCCGACAAAAAACCAAGAGAATAGCTTCTCATCAAATTTTAGGTGCATGTAAAACATTGCCACCATGGCAAATTTTGCCGCAGAGAGAATCAAGAGAACTGGAACCAGAACGGGAAGGACGGCCTCAATATAAAATAGGGCAACCTCAATAGCCGTTATGATAGCGAGTATGGCTGCTATCGCAAGATATTTTGAAGGACTAGGATGAGAAATCACGGCGGGCGCAGAAGCCCCTTGATTCCCATGCCCATCATGTGTGGACATCAGGATGACTCCTTCTTACTTTTATCAGTAACACTGAGAACCAACCAAGCGATAACTGGTACGACGATAATTAATACTAATCCCAGGATAATCACACCGTTTACTCCCAAACTAGTTTCGTTTAGAACTATAAACACAACCCCTAAACCAACAGCCCATGAGACTACCCCAATTATGGAAAGTAACGGCAACAAAATTGGCAGCATCAAACTCTTACCTTTCATAACTCACCTGCTACTCCAATTAGGTAAACCACTGTAAATATAATAATCCAAACAACATCAACGAAATGCCAATAAAGAGCTGCCATATCCACGTTCAATCCATGATCTTTCGCCAGATTGCCCCGGAAAGAATAAAGAAATAATGAGAGTAACCAGATGACTCCCACTGTGACGTGAGCCCCATGAAATCCAGTTAGTGTGAAAAACGATGTTCCAAACAAGTTAGTTCGAGGGGTTAGTCCATGATGAGCGAATTCATAAAATTCAAAAACTTGGAACCCTAAAAAGGTAGCCCCTAGGATCGCTGTGCATAGTATCCATGCTCTAAACCGTCGAACATTCCCATTGCTAATACCATTGTAGGCTAAAACCATCATAAGGCTGCTCATAAGTAATACAAAGGTACTAACTGAGGTAACGGGGATATCAAATAAGTCGGCAGGATACGGCCCTACTAGGCTTTTCCCTTCATAAACCAAATAAGTGGTGATCAAGGAACCGAAAAACATACATTCGGACCCCAAAAACGCCCACATTAACATCTTGCGATGGTCAATACCTGTCGTTGTTTCTGGAAGGTGTTCTTGTTCCACTACCGATGAACTATTCAATGTTCACTCTCCTCTAGTGCTCAGCCCCATGGGTGGGTTCTTCGGCCACTGGCTCCAAGGCCCACGAATAAATTCCATATAGGGTCAACGCAACCCCAATCCCACCCAATACATAAGAATAGATTAATCCGTAACCAGCCATCGAAAGACCAACTGCGGTAATAAAAGGAAAGATAGACAATCCCGGCATATGGATTCCCAACTTAGCAGCTTCAGCCATTCCTTCCTCGTCTCTCGAACTCCAAGCGGAAGGTCCTTCGTAATCAGAATTCTGTTGAGCACCCCCAGCAGGGATTGGTTGACCGTGTGGGTATTTTTCTTCCCAAAACGGGTCGCGCCCTGTAACCCGGGGTATCTCTTGAAAATTATAAATTGGAGGGGGTGAAGACATGGACCACTCAAGGGTACGAGCGTCCCATGGGTCATCACCAGCAACTTCTCCCTTCTTGAGAGACCGTATGAAATTAACAATAAACACAAGCGTAGAAACAGCAATTACTAGAGAACCCATCGTCGCAATAAGGTTCCAGAAATCCCAACCCATGCCCGATGAGTAGGTATAAATTCGACGTGGCATCCCATCAAGTCCCAAGAAATGCATTGGAAAGAAGGTTAAATTAAATCCCATAAACGTTCCCCAGAAATGAATGTTTCCCAATCCTTCGTCAAGCATGCGGCCAAACATTTTCGGAAACCAGTAATAAATTCCGGAGAAGATAGCGAAAATACTGCCCCCGAAAAGTACGTAATGAATATGGGCTACGATAAAGTACGTATCCTGTTGTTGAGCATCTGATGGTGCAACAGAGTGCATAACACCGCTTAGTCCACCTATAATGAACATAGCAATGAAACCGACGGAAAAAAGCAGGGGGGTTTTCATTGAAATCGACCCACCCCACAGTGTCGCTAGCCAATTAAATATTTTTATTCCTGTGGGAATTGCTATTGTCATGGTGGTAAGGGCGAAGACAGTATTAGCTATTGGGCCCAGACCAACGGTAAACATGTGATGACTCCACACCATCCATCCCATAAAACCAATCACAATGCCTGAAAAGACGATAACCGGGTATCCGAATAGCGGTTTACGTGCGAAAGTTGGTAGAATTTCAGAGACAATCCCCATAGCAGGCAAAATTAAAATGTAGACCTCTGGATGACCAAAGACCCAGAAAAGATGTTGCCAAAGAATTGGGTCAGCTCCCGCGGATGTATTGAAAAAATTGAACCCAAAAAGCCTGTCAAATCCCAATTCAATTAATCCCACTGTGATTACAGGGAAAGCGGTAACCAGTAAAAACATAGTTATTAATGACATCCAAATAAATACTGGCATTCGCATTAAAGTCATTCCTGGTGCTCTCATGTTGATAATCGTCACCATGAAATTGAAAGCCCCGGCAAGGGAAGATACCCCTAACACAGAAAGCCCTAAGACATAAAACGTTACTCCCATCCCAGGCGAGTAAGTACTCGATGTAAGATTTGCATAGGCAAACCATCCGACACCCGGGGAATCAGCCGTCAACCAACCCCAGTTAAGCATTATCCCCCCGAAAAGGAATACCCAATAACTAAAAGCGTTTAGCCTGGGGAATGCCACGTCTCGAGCACCTATCATTAATGGAATGAAGAAATTAAAAAACGCAACCCCTAAAGGCATTACACCAAGGAAAATCATTGATAATGCATGCATGGTAAATAATTGGTTGAAAATATCTGGACCAACAATGCTTAACTCTGGCCCAGCTAACTGAAGGCGCATTAAAATTGCTTCAATTCCGGCAATTATAAAAAAGATAAAGGCGGTGACCCCATATAAAACACCTATCCTCTTATGGTCAACCGTAGTTAACCAGCCCCAGATACCCGAATAACTTACTGGTCGATTGAGGGCTCCCGCTAGAGACGCCATAACATATCTCCCTGGTTTTGGGTTTCAAACTTAGGTGATCCTTGGGGCAAGATAAAAATCCTGAAACTCATTTCAGCCCTTTCAAATATGCAACTAAACTCTCTATCTCAGAATCTGTCAAACCCTGCGAGGGATCCCGGTAAATCATGGCATTAGAAGCCATTATCGTTCCTGGCTTTAGATTATCAGGATGATCTAGCCATAAAGCTAGATTGTCCGGAGTATTTTCTACTACACCTGCCCCTAAACTAGTACGACTCCCAAAATGAGTAAGATCAGGGCCGGTTTTCGACTGGGCAATTGTTCCCTCGATTGTATGACATGCTAGACATGACCCTTTTCCAATAAATAAATCATAGCCCATCTGTTGCAATTCGGTAGATGGAGGCTTCCCAGGTTCGTTCTGAAGTTGAACCCAATTTTCAAATTCCTCAGGCGTTTCAGCGATGACTCGGAATTTCATAAGAGCGTGAGCAGTCCCACAAAGTTCAGCACATTGACCTAGATACATTCCCGGACTATCTTCTGGGATGATAAACGTAGGGAGCCTATTCACATGGTTCGGAACCATATCGACCTTCCCAACCACCTTGGGGATCCAGAAGCTATGGATAACGTCTTTGGATTCAAGCGTCACGCTTACTGGTCGGCCTACAGGTACATGTAACTCGTTAGCGGTGGTCACACCCTGTTCCGGGTATTCAAACTCAAACCACCATTGGTGGCCAATTGCTCTAACATGAAGGGCGTTATCCGGTGGAGCACCAGATAGATCTATCAAGGTCGTAACGGTCGGAACAGCAACCACTGCCAAGACAATAGCAGGGGCTAATGTCCAGGCGATTTCAATTTTCGTATTCCCATGAGTTTGCTTCGGGAGACCGTCACCAGGCCGACGACGGTATCGAAACACGATATAAATGAGAGCCCCTTCGACTATAATAAACACAATGACAGCCGCCCAAAATATCCACATGAACAAATTAAGCTGACGTTTGGCAACGTCTCCCACGGCGTCAAATGTCGATTGAGGGTGGTCAGGGGTACAGGATATCAAGCCAGCAACAAGAATTACTATAAGTGCGGATATTACCCAATGACGAGTTCTCTGGATGGAGGTCACCCTTCTCCTTTGGCTCGAAACCAATTGGGGAACGGCTATCCTTTAAGCTCCCCAGTAGTATGGTTTATTGATTAAATTATTAGTGAAAAAATTACCAGACCTTGGATACTCAGTCAAGGGGATAGGTACAAGATAGGAAATTTTTACTGTCAAAGAACCCCAATTTAAGAAAGTCGGATGCTATACTACTCTGTCGAAGGTGGAAGGAGGCCGTGTAAACCAATGGACCCAATCTCGCCTGGGGAAAGAGCATCTCACTTTACTACAGTTCCCCCTCCGGAACAGGAGTCACTAAAACCGCTTAAATTCCTGTTGCTAATTAGCTCAGTGTTAATTTTTCTTCTGATAACCTTAGGTGGCATTGTCAGGGTCACAGATTCCGGGTTAGCCTGCCCTGATTGGCCTCTTTGCCATGGCAAGTTTATTCCTCCAAGAGATCTTTCCATCTACATTGAATACTCTCACCGTCTCACCGCAACAGTGGTCAGCTTAATGCTCGTTATAACTGCAATAGTAACTTGGCTGCGTTACAGATATCTCCAAACAGTAAAAACACTTCTTCTCATATCTCTAGGGCTTTTGACCCTCCAAGTAGCCTTGGGGGCTATAACTGTACTCAAAGAGCTTCCACCCCATGTTGTTACCGCGCATTTGGGTATTGCCGAATTGATTTTCGCTTCAGTGATACTGGCATTAGTGTGGAGTAAATACCCTCAAACTATCCTAATTTCGCCTGGCCAGAAGAACCTCGTAACTTTAGTACTCCTTGGAGTACTCGGAACATACATCGTCATTATTTCGGGGTCATATATCGTTGGAAATGGAAGTGGCCCTAGTTGTCCTTCATGGCCACTTTGCGATGGTGGGATATTCCCAGCCACCAGTAGCGGGTTAGTGCATATGAGTCACCGGATAATCGCGGGTATCACTACCCTTTTAGTTGGCTATCTTTGTTTCTATATTCTCACCAACAGAGACTTACCTAAGGTCATTAGAATTACAGCGATTCATATCGGAATTTTGGTCGCATTTCAAATTCTGGTCGGAGCTGCAAATCCCTGGTCGCAATTTTCACCTATATTTAAAGCCCTTCATTTAAGTTTAGCGACTATAATTTGGGGTGGTGTAGTAGTCTTATTGGGACTGTTATGGCGACCAAGGAGTAACACCTAAGGAGATAAATTCTCATGTCAGTTGGAAACCTATCTCACCATTCGATAAAAAATATCATTTCTGATTATGTAAATCTCACTAAGCCTCGTATTCAATTAATGCTGTTAATTACTGCCCTAGGAGGAATGTTTGTCGCAGCGGACGGCCCTCCTCCCTTAATTCTTGGACTTCTTGTATTGGCCGGTGGAGCACTGGCGGCTGGAGGGGCAAGCGCGATAAATAATTCCATTGATTGGGACATTGACCAACGGATGCGGCGAACGCGGACCCGGCCTGTTGCCGACGGACGGATCGGCCAAAAATCCGCTCTAATTTTCGGAATTATCCTTAACGTGGTCGCTTTCGGCATACTAGCAACTGGGGTTAATTATCTCAGTGCTTGGTTGACACTTGGCGCCACACTCTTTTATGTGGTCATTTACACTAAATTACTCAAGCGTTCAACTACTCAAAACATTGTAATCGGCGGCGCGGCGGGCGCTATCCCCCCAGTCGTGGGATGGGCAGCCGTTACAGGTGAAGTGGGATTACCGGCATTATACCTTTTCGCGATAGTATTCTTTTGGACACCACCACATTTTTGGGCTCTTTCTCTACTTATCCAAGGTGATTATGAGAGAGCAGAAGTACCCATGTTGCCAGTGATTAAAGGAATTCCCGCCACGACGAAAAACATTTTTTTGCATACGGTGATTCTCGTTACTATGACGTTATTGTTTTTTGTCATTGGAGCTGTCGGGTTAATATACTTATTCGGCGCAATTTTCTTGGGTAGCATTTTCCTATACCTTTCCTACCGTTTGATCCGCTCAGCAGATAACCGGAATGCTCGCACTTTATACCTCTACTCTCTCCTTTATTTAGCTTTAGTATTCGGATTCATGATGTTAGACAGCTCGTTGGGTCTATTCTGAATAGACGCCACGAAAAAATAAGTCCAATCTGGACCATTTACCAAGTTCGATAAAGTTGACTGTGAAGATGGAATTAAGCTACAGTTAGCACTAGGGAAAATGGGTTTTTACGCTCAAATTCTTCTTCCTAGGTTTCGAATAATCTGCTTGAAACCGAATTCAGACGATAACCTATAATAATTTCCGCATTAGTAGGGTTGACGCTTGATCCCAGGTTAGGTTATAGTCACTTGTGGTAATTCTTATGAATAGCTGACATTCTCAAGGCCAGCTACATAGTCAAATGGAATATACAGACGCCGGATAGATAAGGAGGCAAGGGTGTTTACAATAAGAAACTCTAAATTTAGCTTAGTTAGAAAAACTTTGATGGTGCTGACGTTAGTTCTTATGCTGGGCTTGTCAATGACATCCCTGATATGGGCTGACAGCGTAGGATCAACTGGCGGAACCATTTCGTTCGCAAGTGGGGATGTAACAGTTGAAGTTCCTTCAGCCGCAACATCAGACGAGGTTGAAATTACTTACACTTCACTAGACGGTTCTTCCGCTCCTGGCGCTGCCCCAGAGGGGCTAGCCTTCGGCTCGCAAATTTTTGAGCTAGGCGTAACCAAGGGAGGGGAAGCGGAAAGCGCTTACAGCTTCTCTCGGTTAGTCGATGTTACGGTGAAATACAATGACGCCGACCTAGCACAGGCTTTTGGCGGTAGATCTGATCATGTAAATCTTTACCTTTGGGATGCAAACTTCGGAGTATGGAACTTAGATGCTGCAGCTAGTAGGGATCCAGTAAACAACACCCTGACTAGCCGTCAACAAGTTTTGGTGCCGGTCGCAGTAGTCGTTTCTTCCGCTTCAATCTCTACCCCATCTACGGGTGATTACGGAGTAACGAATTCCTTACTCGCTCTTCTTCTTGGCTTTGGATTACTCTCAATTCTTGGAGGATCATACCTCCTACGACGAGAGAAAAACCAAGGGGTAGCATAACCAACTAAAGAAACACAAAAAAAAGAGACCCGGGTTCGTTAACGGACTCGGGTCTCTTTTTTTAATATGTTATATAAGACGGGTAATCTATATTGGTCAAGAAGCCTTCACGCCAATTGCGTATCCAAATATCGAGGGATTTGAATACGCAATTGAAAAACCCATCCTAGCCCGCACAGGAAGGCCTTCTCTGGTGAGGGGGCTTACCCTGATGCTCAACACGTAGGATAATCATATAACTACCCTTGATAGGTTCAGGAGCGTCGTACAGAGTAAATTAGAAATCGAAGAGGAATCAAGCTCCAATAATCTCTAGCGTTCCGAGGCCGAGAATTGAAAAGGTATCACAATTTACTTCGGGTATGAACGGACTCAGTGTCGCATAAGCGACAAAAAGAAAGGAGCAACGATGCTGATTAGACCCAAGGGCTACCACGTACTAGGAACTGATATCAGGCTTGATAAAAACAAAGTTTACCTCGCAGAACCAGCAACAAACCAGCCTGATTACAAAAAATTAGGATTGGTATTCTGCGATGAGGTATTACTAGCAAGGGATGAGTACGAAGTAATTGAAGAGGATATAGAACCGGTAACGATATGTGGAACGCCGTTCGTCGACGCAATACCGCAGGATGCCTACGAAAAAATAAAGGAAATTTATAGAAAAGTAGTAGAGAGAGCGGTGGATAAACAAAGGTTTTCAAGAGAAGATCTATCTCATC
>CAZTCW010000043.1:0-1961 GCA_964612825.1 uncultured Dehalococcoidia bacterium | reverse complement strand
TGCAAACGGAATAAGTCTGTTAATAAATGCCTTTTACGGTGGTGCTCCAATAGTTTTGACTGCTGGAAATAAAGATATTAGAAAATTTAATTCTTATAGATCCAATTTAGTAAACATGGTCAAAGAATTTACAAAATGGTCAGCAGAAGTAACACATATAGAACAATTGCCTGAAATGACAATGAGAGCCTTTAAAGAAGCTTCAACTCCTCCTACAGCACCTACATTCTTATCAATATCTGCAAACGTATTCGATGAGCTCACAGACCTTGAAGTAATAAAATTACCTCAAATTTCAAATAATTTCAGCCCTGATGTCAGCTCAATTGAAATATTATCAAATAAAATTATTGAATCAGACAATCCTATGATAATTTTAGGTGACAGAATCTCTCACTCTGATTCATCGAGTCAAGCAGTACAATTTGCAGAACTAACAGGGGCTGAAGTTTATGTTTCTTCAACAGCTGAGATTAATTTCCCTACTGATCACAAACAATATTTAGGTGCATTACCAAATCTTTTGCCACAAGCTAAAGAAATTATTGATAAACATGATTTGGTTGTATCTATAGGAAGTAATGTTTTCGACGGATTTTTTTATATAAAAGGACAACTCTTTGGAAACAAAACATATCATGCTCATATAGATTCTTCAGCTTCTGCAATAAGTAGAAACGAGCAAACTAACCTTGGAATACTTTCCAATCCAAATACTGCATTGAAATCTCTAATTGATAATGTAAATAGCAAAATTGACGGGGAAGCAAGAGAAAAAATATCTCTAAGAAAAAATGATATACACAAAGAATCAGAAAAGATATCTTCTGCGAATAAACAAACTACTCAAGATAAATTTAATGATAATCCAATGAGCTCTTATAGACTGTTTTCAGAACTCTCAGAAGTATTATCTGAAGATGTGATTATTATTGATGATTCAGTATCTTCGAGGCCCGCATTGATGGCAACAAATAATTTCAAACCGAAAAAATTATTTGGAGAACGTGGAGGAGCAATAGGATGGGGTATGGGCGCAACCATGGGAGTTAAATTAGCTAATCCAGATAAAAATGTGATAGGAATTATAGGTGATGGCAGTGCAATGATGACTATGCAGGCTCTATGGACTGCAGCTAATAGTAAAATTCCTGTTATATATATTATTTGTAATAACAAATCTTACAGGGTATTAAAAACAAATATGCAAATTTACAAAAAAGAAATTTTAAAAGACAGCAACCCTGATTCGAAATATTTTGCAATGGATTTTAATCCTTCATTTAATTTTGCTGAATTAGCAAATACTTTTGGTTTAAATGGTATTAAAATATCCGACCCTAATTTAATAAAAAAACATATATCTGAATCTTTAAATTCTGATATTACCACTGTACTTGATGTTGATATAGACGGATCAGTTTAAAAGCTTAATTTAAATTACTATTTATAAATGCAGGCCTACCATGCACAAAAGATGATGCATCCATAATCTTACTACCCTCTAACTGTAAAGATTTAATATGTATAAATCCGTCTAATGTTTTTACAGTTATGCAATCGTTATTTAATCCAATAATTTGACCATTTTTTTGAAATCCAGTGTTTTCTTTCTTTTGAAATTCAGCTTCTTTTATTATTATTCTTTTATTATTCCAATGAGTATATACTCTGGGCCATTCTGAATAAGCTTTTAATTTTCTAATTATTAATTCCCCTGACTCTGCCCAATTAATTAATCCATCATCTTTCTTAACCATTTTTGTATAAGTAGCTAAAGAATGATCTTGAGAAATTTCTGATATAGATTTATCTGCAATTTTTTTTACTGTTTGGTTTAACTTTTTTGCAGCCACATTGAATAATGCTAAGCCTAACTGCTCAGCATTATAATTTTCGTCAATTTCAAATTCCTCTTGAAAAAGTATAGGCCCTGCATCTAATTCTTTTACCATTTTTAT
>CAZTCW010000042.1:0-62659 GCA_964612825.1 uncultured Dehalococcoidia bacterium | reverse complement strand
CACTGGCGGTAAATCCAGCAGGATTTATTACTGCTGCATCAATATCCCCATCATGGGCCGCATAAAACGCATTAACAATTTCCCCTTGTATATTGGAGTGGAAAATCTCTACGGATATGCCAAGTTCATCGGCGAACTCGTGAATCACCCTATTATAATCATCCATAGTTTCCGGGCCAAAAACATCAACAGCTACTTTCCCACGCATATTGATCCCTGCACCATGAACCACCAAAATCTTAGTCATCAAAATCTCCTCTTCTCATTTGATCGCCAGACCTCTCCATGGGCATGGCCTTATCCAGATATTTATTCACTAGTAGACCTATCATCACTCTGCAGCGTATTTCTCCATAGCCTTTCCTTGTAATCTCAAGGATGAAAGATCCAGACCTCGCTTTTTATTCTCCTCACTATGCACAGCCAATGAGGATTCATCAGACCAAAGTTCCAGTAAAAACATTTGATCAGGATGCTCGACACTTTGATAAAGCTCATAATGTTCACAACCCGGTTCTTCACGAACGATAGGAGCTAGATGTTGAAAAACCTCGATTAGTTCCTCTCGTTTTCCTGGAGCAGCATCCATTGGCACCAGAAGCCTAATAGCCATTATTCCCTCCTAAATTAGTATAGCACCAGACATCCTTTACCCAGAGATTTTACTAAGATAATATCTCTAAAGAGTAAAAAACTGTAAAAACGGGAGAAAATAACATGAATGTTATCAAGGTTAATGAGGTGCCTGAAGAATCAGTGATGAGTCCTTTATTCACTGGCGGGTCTGTGACGCGTCAGGTTTTATTATCCCCTGAAATGGCAAATTTATTTGAACTCGGAATGGTGAATTTTGCTGTTGGAGCGCGCAACAAATTCCATATACATACCAGCGATCAGGTTCTTTTTGCTATCACCGGAAATGGAATCGTTGCAACTGAATCAGATGAACATCAGGTAGGCCCTGGAGACATTATCCATATACCCGCAGGAGAGAAACATTGGCACGGAGCAACAGCAGATTCATCATTTTCACATATAACCCTGCTAGCCGCAGGTAATTCTACTGAACAGGTAGAATTTTAAACTAGTGGACTATACCAATTCATGGGACTCCACGGATTTGAAAAACCAACTCTCTCACAAGATTGGAATCGTTTACTAGGAAATTAAATCAATCACACTACTCTAAAATTCGATTTCAGCACCCCCTCCCCACTACCAAGGAGACTGGAATAAGCGTATCCTAAGGGATTAGGGAACGTGAATTCCATACTTTTTGAAACCTCTGATAGGCCTACAAGGAAGGTATTCCAAGATGAACCAAAAGAAAAGCCTGAAAGAATCACTACGGCTAAAGCATCCTAAAGACCTTTTCTATGGATGGTGGCTAGTAGGAGTCGTCTGGCTCATTATGGGAGTCATTGTTGGACCTATTTTCATGGGGCTTGGTGTCTTCTTCGTGGCATTAGAACGACAATTTAACTGGAGCAGAACAGCGCTCTCCCTCGCCTTCTCCCTCAGTAGAATTGAAGGAGCACTTTTTGGCCCTATAGAAGGATACATGGCCGATAAAGTTGGGGTCCGCCGAATGGTTCTTTTCGGGCTCATAATCCTTGGAATTGGCCTTCTTCTCTTCAGTCTTATCCAAAACATCTTGAGCTTTTATGTCGTAATGCTCGTCGTATTCGCTGGGTCTGGCGTCGCAGGTTTTATTCCTCTAATGGCATTAATAAATAATTGGTTTTCTCGAAGACGAGCAACTGCGACAGCCATCGGATTAACTGGGGCTAATTTAGGAGGCATATTAGTTCCACTCGTTGCCTTAGCCGTCACAAGTATCGGATGGAGGAGTACTGTCCGCTGGTTAGGAATTTTTGTCCTCTTAGTGTCCTTCCCAATTTCCAGAATAATTCGAAACAACCCTGAAGATTTAGGGCTGCTCCCGGACGGCGACACCCCTGAACCTAAAACATCAACCGATCAGGTTTCAAGCAGTCCACCTGAAGAAGACGATGGCAGCTTCAACCTTAGACAGGCGATGAGAACAGGCGCTTTCTGGTCAATCTCTGTTGCTCATGGTCTCGGAGCTACAGTTTTCGTAACCGTGTCTATCCACATAGTTCCTGCAATGACAGACCAAGGAATCTCTCTTCAAATGGCTGGCAATATTATGGCAGTCATTACCTCAATTGCCGCCGTTTCCCAAGTGATAGGAGGTCCCATAGGAGATCGATACCCAAAACGACCTTTGATAATTTTCTTTAACCTCCTGCAAGGATTTAGTATGTTCCTCGCAGTTAGCGCTCGAACTACACGAGCTGCATTAATTTTTGCTGTGCCCTTCGGTATCGGCCAAGGTGTAAGAGTTCCCCTTTTAGTTGCTATTAGAGGTGACTATTTTGGGAGAAAACATTTTGCAACCATCTTTGGCGTCTCCCAGTTACCAATGAATCTCCTTATGCTAGGAGCCCCTGTAGCTGCAGGGTACCTTTTTGACAGTACAGGAAGTTATACTATTCCATTCATTGGATTAGCAATACTGAACTTCTTAGCAGGGGCGTTTATGCTAATCGTCAAAAAACCGAGCCGACGACCAATCACCGCATGAATCAATCCGATGAAATCCTAATGCCCCCCACCCGGAATTCCCTATAGGTGATATTACATTGACCCAATGAATTCAAACCGCTCAGATTCGGGACCTTTTGACCAAAGTTCTTCTGCACCCATCATTGAAATTGCTCGCTCAGGACTACTACGCCAACCTTCATATACTTCCTCGTTTTCCCAAATTACTAGGGTAGTGATCTTGGTTGGCTCTCCTAAAGAAACCAAGGTAGTCCTTCCGTAAAACCCTGGCGCTTTGCTCTGGGCAATTCCATTTCCATCTAGAAGTATTCGTGCATCCTGAAATTTTTCTTCAAAAGCCCAGTGGCTCGTTAAAACAGCAATCATTTGTTACTCCATGAATTCAAATTTGGAAAGGTTTGTATTCTTACAGTTAACGGAACTAAACGTCCATTAACGAACTATTAATATGGCGGAGGGGATGGGATTCGAACCCATGAACAGTTGCCCGTTACCTGTTTTCAAGACAGGCGCCTTCGTCCGCTCGGCCACCCCTCCACAAAAGATTCCAAGTGCCTAACGTTATCAAGCCCAAGGATGTTTACGATGGATTAATTACTGAAAACCCGGTATATGGATGGAGGACTTCGGGAATAATTACAGACCCATCTTCCTGTTGATAATTTTCTAATAATGCAATAAGAATGCGGGGCAAAGCCAAACCTGAACCATTTATTGTATGAACAAATTGAGGTCGAGATCCAGGTGCTGGACGATAACGAATATTTGCCCGCCTAGCCTGAAAATCCGTGCAATTCGAACAGGAACTCACTTCCAACCACTCCTCACACCCAGGAGACCAAACCTCAATGTCATAGGTCATTGCTGAAGGAAATCCCATGTCCCCAGCACAAAGTTTCAGGACTCTATAGGCTAGTCCCAAAGAGTGACATATTTCCTCAGCATCAGAAACCAACAATTCTAATTCTGCTTCTGACTGTTCGGGTTCCACAAACTTGTACATTTCAACTTTATTAAACTGATGTACCCGTTTTATTCCCCTAGTATCTCTGCCAGCCGCTGTCTTCTCTCTTCGAAAACAAGGAGTACAGGCAACATAATAGAGGGGCAATAGGCCAGACTCTAAAATCTCATCACGGTAAAGGTTTGTTAATGGAACTTCAGCCGTGGGAATCAACCACAGGTCCTCTTCCACGTCCCGATAAAGATTATCTCCAAATTTTGGCAGGTTTCCGGAACCGATTAGAATTTCTTCACGAACAAGTGCAGGGGGATGAACTTCGACGTAACCATGGTTATTAATATGTAGATCAAGCATCCAATTTTGCAAAGCTCTTTCAAGAACGGCGCCAGATCCTTTTAGTACCGAAAAACGAGACCCAGAAAGCTTTGCCCCTCGTTGTAAATCAATAATTTGTAATTTTTCGCCCAAATCCCAGTGAGCCAAAGGGGTAAAAGAAAATTCATTGGGAGATCCGACTTCCCGGATCACTTGATTCCCAGATTCATCAAATCCATCTGGAACGGCTTCCAAGGGAATATTGGGAATAAAAAGCAGCATTTCATTTAATCGATTCTGAATCTCAGCATGTTCAGATTCGAGATTTTGACTCTGTCTAGTCAAAGCCTGAATCTCTTGCCTCAGACGATTCTCCATTGCGGCGCTTCCACGCCCAGCCTCTTCCTTCCTAACCTGAGCAAATTGACGGCTCAATTCGTTATGCTGCGACCTCAACCCGTCTCGTTCAGTGACCAAAGAGCGACGTTGGGTATCTAAAATTAGGATCTCATCAATAGGATCCTCTTCGCCACGCCGCCTGAGGGCTTCCTTTATAAATTCTGGTTGGTGCCGTATCAAATCTAAGTTAATCATATATTTCCCGCTGCGAAATAACTACGCTCATCCCCGGCTTAGTGATTGTAAGATTGATCCACAATCTCAAGTGAGCAAGTCTTAATTAGTAACCGTTTTGCTTGTTAATTTGTGCAACAAGGGGAATACCTGCAATAAATCGTCTAAGGTTCTCACAAAATAAATCTACCGTCCGATCCATCCTTAATGGAGACCCCCCTGCAGCATGCGGAGTAATAATAACATTACTCATATTCCACAGCCGACTTTCAGAAGATAGCGGCTCACCCGGAGTAACGTCGAGTCCCACTCCTCCAATCAATTTTTGATCCAAGGCCTCTAAAAGGGCTTGTTCCTGAATTATCGGTCCTCTAGTAACATTAATTAAAATCGAGTGTGTTTTCATCCTGCGAAATGCTTCTTGGTCAAACATTCCTCGGGTAGCCTTCGTAAGCGGAGCACAAATTACCACAACGTCACAACGCTCAAGGAATTCATAGAATCTATCCGGCTTCCAGATTTCCTGCACAAAGTCTGTTGTTCCAATTTCCTCTGGTTCAATAGCAATAGAAGTCATCCCAAATCCATTGGCTCTTTTCGCCACCTCAAGTCCGGTACCACCTAATCCCACGATTCCTAACGTTCTTCCACCTAATTCCCATGTCTCACTTCGAATGGATAATGCGTTGCTCCAGGTTTTTTCACGTACGGATCGTCCAATGCCTCGGAGTAACCCGAGCAATAATGCCCAAGCGTGGTCCGCCAAATGCGTTCCTACTGTTCCTTTCGCACTGGTCAAAACGATTTCGCTGTTGACAAATTCATCAAATAACACTGAGTCAACTCCAGCGCCAAAAGTTTGAACCCATCGTAAGCGATTACACTTTTCAAATATTTCCCGGTTAAATGCACCCAGAATTACCTCAGCATCTATGGAATTTTCTAGTTGCTCCTCACGACCTCTCGAAAGGACCACTTGATTCTCTTCAGATACGGATTTTATCCGTAGAAGTTGATCATCTGTTATCTCGTTTTGCCCAGCGTTAATTACGATTTTCATGGTTATTTATCTCAAATAGATTCTAAAGGTGATTTTAATTTTTTCTAGGATTACTTATATAATTCAACAATTGCTGGTCGGTCACACGTGAGAGAATTTCTTGGGGTAGCCTACCCTTTAGCTGATTAAGGGCATCATTAGGGAGAACTTGATTTACCTCAAACATTACTTCAATCTCCCGTCGAACAGCTCTAACCACCTCGCTTTGAGACCAAGAAAGATGGGGGAATAACAAAACTTCTCGTATGGAAGTTTGCCCAGTAAACAACATTACCAGCCGATCAATTCCCACCCCAAGACCCCCAGTCGGTGGCATCCCATATTCCAAGGCTGATAAAAAATCCTCATCTAGTCTATCCAATTCTTCGTTTCCGTGAAGTCGTCGTAATTCTTCCTGTTCTTCGAAGCGCCTTCGCTGTTCGATCGGATCATTCAATTCAGAAAATGCGTTTGCTATTTCCATACCCCCTGCAAAAGCTTCGAATCGTTCAGCGTAGAGGGGATTGCCAGGCTTTTCTTTTGCCAGTGGAGACATTGCTTTCGGATAATCAACGAGGAATACTGGCTGGATACAAGTAGGTTCAACTGTTTCCGAAAGAAGCTTATCTACCATCCGCCCCCAGCTTACCTCTTGAGTAACCTCAATGCCGAGTTTTCTCATCTTTTGAGCCAACGGAACAGGTTCGGTAAATTCTTCGATGTCGATACTACTGTTTTTTAGTAAGGTTTCTCTTAGTGGAAGCCGGGGCCACGGAGGCTTAAAATCAAGTTGGCTATCTCCCCAATGGGATTTTGTAGTACCAAGTACTTCTTGAGCCAACCCTGATATCATCTCTTCAACCATCTCCATAACATCGGTGTAATTTGCATAAGCCTGATAACTTTCAAGAGTCGTGAACTCAGGATTATGCCGCACATCCAAACCTTCGTTCCGGAAAATTCTGCCAATTTCATAAACACGTTCGAGGCCACCGATAATACATCTCTTAAGATGAAGTTCGGTAGCTATACGGAGATACAATGTTCGATCCAAAGCATTATGGTGGGTAACAAATGGATGCGCCATTGCGCCGGCAGCAATCGATAGTAAAATTGGAGTCTCAACTTCAACGAAGTGTTTTGAATTAAGATAGCGACGGATACCATCCACCATGCGACTCCTTAGTACAAACCGTCGCCTGACTTCCTCATTAGCAATCAAATCAGCTTCCCTATGACGATATCGCTGTTCAATATCACGTAACCCATGCCATTTTTCAGGAGGCGGCTTTAGAGACTTGGCTAGGAAGGTGACAGTACGAGCTTCGACAGTAATTTCCTGAGTTTTGGTTTGAAAGAGTGGTCCAGATACCCCTAAAAAGTCGCCCAAATCCAAATTTTTAAGGATCGTAAATTCTTCACCCAGAATATCCTTTTTGAATTGGATCTGAAGACGGCCCGACCCATCAATTAGGTCCAGAAATGCTACCTTTCCCATTACTCTAATTGAAGAGATACGTCCCGCCACCGAAACTTCTGACCCCGAATTGATCTTCCCCTCAGTAAATGAATCAACCGCTTCGGAATTGGTATGAGAACGATCATATTGGGTGGGATATGGATCAATTCCGGAAGATTTCAATCGTTGTAATTTTTCCCGCCGTACTTGGAGGAGTTCCTCGCCTCGATCAGGCATCCTGCTACTCTCTTCCTTTCAGTAAAGCACCCTAAATATCGAATCATCTAATTCAAACAGAAACATTTAATAATACGCAATTGTTAAGCAGTTAGCTTTAAGCTTAAGAAGAGACTCGTCCCCTCTTAAATATTTTGGACTTCTTGAGTTATCCTGAAATCTATCCGATTTTCAAAATAGCGAGACCCACCAACCCAGACGGAGTTCTCACCTCAACCTTTTCTCCCACCCGCCTACCAAGAATTGCTCGGCCAATTGGCGATTCGTTGGAGATTTTACCCTGAATGGGGTCTGCTTCCGTGCTCCCCACAATTAGATAAACTGAGGGTTTCCCTTCAGCCAGAGACACGGTAACCCTGGAACCAACCTCTACTATTTCGGATGGAGTCGTTCTTTCAGGGATAATTAATGCGATTTGCAAAAGTTTCTCCAAGTTTGCTATTCGTCGTTCGACAGAATCCTGCTCGCGTTTGGCTTCATCGTACTCTCCGTTATCTACAGTCCCGCCAACTTCTGCCGCACGTCTCAACCCACCCGCAACTTCACGTCGCCGAACGGACCGAAGGTGTTCCAATTCAAATTGAACATTTTCTAAACCCTCTGGTGTTAGATAGGATTCCTGAGACGACATTACAGCCCCCATTCACCACCCACAGGACTAATTGCCCACTCTATACAAGCACGATCGAAACTCCCTTATTCTAGCTAGCGCCTATCCATGATGTAAAGATGCACTCCTCCTTGACATGTATTTCAAAAACGTGCGAAATTACTCCTCGACCCGATTGCATGTAATTTAACCCGCACATACCCCTTCATTATTAAGACTAGGGAAAAACAGTTGATGAATTACGAAGTGAGTCTCAACATACGGGGAAACGTTGCATGGATAACGATCCCTACATTCAAGAGTAACGCCAATTCAATCCTTCGAATTGCATCATCTTTCAAGCAGGCCTGCGAAAAAACTGCTCAAGAACCATCTATACGAGTTGCGATAATTACCGGGACGGAAGACGAATTTTTTGTCTCTACTGAAGGATCGCCCATTGTAGATATTGAAGCGCCTCAAAAAACTGATATCAATGCAATTCGGCAACTTGTAGGCGAAGCCCAGATAGCTCAAACCGTAGCAGGATTGGAAATTCCCGTTTTAGCTGCCATTAACGGAGCAGCAATCGGACAAGGATTAGAAATCGCTTTGGCCTGCGACATCCGTTTGGCAAGTACAACCTCAAAATTCCAACTCCCTCAGATTAGCTCTGGATTTTTACCTTGGGATGGCGGAACCCAAAGGCTCCCGAGAATCATAGGCCGGTCTCAAGCTATAGAATTACTCCTAACTGGTCGAGAGATCGACGCTCAAGAAGCGCTTAACATTTCCTTGATTCACCAAATTGTTCCCCACAACCGATTATTAACGCAGATTCAAAATGTCGCCGAAATAATTTCTGAAAGAGCTCCCATAGCCACACGATACGCCAAAGAAGCAATTTTAAAAGGAATGGACTTGCCTTTAGAATCTGGACTCAGATTAGAAACAGACCTCAATTTATTACTCCACAGTAGCTCCGACAGGGAAGAAGGAATCAATTCATTCCTAGCACGTAGGAAACCAAAATTTCTCGGTTCATAAAACAGGAAGATGGTCTACTTTGATGAAAAATTGTGTGTGCCGAAACCAGAGAGCCCGATGGTAAAAAATTTTGAGACTCTCGTCTTTAAAAAAGATGGTGGACTTGGAACAATCATCCTAAACCGTCCTTCGGTACTTAACGCCTATAACACCAAAATGCGAGATGAATTTTGGGAAATCCTCAACGCTATAAAAGTCGACGATGAAATCTCAGTAATCATATTGAAGGGAGAAGGACCAAGAGCCTTTTGTGCTGGGGCTGACCTTACCGAATTCGGTACATCCCCCTCTCCAAATATAGCCAGACAAATTAGATTTGAGAGAGCAATATGGGAGCTTTGGATTTCCATACCAAAACCGTTCATTGCCTGTCTTCATGGATTCGTCATAGGTTCAGGACTAGAAATGGCGTTATTATGTGACATTCGGCTAGCTTCATCAGACGCTTTATTCTCGCTTCCCGAAACCTCATTAGGAATGCTTCCAGGCGCAGGAGGAACTCAAACAATTAGAAGAACTACAGGCTTGTCAGAGGGGCTTAGGATTTTGATCACCAGTGCTCAACTCGATGCCCTGGAATCTCAACAACTTGGGATAATCCATCAAGTCGTTGAAAAAGATCAGTTAGAAATGACTTCCACCAGAATAGCCCGCGAACTTCTTGCTAAAGATCAAAGCCTCCTAAGGACTATAAAATTAGCTGTAACCGAAGGTACCAACCTTCCGCTAAAGCAGGGTTTGGAATTGGAATCTCGTCTAGTTGCGCAAACGCTAGCATCAATTTTATCTTAGATATATACTAGATCGGAAATTCAAACCTCTTTAGCCAAATAGATTTTGTTGTTACAATGAATTATTTCTACTAAATTGAACCGACATCACTTTGGAGGCAAAAATGAACGTCTCAGAATTTTTATCAATTTCGGCTTTGATCGTCCCGGATAGAGAAGCAATTGTTTTCGACACCGAAAGAATTACGTACGAAAAATTACAAAACCGAGTTAACCGGTTAGCAAACGCCCTCTCAGATTTGGGGGTAACAGCTGGCGATCGCATAGCTGCAATGCAGGTAAACTGCAATGAACACATAGAAACCTACTTGGCTGCAGCCAAACTTGATGCGATATTCGTCCCCATCAATTTTCGGGCAAGATCTGAAGAGTTATCCTTCATGCTCAATGATTCCGGAACAAAGGTTTTAATTTTTGGACACCGATATCAAGAATTGGTTGGGGCTATCAAAAATGACCTCAAATCCGTTGAGCATTTAATAGTCCTCGAAAACCGTCAAGAGGGCTTCCTGTTTTTTGACGATTTAGTGGATGCTGCTTCAGATGAAGAGAGGTTCCCGGAGAATGATGATGAAGACGTAACCATCATAATGTTCACCGCAGGAACAACAGGCACCCCTAAAGGCGTCATGCTTACACACGGAAGTTTTTCTTCCTATATCCTATCTAATGTAGAGCCAGTAGATCCTGAAGGTGCCTCAGAAAAAAATATTGTTACCGTTCCCTTGCACCATATCGCTGGAATGCAAGCAGTGCTTGCCGCAGTTTATGGAGGAAGGACACTGGTCTTACAACGACAATTCGAGGCCGAGGAATGGATGGGATTGGTTGAATCTGAGAAAGTGAACCGAGCAATGATGGTTCCCACCATGCTAAAAAATTTGATGGACAACACAAAATTTACTGAATATGACCTCTCTAGCATGCAGGTAATCACCTACGGTGCTGCCCCTATGCCAGTTCCAGTGATTCGGGAAGCCATCCAAAAATTCCCAGGGACTCGGTTTATTAATGCTTTTGGGCAGACAGAAACAGCTTCCACTATCACAATGCTTCCTCCGGAAGATCATGACCTAAACGAAGAAGACCCTGACTTCGAGAAAAAGTTGAAACGTCTATCTTCCATAGGCAAACCCCTTGTAGACGTCGAAGTTAAAATCGTTGACGAAGACGGCAATACAATGCCAATAAATGAGGTTGGAGAGATTGTTGCTAAAGGGCAACGACTTATGAAGGGGTATTGGAATCGAGAGGAAGCCACCAAAGAAACCCTTCGAAGCGGTTGGCTCTACACAGGGGACCTTGGATATTTTGATGAAGATGGCTATATCTTCCTTTCAGGAAGAGCGAAAGATTTCATTAAACGTGGCGGCGAAATGGTAGCCCCTGAAGAAGTTGAGCAGGTTTTGATGGCCCATCCTGCTGTTGACGAAGCAGCAATCATCGGAATCAACGATGATTACTGGGGAGAAAGGGTCCGAGCTATCATCGTGCTTAAACCTGGCCAAACCGCGACTCAGGAAGAACTCATTGACCATTGCCGACCTCATATGGCGGGTTTCAAGCGCCCCGAAGACGTGGTATTTATTGAAGAACTACCTAGAAATCCAATGGGGAAGGTTTTGAAAAGAATCCTTAGAGAAGAATACAACTCGCCCATATCTACCTAACCCGCTATCCAGCTAAATGCCATACCTAGGGTTCTAAACAGAGAATTCTCAAGATAATCACACTAGATCCATGCCGGTTAATATTTGTAGCCAAAAATTATGTCACGGCTCCCAGCCAAAATGTTTACGCCAATATCATCAAAGCCCGCCGATTCCATCCAATCCCCATACTCTTTTCGCGTTCTTTCCTGTCCTCCAGTGGAAACAAGCGCCTGCAAATCCATCAGAGTAGTTTGAAGTGGGCCAGTACGATTTTCATCTAATAATTTCTCACAAACCAATACAACACCCCCAGGTTTAAGGGCATCATAACAATTCTTTAAAATCAACTGGCTTTCATCAGAAGGCCAATCCCTTAAAACCCAGCCTAAAACAATAATATCGGCATCATTAGGTATGGTTTCTTTCGCAAAAAAATCTCCTGGCTGAACTTTGACTCGGTCATTGACGGGATATTGCTGGATATGCTCCTTTGCAATGTCACAAACTGCAGGTAATTCAAATACAACACATTGAAGATTTGGCCATTTTGTTGCAGCCGCTATCGCCAGCGCTCCGGATCCTCCACCAACATCTATTAGCTTCTTAAACATTGAAAAATCAAATGCGTTAACGATTTCTTCAGCAGCAGGAACACTCATGTTGTGAATACCTTGGACAAATGCTCTCAGACGTTGGGGGTCAGCTGAAACAGCTTCCAAAATAGGAAACACCGGACCAAAAACCTGTTGTACTCTTGGGCTGTTCTCTCTAACTGCTTCAGGAAGATACTGCCATAGTCTCCAGTGGAGTTGGCTCAAATGCTCGACCTGGCCACCAAGATAGGAAGATTTTCCCCGGACGAGATACGATTCAGTCTCTTCGGTATTTATATATCTTCCGTCAGATTTACTTAAAAGATCGAGTGAGACCAAAGCATTCATTAATCGTTCCAAGGAATTCGGGTTCAACCTCAGTCGATAACCCAGAATTTCTGCGCTAGCAGGACCCTTCGCCAATTCATCAAAAATCCCTAGTTCCACACCAGTAAACAACGCCTTAGAAATCCAAAAACCTGTCATTAATCCCTGTAGGCGTTCAAGTCCTTCCTTCCTATCGTCCATTTATTCCTCTCTCAACAAAGAACTACTATCTCCACATGAAAAAATTCTTAATTCGTCCATCTCAAATAAAATCATTTGGGATTATCGACGACTTAAGCCAAATTAAGTGCATTTCCTTATCAGAGTCAAGCATTTACCCTCGATTCCGCTCTCAATCAAAACCGAAACTGAATAACCTGTCTTCTAAATTGAAATATTCTTAGCAACGTTCTTTTTACAAATAATTTATGGACCATACGTCCAAAAATCCCAAAAGGAAGCCCATATATCACCCTATCAGACATTACAGACCGATCTTCCCCATCAGGACAAATTTTATGTTCGTGGATCCACAATCTATAAGGTCCCTTTAATTGGGAATCAGTGAACGAGCGGTCTGGATTCCATTCTATTATTTCTGTAACCCAATTTATCTTGATAAATCCGAGACGAATTCGATAACGGATTCTTGCCCCCACCTCCATTGTTTTAGGAAATTCTATAATTTCAAATCCAACCCACGACGGTGTCATGGACCCCAAATTCAAGGCCGAAGAGAAGAAAGGGAAAACCGTTTTAGGGGGCTGGTTTAAAGGAACCCTCGTCTCTAACTGATAATTTGCTTTACTTATATTGGGAATTCGGTCCAGCAAAGTTTGATCGATATCTGAGGGGCCTATTTTCAAAATCGAAACCCCCTCTCCGGAAAATTCTTCATTAAGAGCGGACTCCAAAGTAGGGTAAATAAATTCATAGCCAGCTTCAATAAGCTTCTGGGGTAAAACCCTCTGGCTTTGGGTTAATAATCCTCCAGGACCACCTAACATTAATTTTGGGATAATCCCCGGAAGACCAAACACTAATTTACATTTCGTAATTTTTCCAAGTTCACTCGCAAATTGCTTTGAAGAAACGGGTGTTGGGGAGCTAGAATTAATGGCCCCTTCTAGCCTAGAGTCATCAATACATTTTTCAAGCATTCTCACCACATCAGCAAGGTGAACCCATGAAAGAAATTGTTTCCCAGAACCAAAAAATATAGAGGTTCTCAGAGCAAGCACAGTTGAAAGAGCCATTAACATTCCTCCCTCGCGACTTAAAACAATGCCAAGTCGCAAAAGGCAAACCCTCGTAAGAGAACTTTGGCAAGTCAGTGCTACTCTTTCCCACTCTTCACATAACTCCGCCAAAAACCCAGAGCCTCTAGGAGCAATCTCCCGAAGCTCGGATTCCCCTCCATCACCGTAGTAACCTACTGCACTAGCCGAAATGAGCAACCTTGGGGGAGTAGCACACTTAGAAATACCATCGGCAATTTTTTGCGTGACTAATATCCTGCTATTTATTAGTTCGGATTTAGTTTTTGCACTCCACCTTCCCGAATCAATGGATTTACCAGAGAGATTTATCACAACATCCGCCCACTCGAGCATCTCTATCAAGTGTTCTCCATTTTTCCAATCCCAAACAGGCCGCACTCCATCACCCAACAAATTCTTGACGGGATTTAGATGTTCTAAAACCGCTATTAAATGACCTTGCCCCAAAAGTTTTGCCGTAAGTGCTCTCCCGATGAGTCCAGTCCCGCCAGATATCAATATACGCAACTCTTTCACTCCTCTAATCATCCAAGGAAGTTACATAGGTTAAGGGTAAAACACATTCCCTCTTTTATTATACGATTTAATAGATCCGTTCACCCTAAAAGCCAGTCTAAAATTGCAATCCGAATTTTTTCAATTATTTCGAGAGAAGTATGTCCCTCTCACTCGGAGTCCGTGCTATACTTCCCTTGCAGTTTCCGTCTTCAACATAGCGTTTCTCCATCTACCTTCCGCAAACGGAAACAAGCACCCAAATTGTAGATGTGAGGTATGAATTTATGCCAACAATTCTTGATGGGCTCAAAGTCCTTGATCTAACCGAAGGTATGGCGGGAAGCCTTGCAACAATGGTTCTATCTGACAACGGCGCTGACGTTATCAAAATAGAACGACCCGGAGGAGATCCTTACAGAACCACACCTGCCTGGATAATGTGGAATCGTGGCAAAAAAAGCGTTTTATTAGATATTCACACCAAATCGGGACAAGAACAAGTTCAAAAATTAGCCGCAAATTCAGACGTGATCATCGAGAATTATAAGCCTGGTATTGCTGATTCCTTAGGAATCGGGTACCAACATCTATCGAGCATAAATCCTAGTCTCATTTATTGTTCTATGACATGCTTTGGATCGAAGGGTCCCTATAATAAATTTAAACCATACAACGGCATTGCAGAAGCAAAATCTGGAAGCTTACTACCAAGAGGAAAAGTTGGAAGCAGACCTCTTTATCGAGTAAGACCTCGGGGCGATTATGGATCTGCAATGATGATAGTCCAAGGTATTGCAGGGGCACTTCGAGTACGTGATATTACAGGGAAAGGACAATATATAGAATCCACAGCATTTGCGGCGGTAGTATTTACCGATTCAAGTGGAGCCACCGCTCGCCAAGTGGAATTAGGGATCATGACCGATGGAGCTGGAGGGCGTGGTAGAACTGTAGGAAGTGTAAACCTGAGCTACCTAAATGTACGATGCAAAGATGGACAATGGCTCCAAATGGCTAACCTAACGACCCGATTATTTGCCAATCTGATGCGTGTTTCAGGCCTTAATTGGATCTATCAAGATCCTCGATTTAAATCTGCGCCGCGTATTGATAACCGTGAAATTGCATTAGAGATGAGAAGGCTCATCTACCAAGCGATGCAGGAAAAAACACTTGATGAGTGGTTAGAAATCTTCAAAAAAGAAGATGTTTGTGGAGACCAATATCTGACCACCCAACAAGCAATGGATCATCCCTACATTTCAGAGTTAAAGGGGGTAGTAACCATAAATGATCCTCATGTCGGGGAAACTCAGCAGATCGGGCCCCTCGTTCGTTTTGCTAAAACTCCCTCAGAAATTTATCGACCCTCGCCTTTGTTAGGAGAGCACACCGAAGAAATCCTCGCTCCACTCCAAGGAATGAAGCTCTCTTCTCCAACGACTCTTATTTCAAAAGGGAATGGAACTAACATCCCGAAACATCCATTGGAAGGGATGTTGCTCCTAGATTTTTCAACATTCAATGCAGCACCTCAAGGAGCGTCGTTGATTGCTGATTTAGGAGCGAGGGTTATCAAGGTGGAAGGCCCCACATCCGAAGATGCCCCAGGCGGGCAAATAGGAAAAGGAAGAACGTTCCAAAGCAAAGAAAATATGGTCGTAGATTTGAAGACCCCTGAAGGAAGAGAAATTATAGCAAAATTAATTGCAAAAGCAGACGGTATGCTTCATAACATGAGGGGAAACACCCCTTCAAGATTAGGCCTTGATTATGAAACAGTTTCAAAAATCAATCCTAACATTGTTTACCTCTATGCAGCATCTTACGGGTCCAGCGGGCCAGGGGCTGGCCGAGCAGCATTCCATCCAATAGCTGGCTGCCTGAGTGGAGGTCCCCTTTGGCAATTAGGGAAAGGAAACGGAATTCCTCCCTGCGATAGTCCGTTGAGCATGGAGGAAATCGAGGAATGGAGTGAAAAGATTATGACGGCAAATGAAAGTTTGCCAGATCAAAACTCCGCAAAGGGAGTCGGAACGGCTTTGGCTCTCGCCCTATACCATAAATCACGAACCGGAGAGGGACAATATTTGGAATCACACATGGTTATATCAAATTTATATCTCTGTTCGGACGATTTCATACGATACCAAGGGAAACCAACACGGCTTGAGCCAGATCGCGACTTGAATGGAATACACGCACTTCATCGGCTTTATGAAGCCAAAGAAGGATGGATTTTCCTCACCGTTCCATTAGAAGAAGAATGGAAGAACTTGTGTAAAGCGATCGATAGGGTAGATTTAATCGATGACCCAAGGTTTCAGGATCATCCTGCAAGGTTTAGACACGATGAAGCGTTGACTGCGATATTATGGCCGATCTTCCGGAATGGCTCCGCGGATGAATGGGAAGCATTATTAACCGACCATGACGTGGCTTGTGCTCGGGCTGATGGCCTACGTTATGAAGACTTTTTGCTAACTGACCCTGGAATTAAAGAGGCTGGCCTCGTGGTTGATGTAGAACATTCCACAACAGGAAAAATGAAACGGGTCAGTCCAGCTATTCATTTCTCATTGACCCCTGGAAGAGCAGCAGGCCCACACATCCTAGGGGAAGATACGCCCACAATTTTAGCCGAACTAGGTTTTTCTTCTCAAGAGATTGGGGAATTGCGAGCCAAAGAAGTCATTAGATGGAACGAACCAGAAATCCCTGATTAACCAAAGGCGACTACTTTTTTTCAGAAACGGCTGCTGTTCCGAACTACCACCTCATCCATTGGAATCAGGATGAATTGGAGGACGTGCAAGTAAGGCTACGCCGGATGCGATAAACCCGAGAATTGAGGCAAGTAAGAACCCAAAGAAGAAAGTACCGGTCATATCAAAAATGAATGCGATCAATAAGGGGCCTACCAATTGGGGAACTGCTAAAATTGGCCGGATAGTCCCCTGGATTGTTCCGAAGAAGGTACGCCCATAATAGTTTGCGAAAGCCAAAGGCTGAAGCACAGCCATGGCCCCACCAGGAATATTAGAAATCAGCAAGATCGCTACATTAATCGGATAGGGGAATAAAGCCAAGGAAATTGGTCCAACGGCTCGGAAAAAAAATCCGACGGACAGACAAATATGAACAGGGATCCTCTCCATCAGGAATCCCCAAAAAAATCTTGAAAGAGTTGCAGAAAATAACCTTAGCGTAAGGACAATACTTACAGCTTGAGTTGACATCCCTTGTTCAAAACTTAGGAAAGGAACTGTGTGCACGACTACAACCGTTGCAGATAAACTGACAAGCTCCATAGAAAGAATTAATATCCATATAGCCCTAGTATGTAGCGCTTGACGGAGTGTCCAGACAGCCTCCTGTGAACGATTGGAATTTTCCTTACTAAGTGAATCAGCATCAATAACATCCCCATCGGGGCGGAGACCAATGGATTCAGGCTGTCTCCGAATGAACATAGCAAGAATGGGCACCATAACCACTAAAATGATTATCCCCATAATGCCCCAGGCCTCCCTCCAGCCCTGGGATGTCATCAAGAGACCGAGAATGGGGGCTATTACTAACCCTCCAATTGTTGTTCCGGAAGTAATAATTGCAACCGCTCGGCCACGACGTCGGATAAACCACTTAGCGACTACTACTGGGCCTGTAAACTGGCCCATCCCATGCAAGCCCAAAGCTCCCACAACTGCATAAAGAACCCAAAAATGCCAAGGTTCTTGAACTTGGGTTAATAAAAGTAGTCCCACTCCGGCAGTAAAAGCCCCGAAGATCATTACTGGCCTCGCACCAAGTCGGTCCAACAGTATCCCCACGACAGGCACTACGAACATTCCAACAATTGCTTGGGCCGTAATGGACCCTGTAAGTTGTGTCAAAGACCAACCCATTTCCTCGCTGATGGGCTTAAAAAACAGAGGGACTGTAACAGTACCGACACCAGCGGCAAGGAACTCCGTTACGAATACTACAGCAACGATAACCCATCCATAGAAGAACGGGATTCTAATTCCTGCCCAAGAGTTTCCTTTTGGATTCATTGTTTTCCATTTCACGAAAAAACATCAACTTAAAAAGTTCACTTTTTGTGACACCAAAACGTCCATTATACTAAATATAAGTAGAACAACAAAAGTAAGACTTTGAGAAAAGGTGAAGGAAAAGCCTCTAAGCACATTCGCGAGTAGGGGCCGGAACATCGTTATAGATGTTCCGGCCCCTACTTTTATTCCCAGAATTTCCGCTATTTCCTCTCGGTAAACTTACTTATCGGTCAAACCATGCATCTGTCATAGAATTATTTTGACTCGTGCTATTGCCAGGTACATGGACGCCTTTGAAATCTGACCGATACGCAATAATTCCCGGTTCTCTGAACCATGCGGGATAATATGCCTGTTCCTTAATAATGTACCTTTCCAACTCTTGGGCTAATCTCGCCCTCTCTGCTTGGTCGACTGAAGCCGCGATAATGCCAAAGGTTTCATCAATGTACATATCTCCATGCTTGTGAGGGCTATATTGGTTGGTAGTTAGATATGCCGCTGCAATATCTCCTGGAAGCGCTGCTCCTCCCGGGGTAGTATTCAGTTGAAAATCACCGGTAATTTGAAGCTCTTGTAGGAGGTTCGTATCAACCAAATTTATCTTAGTATCCAACCCAAGGTTCCGCCACATTCCATCTTGGTATTCACAAACAGCTATGTAATTCTCCCGACACGTAATTTCAATCGCAAGCCCTTCATACCCATTGTCCTTGAGGAGTTTCTTCGCGGCCGCTTGGTCTTCCTCTTTAGTAGCTGGGTTAAACCCGGGCCATGTAGGAAGGTCGGCGTTCGCGTAAGGCGAACCGGTGACGAATATACCTGTCACATATCCATACCCACCGTAAAGCATCTGCAAACCAGCGTGCCGGTCTGCCCAAAGGTTCAGCGCTTGGCGAAGATTGATATCATCTAGAGGGGCCTTTGTAGCATTCATGGATGGACCCCACGAAACGTAAGGGAAGCTGATGAAGTATGCATCATCCCCGAGATCACGTTTAATGGCGTCGATATCTTGTTCGACCAAATGGAATCCTGTGCCTCGGCTAGTCCCATCTAACCGATTCGCCCGAAATGCACTAACCGTAGCCGAGCGATCACGCATAATGACGTAATCAATTCCGTCTAGATAAGGTTTTTGTTGACCCCATTCATCAACTTCATAATAGTTGTCATATCTCCTGTACTGGAACAGTGACCCCTGGTCATATTCTTTGAATACGTAAGGTCCCATTCCGACGTAACCAATTTCACTGGGTTGGACTCGAAAATTGCCAGCATCCAACTCAGGCTGGATCAGATGTTGAGGGTGAGCAATCATTATGCCAGCCCCCATCATAGCTTCAAGGAGATTTGGTTGAGGACTTGCCATAGTCATACGAATGGTCTTCGAATCAGGTGTTTCTACGCTAATCAAGTCACCAAATTTCCCTTGGGATGAAGCGGTGCTCTTCCTTCGTCCTTCAGGTGGAAACTCGTTAAGATCGAGCCAGAACTTTATGTCCTGAACTGTAACTGGGGTTCCATCATGCCAAGTTAACCCATCCCGGAGTGTAAATTCCCAAGTTTTGGAATCATCACTCATTTTCCACCCGGTAGCATACTGTGGAACCCACTCGAAGGTGTTAGACCTTTTTTCCCGAATAAGATTACCTTTACCGAACAATCCTGAGGTCACATTATTTGTGCTGATGGTGCCGGTAAACATTGGGTCGGTGCCAGGCAAGTCACGCCGGTGAGCAAGGATTGCAATTCCTCCATACTTGGGTTTCTCTCCTCTGCCGGCCGAAGTACCAAAGTGACAAAACCGCTCAAAATTCGGACAATCAATAAACTCACCCGTTGCATCCAAAGTTGCAGTTTCCGCAACAGTCTCCTCAGATACAGATTCTCCCTCAGAACTTGAGGTCGAGTCTTGCTGAGTAGATTGGGATGAAGTGGAATCACTCGAAGAACCCACCGAAGCCGTCGAAGATTCTTCTGTTCCACCGCATGCGATACTCATCAGTAAAGCAACCATAATCAAGACAGCGAAGGGCATCCCTTTATTCACCTTCATGGAAAACCTCCTATCACTCACGTCCTAACCGGTTTGGGATAACCATCCACCCAATATCAAACAAAGTTCGAGTCAGGATATAGGGAGATGATTGACCTATTCCGATCATATACGTCCTTTTGTCAACGGTCAAGGTAGTTATATAGGCAAATTATTGCGAAATCCGATTACCAAATAATCAAGCGATCCTGATTTCGATTAAAATGAGATAAATGAACAGGCGGCAATTGGGAAATCGATAAGAATCCTAGATTTTTCTTGAAGAATAAATAAAACTAAGCGAATCCTATTTCAAGGGCTCTCCGGCGAAAAGGGCGATTTCACCACCAACACCTGGTCCAAAGTTAGAGAGGGCAATAGGGTTACCTTTCACCTGTCGATTACCAGCTCTCCCCATAGCTTGTAGGACTGCTTCCATGTGTTGCGCCGAACCCCATAGCCTTCCTTCTCCTAGGCTTCCACCGCTAGTACACAATGGCAATTCACCCTGAAGCCCAATCCTACCATTTTGGATATATTCAAAGGCTTCCCCCTCTTTACAATATCCTAGGGCTTCTAGCCAAATATACACAAACATGCTAAACCCATCATACAAATTCACCGTGGCTACGTCTTTGGGCTTAAGGCCAGTAGTTCGCCAGAGTCGATCCGCAGTGGCAATAGCGCCTTCTTGTTCTTCTTCGAGGACGCCACGTTGGTAGAGGTCCGGCCTTGCACCCCTTACATACCCAACCAAATATGCTGGTGAATGGGGAATGTTTTTAGCTAGCTCTGCCCTTGTGACCACCCAAGCACGACACGCCTGAACAGGGATATCACAATCATAAAGACAGAATGGGTCAGAGATCATCCTAGCCGAAAGATAATCTTCTTTGGTAAGAGGTTCTGGGCGCTCATTTGCCCAAAAACTTTTTTCATTTAATAACGCCATCTCCCGGTTATGGATGATAAAGGTGGCCATATGGTCCCGAGTCGCCCCATATTTTTCCATATATCTCTGATAAACTACTGCCCTACTAGGCGGACCAGCAGCACCCGCTGCGGAAATCTGATAACCGTATGGATAGGAAAATTCGCTCGGCCCACTGGCTTGGCCTGGGGCAACGGCCCCATAGCGCTGACCACGTGGATAGGTCATACACCTCCATGCCAAAGCGTAATCACAGGAACCCGCGGCTACCGCTTCTGCCGCGTCGAGGAGAGTCCCGTCAGAAGTCCAATTAACCCCAGATAATCCTAAGGCTTTGAACATATAGCGAGGCGTGACTTGGCCAATTCCTTCTTGAGGTGATATATTTGAAGCCCCTAAAGATCCAGCTGCGCATAATCCATCGATATCTGAAGGTTTTAGGCCAGCGTCACTAATTGCTGCTAGACAAGCTTCTAACCCATCTGCTCCTAATGATTGTGCTGGCCTTCGAGTCGAATTAGTCCAACCTACCCCAATGACCGCGACTTTTCCATTTATCGGATGCATTCTACCTCCCATAAACCAATCGAAAAACTCTCATGATTGGGCTGAGTACAGAAACCGACCCAATCATGAATATCAATTGGTAGCTAATCGGAAATCTGGCAAAGTGAACCCCTCGCCTATTTCAATGAACATTACTTCAACGGGACGTCCGATTCGAATATCTTCCAAATTTGTGGTGGGCATATTAGCGTAATGAATTAATCGGGGCTGCTCGGCTAGTTCCACTAATACAACTGGATAGGGCATGATATTCTCAAACCCCTTCATACGGGTGTCTCGAATCAATGTGTGGGTAAATACCGATCCTTTACCACTAACCTGCTCAAAACACAAAATAGCTTCCTCATTCCCAGCACACTTTGCGCAGGAAGCGACCGGGAGATGATAATACGTCTTACAGCGCTGGCAGCGCTGAATCATCAATTGATGTTTTTTGGCTCCATCCCAATAAGGCTGGGTAATTTCTGTGGGAATCGGGATAGGTCTAATCTGAAGTTCTCTCATTCTTCAAATCCTTCCTCACTCAGATAAATAAATCAGCTAATGGAACTGGAAGACTAGGCGTCAAATCCACGAGGGGCTTAAACGAGATAGTCAAACGGTTATATCAAATTCGGTATCAGGGGCGTCCCCCAAGGATTGCTATCCCCATAACAAGCTCAGGATTGAAAATCCAATCCACTGACACTACCCATGGGCCTAAAGAGATTTACGATTTGGTAACCGATACGGAAACACCGGTTATATCATGGTCGGTAGCCCAAACTAACCCATCCTGGGCAGCCCCTACCAATTTCTGAATTTCGTCGTCCCTCAATTTATGTTGCGCCAATGCCGAATTTAGTGGCCCCAGAAGAATCTTGTCTATTTCCGGGTCCGCTACCAGCACCGGGCGCCTCTCTTGAGCAGTTTTTCCTTCATAAGAACCACGAATCGCTTCAATACGCTGCACCAATTTTTCCACAGTAGCCAGAGCTGCATTGTTAGTACTTTCAGTCCTAATGGCTACAGTTCGAGGCTCAGGCTGTGTTTCCATCCTCATACGATCTCCTCTAGAGATTGCAGGAGGACGTTCCACTAATGCCGTATCAAATCCGATCGATAGCCACGATAGCCAAGTACCTTCATCCTGAGAATAGGAAGGGTTGCCGAGCACCAAGGCAAAGTAATAAAAGTTATCTATTGCCTTTCTAAGAGTAAAAATTTGGGCAGTGTGAAGATTCCTCTTTGTTTGAAACATAAATTCGAGTTGCACCGATAATGCCTCCTAAAATTTCGTTGAGGACCCAAGCTTTTTTGGAGATATCGAGCAAGGCCTAAGGCCTAGGAGAAGTACGGGGCTCCCTGAGGAACCCCGTATATTTTCAAAAATTTATATCCACCCACAGATCAGGTTATTTATGGAGTGGGAGTGATATCTGCGTCTGGGTCTAAACCGAACCAATCACATGGGTTAAGGACAAGGACTCTTCTTCTTTCCTCATCAGAAACACCATGGAACATTTCGTCCAACGCAGCACGTGAGTGCGGGTACGTGTTCACATTATGAGGGAAATCACTTCCCCACATCATATTGTCTAAGCCAGAGTAGTACCTCAAAGGCAAGGCTTGCCGCTCTCCGATGGAGCTAAAAGCCATGTGGTCTCGAATATACTCACTTGGGAGTTTTCGTAACCTGAAGTTGTAGTAGTAACTCCGTCGTAAATAATGTTCATCCATCCGATTGAAAGTAATTGGAAGCCAAGATGTATAGGTCTCAGCGAAGTAAATCTTCCCGTTAGGAACTTTATCAAATATTCCCTGGATGATCATTTGGCTAATGGCATAAGCAGTTTGACCGTAGGCTCGATGGTATAGGACTGATTCAATCCCTCCTCCCTTTGCTCCAGTTAAGCCCACTCTAGGGGCATTGGCCCCAAAGTTGGAATGGGGAGAGATAACAATGCCTGCGTCAGCCAAAGCGGCAAAATACTTTTCATCACCAGGTTCGTAGTAAGGGGTGCCATTGGGCCAATTGGCCAAAAGAACCCAACTTAGCCCCATTTTCTTGCAACGTTCAGCTTCAAGGATAGAATCCTCGAGTCCAGTCTCCAACTGAATCCCGCCGCCAATTAGCCTGTCTGGGGCGGTCGCGCAATATTCCTGAGCTAGCCAGTTGTTATACCCTTGTACAAGGGCTGTGTAAAGTTCGGGATCTGAAGGAAGCAAGTTTTTCAAAAACTTTGCACCAGAAACGGGAGGGTACAGAACTTCTGCATCAATTCCATCATAATCCTGCTCTCTCAGCCTTTGCGCCGCAGGACCTGTTCCGGGCCTCGGGGTTCCGTCAGCAAAATGAAAATGGTCAGCATTTGTATCGACGAATTCATCGTCATCTAGATCAGCGCGAACAACCATACCCAAAGGCATTTCGAAGTCGCCCATCCTAACAATATCTCTGCCATCTTCCATAGTCTGAGTCCGCGGGACTCTATCCTGAAATTTTGATGCAACCCAGGGAGTCCATCTCTCTGGTGGAACTTCTAAATGTCCGTCCGCAGAAATTATCTGATATTTCCTCATATCGCCTAACCTCCATCACATATATTAGTCTGGGAAAAGGCTTAAACCGGGTGGAACTATAACCCAGATCACTAACAATGGTCAAGCATTTTTTTCTTTTACGGATTAATCAAAATGAATTTAGTCGAAATAATCGGATGATTTTCGATTTAACGTAATTTATATAATTGATACAACGATTTATAGAATTAATACCTATCTTTCTTACTAAGTACGTACGTACAAACACGCTGTACAAGGCTGTAAAATCCGGGCTATGCCCATCGCCTATCGGGACGTTTCTTGGTAATATAGCCTGACGCAAAAACTTACCCGACGCACAAGAGAGGAAACTTATGAGAACTGTTCCAATTGAGGTCCCAAACCTTCTGATCGAAAGGGATCCTGAAGTCGCAGCTGCTGTAGGAAAAGAGATGGAACGCCAGCAATTCTCCATAGTCCTTATCGCCTCAGAAAACTTCCCCTCTAAGCCAGTCCTAGAGGCGACGGGAACGGTGCTGACTAATAAATATGCAGAAGGTTACCCTAACCGTCGATACTATGGGGGATGCGAATTCGTAGACATGGCCGAAAACATCGCTATAGAGAGGGCAAAAAAGCTATTTGGCTCTGAGCATGCTAATGTGCAGCCTCATTCGGGAACCCAGGCGAATATGGCGGCGCTTAGCGCACTTATGAAACCAGGGGAAACGTTAATGGGCATGAGATTAGATCAAGGCGGCCATCTTTCCCATGGAAGTCCGGTTAATTTTTCGGGGGGCTTATACAACGTAGTATCCTACGGAGTGAATAAAGACACTGAGTTGATAGACTTTGACGAGGTCCAAACCGTCGCCAAAGAAAGCAGGCCTAAGGTCATAATCTGTGGTTTTACCGCTTACTCGCGTACAGTAGATTTTCCACGCTTTCGACAGATTGCTGATGAAGTGGGAGCAACATTATTGGCTGACATAGCCCATATTTCCGGGTTAGTCGCTGGAGGAGAGCACCCATCTCCCGTAAATTACGCCCATGTAGTGACCTCTACCAGCCATAAGACCCTGAGAGGACCAAGAGGGGCGTTCATCCTATCAGACGGATCCTTAGGCAGGGATATCGACCGAGGAGTATTTCCCAGAACTCAAGGAGGCCCCTTCATGCATGTAATTGCAGGGAAAGCTATCTGCTTTGGAGAAGCTCTCAAGCCTGAATTTTCGGAGTATGCTCGTCAGGTTGTGGAAAATTCACGTACCCTTGCGGAAGTTTTGAGCAACGGCGGGATGAGGCTCGTATCTGGCGGGACGGACACACATATGTTTTTGGTAGATTTAACCCCTCTAAAACTCTCAGGATTGGAAGCAGAACAAGCATTGGAACGGGTAAATATTTTCGTTAACAGAAATAACATTCCTTATGACCCCGCTCCTCCAAGGGTTGGGAGCGGGTTAAGGATAGGGACCGCAGCCATGACCTCACGCGGAATGGGTTCCCAGCAAATGGAACAAATTGGAAGTCTTATACTCAGGACATTAGAAAATATTGGCGATTCAGATCAAGCCCAAAGTATCCGACAAGAGGTAGCCGAACTAACGACGAAATTCTATGTTCCCGGGCTCAGTTCTGAAATGGGATATCCATTCAAATAGGAGTGAGGGAGACCAGCTTGGCCCTCGCTCCCAAGCGTGCTATAATCAAGTTTGCAAAAAATCTTCGTCGCCTTCATTCTAGTTTGACTACCAGAAGGCGAAGCAGTTATGGAGAATCCTTTGGCCCGAGAAAGAACATACGAAGCAGTCATCGTCATTAGCCCTGCCGTCGAGGAGGAAAGGGTAGAAGGAATCCTTGGAAGGATTCGCCAATTAATTGGTGATCGGGGAGGAACAATAACCAAGGAAGACCATTGGGGAATCCGTAGACTGGCATACACAATCAATGAGTTTAGAGAAGGAAATTATTTCCTAATAGAATTAAATTTGGAAACTGCCCATATAAATACTCTTAATGCTACCTTAGAAGCATCAGAAGATATACTCCGGCATTTGGTTGTGAAAATAGACAAAAAAGAAACAATTCAGGCCACATAAGTATAAAGGGAGGGCTAGCTGGTTTGGTTTCCCTTAACAAAATCATGGTCATTGGAAACCTTGGAGGAGACCCCGAAATGCGGTATACGCCGCAGGGTACTCCCGTTACTAATTTCAGTGTGGCGGTTAACCGTTACTTCAATGATTCAAATGGGGAACGCCAAGAGGAAACCCAATGGTTTCGAGTGGAGGCTTGGCGTCAACTGGCCGAACTGTCCAACCAATACTTGGCCAAAGGCCGCAGGGCCTATATAGAAGGCAGGTTCAGAAGTCGCACCTGGCAGGGGAACGACGGACAGCCACGACATTCCAGCGAAATAGTAGCCGAAAGGATAATCTTTCTGGACAGGGCAGGCGAACAGCCAAGTTTTGGTCCTACAAACAACGAAGATTTCTCGCCTCCTCCCTCCCTAGAGCCAGATGATTTGCCATTTTAGGTAAACTCTTATTATCAGAGAAAGAATAAACCTAGCAAAAGAAGGTAGGCATAGTGGTTACAGGTGAATTTCAGCCTGCTGGATCACGTCCAGCGGGAGGTCCAAGAAGAGACTTTGGTGGGTCAGGAAGGCCACCAAACAGAGGAAGACGTTTCTTTCCACCGAGAAGGAGGGTCTGCACCTTTTGCGTAAATAAAGTCCGAACCATCGATTACAAAGATATCGCAATCTTACGACGATACATCTCTGACAGAGCCAAAATCGACGCTCGACGGAGAAAAGGTACTTGTGCAAAACACCAGCGATTGGTATCAGCTGCGATAAAACGTGCCCGAATCTTAGCCCTTTTACCGTTTACTGGTGAGCAAATACGCGCGGGCGTCTGGTGAGATTAGGCAATTTCATGCGGACCATCTAAAATTAGTACAACTCAAATTCCTTTGCCTAAGATCTCCTGCCACCCTCAATAAGACAGATAAGTGAGAAATGGCGAGACAACGACGAGCACCAAGAGCCCAATCAGGTCAAAATCCGGTACGAATTCGCCGCCAAGAGGACGAAAGGCGTAGGCGGGGAGTGCTTATCGTAGGTGTGGCCGCTTTATTACTTATATTTCTCATTCCAGTCTACGGGTATTATGCATCTTTCATTGGACCTCCAAGGCAGGTCATTGCACAAGTTAATGATCATTCCTTCAACCTAGGATATTTATTGAAGCTTCTACGGATGCAACAAGCAGGGAATATCGCGCAAGGACAATCATTAAATTTAGGATCCTTACCATTCCAAATGGTTAATATCCTGGCAGAGAATGAATTAATTAAGCAAACAGCCCCACGATATAACATAACTATTAGTAAGGAAGATCTCGATGGAGAGATTCGCTTGAGAATTATGGGGAACACTTCTGATTCAGAAACATCAGATGAACAACTTGATCGTGAATTTCAGGAACTCTACGGCCGGTACTTAAATTTAATCCAGCTTTCTGAAGAAGAACATCGAGAGGTCGTGAGTGGTGATATGTATCGGGAAGCAATGAGGGAATACATGGGACAATCAGTCCCGATGGTTCAACCACAAGCCCATGTTTACAAAACCACCCTTCCCGCCGCAGAAAACGTCGATGAAATCGCTGATGAATTCCGTACCGAATTTGCGCGAGGCGCTCCATTCGCTAGTTTGGTTGAGCGATTTTCAACGAACAACGAGGAAATACGTACCGGAGGAGAATTAGGATGGCTTCCCAGGGATATCTTGCCGCAAATTGATGCATTGCTGTTCGAAGAACTTAACGTTGGGGAATTATCCGTTCCAATCCCAGAATTTGATTCATCTACTGGTGAACAGCGTTTGGTCATATACTTGGTCACTGAAAAATCAGATGCACGAGAACTAACAGAAGACCATTGGGAAATGTTAAAGGTAAGGGCTCTACAGCAATGGCTAACCGATGAGCGTGCAATAAACATTATCGAGACGCAGTTCACCTCTGAACATTATGATTGGGTCATTAAACAACTTAACCTATCAGCTGCCTCAACCTCTCAGTAGCTGGGATATGTGATGTCACCAGATTATCCAAAAATCAATGTTGGATTACTCGGGATGGGAGTAGTGGGTTCAAGATTGGCCAAATACCTGCTTGAAGAAACCACCGAGGTTGATTCACCAATTATAAAACAGCTTACCTTAAAATCTATTCTTGTTAGCGACCTTAATAAAGAACGTTCCTATCAGCCTCCTTCCTCAATAGTGACGGATGACCCGGAGGTCATCCTCCAAGACCCAAACATATCAGTAGTAATTGAATTAATTGGCGGAGAGTATCCAGCTGTTGATTTAATCACGAAAGCGATCAGTTTAGGCAAGCACGTGGTAACAGCTAATAAAGAGGTAATAGCGAAACACGGTTCGAAACTCTCTGAATTGGCGGGGAAAGCAGGTGTGTCGATACAGTTTGAAGCTAGCGTGGGTGGTGGCATCCCGACAATCGGACCATTGATTGATGACCTCTCCGCTAACCAAATCTCATCAATCAGGGCAATTATTAACGGAACGACCAATTTTATCCTCTCGAAAATGTCTAACGACCATCTGGATTTCCCTTCTGCTCTTTCCCAAGCTCAGTCATTGGGGTTTGCAGAAGCCAATCCCAAGAATGACCTAGAAGGAACAGATGCTGCGTACAAACTAGCGATTTTGGCCTCATTAGCTTTCCATACATCCCTAGACCCTTCGGACATCTTTAGAGAAGGAATAGAGGGATTGGATGCCAGAGATTTTCTTTACGCCCAAGAATTGGGACGAGAAATAAAACTGCTCGCGATAACAAAAAGGCTGGATCAACATACCATAGAAGCTAGGGTACACCCTGCTCTTTTACCGATTTCCTCCCCCCTTTCAAAAATCGACGGGGCCTCAAATGCGATCGAAGTTAATGGAGATTTAATTGGCTCTGTTATGTTCTCTGGCCCTGGGGCAGGCGCCACGCCTACCATCAGTGCCGTTTTAGCAGATATCCTAAGCATTACTAAAAGAATAGGCGACCCCCACAGCAAGCAAGGCTCTAAGATTATGGGGGCTCATGGTAATCCCTACGAATCGGTTAGTGTAAAACCAATTGTTGAATTAAAAACCCGTTACTACCTGAGGTTAAACGCTGAAGATCGAGGCGGTGTGTTGGCCCAAATCGCTACTGTCATGGGAGCCCTTGATATCAGCATAGCATCTGTAATTCAAAAAGATAATGACCCCGAATCACATACGGCAGAATTAGTAATAATTACTCATCCTGCTCTCGAATCATCTATCCAAGAAGCTATAAACCGTCTTAATTCCTTAGAGTCCATAAAGCGATTTAATTGCATGATTCGCCTGGAAGAGGAATAAATCGATGGTAAAGAGAAAGACCGAGAATTAAACTAAGCGGTAAATTCGAAAAAGGGGTATAACCATGACCCAAGGCCTCTTATCCCATTATCAAGAATTTCTACCAATCAATTCCTCCACTCCAATGATTACCTTGGGAGAGGGAAACACTCCACTCGTTCGATCAACCTGGCTTGCTAAAGAATTAGGGATTACGGATTTATTCTTTAAGCTTGAAGGGTGCAACCCTACCGGGTCGTTTAAGGATAGGGGTATGGTCATGGCCGTAGCCAATGCCCTGGAAACCGGCACCAAGGCAATCCTTTGTGCCTCCACTGGGAATACCAGCGCTTCAGCTGCCGCCTACGGGGCTCACTGTAATCTATCCACTATCGTGCTTGTTCCCAAGGGCAGGGTTGCCAAGGGAAAATTAGCTCAAGCCATCGCTTACGGAGCCCATATTTTTGTAATAAACGGAAATTTTGACGAATCGTTACAGTTGGTAAGGACCTTGTCTGAAAAATATCCTGTAGAATTGGTCAATTCAGTTAACCCCTACAGGATTGAAGGTCAAAAAACTGCTGCTTTCGAGATAGTAGACGATATTGGCGATTCGCCAGACGTAGTCTGTATTCCTGTAGGGAACGCGGGCAACATCACTGCATATTGGAAAGGCTTCAAAGAATACTTCAATTGCGAACTTGCCACGCATACTCCACAAATGATGGGTTTTCAAGCCGAAGGGGCTGCGCCGATTGTTCGCGGCTTCCCAATACCAGAACCTCAAACGATCGCTTCGGCCATCCGAATAGGAAATCCTGCGAGTTGGGAAAAAGCCATCATTGCTCGAGATGAGTCCGATGGAATCATTGACAGCGTGACTGATGAAGAAATATTGGACGCATACAAGAATCTTGCTCGCCATGAAGGGGTTTTCTGCGAACCAGCCTCAGCCGCCTCCGTTGCTGGCCTCATAAAGCTAACTCGGGAAGGCTACATTCACGGAAATAAATCGGTTGTCTGTATAATTACTGGAACGGGTTTAAAAGATCCGGAACTAGCGGATCAAATCGCGGACCTACCCAGTAAAGAATTGAACCCAAATATGGAATCAGTTGAAGAAGCGTTAACTAATCTCATCACCGGAAACAATAAATAATTTGCATGTGAGTAAGAGTAAGACCGACAATCCCGTAAATCATCTAGGACCCAGTTGGATTTTGTATCTACAAGTACAAACAACTTCTGGCGAAATAAATTGTTGAGAAATTCCCTGCACTGTTATAACGGAGAGTTCCAATAGATTTTTCGTGTTCTGAACCAAAGAGGATTAATGACACATCATTTTAACTTGCATTCCTTCGACAACCTCCAAGAAGAGTGGGAACAACTGCTTCCATTTACAGAAACAGACAACTTATTTCTCAATCCACGATGGCAAAGAGTTTGGTGGGAAACTTTAGGAGGGGAATCCGAACTCCATCTTTTATCAATTTCCACAGAAACAAAAATGTTAGGTATCGCCCCAATGGCAGTAAATAATAACGAGTTTTCATTTTTAGGGGGAACCGACCTTTTCGATTACCATGATTTCGTGGTCCGGAAAGGCAGTGAAAAAGAATTCTTCCAAAACCTGATCGAACACTTAAACACCCAAAATTGGAGCCGAATAGTCTTAAATTCCATCCCTCAAGAGTCACCAACTCTTCGTTTTATACCTGAATTTGCGAAAACTCATGGGTGGAATTGCGAAATTACAAAAGAAGACGTTTCCCCCGGAATCATTTTGCCTGAAAGTTGGGAAAGCTACCTTCTCAAATTGACCAAAAAGGATCGACATGAATTACGCCGCAAATACCGCAGACTTTACAATACGGCAAACCCGACCCACATCTCATGTATAGATAAAGAGGAAATCGATGCATGTATGGATGACCTTTTCTACCTTATGCGTTTAAGTCATGAAGAAAAAAGAGGATTCCTGACGGAGGAAAGAGAATCTTTCTTCCGTGCCATCAGTAAAGAAATGGCTTCGGTAAACCAACTTGGTCTATATTTTATGGAAGTTGATGGAATAAAAGCTGCAGGTGTTTTATGCTTCGACTATAAAAACCGACGTTATCTTTACAACAGTGGATTTAACCCGATGCATTCGAGACTGAGCGTAGGGCTTCTGATGAAAGCAACTGCCTTACATGACGCCATCTCAAGTGGCTTCAATTATTTCGATTTTCTTCGTGGTGACGAGAATTATAAATACGATTTAGGAGGGATGGATATTCAACTCTTTTCACTTACTCTCCATCGGTGAATTTGAAAGGAATTCCATTCCCATAGGTGGATTCAAACCTCAAGGAGATGAAAAAGTGCAACGGGTTGCCTTTTTATGCTACCACACATGCCCGACAGCACAATTGGGAGAAAAAGATGCTGGGGGGATGAACGTCTACGTTAGGAACTTATCCGGCGCCCTATCCAAATTGGGACTAGAAATAGACGTTTTCTCAAGAGTTCACGATGAAAGCCGGACCATGGAAGATTGTATGTTGGGTAATGCCAGACTTATTCACATTAATGCCGGCCCGTCAAATTCTACAAAAGATCAACTACATCAATATATCCCCGAATTTTCCGAGAATATTCAAAGATTTGCGGCTACAAACCAATTAAAATATGATGTAATTCATAGCCATTACTGGCTCTCAGCAAACGTCGGCCTAACCCTTTCCGAGAAATGGAATCTCCCGCACGTTACAACCTTTCACACGCTGGAAATGATTAAACGGATGGCCCGGAATGGCGAGCACGCTATGACCTTTCGGGAAGAGGCTGAAGAACGGATCATCCGATCAGACGTCAAAATCATTGCCTCGCATTCGCATGAAAGAGACTTCTTGACCCATTATTACGAGGCCTCCCCAAACCAGGTTGAGATAATTCCTTGTGGAGTCGATAAACGTCTATTTAAGCCAGTCGATAAATCCAAAGCAAGAAAAGCTTTAGAAATGACCCGTCCATTTATGCTTCTTTCGGTTGGGCGTATGGATCCCGGAAAAGGAGTAGATCTCCTCCTAGAGGCAGTAAAACTTATGGATAGATCTAAAGATATTGAAATATTTATTGTAGGAGATAACTCTGATTATCAACCAGAAGTCCAAAGGCTAAAAGACCTAACAAACCGATTGGGGTTAACCGATCAGGTAAGATTCGTCGGGGTCGTACCCCAAAAGAACCTCCATCTCTATTACAATGCCGCTGACGCACTGGTGATGCCTTCATACTCAGAAAGCTTTGGACTAACCGCTCTTGAGGCCATGGCTTGTGGTACACCAGTGGTTGCGTCCCGGGTTGGAGGATTACCTGCCTTGGTAAAAGATGGAGTATCTGGGTATCTGGTCCCATGGCACCGTCCAACATCTTTCGCAGAAAAAATCGAGATCATCCTAGCTAACCCATCACTAGCGGAGGAAATGGGGAAGTCAGCCGTAATTTTATCCGAAGGAAGAAGTTGGGAGAAGATGGCAAAAAAGGTTATCGACGTGTATGAGACAGCTTTCGAAAACCGTTCGATTACCCATAAGCGGAGGGTATATGAAAAAAATTAGATTTCTATCTAGATTGGTATCCATCAGAACACATTTTCGTACTCGTATGCTCGCTGGATTTTTGATTATTATCCCTTTGGTTCTCACTTATGCCATCTTGAATTCCATAACCAGTTTTTTGGCAGATTCGTTAGAACCAATGATAAAGCAAGCTCAAGGAGGCCCTTCAACCTTACTCTCCCGTATACCTATCACGATAATTGCCTTGGTCGTTTCAACCGTCCTTGTATATTTGGCCGGGCTGATTGCCGAGACAGTAATTGGCAGGCGTGTTGTGACTTTCAGTCAAAATCTGGTGGAAAAGATTCCGATTGTTCGACCTTTATACCGAGTATTTAGACAAACAACTGACGTCTTTTCAGGCGGGGCTCTCCTTCGAAGCAGCCGAGTAGTGTTTCTGGAATACCCAAAAGACGGCGTTTTAGCTATGGGTTTAGTAACTGGAGTGTATAAAGAGAACGAGGGGAAAGAACTTCTTACAATTTATATACCCACAATCCCTAACCCAACCTCAGGATTTTTAGCAATCCTCCCCAAAGAGAAAGTTACGGAAACTTCACTTTCCTTTGAAGATGCCATGAAGATCGTCATCTCAGCGGGGGTGCTTACCGAAGAAGTATCTAAGGGAAAGCATTAGGGACGGTTACGGAGGGAACCAATGTTCAAACCAAGTAACTCCACTTACCTTGTGAAATCCTTCAGAAATATATAATTCCCTAGCCGGTGGATTCTCACTATCCACCTCTAGCTCGACACGTTTAGACCCATCGTCCAATAGTTTTTTCATTGAAGCCAGCAGAGTAACCCTTCCCAGTCCCTTCCCCCGAAATCGAGGAGCAACTCCTATCATGCCAATAATTCCAGTTTTCGAATCTTCTTCACCTTCAGTTCGTGTCCAGCAATATCCAGCGATATCTTCGTCTTTCACCAACAACAAAACATCCTCATGGGAAGAACCAGGAGCAGCCAACGAATGTTTAATCTGAGGTTCCGTATTCGGGGAAAATCCCCATTGTCCCTCAAATGAGGAATTTTGAATCGTGGCCAATTTAGCCTCTTCCCCCGTCATCAGGCTGCGAACCGAATACCCTTCAGGGATTCCGAAGCCTTCATCAATACTCCCAACCCATCGCATTCGCCAATAAACCCTAACCGGCCCATATCGCATTCTCTCGAAATCGAGGGAATGATAATTCGAGTCTTCATCAATTGAAATGTTTACCCGGGCAACGTCCAGTTCGGAGGAACGAGTTGTAGCCCAATCAAGAAGCTGGTAATAAACAGTTGAATTTTCCAGCTCGGAAAGGATCTCGATTTCAATTACAGTTCTTCCTATTGGAAGTTCGGGTATTACTAAAGCGTAAGCGACTATTTTTTTGGAACCTTCCCCAATCAAACAGTTGTTTGATGGATCTAAATCAGGATGACTCATCCGATGTTGAGTATTAATTTCTGAGAGTGCCCGATCGGTTCCAACGATTCCACGACTCACATTAAGAAACTGGGTCAAATTCTCATAATCATTAGGCTGCAACCTCCGGAAACTGATACTATTTCCGTTATTTCGCCTAAACCAATCAGAGAAGCCCATGAGATTCCTTTGGGTTGAATTTAATACAACAAACAAATTTTGAAGATGGTTAGAGGGAAAGGGATTCGTCCTTATCGCCTTGACAGTGTCGGTGGTATTGTAGCAGAGTGGGAAACAGCTAACAACGATAAAACATGTCACTCATAAGGGAGTTTCTCAAATGGACGGAATTACTACCCCAGAGAGCGTCCTAGTCGTTATCCCACACCCAGACGATGCCGAGGGAGGTTGCGGAGGAACGGTCGCCAAGTGGATTGCTCAAGGAGCTAAGGCATTTTACCTTCTCTGCACCGACGGGAGACGCGGAACAGACAATCTTGAGATGGAACCCTCTAAACTCGCTCAAATCCGTGAGGGCGAACAAGCTAAGGCAGCCAAAATCCTAGGGATAGAAGAGGTTGTGTATCTCAGGTATCCAGATGGTGAATTGGAAGATACAAGAGAATTTAGAGGTCAGGTTGTTCGGGAAATTCGGAGGGTCAAACCAGATGTAATTTTGACCACAGAACCACATCGCTTTCCAGAACACCAACATCGTGATCATCGGATGTCTGGTCAGGTTTCTTTAGATGCGTGTTTCCCTTACGCTAGAGATCCCTTCCATTTTCCGGAACACCTGGAAGAAGGGCTTACCCCCCACAAGGTAGGTTCTATTCTATTCTGGGGAGCATCAGATCCACGGATTTTTGTAGATATTACCGAAACCATAGATCTAAAGGTAAGAGCTTTAAGTCAGCACGTTAGCCAAGTGGGGGACGGAAGAGCTGGACGATTTGTTACCCAACGGGCAAGGCAAATGGGGAATCGAGCGGGCGTGTTGTACGCAGAAGGATTTCGAGAGATAAAATTCCGCCGTTAATTACCTAATAATTGGGAAAACTTACCTGCTAGATTTATCAAAATGGGACCGCTTGAACCGCCAAATAGGCTATGCTACCATTCCCCTGCATCCCAAAGGGGGCATAGTGCGCGGAATTGCCAATCAAACCAAATCCCTAAAAACTGATTTAATTCAAGACCTGTTGGTTAACGGGAATGAAATTATTATCCAGGTGTTTCCTAAATTCGAGCCTTTTATCTCGACCTCATTGCTCCACAATGTGGTTTCCATTACCCTGCGCTTCTTAGAATTACAACTACCCACTGGATATTATTTGGGAATCATTATCGGTGACAATAAAACGATTAAAGACCTTAACCTTAGGTATAGGGGGCTTGACGAAATAACTGATGTCCTTTCATTTTCAACAATACATCAAGGACAATACTATGGAGTTAATCCCCCAAAGGGAGAATCCTCCATGGAATTTCCAAATCCCGCAGGAACCCTGGAGCCAGTTGGAGAAGTTTTAATTTCGTATCCAAAAGCCAAACAACAAGCCCTAAAAGCAAACATTCCTGTAAATCAGGAATTGATTACACTGCTAGTGCACGGAACGCTTCATATCTTTGGATTCGACCACGAAAGTAAGAATGATGAAGAAACTATGGTAAACAAACAAAGCGATATTTTGAAAGAGCTTTATCAACTAGAACCAGGGATAAAACAGACACAATAAAATTCAATTGGTTAATTGAATTGAGAGGGAAAACCGGTGGCTAACGAGGTTCTTTACAGGAAATGGAGACCCCAGCTTTTCAAAGAAGTTGTGGGTCAAGATCCCATGATAAGGACTTTAACTCAGGCTATTTCCCAACAGCGGGTTGCACACGGTTATCTTTTATGCGGTCCCCGAGGGACCGGAAAAACTTCAACAGCTAGGATCCTTGCAAAGGCCCTTAACTGTCTCAGTTTAGACCCAAAACAATTTCCAGATGGAAACACCAGGCCTGGAGAACCAGACAATGACTGCCAATTGTGCCAGGCCGCGAATGAAGGACGATCATTAGACATAATTGAGATGGATGCGGCAAGTAATCGCGGGATCGATGACATCAGGAATTTACGAGAACGGGTTTTTGGTTCTGGCCCGGCTGAAGGGAGAGCGAAGGTTTATATTATCGACGAAGCACACATGCTAACTGATGCGGCCAATAACGCCCTCCTGAAAACTTTAGAAGAGCCTGCGCCTTGGGCATTTTTCATTTTATGTACCACGGAAGCACACAAGATACCCGCAACGGTTAGTTCACGATGTCAACGCTTCGACCTTCGGAGGATTTCCTCAAATGAAATTTTTGGTCGCCTCACGCATATTTGTTCCGAGGAACAATTTTACCCTGCGGAAGAGGCAGTAAAAACCATTGCAAGGAAATCTTGGGGCAGCTTGCGAGACGCTTGTAACTTGTTGGATCAGGCAGTAACTTCATTTGGCCCCAAATTTACTTCTAACCAAATCCAGGAACTCTTAGGAATAAGCCATGATCGAAAAGCGATTGAGACGGTCCACGACATTCTTTCAAAAAACCTTAAGGAAGCGTTACGTAAAATTAACGAGGCTGGAGAACAACAACGGGATATGCGCTCGTTCCATTACGAGCTTTTAGAATATATTCATATAATTTTCTTACTTAAGAGCGGTGTCGATGGAGATTTTGAACTCACACTTTCAGATATGGAAGAACTTGAGGATATTTCTCGTCTTTCTACCTGGGACCATACTTTCGAAACCCTAAAAGTTTTTGCCTCAGTAAAATTCCAAAGTGGTGAAAATTACTCTAGCCTACCGACCCAACTTGCAATAATTGAAAGTATCGGGAATGAAGATAATTCTCTTGAAAACACTCCCGTCTCAACTCCCCAAAATTCCACCGAACTGAATGTTTTCCAATCACAAACCGAAGTAGAACTCCTAGAATCACCTTCAGCTAACTCTTTAGATACGTCTACAGAAAACGTGATAAGCGAAGTATCTGAAACTACTACCAGCGATGATGTAATTCTTAAAGAACTACCGTCAGATCAGTCCAGGCACGAATCTTCAGAGACTATCATCTTGAATTCACTTACCAACTCACAATGGGATTCCCTCGGAAAGGAATTACGACGCTTTAAGGGGAAAAAGTTCGTCATCGGGTCCCTTATGATGGACTGCGTGAAAAACGAGATACAAGAGGACACCCTTAACCTTACCTTCAAAAACAAGGCGAACCTCCAAAGATTCGAAGAGGAAATGGAATATCCCCCAAGTCGACAAGAGTTCTCTAGGGCGATGCAAGAAGTCCTTGGTCGTGATTATTCACTAAAATTAATTGTTCAAGAAGAAAATTCCTTAGAATTTAAGCCCGAAGGCCACCTAATGAGGTCAGCATTGACTTTGGGTGCCAAAATTATTTCCGAAAGTGAGACAAACCAATGAATCGCCAATTTTTACGCCAAGCACAACAACTCCAAGCACGGTTAGCTAAAGCCCAAGAGGAACTTGAAAACGAAACCGTAGAAGCAACAGCAGGGGGAGGAGTAATTCGGGTAATTATGACCGGAAAACTGAAATTGGAAGCAATACATATTGATCCACAAACCGTGGACCCCAACGACGTTGAAATGCTGGAGGAGCTAGTCTTGGCGGCAGTAAATGAAGGCTTACAGAAAGCTCAGGACCTCGCCCAAGAAAAACTGGGAGGCCTTACTGGGGGGATGAACATCCCAGGATTAGGATAATGAACCAAGGTTTCAACTGGGAATCCACCAATCCAGTAGCGTCTGTGGCCCGTCTGATTGATGAATTCCGGAAGCTACCTGGAATCGGGCCCAAGAGTGCCCAAAGACTCACCTATTATCTGGTTAGGGTTCCATCATCAGAAGCCAAGTCCCTCGCGGAATCTATTCTTTCAGTGAGAGAACAGGTCATTCTTTGTTCGATTTGTGTCAACATCACTGATAAAGACCCGTGTTCAATCTGCTCTTCCTACAATCGCGATAGAACTCTATTGTGCATTGTCGAAGATCCATTAGATGTTCTCGCACTTGAGAGAACCCAATCCTTCTCAGGGCTGTACCACGTTCTCCACGGTTCCATTTCTCCTGCTAACGGGATTGGTCCTCAAGAATTAAAAATTCAAGAACTCCTGAACAGGCTCTCTTATTCAAAAAACCCTGAAGTAGAAAATTCGATAAAAACTGCAGAGGGACCCCATGAAACCAAATTTGATGAAATCATACTCGCAACAAATCCTACATTAGAAGGCGAAGCCACTGCGATGTATCTTCATCGACTTTTATCTCCCATGGGAATCCGTATAACACGAATTGCTAGGGGACTCCCTACTGGCGCAGAATTGGAATACGCAGACGATGCTACCCTTGTAAAAGCATTTCAAGGCAGGCAGGAACTATAATTAAACGCTTCTTATTTACTCGATAAACCAAAGGTTCAAAAACTTTACTCGATAAAGATAAATATGGCGAAGAATCGTCTTTACACAACCGACGCGGCAGTTTTAAAACAAATTCCTATCGGAGAAGCAGATCGAGTTCTGACTCTATTTACTGCGGCTCAAGGCAAAATAAGGGTAGTGGCCAGAGGCGTCAGAAGGCCGAAAAGCCGGATTGCTGGGCACTTGGAACCTCTGACCTACTGCAGATTAATGATTGCCAGAGGACGAACAATGGATACAGTTTCTGATGCCGATACCCTAGCTAATTATCCGAAGCTGCGAAGTAGCTTAGAAGGAATAGCATTAGGGACAGTTTGCGTGGAACTTGTCAATGCTTTCACGCCAGATGAAGAACCTAATCCTCTCTTGTTAAATTTATTAACTGATTGCTTCGGTTGGATAGATAAGGGTGAACGGTCTCTAGCGTTACATTATTTTGAGTTCGAATTGCTCCGCCAGGTGGGATTTATGCCAGAATTACAGAATTGTGTGTCCTGTAGTAAAGCTATTCAGCCTAACGACCATGGATTCAGTCATCGATTCGGAGGAACGATTTGTAACGCGTGCTCCCGTCCAGAATTAAGATCGTCTTCTAGCGCCCAAAATCCTGGCCCGACTTTCCCGTTATCCCTAAATACGCTTAAAATCTTAAGGTTTTTCCAATCACACACCTTTAGGGAAATCAGCTCCCTCAAGGTGAACAAATCCCTATCGCAAGAAATCAATCGCCTGTTACAAGATTATATAACTTACCTCTTGGAACGAAGGCTAAAATCAACTGCATTTTTAGAAGCTCTTCCCAAATTATAATTCCGGCTAGGATTTTCAGGAGTCGGATCACACAATGGATTAGGCCTTTTAGGTGGACACCTTTGAAGGGGAACAACCAAGAAAATGAACGAGCTACCTAAATAACTTCTCAAATCGTCCTGTGGATTTATATGGCCCAACTACCCCCAAGCACATTTTTTGCCGGACACCAATCGATCCCATGAGTTCCACAACATCATCAGGGGTGACCTTATCAATTGCAGTAGTTACCTCATCTGGTGTCATAATACAGTTACGAACAAGTTCTTGACTCCCAAGCCATAATGCCGTATTTAGTGTATCTTCCATCCGTAAAAGAATCCTGCCTTTAATCTGTTCCTTTGCTTTCTGAATTTCTTTTACCGTGACTCCTAAAGATAGTTTTTCCATCTCTTTCAAAATCAACTCAACGGAACGATATGCATTTTTAGGTTGAGTCGCGCAATATATGAACAATGCGCCTGTATCCCTAAATGCAGCCACCTCACTGTTTACGGTATAAACCAATCCTTCATTTTCCCGAAGTTCAAGAAATAATCTACTACTCATGCCGTCACCGAGAACAGTGTTTAGGACGTGGAGTGCAAATCTACTAGGATCCGAAGAAGCAAGCGCAGGAACCCCTAGGCAAATATGAGCCGAATCAGATGGCCGATTTTGGAGAGAAATATTACTTGGCCTACTTGTATCCTCCAAAGGGAAAAATTTCATTGGGAATCCATCAAACCAGTTCTGAAATTTACCTGATAACAGTTCAACGATCTCTTCATGGACGACATTTCCGGTGACAACAAGAACCAAGTTTTGGGGGGTATATTGACTTTGCATACAGGACAGAAGATTTGATTTACTTATTCCCTGCACAGAGATAGGGGTTCCTCCAACATCCCTGCCCAAAGGCTGATTTGGCCAAAGGGTGGTTTCAGTCAATTGAAATACCAAATCCTCGGGCCTATCCCTTGTCATCGCTAACTCTTCGAGAATCACTTGTCTTTCTTTCTCAATTTCGTTCACATCAAATATAGAGTCTCCTAACATATCGACTAAGAGGTGGAGGGCTAAAGGCAAATGGGTACTGGCAACCTTGATCCAGAATATAGTTTCTTCTCGATCGGTGCTGGCATTCATAATCCCACCAACACCTTCAATCGTTTCACTAATCTCTTGAGAGGTTGGCATTCGATTAGTTCCTTTGAAACACATGTGTTCAATGAAATGGAACGCCCCACCAAGTTCATCAGATTCGTACCTAGAGCCGGCTGATACGAACATCGCTACAGTAGCCGACCGCACATTCGGGTTCACAGAAGTCAGTACCCGGAATCCATTCGAGAATGTAGTTTTTTCAAACATGAACTAACCGCCTATTTCTTTACTAGTTTTAAGCTCGCTAATTGACTAACATGACGACCGCTATCTATGTACCTTTGGTCATGATACCTGAGCTGACGAAAGAGTGACAACCGACTACGCTTCAGCCTTTATAAATATGGACAATTCCACTGAAAAGCCTCAACTAATTCTCGTGTTATACTCCGATTTAAGTATTGGGAGGAACGAAAAATGCCCACTGAACATCAACCATCTTTAACTTCACAAGAGCAATTCGGGAAACAGGCTTCATTTTACTCACAGAGTTCAGTTCACCGGGGAGGTGAATCCCTAAACGTAGTCTCCGAATATGCTTCTGGATCTAGATATAGATTAGCAATCGATATAGCTACAGGAACCGGATTTACCGCTTTCGAAATCGCAAAGTTTTCGGAATATGTGGTTGCTACCGATATCACTCCAGCTATGTTATCAGAGGCAATAAGCATTTGTGCATCTAGGAAGATTTCCAACGTCGGATTCTCCTTGACGGCAGCCGAGCTCCTGCCATTCGCTTCTCAATCGGTCGACCTAGTGACATGTAGAACAGCGCCTCACCACTTCAAAGATCTCCCCAAAGCAGTCAATGAATGGCACCGCACCCTTGAAAAAGGCGGTACTCTGATTATGGTTGATACTACAGCACCGGAAGAAAAGAATGCGGCAGACTGGATGAATGATGTTGAGGTGAGAAGAGACCCAAGCCACATAAACAATTTATCTCCTACCCAATGGATTTCTCTTTTAGAAAATGAAGGATTCGACATTCAAGAAACATCCCTGTGTTCTGTCCCGTTAGAATTTGAGGACTGGGTTATTCGTTCTGGGACCCCTCTTGATAAAGCAAACAGATTACGAGACGATTTTTCTCATGCTTCACCAGAAATTGTCGATGCTTTCAATGTCCATCGCAATGAAGAAGGTCTTCTACGTTTCAGATGGCTGGCTTTTGTTGTAAAGGCTATACGCCCCAACTGAATCGTTTTCATAGCGATTCAGTTGGCTGCCATCAATGAATAGACGGTGATTCTTTCGGTTGCTATACTCTCTACCACCATATTTCGACGAATCCAAAGGGAGGGAATATGTACGACTTGTTACTAAAAGGGGCTAGGGTAATTAATCCCGCCCAAGGGATAGATTCATTTTTGGATGTCGCCATCACAAATCAAGTTATTTCCAACATCTCCCCTAACATTTCCAGCAATGAATCAAAAAAAGCCGTTCAATTAGACGGAAACCTTATTACACCCGGCCTCATCGATATCCATTCTCATGTTTATCGACCTTCAAAAATGAAGGTCCACCCAGACGTTGCTGGAGTGCTATCTGGTGTTACAACTGTGGTCGACGCAGGAGGAGCAGACGTAGACGACTTTCCCATCTTCGAACGCTTTATTCGAGAGAAAAGTAAATCGACCGTTTACGCATTCCTTAACATTACCCAACACCTGACCTCTCTACCAAATGCTATTGAAGAACAATGTATGGTAAAAACGATCCAATCTATTTCCGAAGAATACCCTGGATTCATCAAAGGGATAAAAGTATCGGTTGATGAAAACTGGGTAAACCCAATGGGATTAAGCCACTTAGAATTCTCAAAGAGAGTTGCAAGAGGCGTTGGGATCAGACTGATGATGCATATTGGAGATTTCCTCGGAACAGGAGCCAGTAAACTTTCAAAGAAAAACCCCTTAGAACCTACTCCTTCTGAGATTATCGAACAGGCGATTTCTACGCTAGAACGAGGGGATATCCTTACCCATGTTTTTACACCAAGAACCGGAGGAGTCGTAGATGAGAATGAACGCCTTTTACCCTCCCTTACTAAGGCACAGTGTAACGGGGTAACGATAGATTCAGCCTATGGGAATGGGGGCTTCGGATTCCAAAGAGCAGAAGCGGTACTAAAGCAGGGATTTGTTCCAGACACGATTGGAAGCGATGTAGAAATCCAGGCATCTACTAGCGCCCTCCGCGGAGGGAACCGAGGACTAATTGAATATTTATCCTTTTTCTTTAACTTGGGATTCTCACTCAATGAAATTATCCAGATGACAACCATTAATCCTGCTAAGGCACTTGGTATCGAGGATCAATCAGGCAGCCTTGAAATCGGAAGGATTGCCGATATTTCAGTACTTAATTTAATCGATGGAAATTGGGAGATGATAGATGCCCAAGGACATTCACGGATTGGCAAACAGGCCTTGGTACCAGTTATGACCATCAAATCAGGACAACTCCTGGATTTAGGCGCTCCGCCACACCCTTGGGGATGGACGCCCCCTAGCGCTCAACCTGAACAAATCTTTCCCTCAGTTGTTTGAAGCAAATCGCCCTTCACTGAACAGCGACAAGAATAATTTTACTAACCAGGAAATTCCCCAAAATGTGAAAAAGGATCTCTTATGGAATTCACTACCTTTGGCAATACAGGTCTGACCGTAAGCCGTCTTGGTATCGGCCTTGCAGAAATAGGACGAGGAAGCCTCACCCCTTCAGAAGAGAGCACAATAAGTCGAGTGCTGAATTCAGCACTCGACTCCGGAATTAATTTCTTAGATACTGCTGCATGCTATGGAATCAGTGAAGAACTTATCGGCAGGACGATTCCACACCGAAGACATGAGTTCTTCCTTGCCACAAAATGTGGGCATGTTGTAGGAGAACATTCAGGCCACCCTTGGTCAGGCAAAACCATAATGGACAGTATCGACCGGAGTCTAATCCGTATGCGTACCGACTATTTAGATCTGGTTCAACTACACTCATGCACTCTTGATGTGCTTGAAACTATGGAAGCAACTCAAACCCTCGAGGCAGCCCAACGACAAGGAAAAACCCGATTTATCGGATATAGCGGGGACAACGAAGAGGCCAACTGGGCTGTTGAAAGTGACAGTTTTGATACACTCCAAACCAGTTTTAGCATCGCTGACCAACATGCTTTCTCTAATCTCTTTCCGAATGCACGAGAGAAAAACCTTGGGATTATTATCAAAAGGCCAATCGCTAACGGAGTATGGGGAACAACTACATCACCCTCACCTTATGCGGATGAATATTTCCAGCGCGTTTCAAAGATGAAAGAACTCGGACCAATTGAGAATTGTCCTGAAGATCCAATAGAATTGGCGATGGGATTCATCTTTGCTCATCCAGAGGTTGATACCGCCATCATCGGCACGGCCAACCCAGATCACTTGCTTTCAAATATACAAACCGTGGAACGGGCGCTCAAACTTCCTCTAAGCGTTGTAAAAGAGCTTCATGCAAGATTCAGAAAACTGGATTCGAATTGGACTCAATTGGAATAACGAAGGAAACCATTTATGCTCCAAAACGAGTGTTCTTTGGATTACGTCACGACCGCCTATGTCGTTCATAAATCAAAGGTCTTGCTCATCTTTCACAAGAAATTACGATTATGGCTACCCCCCGGGGGACACATTGAAAGAGAGGAAACCCCTGATGATTGCGCAATTCGAGAGGTGCGAGAAGAGACTGGACTTTCAATCAAGTTAATCGACGCCCAACAAGAATCGAATCATCAATTAAGTACGAGGATATATCCATTGAAACAACCGCTCGCCATTCAAATCGAAGACATCGAAGAATATCACCAGCACGTCGATTTAATCTATGTCGGAATGGCGGATTCGTTTGAATTGTCCCTAGAGGAAAATGAAATTGAAATTGCCCACTGGTTCGATTCAATGGATCTGGATAAGGAAATCGTGACCGGAAATGTTCGCACCCACGGGAAACAAGCGATAAAGCTAGTGGAACTCTTTGAAAAACGAACCGGCAGGCAATCGAATGACACCCACATTTGATACATACCAATGTTAGTCTCTAAAAGTCGGAGGCTTGTCAACCCAATTTTTCCTACTAGGAGCTAGATCCATTACCATTTGAACGTGACTGTAAGTGCAACAATTCGTTTACTGGTATGTGGCAATAGAGGACGTGCTCATCACCATCGAGTCCCGACTGGGCCGGAGGAGGTGTCTCATCACAAATCTGCCCAATTTTTCGGGGGCATCGACCTGCAAAAAAGCATCCTTCAAAGCGTTCTCGCATAGTGGGCACAGCACCATCTAAGCGAATGCGTGTAGGAGGAGCATCAGGGTCAGGGATCGGTGCCGCTGAAAGTAGTGCCTCGGTATACGGATGCGATGGAGAATTCAAAACGTTTTTTGCAGGACCATATTCTGCCACATGCCCCGCATAAAGTACCAGGATATTGTCAGAAAGATATCTCACAACTCCCAAATCATGGGAAATGAATATATGTGAGGTTCCCGTTTCGTTCTGATGGTGGTCAAGAAGATTAAGTACCTGAGCCTGGACTGAAACATCAAGCGCCGAGACGGCCTCGTCAAGAACAACCAACTCAGGATTTGCCGCAAATGCGCTGGCCAAGGCTACCCGTTGTTGTTGGCCCCCACTTAATTCCGTTGGAGGTCTATCAAGATGATCGGGCTCAAGTCCGACAGCCTCCATTAATTCTCTTGCCCTCAAAACACTTTCCCGACGACTCAGCCCTGAAAATTTTCTCAACCCTCGTAATATCGAATGCCGTATTTGTAATTTGGGATTCAGTGACGCTCGCGGGTTCTGAAATACCATCCGGACGGCAGCCCTTTGCTCCTTACTGCGACCGCTAACCTCTGAAGCCATCTCCTCATTATTTAAAGAAAGTTTCCCCCCATCACGCCCAACTAAACCGACTACGACGCGCGCCGCAGTAGTTTTACCTGAACCGCTCTCTCCAACAATGCCTAAAGTTCTTCCGCTCCCAACGCTGAAATCTACTCGATTCAATGCTCGAACGGGCGGCCGAACCCTAGGGCCAAAAAATATATATTTTCGTTGCCAATTGCCATATCGTTTTCGAAGTCCAACGGCGGATAAAACGGGCTTTGATTCCTCTTTACCGTCTTCATCACGCAGTTCATCTTGGCCCCAAATTCCATTTCTGACTTCCTGCCAACGGAAACAGCGGGATTTCTGATTCCCGGATATTTCAAGTTCGGAAGGTGAGTATGAACGGCATTTCTCATCGGCCATAGGACACCGGGAAGCAAAGAGACATGCGTCTTCATTTGGTCGACTAGCTGGAAAAACCGACCCTGGAATACTACTTAGTTCAACTGCTTTATGCTCCGTACTCACAGGAGCTGGCACACAACTCAGAAGGCCTACTGTGTAAGGATGTTTCGGATTGCTGAAGAGATCTCGAACCGGAGCTTCCTCAATTGTCTGGCCCGCATACATAACGACAACTCGATCTGCAACTCGAGCGATAACTCCTAAGTTGTGACTTACATACAAGATTCCTGCATTAAACCGACTCTTCAGATCAACAACTAAGTCTAAGATAGTAGCTTCTGTAGTAACATCCAATCCCGTGGTCGGTTCATCCATAATTAGGAGATCTGGTTCACAGGCTAAAGCCATTGCGATGACAGCACGTTGCTGCTGGCCTCCACTCAGTTCATGGGGGTACCTGTTCCCAATCCGCTCGGGATCTGCCAGTTTTACACTAGTGAAGAGTTTTACCGTCCTTGAATAAGCTTCGGATTTACTTAATTGAAGGTGATGCCTTAAGACTTCTTCTATCTGGATTCCAACCTTCATAGTAGGGTTCAGCGCAGTGGCAGGGTCCTGGTACACCATTGCGATCCTATTACCCCACAGTTCTCGTAATTTTACTTGCGAAAACTGTGTGATATCTTCTCCTTCGAAAAGGAGGGACCCTCCAACCTCATTCCTTCCAGGAAGATAACCCATAAGGGCCAAGGCAGCAGTAGATTTCCCACAACCTGATTCTCCAACCAAACCAACCACTTCGCCTCTTCTAATCTTGAGGCTGGCATCCCGGACAGCACGAACTGTCCCTCTCGGCGTAAAAAACGTTACCGAGAGGTTATTAAATTCCACCAAGGGTCGTGACGTATTTATGTAAGGATTTTGACTCACGCATCCTCCTCTTTCGGAAGATTTCTTGCCTGTTGAATGCCATCAGTTAGAAGATTCACTCCAACAACTAAACTAGCGACCGCAGCCGCCGGTGATAGGGTTATCCAAGGGGAGCTGGCAAGAAACTGACGACCTTGACTTATCATCAGGCCCCAATCAGGCGAAGGGGGTTGTACTCCTAATCCAAGAAACCCTAGGGAAGAAACGATCAGGATTGCATAACTAAGGCGAACAGCAAGTTCCACCCCGATAATCGGAAGTGTGTTCGGAAAGATTTCCCTGAAGATGATGTAGGGGGCTGATTCCCCCCGAAGTCGAGCACTTTGGACAAATTCTTGTTCCTTGAGGGCAAGGGTGGTACTGCGCATCACTCTTGCAACTCCCGGAACAGTTACTATTCCGACTGTAAGGACAATAAACAGAACATTCGGGCCCAAGGTGGAAATGACTAAAAGAGCCAGAAGGAGACTCGGGAAAGACATTAATCCATCCATCAAGCGCATGACAATCTCGTCTGCCCATTTCCCCACATAGGCTGCACCCATCCCTATCATTGCCCCTGCCGTAATTCCGATCAAGGTGCCTGACCCTGCGACCAAAACCAAGGACGTAGAACCGGACATTACCCTACTTAAAATGTCTCGGCCAAACTGGTCAGTCCCTAAAAGAAACTGAGAAGAGGGAGCTAAGAGTTGATAGATATTCCCCTGGGGATCAACATTGAATGCAGTCGGCGAATACGGGGCAAGCCAAGTGCCGAAACCAGCGATAACGGCATGAATTATCACCATGGGAAACCCGATTCGTCCTGAAGTCGTTCTTAGGATTAGCCTTACAGCATTAATTCCACTTCGGAGGACACGAATCGGAAGGCCCGCACTCTTAGCGAGAGAAATTTCGGGTTTCTGGATTATTGGTTCAAGCGCCATTATGTTACCCTGATTCTCGGATCCAACGCTGCATAACTCAAATCTGCTAAAAGATTACTGATCGCGTAGGTTCCAGCAATCAACATTACAAGGCTTTCCAGCATGGGAAAGTCTCTCTGTTGAATCGACCAGAGCAGCAACTGCCCCAGTCCGGGATAAGCAAATACATTTTCTACGATGATAAGTCCGCCCAGCATGTATCCCATGTTAGCGGCAATAATGGTAATAGTAGGAAGCATAGAATTAGGCAGAACATGACGTCGTATAACCTGCCGTAGGGGAATCCCTTTTAGGATGGCTGTTCGGACATAGCTTGACCCCATCACTTCAATTACATTAGCCCGGGTCATTCTCATAATGTACGCAAACATGACTACGGTAAGGGTAAGTGCTGGCATCACTAGGATGGCTGGTCGCGTCCATGGTCTTTCTCCTGGCATCATAATGCTTGAGGGTGGTAAGAGATCCAGCCAGGAGGCGATCACGAGCATGAAAATGACCCCTGTAACAAATTCTGGTAGAGATATCCCAATCATGCCCACAATTGATACGATTCTGTCCCCCAAAGTATCGGGGCGAATCCCTGCCCATACCCCAGCCATTACAGCGAACGGGATACCGAACACCAACGCAAATGCAGCAAGGGAAACAGAATGGACAATCCTTCTTCCAAGCACTTCACTGACCGGAACGCCCATAACATAAGAGGTTCCCCAATCCCCTCTTAACACACCCCAAATCCATTCAAAGTACCGCTCATACCAAGGCCGATACAGCCCTAATTGTTCCCGTAGCATATGGAGGGATTCTTCCGTAGCGTTTTGTTTAAGCATCATCTTCGCAACATCACCGGGCAAAATTTCCACAATAGCAAAAATTGCGAATGATATTACCCACAAGGTAACTGCTATGAGGCTTAATCGACGGATGAGATATCGAAGCACGGGCCACTCTCCATGGTCCTAGATACGAAGGTGAGGACCCTTCCGGGTCCTCACCTTCATTTCGCTCTACAGATTTAAAGGAATCCAAAGAGCAAATTTTTCAAATTCAGATTATCGGTCAAGCCATACATGGTGAAGGGTCATAGTAGCATCCCACATAGGAACCGATCCTCGAACATCGTTTAGAACTCCCAGGGTTACCGGTCGAAATACGGTGACAACTCTCGGGACTTCATCAACGGCTATACACTGCAATTCCCCATAGATTCGTTCCTGATCGGCCGGGTCTGCAGCTCCCATAGCTTCATCTAACAAGGCATCGAACTCAGCATTTGCATAGAAGGATTCGTTCCAAGATCCTCCGCCACGATAAACCACGTTAAATGCCTCGTATGGAGGTCGTCCACCCCACCAAACCGTGGTAAATGGCTTCACCATCCAACCCTCCGCCCAGTACCCATCTTCTGGCATAACTACGATTTCTACCCGAATACCAGCAGCCGCAGCGCTCTCCTTGAAAACGGTAGCCATATCTACCATCGAAGCACCAGCGGTTGATGTATACAAGGTCAGATCAATTCCGTCGTCGTAGCCCGCCTGGCTCAACAGGTCCTTTGCGAGCTCTGGATTATACTCGGGCGGCTTACAATCTTCATTGAAGAAGGGATGGTTGGGGGTGATGGGGTGATCATAGGCAAGAGCCCCTCTCCCAAATTGTGCTCCCTGAAGAATTGCGTTTCTATCTGTTGCCGCTTGAACAGCCTGTCTGACCAGTTTGTTGTCAAACGGGGGTTCTGTAACAATCATCGCCAAGTTCATATACCCACCGCTTGGCGCTACCTGAACGGATGTGTTCGCAGCAGCCTCGAGCCCCGGAATACTGGTAGCATCCAAATCGAAAATCATGTCGATAGTTTCTGCTTTCAAGGCCTCGGCTCGTGCCTCAGGGCTGGGCAGGAATATATACATGAGTTCATCGACCAAAGGAGCATCCTCAAGCCAGTAATTTTCATTTGCCACGAAAGAAGTTCGCTCCCCAACGACATGTTCAGTCATTATGAAAGGACCCGTTCCATGGATTTCCGTAGAAAACCTAGCCGGGTCTATATCGGATGGGGTCATATGTGACTGGTATTTGACTAAGCCGTCGAGAAGGGTCGCGTTCGGAGTACCAAAGTCGAACCGAACGGTATGATCGTCAATCTTAACCATCGGGAATTTCTCAGGGAATATCGTACTCGAAGTAGGTGATTCCATATCGTACATTCGATTGATGGTGAATATCACATCATCGGCAGTAAACTCTTTCCCTTCGACCACCGCTCCATTCTCATAGGAATAGAAGTGGACGTCTTCACGAAGATTGAATGTCCATGAGGAAGCGTCTTCGTTAAAGGACCAAGATTCGGCTAACGCCGGCCTCAATTCAAGATCCGCCTGCCGAAAGACCAAGACATCCTGAGTTTGTACAATTGTTACGATGTCCGGCATTCCCAATACATTTGGAGTATCAAATGTAACATGGTCGGATAACATTCCGACTTTAAGGAGTCCGCCTGTTTTCACACCGGAACTTGAACCAGAGGATTCTTCTGCCTCGCCACCGCACGCCACGACAGTGACAGCGGCAATGAGAAGAAGACCCACCAAGATCATCCCTCGTTTTAGAGTACTTATCTTTCCTAGTAATCCGTGCATGTTTCCTCCTAGGTTTCTTGTCATAATTCGTTATGCAGCCAAAGTTATACGGTCTGCACTGATCGGTTCAAGACGCTCAGTCCGATATATTCCCCGTTTGAAAATCTCAAACATAGCCGCAGCGGCCTCTGTTAACCCTGAGCTGTAATGATTCAATGCCCAAAGGGTTGCAGTGCTTTGAACGAGACCCATGAAAGCAGTAGCCGCAGCGTCTAAATTAAGATCGGGACGGAACTCCTCTTCAAAAATTCCCTTCTGAATGATTTGCTGGATTGATTCCATATAGTTGGTCATAACCTCCCCAACTTCAGCATTCAGCCCAGGCATTTCAAAAGTGATCGCCTCAACAATAAGAATGAACGCGAGAGCTCTGTGCCCACCTGCCGAATCAATCTGAGACCAAAAAACACGTTCAAGGTCATCAGTCGCTTTCGTTTCAGCTAAATGCGGGCTACTCAGAGAATTGATTAACCGCTCCTCCCATTTTCCAATTACATAGGAAAAGATCTGTCGCTTATTTAAAAAGTGGCGGTACACCGCTGCTTCCGTCACGCCAATACCAGCAGCAATATCGTGGATTGTTACACCCGCCATCCCCTTGGTCATTACCAGATTAGCGACTTCTTCAACTATCTGAGTTTTCCGAATCGCAGTAGGTTGTCGGAGCGTCTGCGTCACATTTTCCTCCTCTTTAAATAGCCAAAAGCGGTATGTAAGCGCTTACTGACTTCGGCAGAATATCCTGATTGCTTAGATTTGTCAACTTGGATGAGCCTCGATTACCTTTGGATAGACAGCTAAAGGAGTTGACAGCGTTTCTTTTCCAGCACACAATCGCCCTGTTTAGGTTGATTGGTGAGAATTAGGTCTGAAGGAATAACAGCATGGCCTTCCAAGACAGAATTCAAAAGAACCCCACTCCCCGGAATTCACCTAGGGTGTTTTACGGATGGATTATCGTCTTAGCGGGAGCTATAAGTGGATTCCTCAATCAGGCAATTTTCACTATTGGGTTGTCAGCCTTCATCCACAAAGTCCGCGAGGAAACGGGTTGGAGCTTAACAGCGATCTCCTTAGGCTTCTCCATTAAACAATTCGAGCAGGGCTTATTAGGTCCACTCTCTGGTTACCTTATTGACCGAGTGGGCCCCAGGGTAATGTGTAGCATAGGTGTTATCATCACAACAATCGGGATGCTGCTATTTTCCCAAATGGATTCATTCCTCACCTTTTATATGGCTTCAGTCATCATAGCTTTTGGACAGAGTATGGGGGCCCTGAGGGCTTACACCGCTACCGTAGTTCACTGGTTTCGGAGAAAGCGTGGAACCGCCACAGCAATTTTGGGAACTGGGCTGGGAATGGGATACGCAGGGATTTACCCTCTTTCGGTGTTACTCGTCGCGGTAGGATGGCGCTCTGCGTCTTTATATCTTGCTATCTTTTTTTGTTCTATCAGTTTCCCTCTTGCCCAACTCATTAAGCACCGTCCTCAATCCTACGGGCTACTGCCTGATGGAGAAGTGAAAGAAAATGAATCCCTTGAAAGACCCGAATCAAAACCTGATACAGAAGGAGAAGAAAGCTTTACAGTCTCGCAAGCCATAAAAACCCGACCATTTTGGATGGTGCTCATCGCCAGAGCATTCTACGGTCTTACAACCAATGTCCATCATGTTCATCAAATCCCTCACTTGGTTAACAAGGGATTTTCCCTCGAAGGGGCGGGCCTATTTGTATCCATTTATGGGATCACTCAGATGGTGGAACGCCTGGCATGCGGTCCATTAGGTGATAAAATCGGTCGTTTCAGGATGTTCCGACTCAGTTTTCTTTTGCTCGGGGTTGGTTGGATTTTTTTTGCCTATGTATCCCCTGACAATGGGTGGATCACGGTGGGATTTTTTCTTACTTACGGACTTGGTCATGCCGCTCACACCGTTGCTGGACAACCGATTTTAGCTGATTATTTTGGGCCTCAACGATTCGCAACGATTACGGGAATCATGAGTCCATTAAGCCTTGCAATTAGCGTATTAGGCCCAATTTATGGTGGAATCATGTTCGATATGCAGGGTGACTTCAAATTAGCTTTCATAATTTTAGGCCCTCTAATTGCTACAGCGACGATAGCAATGTTTGCAGCAGGTGTACCAACATTATCAGGTAAACCGACACGCTAGTGCCGGGAATACAACCTATCCCAAAGAATTAAGAAGGAAGTGTTAATGAAACTAGTAGACAAGGTCGCAGTGGTGACCGGGGGAGGGAGGGGAATTGGCAAAGCAATTGCTCTTGCGTTCGCGAAAGAAGGGGCTTCTGTCTGCATTACGGGCCGAACTTTGGTGGACTTAGAGGAAACAGTTCAAGAAATTTCCGAGCATGGTGGTCGAGCAATCTTGGCGCAAGGAGATATTTCTGTAGAGTCAGATATTTCTCATTTCGTTGAATTCACGGAACAACAATTTGGCACCATAAATATTTTGGTGAATAACGCTGCAATTAACCTGCCCGACATTGCGATTACTGAAGTCACACTAGAACAATGGAATCAAATTATATCCGTAAATCTCACTGGATCATTTTTATCATGCCAAAAAGTGCTACCCATTATGTACCGTAACCAAACAGGGTCGGTAATCAATATATCTTCAATTGGGGGGCGACACGGTGCAAAATTCCGTGGACCCTACCGAGCATCAAAAGCCGCTTTACTCAACCTTAATGAGACCTTAGCTGCAGAGGCCCATGAATTTGGTGTGCGTGTTAATGCAATTTGCCCTGGGTCCGTAGAAACGAACATGATGCGTCAGATAAGCACGGACGAGTCCAATTCCATGCATGATTGGATGTTCCCTGAGGAAATTGCGGCCGTTACCGTTTTCCTAGCATCAGAAGAGTCTTCATCAATTACGGGAACTGCAATTGATGCCTTCGGACAAAGTAACCCCTTATTCCATTAATCCAGACCTCTTTCTATTTCACGCGAAGTCGGCTATATTTCCGCGGAGGAAATTCTTTTCAACGTTTTTTCGATTTAGATGTTTTCATCTTTCCAAAAAAAACTTCCAGTTGCCGACAAGACTTTCCTGACACACTTCCGATCAAATATAAGGAGGAACGAAACATGACTGAAGCTATCGAAAGACTGCGAGTGGGACTCATTGGAGCAACAGGGCGCTGGGGGCCCTCTGCCCATATCCCTGCTATCCAAAACTTACCAGAAACGGAATTATATGCAGTATGTACGGCCCACGAGGAAACTGCTCAAACTGCCTCTGAAAAATACAGCGTAGAGTTGGCATACCACAACGATAAAACTATGAATGGAAACCCTGAAGTTGAAGCAGTATCTGTAGCTGTACGAGTTCCTGCTCACTATGAACTTACAAAGAATGCAATTGAAGCCGGTAAACACGTATTTTGCGAATGGCCGTTAGGAGCCAACCTTAAAGAAACTGAAGACCTCGCTGCTTTGGCGCGTGCCCACAATGTTCAGACCATGGTAGGGCTTCAACGACGAGCATCTCCCACTTATCTTCGGCTTCAGGAATTGGTAGGAGAAGGTTACGTAGGAGACATTCTGGCCGTAAATCTCCAACAGCTTGGAGGGGGAGTACTAAGTCGGACCGCAGACCGAACCTGGCAAAAAGATGTCGAATTAGGTGCCACCACACTCACCATAGGGTTTGGGCATGCAATTGATGCATTGTGCATGGTAGCAGGAGAGATCACTGAAGTATCCGGAGTGGTCAGTACTCAGGTTAATCAGTGGTATGAGACGGATACCCAAAAATCCGTGGACGTCACTTCACCCGACAACATCATTATGGCCGGTAAATTAGAAAATGGAGCAGTTGTTAATGCATACGTTGGGGTACACCCGTACCATGGAAGTGGATATCGAATGGAAATCTATGGTCGGGAAGGTACGTTAGTTTTATCAAGTGGAAGCGGAGGAGCTTTGAAGATATTGGGCGGACGGAAAGATGATCAGCAATTACAGGAACTTGATGTCCCCGATCGATTAATCTGGGTTCCGGACGGAGTAAAAGAGGCAGGCCCAGCCTTTGAAGTTGGGCAAATGTGGGTTAATTTTGCCAATGCAATCCGCACAGGAATTCCCGTGGAGCCTGGCTTTGACCATGCTGTACTCCGGCATAAATTACTGGACGGAATTCAGAAAGCATCGGATACAGGGCAACGACAACAACTGGGTTAAATTTGCGGCCCATATGGGCCGAGGGAATAGAGGGTACCAATGACAACTATGCCTGATCTAATCCAGAGCATGATCGATGCAGCATCTATCCTGATTGACTCGTTGGATAAGGAGCAGGCTTCAAAAGCCTGCTTTGCCTTTGAAGACGAAGACGAACGACATACCTGGTTCTACACACCGACAGCCAGAGAGGGACTCCGGCTCGGAGAAATGACCCCAAATCAGCAGCAGCATGTCATGCGATTGATATCATTAGGCCTAAGTGAAGCTGGGTATAATTATGCCTCTGTCCTTATGGGATCGGAACGCATGGTGGACCGATTTCAAAATTTCCCAGACCGAACCTATGGAAACCTTCCCAATACACGCGTAAGAGATCCAGGCAACTATTCCCTAGGAATATTTGGGGCACCAGGATCCCCAGATGGATGGAGTTGGAGGCTAGGAGGTCATCATCTGAACCTCCATTTCACGATTCGAAATGGGGTAATATCCGCTACCCCTGCTTTTTTCGGAGCAGAACCTGCCCGGGCTCTTATGCCCGGCGGCATCTATCTCCGTGCGTTAGCCGCAGAAGAAGACAGGGCCCGTGAACTCCTCGGTACTTTTAACCAAGAACAACTCTCAATTGCTGTAATTGCCCCAGTTGCTCCTACCGATATTGTCCAAACAAATCGTCCCAAAATAGAGGATGGAGCTTTGCCAGTAATTGGAGGACCTGGCCCTGGGGGAGAACTCTTGCGGACAGCTTTGGGATTAACCCCTGAATTAGACGAAATGGTTCGGTACTCATTCGAACCAAAGGGTATACCCGCCAGCGCAATGACGTCCCAACAAATGGATATGTTAGTCTCGCTGGTAGAAGTCTACCTGGATCATTTACCGAACACTATTCAGTCCCATTACCGTCAGTTTCTAGGACCCGATACAATTCAGTTGACGACCTTTGCCTGGGCAGGACCGCTTGAAGTCGGAGCGCCTCATTATTACCGTGTCCAATCACCAGGTTTTCTCATAGAGTATGACTGCACCCAAAATGAGGCGAACCATACCCATAGCGTCCTTCGGAACCCGGCCGGGGATTTTGGAGACGACCCCCTCTTAGCACATTATGTTTCCGATCATCCGAGCAAATGAATCACAGAAGCTTAAAAGAAAAGTCCTCTAACAGTTTCCTTTAGTTAGAGGACTCAATTTCTATCGATGTATCATCACCCTTGGAAGTCTTTAATTCTCAAGGAAAATGCGTTTCTAGTTCTTATATCTCCAAATGGTAAAGCTTTGCAGCATTTCCCCAAAGCATTTTACCTCTTTCGATTTCTTCGACGCCTTGGAATGCCCGATTAATATAACTGGAGCTATTGGGCCAGGTGGAAGTTGTGAGAGGGAAACTTGTTCCCCACATAATCCTTTCTGTACCCATATATCGACGTGCTTTAATTCCATTTTGATCATACCAAGCCGTGAAGTAGACCTGTCGCTTGAACAACTCAGAGGGAAGTACCGGGTGACCAAGTTGCTGGGTCCTCATCCGATAGGCGTGGTAGTCGCAGGATTCCAAGGTAAAAGCACCCCAGGTCAAGGTGCTTTCGGCCATGACAACCTGCATGTTTGGGTGCCGCTCCAAGATTCCCGAATAAAGTAAATTCGGAAGAATCTTAGAAGAACTAATCGGCCGGGTTACATTCCGGAGGGCTGCGGCGACTTCTGGTAACATTCCTTCGTAGGCAGGAAATTGAATTTTAGAGGAACAGCCGGCGTGGAAGCACATTGGTACTCCCAACTCTTCACATACCGACCAAAGCGGGTCATATTCGGGTTCGTTTACGTGAGGAATGCCATCCCGCATATGCATCGGAATCGCCGGATAAACGAGTCCTTTATGGCCTTTTTCAACTGCTCTTCGAGCCTCTTTTACTGCCTCCTCAATAGGATATATCGGGAGGATACATTGAGGGACAAATCGGTCACTCACACTGGCCCATTCTTCAATGAGAAAGTCATTGTATGCCTGAACACAGGCCAACTCAAATTCAGGATCAGTAATGGACCCAAAAGCCTCACCAGCTAAGCCTGCAACATTGGGATACAGGACGGAGTAATCAATTCCATCCATATCCATTGCTTGCAACCTCGTAGTCGGGTCGTATGCAGTTTTGGGGACTTCTTCCCACCTTTGAGGTTCCGAGACGGTGTTTATCATTGCGGCTCCTACGGCGGCTACCCCGTCTGAGGCACCTCCAGGGAGCGCCAACACCTTCCCGTCAATGACCCAGCGCTCGGTCCCGTCCGGTTGTCGTTGAATCTGTGGAATCCTGTCACCCCACTTACCCTTAGACATTCTGGATGTCCAAACTTCTGGGTGCTCCTGGACGTGATCATCTGCACTTATGACATTGTATAAAAGTCCCATTACGTTCCCCCTCATAAAAATTCTGAAGTTTCTGTTTTAGGAAAATACGAGCTTTAACTCGAGTACGTGGCAAACCACATGTGGTCTACCACGTACTTTATTTCAATTCATGGATCCCTCCAGGCTAGACGCCTAGAGAAGTATTACTAGACTTTGAATCCGTAAATCCGGCAGGCGTTCTCGTAGAGTAATTTATTTTTCTCATCCTTTGGAACGCCGGATAGGCACATATCTACATATTCCCATGAATTTGGATATGTTGCCGTGGGATGCGGGTAATCCGCTTCCCAGACAATGTTTTCGAGACCAATTTGGTGGCGTTGTTCAATTCCAGCTGCTTCATGCCAGAAGGCCACAGCCATCTGCTTCTTGAAGACTTCTGACGGTCGACGCATGAGACCCGACGTCCATAATCTCCGTCGCTCCCACTCGTGGTCACATCCTTCAAGGACATAGTTGACCCAGCCCAAACCTGCTTCAGCAGTAACCCAAAGGAGTTCAGGGTATCGCTCCATCACCCCAGAGAAAAGGGCATTTGGTATGTATTGTGCGGGCGTGGAGAAACCTGAAGGCCTTCCCATAGCGCCTGCCTCGTTAAAGTTATACCCTTTCCATCGTTCCATTTCTAAACCGACACCTGCACCTGCATGCCAGTGGATAGCAACACCCAGATCCTGACAAGCGGACCAGAGCGGGTCCCAATAGGGGTCATTGAAATGGGGGAGAGATTTGTGGGAGGTGCTTGGCTCAGCCTCCATATTCACTCCCTTATGTCCCATCTTCGTGGCCCGTTCGACTTCAGCGACTGTATTTTCGATTCCGCTAAGATAGGGAATCATGGTAAGAGCAATATATCGGTCACTTGCTGCTACCCATTCAGCCACTCCGTCATTATAGGCCTGAACAACTTCAAGTTCGAACTCTGGAGAACCCTCGAAGCACTTGCCTCCCTGGACAGGATCGTTGAAGAAAAGAACCGAGGCATCGATCCCGTCGTAGTCCAAAGCCTTTAAGCGTTCTATCGGCTTGTAGACATAGTCGGGGACATCTGACCAGCGCTGCGGAAAGTACATCCGTAATTTACCCGCTTCCCCCCACTTGTCATCAATCATGACAGTCGCGCAATTAGAAACCCCACGGTTCCCAATCATTTTTCCGTTGATAAACCACCGCCAGGTATCTTCTTCTCCCCAGTCGATCGCAAAATGAGCGGGGTCTTGGGTTGGCCACAACTGGGGAATAGAATCACCCCACTTGGCCTTCGACATCCTCGATGTCCAGTTATCAGCATCTAACTGACAATGGTCATCGCAACTAATTAATCCATGCTTAATCTCCATAGTCCTCCTTCACTTCTTTCACGCAACGTACAAATTCATTACATGAGGCAATCTATCGAAATCTGTTAGAGATCACACTCACCCCTAAGAAATACCAGATCACCGCTTTTTTGTCAATGACAAATTAATCAGATGAATCTAAATAACTCGTATTCCCAAGGATTTAATTCGAATCTCGTAAAAATCCAGCGATTCCTCCACGAATCGTCTATTGCCCCCGACTAAATGGTCCTCTGTTACAATGCGAAAAACAATCCTAATCCGTAACTTATAATCCAGAAGGATCTGCAATGGATAACGATTCAGAACAGTCCCAAATTATTACACGGGGTAAAAAACCTCGAATATTTTATGGTTGGTATATTGTAGGAGCCGGAGCATTTAGCAATTTCATTAACCTAGGGATTTTTCAGGTTGGATTATCGGCCTTCATTAAGGACGTACAGGCCTCCCAAGGCTGGAGCCTTTCAGCTATCTCACTGGGATTTTCACTAAAACAGTTCGAACAAGGGTTACTCAGCCCGCTTTCGGGCTACCTCATCGACCGTATTGGCCCTAGAATCATGGCGTGTATCGGGGTAGTCATTATGACCATCGGCTTACTCATTTTCGCCAGGATGGATTCACTTCTCTCCTTTTATATCGCAGCCACGGTAATTGCTGTTGGCCAAGGGATGGGAGCCCAGCACGCCTATCCAGCAGCCGCAGTCCACTGGTTTTTCCGCAAACGAGGAAGAGCGGTCTCAATTCTTTCGATGGGAAATGCCTGGGGGTACACCGGCGTTCTTGGTATTACTTTACTTCTGGTTCTTTTTGGCTGGAGAGGAGCCGCTACCATCTCAGCCTTTATCTTTTGCGGTGTCAGTCTTCCCCTGGCACTTGTTATTCGCCACAAGCCAGGACCTTATGGCTATTTGCCAGATGGTGACACTCTTGAATCCACACCTGCCAAGGGAAATCCGAGATCCTCAACGGACATCGCTGACAGTTTTACCGTAAAAGAGGCAATGCGAAGTTTATCTTTTTGGTTAGTCTTGCTCTGTAACGCCCTCTATAGCTTTACGACAACCGTGAACCATGTACACCAAATACCACAACTTCGGAGTCAGGGCTTTTCCCCGCAGGGAGCTGCTTACGTCGTCGCTGTCTACGGAGGCATCCAAGCTATTGCACGACTTAGTTCGGGCTGGATTGGGGATAAAATTGGAAGACATCGTGTCTATCTCGTAAGTTTTATCCTCCTTGGAGCAGGATGGATAACTTTTGCCTACATCTCTCCAGACAAATTCTGGACTATTCCTCTTTATTTCCTTACCTACGGTCTAGGCCACGCATCCTACGTGGTTTCCGGACAGGCAGTCGTCGCCGATTTTTTTGGTACTCGCCGGTATGCAACCATCCGAGGAGTTATGAGTTCAATAAGCGTCCTAGGAGGGGTTTTGGGACCAGTATTTGCCGGGTATATGTTTGATGTTCAAGGGGATTATCGACTGGCATTTTTGATACTCGGGCCGATTATCGCGATTGGTGCGCCCGCTATTCTAGCGGCTGGAAAACCAACACTTGCTCCTAACCAAAGATAACGGTAATCCAGAACTCTGTCCCTGATTACAGGACGTCAAGATACTTAAACCCACTTCCCGTATTGAGTAACACAATTCGTTCAGAGGGAAGAACCGTCTGATCTTCTAGAAGCTTCCTGAGGGCCGCTAAGGTTGCAGCTCCCTCAGGACAAGGTAATATTCCCTCGGAGGAAGCCATATCACGCACTGCGGTGAGACATTCCTCATCAGTGACGACAAGCGCGGTTCCTCGGCTTTCTCGTATCACCTGAAGAATCAGATATCCGGAAAAAGGATTTGGAACACGCAGTCCCGAAGCAATCGTGGTGGGGTTCTCCCAAGGGGAACAGCCATCAGCACCTGATTCAAACGCTCGGACTACTGGGGCGCACCCTTCAGCCTGGACTGCTATCATCCGAGGTCTGGAGGAAGAAGGAATCCAACCTAACTCTTCCATTTCCGAAAATGCTTTCCACATTCCTAATAAACCTGTGCCCCCACCTGTCGGGTAAATAATGACATCGGGGAGTTCCCACCCCAAGGCTTCCGCTATTTCATACCCCAGGGTTTTCTTCCCTTCAACCCGGTAAGGTTCCTTTAAGGTAGAGATATCAAACATCGGAACCTGAGAACCCAGTTCCTGGGCTGCCCGGCCGGCATCTCCAATATGACCTTGGACAAGATGCACCTGGGCTCCAGAAACTTTTGATTCCCAGATATTGGAATAAGGCGTCGTTTCGGGCATGAAGATATCAGCCTCAAGCCCAGCGCGGGCTGCATAGATGGCGAGGGCTCCTGCAGCGTTCCCAGCAGAAGGAACAACCAGCCGACGCGCCCCTAACTCTTTGGCTCGGGAAACTGCGGCGGACATCCCCCTCACTTTAAAAGACGCTGAGGGATTCACACCCTCGTCTTTTATATACAAGTCTGAACAACCTAAGGAATTTCCCAGGTTGCCTGCTCGTAGTAATGGTGTCCCACCCTCCCCCAAGGTAACAAGGTTCTTCTGATCCCGGATTGGGAGTACCTCAAAATACCGCCACATGGAATTTCCACGGTGAGTTAAATCGGCCGTACTCAGAACTTTTTTTACGGAAGAAAGATCATACCTTGGATAGAGAATCTTCCCGCAGAACTGACAAATGGTCTGTAGTATTTCAGAATCATGAATTTCACGACAGACAGTGCATTCCAGGTGGGTTAAATAGCTTTTCATAATAAGGGATGATAGCACAAGAATTCGCGTTATGAACCGGACCAAGGTAGAAAAACATCGACTTTTTTGAGGTCAGTTTGTACACTATCCCTACCAAAAATATATAATCTCAGTGATTTCTGATGAAAAATTCTTATCTCATTCTTCTTCTAATCGTTCTAAACTCCTTTTGGCTATTTTCCTGTGGCCAAGGCACAACTCCGGTAGAGATTTCTCCTTCACAGACATCTCCAACTCCCACCCAAACCGAGGTCGCGCCTGCCGCCACACCTGAACCTTCAGCAACACCAACGGAAACAGCAAAACAGGAACCATCAGAGCCAACTCCTGCTGCTACACCTTCCACCGCATCGACTTCGGCTTCTGCTACTCCCGAAGATACCGCGAGTCCAACTCCTATCACCTCCAGTACAACCAAGGTGGATTCGTATGGATTTACCCTCAACATTGATGGATCTATCGAAGTCGAGAGTTCTGGTCTTCTGGAAGAAAACCCCCAGAAAGAAGACGGCATCATTTTCTTTGAATACGAAGGCGCTAATGCAACGCTTCTGTGGCTCAAGGAAAGTCAGCCAGAAGAACTTCTCTCAGATATATACACGCAACTCGTAGACGCCCAGCCAGAACTTACCTTTTCCCTAATAAACCAGGGTTCTGTCACGGTGGATACCGTCGAGGGGTCCTTCTTATCATTCGTCTCCAATACAACAAAAGGAGAAACAGAGGGAGGAGGCCTGACCGCTGCATGGGAATGTCCAAATCAGACAGGGTACTCCCTTACTGTGACAGGATCAGACCCCGTAGTTCTCCAAATTCGGTTTAAGCGCCTGCTGGACGGTTTCACCTGTAATTGATACAGTCAATTGAGGAAAAAGTTATGAATATACGTTTAGCTCGAATATTTGCCCTGCTAGTGGTAATCCTCACCCTCTCCTCCCCCTTAGCGGTATTAGCTCAGCCCAATGCTGACCGCCATGGAGGCGGAGGGGATGATGGTGGATATGATATGGGTGGCGGGAATGATGGCGGTGGCGGACATGATGGCGGCGGCGGAGATTAGCAACCTCCTCAGGACAGTACCCCCGACGACACGAAACCACGTGAGGAAGTTAACCATACTACCCAGGACAATAAGCCTACCGACACGAAACCACGTGAGGAAGTTAA
>CAZTCW010000041.1:0-2569 GCA_964612825.1 uncultured Dehalococcoidia bacterium | reverse complement strand
GTCAATTTTGAATAAAGTACGTTGCCTTTTTGATTTTTCTTTATTTGCACGGTAAAATTGAGTGTACCCCAATTATGTTTCGGAATAGGTGTGGGAGGGGCTATGGGTCAAAGGAATATGAAGAACAGTTTTGTGTATTTGTTGGTAATCATGGCTGTGGTGGCGATTTTCTTTTCATTTCTTCAGTCTGGCTACGGCCCTGAAGAACGTTCAATCAGCGAAGTAGTAGAAATGGCCTCCTCTGAAAGGTTATCAACGGTCGTAGTTGATGGCGATGATTTGACGGTTACTACCCGTAGCGGGGAAGTGTTCACTTCTAGGAAAGAAGAAGGCTCGAGCTTTTTAGAGCTTCTCGAGGAAGCTGGAGCTAATACAGGAGTGAACGGAGTTAGGGTAACGGTTAAAGGGACCAGTGGGTTTAGTGGTTTGTTCGGGATAATTTTGAGTTTTCTTCCTATTATATTTATTGGCGGATTGCTGTTATTTATGATGCGTCAGGCACAAGGGGCCAGTTCTCAGACCATGAATTTTGGTAAGAGCAGGGCGAGAGTTTTTATAGGAGCTCGTCCGACCGTTACTTTTAATGACGTGGCAGGAGAAGATGAACCTAAGGAAGAATTGCAGGAGGTTGTGGAATTCCTCCGTTATCCAGAACGTTTTACGGCACTTGGGGCGAGAGTGCCACGGGGGGTCCTTCTTGTAGGGCCTCCAGGGACAGGAAAAACCTTGTTAGCCAGAGCAGTTGCAGGTGAAGCCGGCGTGCCATTTTTTTCGATAAGCGGGTCAGAATTTGTAGAAATGTTTGTAGGCGTGGGAGCTTCTCGGGTTCGGGATCTATTCGATCAGGCGAAGAAAAATTCTCCGTGCATTATTTTCGTAGATGAGATTGATGCGGTTGGTCGTCATCGTGGAGCGGGAGTTGGAGGAGGGCATGATGAACGGGAGCAAACTCTAAATCAAATTTTGGTGGAAATGGACGGTTTTGACACTGGAACAAATGTCATCATCCTAGCTGCCACAAATCGGCCCGATATCCTGGATCCTGCTCTCTTGAGGCCTGGTCGGTTCGATCGTCGTGTTGTGTTAGATTTGCCCGATACGGTAGGAAGAAAGGCGATATTGGACGTTCATTCCGAAGGTAAGCCTATTGATTCGAGTGTCGACAAAGAGGTAGTTTCAAAACAAACTCCAGGGTTTAGCGGCGCGGATTTAGCGAATCTAGTGAATGAAGCAGCTATCTTAGCGGCTCGGAGAAGTAAAAAATCTATTGGGCCCGACGAGTTCGGAGAGGCTATTGATAGGGTAATTGCAGGGCCGGAAAGAAAGAGCAGGGTAGTATCTGCTCATGAAAAGGAATTGACTGCCTATCACGAGGCTGGTCACGCATTGGTTGCAAACTTGCTTCCTCATGCAGATGCTACTCAAAAAATTTCAATAATCGCTAGAGGTGCAATGGGGGGTTATACTCGATTCGTCCCGGATGAAGAACGTCATTTGGGAACTAAAGCACAATTTCAGGCAATGTTAGCCGTTGCGATGGGAGGCAGGGTTGCGGAACAGGTGGCATTTGGGGATATAACCACTGGCGCAAGTAATGATTTTGAGCAGGCAACGCGCATGGCCAGAAATATGGTGACCCGATTTGCAATGACCGTTAATGACGATGATGATCTCGAAGAAATGCCAATAAGCTCTTTATTTTCTGCTGCGAAACTTGGGAAAATCGAACGTGTGGCTGTCTATGGTGATGACCTTGCTGTCACGCATCGAGATGGAACACGTTACCGAACGCGGAAAGAGCCAGGTTCTAATTTATTAGAGTCTTTCGTTACCCTTGGTATCGATACCGGGGATGAAGGCGTACAAGTGGAGGTTAAAGGTTCGTCGGGACTAGCTAAACTTGGTCCTCGGACATTTGGTAAGCGAGAAGAATTGGTATTTCTTGGCCGCGAAATTTCAGAGCAAAAGGATTATAGCGATAAGATTGCTGAAGCAATTGATGAGCAAGTCCATGATTTGGTGGATAAAGCTTATCATACGGCACATTCGCTTTTGGAATCTCATAAATTAAAACTCCAACAGATAGCCGAGTATCTAATTCAATTTGAAACAGTTGAAGGAGACGATCTCCAGCGGCTATTTTCTGACGAACCCTCAACTGAAGCTGTTTCAGTCGACAAGCCGGAAGCGTCTGTTCCATCGAAATCGAAAAAGCCTCAGACCGCGAGTGAGCAGGAAAAATCTAAGTTGAAGAGACCCCGGGGCAGATCTAGTCGGAAAGATGGACCAGGAACCGCACCCGCTCCGGCCTCATAGTTCATTTATATCCGGAATGGGAAGGTGCAGGAAGGGGGGGCTTTAGAGCCATATGGAGTCCTCCTTTAGAGGTTCAAGGAACGATTGTCTTCTTGCTTCTCTATAAGCTTGGGATGAGATAGATCTTCTCTTGAAAACCTTTGTTTATCCACCGCTCTCTCTACTACTTTTCTATAAATTTCCTTTATTTTTTCGTAGGCATCCTGCGGTATTGCGTCGACGAACGGCGTTCCACATATCGTTACCGGTTCTA
>CAZTCW010000040.1:0-7027 GCA_964612825.1 uncultured Dehalococcoidia bacterium | reverse complement strand
GGGCCTGGGTGTTCTGGCTACTTTGCTGGCTTCCGTAGGTAATATAGTTTCAGTTCGCAATCAACGTCATGGTGTTCCAGTTATCGAGGGCAACACTTATGGCATGACATATGGGGCTTTCATTATGCTGCTCCTCTCGCTGTTCACAGGGCAGGAATTTTCCTTTGAAGTGACAGCTACTTATATAGGCTCGTTGCTGTTCCTTTCCATTTTTGCCTCGATAATTGCATTTTTGAGTTACCTTACCCTTCTCGGCAGGGTTGGGGTTGAACGAGGGGCTTATGCCTCACTGATTTTTCCACTGGTTGCACTGGGTATTTCTACAATTGTTGAGGGCTATCAATGGTCGGCTTATGCGGGCATAGGCATTGGATTGATTCTCATCGGGAATGTGCTGATCCTTAAGCGCAGCGTTAAAGGCGCTACGTAGCTCTAACGTTTGGTATTGATTGAGGCTTACTCTAGTTAGTGTTTAGATCGGTTGGCCTTCAGTAAAACATTAAATCGATTTTGAATTTATATAATTTGAAAAATTATCAGCCCATTGGTCGGAATCATTTAATGCGGGAATGAGATCCAATGATTCCCCGCCGGCTTTGATAAAAACCTCTTTCCCTTTTATTGCTATTTCTTCCAGGGTTTCTAAGCAATCGAACACGAAACTCGGACATGCTACGGAGAGTTTCTTTATTCCCGTTTTTGGTAAAGCTCTCAAGACGGACATCGTATTCGGCTTGAGCCACGGTTCTAGCCCAAACCGACTTTGGAAGGAAATACTGTAGGGTTTATCAGGCTTAAGGCTCGTGACAATTTTTCGGACAATTTCATTGGAGTGATACCGGTAGCAAAACTCATTATAATTAGATAAGCCTTCACAGCATTTATCGTTTTTGAGGCAAAACTCACCCGAAACATCCATCTTTTTGACGTGGCGCTCTGGTAATCCGTGGAAGCTAAACAGGAGAAAATCGCTTTCATGGTATGACGAGGAATTCTCTATTGACTCTGCGAGGGATTTTAGGAAGAAAGATTCTTGATAGAAGTAATAATTTGATTTGAATGGGAGATCAATCCCTAATTGTTTCATCGATCCAATGGCATTTTCGATGCAGGATCCGGTCGTCGCTTCAGCATATTGGGGGAACATGGGTGCTAAAACGATTTTATCTACACCATAACTTTGAAGGTTGAGCAGGCCATCTGAAATGGAAGGGGAACCGTACCTCATCCCCAATTCAAACTTGATATCTGGGTTTCTGGTTCTGAGTTTAGCTAAAAGATTCTTAGAATGAACTAATAATGGAGAGCCTTGATCAAGCCATATGCCTTGATATTGAGGTAAAATCCGCTTAGGCCTGAATGGTAAAATAAATAGATTTACGATCGCGCTTCGTACCAAGGGATGGATGTCGATTACCTTAGGATCTGACAGGAATTCTTTGTAATATTTCTTTAGTCCTTCAATTGTTGGTTCTGTTGGAGTTCCGGTATTCATTAAGAGCCAACCGACCTTATCGTTGTTCACAAAATCCTCTCTAGTGATGAAAAATACCAGTCAAAATTTGTATATTCCGGAAAATCATAGAGCATTTTGTGTCGGTTTAATTTTCAACCAACCGAGCATTTAGCTCAAAGGTTTTTTTAAAGGCGACCACACAATCATTTAGGTTTTATTTTCAGAGATCTCCACCGAGCTGATGTGGGGGTAAATGCTTCCTTGTTGGGCGGAAATTCGAGTCATGCAATTTCACGGAAATCTACTACGCTATATTTCTTCGCTGAACTGAATGTTGGTCTAGTGGTGCAGCCGTAGGTTAATGTATCTGATTCTTCTTGGATTTTAAGCTGGAAGCTGTAATTCATTTCGCTAGGTTTATCAGGATCAAAAAGGTTCACCTTATATTTAGAAGGGAGAATATTATCCGGAGGGGCTTGAATCTCTAGTCGTTTGTAGTCAAGATCCCAGCCGTAAATGGAAAACAACTTCTTTTCGATAAGCTGCTCTTCTAGCGAACGGCAACTGGCGTTGCCCCGGTACATCGCGTTAATCGTTTCCATTTCTCCTTCTCGGTTGATAATTTGTATAAAATCTTTGGCGTCCACCCTGCCCCAAAATCGGGCGTCATCTAAGGAGACTACGGTTGGAGCGAATTTATGGCCTCCTATGTGACTTGCCCTCCAAAATCTGATATCCCCAGCGGAGTAGTTATCGGATAATTGCTTATAGAGTTGGTAACCCCAAAATCCACAGCAAACGTCCCGATTCCCATGAGTACAGACTAGGTAGTCTTGGATGTGCCCAGAGATTTCGGTGAAAGGTTTAAACTCTTCCCGGTCTGGATGGTCAATAAATGACAATAATCTTTGGCCAAAATCAGCTTCGGGAAAAAGATAACTCGTTTTACCCTTATCCCGACCATCGGCCCGAAACGATAACACCCGTATGCCGTTCCCTTTATTCTCTTTCCCGAAAGTAATTCCTAAAATCCGGATACGGGGGAAATCCTTAGATAATTGGTTCAGTTTTTCTGTTAAAAAGTGTTTTTGAAAGAATTCGGAAAATAGGATGTCGGGTTCCCAGGGAAGGGGTACTTCGATGCATATACACCAGTCCCAAATTGGAGATGTTCCAAAGAGAGATTCTCCAGAAGAGGAGGAAAATCCGGAGCAAGTCAATCTTTCTTTGAGTTGCTTTACCATTTTCGAAGGTTCTCCATGGATGGTGTATATAAAGTTAATTACTAAGTATATGTTTAGTTTATAACATTTCATGTAATTGGCTGTCAACGCAGTGCGATAATAGTTTAGAAGTCTTTGACGACTGCTAGGGCTGCCGCAATGGGAATCTAAAAACTACAATACTGAGATTCTGCTAAACAAATTGAAATGATTACCTAGCGTACCCCAGATTGCAGGTGGGAACGTGGAAAGGTAGAGACGGAGTTTTGGGATGTTCCTAATTAAAATAGGCTAACCTAGGCGAAGATAGAGGGATTCTAAAGCCGTTTGTTCTAAACTTCCCTGTTCCATAGCTCGACGCTTGCTCCTTCAAGGAGTGGCTTTAGACTCTCAAACCAACTTTCGTATGCCTTCTGATAATTCGGGTCTTGTCCAGCTGTCCACAAAATACTTTCCAGCATTGTTAAGTTCTCAGTATCGAACTCCCAGACGATCCGGTCTGTGTTCCCACTCAAGAGATCCGTGTAAATTCGGCTTGATGGACCGCCATGTTTCTCGAAGACAGGTTGGAATTCTTTCATTTTTTCGACTACCTGACCTGCTTGCCCGATTTTGGCTTGGAACACTCTTCTCTGTGTAATCATATACATCTACTCCTCTGGATCTGAATTCTTTTGGGTCAAATATACACTTATGGTATCTGGGAAGTAACGATTCACATAAAAAATCTCAATTTGATTTACCTCTGAATAGCTCGACAGAGTTTCCGTCAACCATCAGATGGTTCTTTCTGAGTTTTTAGTTGGTGAATAGGTCGAGGATATTACCCAATCCACTACCATCCAAACGGTAAAGCTCAGTATAGCCGCAGCCTGTACAGGAAATGGTGGCATATTTCTGGTTTTGTATGTTGAAAAAGCGTGACAAGCCAGAACCTGTGGTTCGTAATTGCCCGGTCTTATATTGGGTCCCGCTGCACTTCATACATGAATAGGTTTGATTAGGCACTTTGTTCTCCTAGCTAAGTTAAATAGGAGTTTACAATATTTCCTTGCTATATTGTGGTATAACACTCAAGAATATGTTGCTCAGCCGATTGTGATTTATTAGGAGGAATCAAATGAATCTTTGTGTGGTATCGACGTTTTCCTGTACTGCGGACGATTTTAAAGCCATGGTAAAAGAATTTGATGCGGAATTTTCGGGAATTGTTTCTGAGTATGAGATTTCTGTGGTGAACGACAATAAAGTTGTGACCATGTTGGATGTAGCTGATATGGATGCCTTCTCCGCTCTCATGGCTTCACCAAAGATGACCGCATGGGATGCTGCTAACAATAACGTCGATGTTATCTATGCTCTTGAAAAAATAAATTAACAGCCCCCTATCCGTTAGGATTGATTAGGTCCATAGCCTTCCTGGGGGTGGGGGTCAGCTGGACATTTTCCCAGATGCGTTTCGGAGATCTTCGATTTGTTTTAGGATAGCCTCGGGATCCTGTTCGATGTCAATGGGCGCACCAAAGGGCTGTGGGAACTTTACGGGGATACTATAGTAAATTTCCAGGTAGTTGTTTTCAGGATCCCGGAAATAAATACTGGCTGTATTGCCGTGGGTTACGATCCGTTCCTCTTTAACTCCCTCATCTACGAAAACTTGATGGAAGGCTTTGAGGTCTTCGATGCTACTTACATGCATGGAGATTTGTTGGATTAGTTTGGTGTCTGGGGGGGCATTTCGACCAGAAGTGAGCAAGATTTCGTGGTGTTCATTTTCGGGCTGAGCGGAGAGAAAACATGATGGGCCAGCAGGGTTTTCATCGGTCACCGTGAACCCTAAGACCCGGGTGTAAAAATCCAACATTTTAGGAAAATCGTTGGAGTGTAAGCCGATATGGCCAAGGCTTGTCACCTTCGGCATGCCAACCTCCTTTTGTTTAACAGGTAACCCTCAAAATATTTTGATTAGCGTACCCGCGATAGTAATTTTGGTCAAACGGATTTTCGAAACTTCTGTTCTCCAAAGATTGATACCACTCGTATAGCACCCCCGAACTATGGCGACCCATCCGAGTTCATTATTAGTGGTTGGTGGCGGGCTATTTGTTGCGTCAGTTGACCTCAATGCAAAAATAAACAAAAGTCTGTTTGGTTCAATTGAGATTCAAGCAAAGATTGGATTTACAGAATACATCGCTAGGAAATATGAATTACATGGATTATCTACTTTTATTGCGGACATAATTTCCTTAACGCGGATGTGCCATGGAGGTTGTAACAGCAAGCCTATTCCTGTTGTTATTCCACTCATAATGGCAGAATCAACGGCTTAATTCGATATTTGACGAAATTCGTAATCTCTGGTATGATCTTCCAAGTGACCGAGAAACGGAATGGATTGAATAAATTCAAAGATACATCTTCAAAGCAAATTAAGATTCTTCTACTTGACATCGACTCTTCCCAGTTCCCCTCTTCACGAAACCAAATACACGGAAACCACAACCTTCGGGCATTTGCCAAAGTTTGCGCTTTCAAAATAGGAAAATTCTGGTGTATTTAAATTAATTATCAGGAGAAAAATTCAGGATGAATTTATGGATGACATGTTTGATCCAACATTATAAAAGGATGAAAAACCGTTGGCCTACTGACCGCCTCTTGGTGGTTTTTGATATCGATGGGACCATCTTGGATACCCGTCATGTAGTTTTAGACCTTCTGAAATCTTATGACGCAGTTCACGATACTAATGTTTTCAAGAATTTAGGATTAGGTGATATTACTACCCACGAAGATCAAGTTTCTGGAATTTTAGCAGGTACTGGCGTGCCAATTAGCGAAGCCGCAGAGATTGTCCGCTGGTATGAATCCCAACAATGGGATCTGAGTACTATGCTGGAATCCCATAAGCCCTACTCTGGGGTGATGGAATTAATCCAATGGTTCCAAAATCAGGAAAATACCTATGTAGGCCTCAATACCGGTCGTTCGGAAAACCTCAGGGATGAAACCTTATGCTCGCTTAACCGAACCTGGAAGGAGGCAACTCCGATTTTCACCAGCGAATTACTGCAAATGAATCCCTTCGATTGGGATCAAGTAGAACAATCAAAGGTTTTGGGAATCCAAAAATTCCAAGAATCCAGGTATAAAATCGTTGCGATGATTGATAATGAACCCAGTAATTTGGCGGCAATCTCTCAATTGGATTCTGCTAGCGAGATCATGCTCTTACATGCTGATACAATCTTCAAGGGTGCCCGGGATTTGTTACCGGTCGGTACCGTGAGTGGAAATGTTTACGACCTTACCGGTATTAGGTAATCTGAGAGGCAGGGGTTTTTTATCCAAAGGGTGCCGTCGATTATCCATATTCCTCTCAGTTCTTCGGCCCACTTTGCCAATGGAGGGCTCAGTTGGATGCGTCAGTCAAGGCCGAATATTGCTCCTCTGTAAGACCACCACCTGCCGCTGAAATGTTTTCTGCTACCCTCTCTACATTGTTGGTTTGGGGGATGGTAATGACCTGGGGATGGTGAATGCACCAAGCCAAGAGTACTTGGGCCCTGGTCATTTGATTTGTGTCTGCTATTCCATCTAAAACCTTGGCTAAGTGTGGTCGTTTTTTCAATTCTGGGTCAATTCGTCCCTGAGCTAGCGGACTGTAAGCCATTACGGTAATTCTATGTCTCGTGCTGTAAGGAAGAAAATCGTCCTTTATAGTTTGTTCGAAAAGGCTATATTCGACTTGGTTGCAAACAATGGGTATATCACCGATAGCTTCCTGTGCCTCTTGAAATTGTTGGGCGGAGAAATTGCTTACACCCACAAATCGAATTTTGCCGGTATTTACTAAATGGGCCATAGCCTTCATGGTTCCAGATATAGGAATCTTTGGATTCGGGAAATGAATTTGGTAAAGATCAATCCAACTTGTCCCCAGTCGTTTCAAGCTATTTTCAGCACACTGAAGGAGGTTGTCGTAGGCAAGGTTTTCAGGGGATACCTTGGTAGCGATGAAATACTCTTGGCGTTGGTTTCGGACGGCCCTGCCGACGTCTTTCTCCGTTCCATAACTTTCCGCGGTATCAATAAGGAATCCACCAAGTTCCAGGCTTTTCTTAATAACAGAAGGATCCCCTTGGTATTGCCAAGTCCCTAAACCGATCTCGGGTAACATCACTCCTGTTTGTCCTAGTGACTTTTGATTCATTGGAGTCCCCTTTCCTAAGAATTCATTGTGATTTCTAGAATGTATTCTAGTATAAGGTACCGACTTACCCTCTACTTTTTATCCTAATGGATCGTCCTACGAGTTGACAGTATCGTGCTCATTTATATATAA
>CAZTCW010000039.1:0-1043 GCA_964612825.1 uncultured Dehalococcoidia bacterium | reverse complement strand
ACATACGGCCTTCCATCCTACAGGATGACTATCTTTACCAATAAAGGCGTTTTCAGGTCTATTCCCCACGATTGCCGGCTTAGTACTTACCGCCATGATCTGTTCGGCTTGATCCAGATCTTTCGTGATTTTTCCTGCTCGCACACCCACTATATCAGCCGCCTCTATCACTTCGTTCGAATCACGTTGTTCCATGTATTCAGCATAGTCCGAACCATAGGTCTGCGTTACTCCCCTCTGCACAATACTATCTGCATGTAGTGTAATGGTTTGTTTACCTCTAATATAAATGCCTTCATGATTATCGGATAAAGCCGTAACACCATCACCATCAAGTGACGAACCATCCCACAGGTTAGTCTTATATTCAATATAGCTATTAGCGTCTCCAAAACTGAGCTTTAGTAACTCGCCTGTGGCGGCGTAGCCTGATTCCATAAAACTTAAGGTTTGCCAGGTCGCGTCACCTCTTAAGTACGTGTTATTTGATCCGCCTGTTGGGACCAACCCTGCAGTCGTATTTGTAAAATCATTATAGGTCGTATCTACCAACGTCTTTAAATCAGTGATTGTTATCTTCTTTGGATTTCCACTATCTGATGCATCCGCTATGGCGATGCTATCCGCTGCATTTCCGCTATTACCATCACTACCTAAACTATTGATATCCAAGCTTGTCAGGTACGTTGAACTATCATAACTAAAGCTACCTGACCCATCATTTTTCAAAAATCCAGCCCCATCTGTCACACTACCTAACGTATCGCTATCCACTAAGGCCTTTAAATCAGTGATTGTTATCTTCTTTGGATTTCCACTGTCTGATGCATCCGCTATCGCGATACTATCGCCCACTTCTCCGTCAGCTGTATCTTCAGTTAATCCGTTAATATCCAAACTTGTCAGATACGTGGCATTATCATAGCTAAACGTCCCTGACCCATTATTTTTTAAAAATCCAGCCCCATCTGTCACACTACCCAAGGTATCGCTATCCACTAAGGCCTTTAAATCAGTGATTGTTATCTTCTTTGGATTTCCAC
>CAZTCW010000038.1:0-1012 GCA_964612825.1 uncultured Dehalococcoidia bacterium | reverse complement strand
GAGGCTGTTATTCGCATTAACCGGGCTGCGTTTGCTGGCATGTGGATTAGTAAACCCTTGACAGGGCAGCGAAAGGACATTCCACAAGGTGCGGAAGTTATTTTTTTCCCCTATTATATTCAGGACTTTATCCGTATATCTTTTAATGATACAATAGGTTATATGAGTTCAGCATTTTATGATCAGGTTGGTTTACCGCCCTATTTTCAAGAGGCTAGAGAACGGGCCTTGATTAGAGAAAAGAATAACCTTAACCTTGAGAATGAGAGTGATCGTTTTAAGCGTCGTGCAAAAGAAAGGAAATATGAAGCGAAGTATCTTGCTAAAAGTATTGAAGATTTAACTTTTGCCCAGAAAAAAGAAGAATACCGTAAACGAATTTTATTGGACAAATGGGGTTATGAATTGGGTCACAAAATAAATAATGGTGTTATCGAGATAGGATATTCTGAAACTATGGTTGAAGAGGCCATTGGTCGGCCCGATAGCGTTAATCGTACGACTTATTCATATTTTATGAGGGAACAATGGGTTTACAATAAGGGTGATTATCGCTACATTTATCTAGAAGATGGTATTGTAACGGCAATACAGACTGAAGGATAGTGAGTTTGAATAACATTTATAGAAAATTTTCCATTATCTTAATTGCTATTCCCTGTTTGTACGGTAAAGTACAGGATACCACTACAACAGTGCCACCGTTAGGAACAGTGATAAATTCACCTTTTGAACAAATTAACGAAACTGTAACTGATAACGCAGATCAGCGTGACTCAGAACCTCAAATGGCCAGAGAGGAACCAATTGTTTATATCATACCAACTTTTGATAGATTTGGCGGTTTTACCATTGGCTGGTCTTTGAACCAGCCAATTAATTCTGGTGAAAAATATAAACTTGAAGAATATGCACCAGTTATAGGTTTGTCTATTATGTCGCCTATTACAATAAGTGCGGGACGATTTATGATAGGTTTTGGATTAGGAGTTGAATCTGGGAATGATCGTGT
>CAZTCW010000037.1:0-7164 GCA_964612825.1 uncultured Dehalococcoidia bacterium | reverse complement strand
GTTGCTCGAGAGATTGTAGACAAATTTGGTGGACACCCGGCGATGGAAAATTATCACTATCACTTTATTCCTGAACGACTTGATAATGAATTTTACGAAAATGGCCATTCGGGAATCGTGGGATATATTAACGATGGATTCCCGATTCATGGGTACAAAGGGGAAGAGGGCCATGAAATGTCCAACGAGGATTTAGACCTCTGTCACGGGCATGATCACGGAACTCTGGGATACCATTATCATGCTACATTGGAGTATCCCTATACCGTGGGTTGTTACCGGGGAAATCCGGCCGATAATTCCTTTGGTACATCACCTCCCCCAAAGAGGTAAAATGATTTTCGGTTCGTGTTTTTGCGTGGAATGATGTGTTTCTGGACAAAGGCAAATAATTGGATTGGGTATCCTCGATTCGTTCGAACAAGGGGTTGAAATGCAAATAAAAATTGTAACCCTACTGGTTTTATCAGCAACTTTCCTTTGCTTGGTATCTTGTGGGGGATCAAATCAAAGTGAAATTGCAATTCCTGCTACGGGGCAAGAAATTTCTGGTGAAAGTGAAGCAACAACTCCTCTAGAGACATCTCCCTCGCAAGTTGCAACAAATGAAGGTATCCCTGAGGTCCCTGAAAGTCCTCCTTCAGCCAATCCTGATTTGGAGGAGGGAATTTCAACATCCTTATCCTCCACCACAAATCTTCCTCCATCTGAAAATCCAAGAGAATGGCCCGAAGATGTTGGATCAAATCATATTGGAGCTCTGGGTAACAGTCTCGATGGAGTGGACGGCGCATGGATTCGCCCTCTTCCCGGACGATTTATCTGGGGGCTGATGGAACCCGAAAAGGGGAAATATCTTTGGATGGGAACGGATCGATGGGTATCGAGATGGCAAGAAAATCGCCTTGGGGTTCTTGTGATGGTTTGGCCGTTTGCACAGTGGGATCAAAACCTGTGCCATGGCGATGAACCCGCTATTGAAAATCCCAGGGAGTTTGCAGGATTGGAGGAAGGTTTATTTGTACGGATGTATCCGCCGTGTGACTTGGACGCCTATACAGCGTGGTTACGCTCTATGGTCGAGCGGTATGATGGAGATGGGGAGGACGATATGCCTGGTCTAAAGTACCCGTTACGCCATTGGGAAATTGGCAACGAGCCAGATATGCAAAGTTCGAGCCACACGCTATTCCAGGGGAGTGCTTCAGATTATCTGGAACTATTAAAACTTTCTTACTCTACTATCAAATCCGCAGATCCTGAAGCGCAGGTTTTGATTGCAGCACCGTCTAAGTTTACTCCGGATGTTATTGAATTCTGGGAGCCGATTTTGGAAGGTGGCTCGGATTATTTTGACATTGGGAATATGCACTCCTTACAAGGAAGCTCCGATTTCCATGCCTCGGATTACCGGCGTCTTCTCGATGATTCTGGTTCAATCGATAAGCCATTTTGGGTGACCGAAGCTGGGGTGTTTATGGGCGGAAAAGCTTTGGCGCAAGAAGAGTTGTCTCGAGTTACTATCCCTAATTATGCCTCCGCCTTTGCGAATGGAGCTGAAGTCTTATTCAGGCTCTCTCGGGGCCATTCATCAGGGAAAGTGTTGGATGCCTACTTGCTTGCGGCTCGAACCTTTGGCGAATTTATCGATGTCGCTCGTCTCAGTGAGAATGTCATACAGTTTGATATGGCGAAAGAACGTTCGGTATTTGTACTTTGGGACAATGGGAAGTTACCTGAATCTGTAACCGGACAGGTGACGGTAATTACTTATGAGGGGCAAGAAGTCATTATAGACGCCTCAGCAGTAACCGTTCGAGTGCCAACAGTGGTTATCGTAGAATCGTTTCATGGGAAGTATTAGCCTTCTCTTAGTTGTACGGATTTTCCTCGTATAACAAGGTCAGTTGAGGTCCTGATTTTCAAAAGGGCCGAATTTTTAAATAAATACAACGTCAATTAAATGTATTGGGAACCCTTTGATTTTTGAGGCGATTAGTTTCCCGAAATTCCCTTGGGTGGTTTTGCCAGGAAAACGCAGAGTCCAGAGAATAAGGAAAGAAAAATGAAGAGGGCAAAGATCGCGAAATAACTTCCGGTAATATCATATGCTACGGCTGCAGCTAATGGACCCATCGCATTTGCCCCGAGCTGAACCGGCTGGATTGCACCGCGAATAGATCCGAGTGAGTCCCTACCATAGTAGTCGGCAAAAATCACCATCTGGAGGGTGAAAGTACCTCCATGAACCATTCCCTGATACCCACCCCAAAGAATACCTAATGGAGTGGAATTTACAAATAATAGAAGTATGAACCCTGATGCGGTCAGGATGAATGAGGAACTCATCACCAATCGAATACTGTAACGCTCGGCTGCAAAACCAAATAAGAGAGAACCTACAGCTCCGCTGGCAGACCATACTGCAACGACAAGAGCTGCAATTCCGGCCTCCAGGCCTTGGTCAGTAAAATAAGGCATCATATGAAGATTCAATCCTGTAGCGACGAAAGAGGATACTGCAAATGCGGTAATTAAGAGATAAAACGAAACTAATTTGGAAACGTCCCTAAGGGAAAGAGAAACTTCTTTACGATTGGGAGATGTTGTTTTTCCAGATAGTTCAGAATCTTTCTCGGAAACGGGTTCTGGTTTGATGCCGTCGGGATTAAGTCCCATATCCTCTGGCCTTCGTCGGAGGAAGATAATCGATGGAACCACCGATGTAATCCAAATAACCGACCCAGCGACAATAGTGGCCAGCCTCCAATTTCCCATACTGACGAGAGCTTGGACGTATAAAGGCGTAATAGTGTTTCCAAGCCTTCCGCCGAGGCCACTGATTGCCACGGCTCTTCCCCTCTTGGCGATGAACCACTTTGGGATGATAACCTGGACGGCTAATCCGACGATCCCCATAGTCACCATCCGGCCAATGATTTCCAAAGCGTAGAATTGCCAAAGAGAGGTAATCCCCGCAAGGAGAATCAAGGTTGCTCCCACTACGAAAAGGCCTATCGCCACAGTCCAGCGAGGTCCAAATCGGTCGATCAGGGGCCCGACGCCTACTGCCACGAAACCGCCTAGGAGTGTTCCGATGGTCATTGCACCACTAAAGGCGCTCCTGCTCCATCCAAATTCCTCTGTCATAGGTTTAAGGAAAACGCCAAGAACGGGGAATGTTTCCGCGCTTCTACTGAAATTGGCTAAGGCTACAACGGCTACTATGACCCACCCATAGTAGAAAGCAGATTTCCGGGTTGAAGGTAAACTCGATGCCAAAGTGAGGACTCCTCATTTCAAGGGACTAGGGACGTGCTGGTGGATTTAATCATTCCCAAGCTAGCTATATCTTCTACTATTTCCATTCACTTAGCAAGAATCGCATTGGTGTGATTTCCAATAAGGATTATTACAACGGATTGGAGGATTCCGAATCAATTCGAATGGTCTTGGAAGCCGTGGGTCACTAGATTCTGGTCTATTTCTGGTTCTGAACCGGTATTGAATTTGCTGGAGGGCGGGCTAAGAATACGCTGAAACTTGCTGCCACCATCAAAAATCCATATAACGCGAAGATGAAGAAATAATCTCCCCGAAAATCAAACGCGAGGGAAGCTAATAGCGGGCCTACGGAGTTGGCTCCCATTTGTGCCGGTGAGGTTAAGCCTCGGATAGAACCCAGTGAGGCTCGGCCATAGTAGTCTGCGTAAATAATTTGACCTAAAATTCCTCCGCCTCCCCGAACCATTCCTGCGTATCCGGCCCATAAAAACGCAATGGTGGGCCCATTCACGTTTAGAAGGATAATGTAGCTGAAAGATACGAAAAGAAATGCGATGGATAGAACGAACCGGGCTGGGTATCGTTCTACGATAAAACCCATTAATACTGCCCCGACCCCACCGGTAGAGGACAAAACTGCCTGCACGATCACGGCCATATCAGCGGTGAGGCCCCTGTCAGACAAATAGGGGATAGCATGAAGGTTAAGGCTTGACCCTACCAAGGATGAGAGGGTGAAAGCAGTAACTAAAAGGTATAGGGAAGGGTGTCTTAGAACTTGACGGACTGTCATAGAAGTTTCCACTGTGGAATTATCTATTTTTTCTTCTTGGGAGTTCTCTTCTTCATTTTTAGGGCTTGGTTTTTCCCCATCTGGTAATAGGCCCATATCTTCAGGACTACGTCTTAAAAAGAACCAAATAGGAGGAACACATAACGCCCATACAGATGAGCCTAGGATGACGGCTGCAGACCTCCATCCCAATCGGCTGACAAAGTATTGTATAAACAGAGGGGTGCCGGCGTTACCGATCATCCCTCCAAAATGCCCGAAGGCAACAGCTCTCCCCCTTCTTTTGATAAACCATTTTGGGATTACTACCTGCATCACCAGCACCACAATTCCCATATTCACCGTACGCGCGATGATTTGGAGCACGAAGAATTGCCAAAAGCTTTTTACGAATCCTGTGAGGATTACCGTCCCGCCGACGATGAAAGAGGAACTTGTAAGGATCAACCTTCCTCCATGACGGTCTACCATTGGTCCGATAAAAACAGCTATGAACCCTCCCAGCATACTGCCGATTGTCATCCCGGACGTATAGGCCCCTCTGGTCCAGCCAAAGTGCTCGGTCATTGGTTTCATAAACGCGCCGAGTGCAGGATGGCCTTGGGAACTTTGGACGATGCCGGCGAGAATTACTACGAAGACAATCCACCAGCCGTAGAAGAACTTGGGACGTCGTTTCGTATCTGGGATGTCGGACATAGAATCAACTCAATTACTTACCGAGAATTTATACTTAGCAGTCCTGTTAGACATTCTGATTGAATGAAGGCATTCGAGCGATAGTATCGGGAAGGAGGAGGGATGTCAATCTTCAGAGGCCTGAAAAGGAAGTAATTGTAAGAGTCTGAAAAGGATTTAGATGGGGCCTAACTGTCTCGAGCTCCTTTTTTTAGAATGTAAGTGAGGGATATTATTGAAAACGTGATTACCAACAAAAGCGCGATTGACGGTCCTGTTGGGATATCAAAAATATAGGACAAGATGATGCCGAAAAATGATGCAGAAACACCGATAATCTGTGTAAATACTAAAGTAGACCGGAAGGAATGCCCTATTTGATTGGCTGAAAGGACTGGAATTATTAGGAGGGCTGAAACAAGGATGATTCCGAGAAGTTTTACTCCAGCAATCAACGTGAGGGACGTTCCGATAAATAAAAAGTATCTAGTGGCTGTGGCCGGTAAGCCAATTACATGTGACAAATCGCTGTGTACGGTAGTAATAATGAGCGATCTCCATTGCCTCTGGAACAGCATTAAGACAATGACGGAATAGAGGGCTAATCCCAAGATTTCGATCCATCGTATGGATAGAATGTCCCCAAATAAATAGCTGAAAAGTTCTGGTTTGTATCCGGGGACGAATGACATCATTATTATCGCTCCACTCATCCCACCAGCTAAAAAAATACCAACGAGTCCATCTTGGGTGAGTCGTCCATAATCCTTAACTCTCGCTAAGAGAATTCCGAAAATGCCTGCCAGCAACATCGCAAAAATCAATGGGTAGACCCCAATAAGGAGCCCGAAGGCGATTCCCAAGAGTGATGCATGACTGATGCCATCTGCCATGAATCCTAATCTTCTTGGAACAATAAATATGCCGAACAAGCCTAATAGAATTGAAAGAAGCAATGCCCCAAGTATGGCTCGCTGCATAAAAGCTAGGGTAAATAATTCAAAGGTCTCCATGGGGCATTATTTCCTCAGACGTTTTCGATATAGCAATACCCCTCGTGTCGGGTATTAGGGTCTGGAGTCGCTTTTTGAATATTCCGGATTTCTACTTTCGATAAAGAATTCCTACAGATACAACTCTCCGTTGTTTCGCAGAGAAAATTCTTATTGAGACAGATTACATGGTCTGCATATTGAGAAACTGTCTGCCAATCATGGGTGATGATAACAATGGAAACACCGGAATTCTTAATTTCTAGAATGACATCGATAATGTGTTTTTCGCTGGAATCGTCTACGTTGGACAGAGGTTCGTCTAGGAACAGTATATCCGGCCTTCTATGCAACTCGGCGGCCAACAAGAGTTTTTGGACTTCTCCGCCGGATAATTCCGTAATCCGACTATTCATGTGTGAACCGGGAAAGTCTACCTTCTGTAGGACAGATTCGACGGAATCCTTTCTAACGCTTGCACTGTAGTTTAGATATTCAGAAACAGTCATTTGAAACTGTCTGGGGAATTCTACGCTCTGAGGGACATACCCCATTATGGGTTGCCTCCCTTCGAATGAGTGGATAAAGATGTTCCCTGTAGTCAAGGGGATGAGCCCCAGGATGCTTCGTACTAGGGAGGTTTTTCCAGCCCCGTTTTCACCAACAAGAAATGTAAGCGAATTCCTTGGTATAGAACAGGAAGCGTTAGATAGGATTTCGTGGGTGCCAAATACGAGGGTCAAATTTTGACACTCCACGATATTTGAACTCTCTGATTTATCCATCTTTATTCTGGTGCTCATTTACCCTCATCCGTACAGTTATTTTCTAATAGTGCCCATTAGTCTATCAAACACTGCTTGCGGAGATTAAACCTATTTTCCCACTAACGCAAATTTTCCACCAAGGTTTCAATGTTAAAGGATATTAGCTCTTGATAGCTTTGCGTTTGAGAGTTTCCGCCGATAGGGTCAAGAACCACGACTTTCAGATTGTTATCTTCTGCAAATGCGTAAATGGAGTCTGTAGATAGTTGAGGTTCTGAGAAAATGACCGTTGCTCCTTCTGCATGAATAGAATCCTGAAGATTTTTCAAATGTCGAGGTGTTGGATTGTCCCCGGAAGCTGGTTCAAAGGTCCCAGCCAAGCGAAGCCCAAATGCCTCTGCAAAATATGACCATCCATTATGAACAGTGAAAAATGATTTTCCTTTAATGGATTCTGATTGTTCAAGCAGTTCGGTATATTGTTCGGCCACGCTTTCTGAGAACAGATTTGCTCTATCTTGGTAATAATCCCTATTGGATGGATCGATTTCGCCGTATTCCTTGGCGATGTTATTAGCAATTTGGATAGCATTCATTGGATTTAGCCAATAGTGTGGGTCGAATTCTCCATGTTTGTGGCCAGAATGTT
>CAZTCW010000036.1:0-115268 GCA_964612825.1 uncultured Dehalococcoidia bacterium | reverse complement strand
ATATACGAGGGCCTCGAGCGAGAAAACATACATGAGATTATAAGTGCCAGTTTCTTCAACCAAAAGCATTTTAGAAAACCCCCTCCCTTTCCGAACCTAATTGTTGGCGCCAATATCGGGCATACCGAAATTTATCCATTAAATGAAATTGAATACCCAGTAGAAGCAACGGTTGAATTTGAAGAAACCGACAATAGGTCTACAAAGATTGTCCTAGACTTGGGGGGTGATAATAAACCAAGTCAAAGGATCTCCATTGATACCTCTCAACAACATTTTTTTCGTGATGTGATGCTGGAAGAAAGTAACAATCTGGATTTGTGGAAAACAATCATATCGGATGGAACGCTATTTTCGATAGAAATTGGTCCCTACCAACAAAGCAAATTAAGTTTGAACTTCCCAGAAAGCCATTCAAGGTATTTTCGATTAACGATTTTAGATGGGGATAATCTCCCACTGGAGAGGATGAACCAGATCAAAGTTTGGGGCGCTGAGAGAAAGCTATTTTTCTATGCTGACCCTAAAAGTAAATATAGATTGTATTACGGGAACATTAGTTCGCAGGCACCAACCTATGACATCGAACGGTTTTTCTCATCCACAGGTGGGATACCCATACTTGAGGCATTTTTGGAGGACGAACAGCATAACAATGAATTTGAAACTCCCAGGAAATCCCTTACTGAACAATACCCTTGGCTGCTCGGAATGTTAGTTGGAATTGCATCAATCATCCTAGGAATCATCTCATTGAAGGCCCTTCGGAAATCAAGTGAGAATACGGAGTGAAATTAGAAAACTTTATCGGACTTCATCGACGTCCGGTTCAAATTCATGATTGCTAAAGATACCTAAGTCTCTTCCTTGATGAACATGAACAATTAACTCATCACGAATAACTCCAACCGAATCAACCAATTCCTCGTCTACAGTTTCAACCAATTCCTGAATATTTTCTTGGGTCAAACTTTCAGAAACTGACATCGTGGCATGTACGATAGTCGGAGTAAAGTGCAAATCCACCCGACCTACTACGTTTTCATCCTCCATAACGGTATAACACTCTGAATAGGGTGTTCGGCACTCACGTTCAAAATAGAAGCTCAACAAAGGTTCACCTCTTAATTTTTATGAACAAGCGGGAGGATACGTCTCACTCTCGGATTTGTCCACTCCCCTGCACAACCCATTTATATGAAGTTAATTCACGTAAACCCATCGGGCCCCTAGCATGGAGTTTATTTGTACTGATCGCAACTTCAGCCCCTAAACCGAATTGGCCCCCATCGTTAAATCGAGTGCTGGCGTTGACAAATACTGCTGAAGAATCCACTTCGTTTAAGAACCTCTGTGCGACTTCATAATCACTAGTAATAATAGCCTCCGAATGTCCTCCATACCGGTCCATATGTTCCAAAGCTTCATCAAGGGTATCAACAATCCTAACTGCTAAAATCAGGGAGAGGAATTCTGTACCCCAATCACTCGGGTCGCTCTGGGTCACGTTAGGGAATTTTTCTTCTCCTAACAACGAGAGGGATCGTGAATCGCACCGTAACTCTACACCATCCTGCTCCAAATGTTTAGTAAGTTCGGGCAGGAAATCATGTGCAACCGAAGAATGAATAAGCACGGCATCTAACGCATTACATACCGTCGGGCGCTGTACTTTCGCATTTCGGATTATATCTTTGGCCATCTCCAAGTCTGAAGTTTTATCAACATAAAGATGGCAGACTCCTACTCCTCCAGTAACCACTGGCATTAAAGCATTCTCACCCACAAACCTGATAAGGTCTGCACCCCCTCTCGGAATTAGAAGATCAAAATACTCCTTCATAGTTAACATTTGGGTAATTAACGACCGGTTTTGATCTTCTAAGATTTGGACACAATCCTTTGGAATGCCGACTTGATCTATTGCATCTCTTATCAACGTTGCCAACGCGATATTAGAATAGACTGATTCACTGCCGCCTCGAAGAACACACGCATTCCCAGATTTTAAACATAGCGATGCGATATCCGCAGTGACGTTGGGGCGACTTTCATAGATGGAGCCTATCACGCCAAGCGGAGTCCTTCTCCTGGCAATTCTCAGCCCATTCTCTAAGGTCCTCGCATCAAATTCCTCACCAATCGGGTCTGGTAAGGAAGCGACCACAAGAACTCCGTTACAGATTTCATTTAACCTAGAGGAGTCCAACATTAACCGGTCAAGTGTTACTTCAGTGAGGCCAACTGAGTTCCCGATTTCAAGATCTTTTTTATTGGCATCAATTATAACGTCTTGAGAACTACTTAAAGCTTCAGCAATCGCTTCTAAAGCTTTATTCCTTAGCCGCGAGGAAATCTTCGCCAACTCTTTGCTGGACTTCTTAGCCTTGATTCCCATGTTGAGCAATGTTGGAGAGATAGTAGTTTCATTCATCATTCATCAACCATTCCGGATAGAATCCGTTCATTTAAAAAATTACCATATTATTACGATGGACTATTTCCTCACCAAAATCATGCCCTAATATTTCATTGATACCCGTTGAATGAGATCCCATAATCCTTTTGATATCTTGAGAATCATAATTCACTATCCCGGCAGCAACAGACTCATTTTTTTCGTTATTCACTGCAACCACTTGCCCCCTGACAAATTCCCCGATGACTGAACGTACCCCTGCCGGCAACAAACTACTGTTAGCGCTCTTCAAGGCCTTAGCAGCCCCTTGATCAACCATCAAATTACCTTTTTGATTGATGGCGGACAACATCCAACGCTGTCGGCTTTCCAAATTACTTGATGTTGGAAGAAATGTTGTCCCTACCTGTTCCCCTGATACAATTCTGAGCAAAACATCTGTTAACCGTCCATCAGCAATCACAGCTGTGGCGCCAGAAGCAGCAGCTAATTGAGCGGCTGCGAGCTTTGCCACCATCCCGCCACGCCCCAATGCATTGGTTGACCCCCATGCATAGGACTCGACTGTTTCCGTGCGTTCAACCAAGGATATCAATCTTGCGTCAGGATCATCTTCCGGATTGGAGGTAAATAGCCCTCCAATATCCCCCAACATTACCAAAAGATCTGCATCTACGATATTAGAAACTAGGGATGAAAGCGTATCATTATCACCAAAGATTTCACCTTGCAATTCCTCTAAGGCCACCACGTCATTCTCATTCAAAATAGGAATTACTCCCAGGGATATTAAGGACAGTAAGGTGCTCCTAATGTTTAAGTAACCTAGCCGGTCAGCGATATCATTTCGGGTCAACAACGCTTGTGCTACAGGGATATCGTATTTATCGAACTCCTGAATGTACGTTTGCATAAGCCTGCTCTGCCCAATTGAAGCAAGCACTTGCCTAAATGGACCTTCTCCAGTGGAGGTTGCCGCCCTATCTATGATTTCTGTCTCTTTACTACGTCGAAGAACTTGCCGGCCGGTTGCAACAGCTCCCGAGGTAACCAGTAAGACCTCTACCCAAACCCGATGAAGATGCACAAGCTGTTTAACCAAAGATTTCAGGCGAACCAAATCCAACTTGTCACTTTTACCAGTCAGTAGAGTCGTTCCGGCTTTTATTACGACTCGTTGAAAAGCCAACTCCGACACAGATATCTCCTATAATTTTCCTCTGACTAATCGCTAGGTTAACCGCCCACTAATACCTGATTCTGTTCCATTATACACTTGTTAGTCGCCTCAAAGAGACCTACTCTAATCACCGAAGAGCCAAATGTAGGTTTTGAAAGAGACCCTAACAAGATGTTAGAATCAACGTTGCCGGAGTAGGTTCCACCTACGATCCGGTTATTCGAGTTATGGCAACGAAAGAAAGGAATCTTGAGGCCAAATATAATGGGAATACCTGGATTACTAACACTTCTAGATGAGAACCCCGCCTTACGCACAATTCAATCCAGACTCACAAATGCAAACATATTTCAGTACCAAGCCCAACGTCTATTCTGTTTAGAGGAGGCAAGGCCTTATTTAATGGCATCCATGGCCATAAGATTAGGAAGAGTTTTCGTCCTGACTTCCCGAGATGAAGACGCTGAACGATTAGCCGAAGACATTGGAAATTTCTTCCCTGATTCAAAGAATAATGGCGAGCCATCGGCCCCAAAAGTAGTTGTTTTCCCCGCAAGAAATACTGCAGAAGTGATCAGCATTCCCACAGAGACCTCTCATAAACGACTTGAGGTTCTGGCAAGCCTAGCTCGGAATAATGATGGATTAATCGTTATTTCGTCCATAAAGGCTTTACTCCAACCAACTATTTCTTTTTACCAATTCACGAATGGAACCCATACCTTAAAAACAGGAGACAAAATTTCTATTAATAGGCTGCTCAGTCTATGGAACACACTGGGGTATGAAATGGAAACCATGGTAAATGTGCCCGGCACTGCAAGCCGGAGGGGAGGAGTCCTAGACATATACCCACCTAACAATATTTCCCCCATCCGACTGGAATTGTTTGGTGAGGTTATCGAAAGCATTCGGTCATTCGATCAGGATACACAGCTATCTATCGAGGAATTAGAATCCGTGGAAATTATCCCAGCGACTGAATCGCTTCCAAGAACCTTTATTTCCCCGGACAAGAGGTTGGCTGACTTACTCACTACCCCCGAAAGTATCGAGGCAGACCCTCCCAGAATTTCCATCACAGGGATGAGCAGTAATGTTAATGACACAGTCTTATCCTTCTTTTCTCAAGAATCGACAATGTTACTTGACGAGCCTTACAGAATCCATCAAACGGCCCAATCGTTAGATCAACCTGATAACCCGGTAATTACTGAATCACAGAACGGAGAACCCCCGTTTTACATGTGGTCAACTATAAAAGAGAAAATAAACGCTTTCCCAAAGAGAGTCGTAATCGAGTCATTAGGAGGGAATCGTCCAGAACTAGAGATAGCGTCCAGCCCAGCTCCTGAGTTTTTCAGAGGTATAGAGGGCTTAGTGTCGCAAATAGGTCTATCCATAAAAAACGGGGATAGGGTAGTCATTTTTTCAAGGTATTCGGAACAAATTTCGAAAGAACTTGCTCAATATGATATAGGGACTCGTTTAACTGAAGGCGAGACCGATCCCCCATATCCCGGGGCTGTAACTATAATACCCCGATGGATTTCAAGGGGCTTTGTTTTACAGTTGGACACAAATAAATTGGTTGTCATCAGTGATACAGAGATCTTCGGTAAATCCAAACGGCGGAGGAGGGGAACTCAAAAAAGCAAACGGTCACGTCCATTCGTCTCAGATATTACCCCTGGGACTTACGTAGTTCATGTAGACCATGGAATCGGACTGTTTACAGGCATCAGGACAATATCTACCGAATTTGGAACAAAGGAATACCTGACAATCGAATACGCTGCAGGAGACAAGCTATCAGTCCCAACAGAATTCCTAGACCGCATCACTAGTTATTTTTCACCCGGAGAGGAACCCCCATCCCTTACCCGCTTGGGAACCCAGGAGTGGACACGCCTGAGGGGAAGGGCAGAAAAAGCAGCCCTTGACATGGCTAAAGATTTATTGGATCTGTATGCGGCGCGTGAGATATTTCCAGGATTTGCGTTCTCTCCAGACGGCATTTGGCAACAAGAACTAGAAGCAAGCTTCCCGTACGACGAAACTCCAGACCAACTTAAGGCCATTGAAGAAATTAAAGCTGACATGGAGGAACCTCGACCATTGGACCGCTTGATATGCGGAGATGTCGGTTTTGGGAAAACTGAAGTCGCATTACGTGCGGCCTTCAAAGCTGTGCAAGACGGAAAACAAGTCGCCGTTCTATGCCCCACAACCATTCTGGCTGAACAACATAACACTACATTTCAAGAACGACTCGCGGCATTCCCGGTCAAGTTAGAGGTTATAACCAGATTTGATAGCGGGAAAGACCTTGAAGGGAAACTGCTGGGAATTAACAATGGAAGCGTTGATATTGTTATCGGTACCCACCGATTGTTACAGATAGATGTAAATTTTAATGATTTAGGATTGGTAATTATTGATGACGAACAAAGGTTTGGAGTAGCTCATAAAGAGCAATTTAAAAAATTTCGGCAAGGGTTAGACGTTCTATCAATGACAGCGACTCCCATTCCAAGAACACTTTACATGGCCCTTGCACGTATTCGGGATATGAGCGTTATCGAAACCCCTCCGACCAATCGGAAAGCTACCGAAACATACGTCACAGAATATACCGATGACTTAATCCGAGATTCCATAAACCGGGAGTTAAATCGTGGAGGACAAATATTTTTCGTTCATAATCGAATTAGAGATATCGAAGAATGGGCCTACCGCATACAAGAACTAGTACCTGAAGCAATCGTTTCAATCGGGCATGGGAAAATGGACAAAAAAGGTTTAGAACAAGTAATGAAAAAATTCACGCAAGGAACAATAGATATTTTATTATGTACCACGATTATTGAATCCGGCCTAGACATCCCGAACGCCAACACTATCATTATCAACCGTCCGGAATTGATGGGATTATCCCAACTCTATCAACTCCGAGGAAGAGTTGGCCGAGGAGAAAGAAAAGGATTCGCCTATTTTCTTCAACCCTCGGAAAAAAACCTGTCCGAAGCGGCAGAAAAGAGATTGAGAGCTATTTTATCCCATCAAGAGGTTGGAGCAGGTTTCCGGGTAGCAATGAGAGATTTGGAAATTCGCGGCACTGGAAATATTCTGGGAGCTCAACAAAGCGGACACGTAAATGCCGTTGGATTTGAGCTTTATTGTCAGATGCTTGCAGAAGCAGTTTCGAACCTTGAAGAAAACCCAAATTCTCTGGCCATTCTGCCTCAGCAAAGCATCTTAGTAGAACTGCCGATACCTGCGTTTTTGCCAGAAGAATTTATTTCCCATTTACCTCAAAGACTCGGTATCTATCATCGATTAGCCTCGATTTTTACCTTAGAAGATTGTTCGTCCATCGAACAAGAATTAATAGACAGATTCGGCCCTCTTCCAGAAGAGGTGAGAAATCTTATATTTGTGGTAAAGGTCAAAGTACAGGCGCGAACGGCCCACATCGAATCGATAACATCTGATTCTAAAACCATAATCTTACGAATGATGCAGCCAGTTGGAGGCGCGCGAATTGCACTTCAAAACTCTATGGGCCCGCAGGTACGGGTTGGAGAATCTTCAATCAGGATTCCTCAATCCGTTGGCTGGAAGGAAATGCTCGAAAAATCCCTGTCCATCTTTACCAAATTCAGAGATCAACTTCTCTCGATTGCTAACGAGTCGAAACCTTAAATGAAACGAATCCGATCCATTTAGTGTTTCTCTAAAACCCCACGGGTAGTCATCCTTTTTACCCATTGATTACGGATACAGAAGGACGTAGAATACCGGCTAGCCCAATTACCCTAGGTAAAAAAAGGGGGGGAAATGACAAGTTCAAACCAGTTCCGGCTTCCAGATGATATCGTTCCATTGAACCATCGGCTAACCCTTACTCCGGATCTAGATTCATTTTTATTTACTGGAGAAGAGGATATCTCTATCGAAATTATCCGTCCCACAAAAAACATTTTTCTTAACGCAATAGAACTAGAAATTCACTCCGCATCTCTCACCATATCCGATGGGACCATTCTCACTCCTTCGGAGGTCTCTCTACAAGAAGAATCTGAGACGGTAACTATTACTTTTGATGAAACCATTCAACCTGGACAAGGAACTTTAAATTTATCTTTTTCAGGAACGTTGAATGATCAATTACGAGGTTTCTATCGGAGCGAATACCAGGATCCGGATGGATCACCGCGTATCTTAGCTACCACCCAATTTGAAGCCACTGACGCAAGAAGGGCCTTCCCTTGTTGGGACGAACCCAACATTAAATCAAGTTTCTACGTATCACTTGTTGTGCCTAGCGAACTCACTGCTATTTCCAACATGCCCATAGAAACTGAAGAGGCCCTGCCCAATGGCTTAAAAGCCGTTCAATTTGCGGAAACACCGATAATGTCTACTTATCTCCTTGCTTTTATTGTTGGAGATCTCGCATCAGTGGAAGCACATGCAGCGAATGGAACATTGGTTCGAGTATTTGCAACACGCGGGAAAGAACAGCAGGGACTTCATGCATTAGAAAACGCAGTCGCCTTATTGTCCTACTTCAACGACTATTTTGGCATCCCATATCCACTTCCTAAATTGGACCACATAGCAATCCCGGATTTTGCCGCGGGGGCTATGGAGAATTGGGGAGCTATCACTTATAGGGAAACTGCGCTGCTATTTGATCCGGAAAAATCCGCCGCGAATACAAGACAGAGGATCCTTGAAGTCGTATCCCATGAAATGGCTCACATGTGGTTTGGTGATTTAGTAACAATGAAATGGTGGAATGACCTTTGGTTGAACGAAAGTTTCGCCTCATGGATGGGGGACAAAGCTGTCGCCGAACTTTACCCTGAATGGCAAATGTGGACACAATTCGTTTCGCAAGACACTAATGCTGCCCTTAGCTTGGACGGACTGAGAAATTCACATCCAATTGAAGCTGAGGTAAAGGATCCATCAGAAATTCGGGAACTCTTTGATGCTATCAGCTACAGTAAAGGTGGTTCCATATTACGTATGCTGGAAGAATTTTTAGGGGAGGACGTATTCCGGTCGGGCCTCAGAGATTACATCCACAAGAACCAATACAGCAACGCGGAAACGAAAGACCTTTGGGCGTCTCTTGAGCATGTTTCCGGCCAACCGGTTACCCGCATTATGGATACTTGGACCAAACAGATGGGATACCCCCTGATTCTTGCAGAAATTGACCGAGCTCCAATTCAGCCATCCCTTAAAGTAACCCAAAAACGCTTCCTCTATGATAACCTTCTCGATCCCTTGTCAAAGGAAGAAAATAAATGGGAAGTACCGGTAAGTGTTACCAGTGAGAAGACTGGGAAAGAAACCTCCTTTCTGTTGACCGGAAGCGATTCTCAAATTCCATTAGCGACAGATACTGCTTCTGGCTGGATAAAACTAAACGGATTACAAACTGGCTTTTACCGGGTTAATTACGCTGTTGAAGAATGGAAGAGATTAGGTGCGGCTATAAGAAACTTGGAACTACCCCCAACGGACAGACTAGGCCTACAAAATGACGCTTATGCCCTTATGCGTTCAGGTGAGGCTCCAGCAACACTCTTCTTATCAATTGCTGATTCCTACAAAGGAGAAACTGACGCCTCTGTATGGGGAGACCTTTCAGCAAATTTAAGAGGGCTAGAATCTCTCGTTTCTGGAGAACCTTTTCTTCCAGATTTCCACAATTTGGCAAAGAATTTATTTAATCAAATTACCCAATCAGTTGGTTGGGATTCTCAGCCAGGAGAAGGACATTTAGACGCTCTCTTGCGTAGCACTGTTCTGAATCAAGGTGGGCATTATGGTGACGAAGATATTTTATTCGAGGCCAACAGCCGATTTCAAACCTTCCTCAATGATCCAACTTCACTTCCTCCTGACCTAAGAGGAGTAGTTTTCGGACTCGTTGCCCAGGATAGCGACCACGACACGTATAACATCCTTTGGGACCTTTACCATTCAGTAGACCTCCATGAAGAAAAGATGCGGATACTCGGTGCCCTTACCCGTGCGCGGAACCCTGATTTCCTTAGGGATACCTTAGTCCGTTCTCTTGGATCCGAAGTTCGAGCACAAGATACTCCTTTAGTAGTTGTATCATCGGCCGGAAACCCAGCTGGCAGAAACATTGCATGGGAATTCCTGAAGAAAAACTGGACGGAATTCGACCGACGCTACGGACGAGGGGGGTTTGCAATTATGAGATTAGTATCAATTACCGGAGGGTTTACCGAACTTGAAAAAGTTCAAGAAGTAGAAGCATTTTTCAAGGAAAACCCAGCCCAATCCGCCCAGAGAACGATTCAACAATCCTTAGAACGTATCAAGTTAAACGCTGCTTGGCTAGAAAATAACCGGGGAGATTTATCCTCATGGTTCCTCTCTAAAGATTGATCTAAAGCTAACTTGGGACGTAATCTTTGCGCCTGAACCATTATGTGAGTAGAGCTTCGGGGGAAGTTGCAATATAGAAACAAACCTGTTAGACTTAATTTACTCGATATCCTCATGGCTCATGCCAGAGGATTTTTTTTTGGGGTAATGAATTATGATATCTTCTATCCAGCAAAAAAAAGTACAAGTTTTGCTTACTCTAGCCTTCACAATGATCCTCTTTGGTTGCTCAAACGATGGTCCTGAACTAACGCCACAGGCAACGCCCCCTACGTCTCCAGAGCCGACTCCTGTCTCCGAACCAGCTCCAGAAGAAATAACTGAATCAGATGGGATAGTTTACGGAGGGGTAAGGAATCAAGGAGAAGAACCTCAATATGGAGGGATTGCCACCTTTTCCCATCGAAGAGATCTCCCAGGCTCTGACCCCATGTACCAATCATCAATCAGTCTTCACAACGTAATCGGTTCCGTATATGGCAGGGGAAGTTTAGTAAGATCTAAAAGAGAAGACGTTTATACGATCGAAGGATTCTTAGCTGATACATGGAAATCCGAACAAGAGGGTAAAATTTGGACTTTTACCCTTCATCCCAACATAAAATGGCATGATGGCGCCCCTCTCACTGCCGAGGATGTAGCATACTGGTTAGAACTCGCTACCAACCCACCAGAAGGGCGGAGCCCTACCCGATTCCTGTCCAACCTCCAATCTATTGAGCAGGTGGAGGTTTTGGATCCACTTACCATAAAAGTTACACATTCCTCGCCTAATCCCCATTGGTTGGAAGCTCTTAGTGATCCAAAGCTCGTCATCAGTCATCCAAAACATTTAGTGGAAAAGGAAATTCAGAAAAAGAACGTTAAAATCCAACCAAGCGAATATGGCTGGGTAGCTGCGGGCCCATTCAAAATGCTGGAATACGACAAGGGTAGCATCGTCCGGGTCAGACGGTCCGATACCTATTTTGAACAAGGAGTTACTGGCCTTTCCCTTCCTTATATGGATGGAATTGACTTCGTCATTATGCGAGATAGATCTGCAATGGTAAGCGCCTTCCGTGCTGGACGGCTAGATGGGACCAGCAGAGGGGTCGGCTTCCATATTAATCCAGAAGCTGAAAACAAGATCCGGGAAGAAATGCAGGAAAAAGCTTGGTTTGGAAGGGTACTCTATTTTCCATGGGCATCCATGTTTAATAGTGTGGAACCCCCATTTAACGACATTAAGCTCCGAAAAGCGGTAAACCTATTTCTTGATCGCCAAGAAGGGGTTCAAACTGTTCATGGCGGGAACGCTGTGGTCGGGTCGATTTGGCCTCCAGGATCACCCTGGGGGAATTCAGATGTGAATGAGTGGGAGGGATTCCGAGCCTCTACAAAGGAACAAGACAGAAATGAAGCTCGTTCGATTATCAAGGATGCTGGTTACACTAATCTCTCGGTCGAAGTACTTTGTAGAAATGTTTATATCACCCAATGCGAATATTTTGACAACCAGCTTCGAGAATTAGGGCTAAATCCCGTGCTTAATATGGCGGATATCGGGACTATCGAAGAAAAAACCCAATCGGGGAATTATCAGTTGCAACTCGCCAGCATGCCATCTTTGTTCCCCTCAGAAACCGCAGCCAATTACATCAGTACCAATCCACATGCTTTAGCCAGACATGGTGACCCCAAAGTAGACGAGCTTTTGGATAAAATAAACACGACTGCGGATGCAATTGAAAGGGCGAAAATTACCAAGGAATTTGAAAGATATTTCTCCTACGAACAATCCTACGGAACATTCTGGTGGTGGGAAGTATCTGTCCTTGCCTATCGTTCACATGTAAAAGGTGTTCCGATTCCCCATCAAAACGTCCAAAATAACACTGATTACGCAACCACTTGGTTAGACGAATAGATATATTCTTACCTCTCTTCTATGCTTGGAGTTAGACACAAAGTTCTAATGAGAGCGTTGTGCCGCTGGTTACCCTTTACGAATTCAAGATAAAAATTCGATGCAATAAATCTCTTGGCTTCTGGGGAAAATAACCAAAAATTAGCTCTTAAAAAGATGGTGGGCCGGGGAGGACTCGAACCTCCGACCTCAGCTTTATCAGAGCTGCGCTCTAACCGACTGAGCTACCGGCCCATGTTTGGAATCCTTGAAAAATCTATCGTATTACTAGGCGGGGATTATATCTAGCCCCTACATTGGCGTCAAGCGAAAGAGAATTCCTCAACTCCACAATATACGCTCCTCTATCACAAGGCATACTGTTATACTGTCGTTATAAATGCCAACGACAGATAAAATTTAATTTTAGCCTAATGATGTTTATAGACCCAAAGATTAAATATGTTTAATATATCGAATCGCCTAAGAGGTATATATCATGGCTGGTGGGTTGTGCTATCCGGAAGCGCGAGCCTTTTCATTTTAAATGGGTTTCAATCCGGTGGTTCAATGGGGTTATTTTTTGTGGCGATAGAACGCGAACTCCAATGGAGCAGAACACTTATTTCAGGAGCATTCTCTCTTATCCGTCTAGAAAATAGCATCCTAGCCCCTATAGAAGGTTATCTTGCCGACAGAATAGGGCCGCATCAGATGGTATTCGTCGGATTTATGATTGGAGGGGCAGGGTTCTTTCTACTTGGCCTGATTCACGCTCCATGGCATTTTTATGCTGCTCTCGTAGTCATTACTACCGGCGCTGGGATCGGAGGTCTGGTTCCAGTACTAACAGCAGTAAATTGGTGGTTTAAACAAAAACGGAATCAGGCCTTAGGAATCACAACTTCTGCCTTCGGCCTAGCATACGTTTTGGGGCTCCCGATCGCTTGGAGTTTTTCCTATTTTGGCTGGAGAGAAACTTCGGCTGGAATTGGGATACTTCTACTGATAAGCGGTTACCCTCTCAGCAGATTTCTTAGTCCCCCAAAAAGCTTGGAAGATGAAAATGATCCGGCTAAAGAACAAGCTGTTTCCAAAATCCAAACCCAAGAAGACCCAGAATTTACCCTCATGCAAGCGATCCGAACTAAAGCATTTTGGCTGATTCCTCTCACTCATGCTGCAACAGGATTTACCACGAGCGCAATTAGTATTCACGGTATACCCCATTTGACTGACGTGGGGCTTTCATTGCAATTAGCAGCCGTAATTATGGCGATTCTAGGAATAGTGGAAGTTATCTGGCGTATATTCGGAAGCGTAGTAGGAGATCACGTCAATAAACGATACGCAATTAGTATCTATTGCTTAATTCAATCCTTGGGGGGTGTTATACTCGCTTTCACCAAATCCTTTCCTGTTGCTCTACTATTCGCGGTATTATTTGGTATCGGTCATGCTGGAAGAGGCCCGCTTCTCTCTTCAATAAGAGGAGATTATTTTGGACGTCGGAATTATGGAACTATATATGGAGTAGGAAATTTTATAATGAGCTGGACTGGGCTCCTTACGCCAATTTTATTGGGTTGGCTACACGATATTCAGGGCACATATTTTGCCGGATTTATAGCAATGTCTTTGCTAACAAGCAGCGGTTCCATTTTGATCCTTTTCGCCAAACAGCCAACGATTCCTCTGCCTAAGGGAGAAATTTGAGAAGACGGGAAATTAGACTCTACTGATAAACGGCCCAATTTGTAATTAAAATTGGAACCACTGAATTAATAAACTAGGAAAATTTTTATGGCCAAGCTCCAAGTTTCCGCATTCATCCCAGGAACGATAGATCAGGTGTACACCTTTGTTACCGCCTATGACTTTGAAGGAATTTTTGATCATACCCTTTTCACCAAAAAACATGGAGACATTCAAAAAATCGAAGCTAACATACTTACAACCAAAGACTCTCAGGATGGATACGATTTGACTTGGCGTTGTACCTTTGATTTCCCGAATAGACGATCTATGGAAGCTATTGACTCCAACTGGGCAAACCGCACGGATACCTTTACGACGGCTAATTTGGGGACGCAATGGACAATCACCTATGAGACCAAAAGAGGAGGGCCCGCTGGCGGAGTACAAGCACTTTTTTTCTATTTGTTTACAAAGAAACGAGTCTACCAATCTTTCGTAGAACCAGTGATTAACCACTTTACGCAAGCTAAGTATCCCTAAGGAATCATATGAGAATTTTGCTTACAAACGATGATGGAATAAATGCCCCAGGAATTAGAAGAGCCGCCCAAGCTCTATACCCCTTCTCCGAATTAATTGTCTGCGCACCGGACAGGGAGAAAAGTGGAGCGAGCTCGGCAATCTCTCTTCAAGCCCCGATTTTAGCTGACCTTGTTTCAGGCTTTCCGGATGGGATAACAGCATATTCCATTCAAGGAACTCCGGCTGACTGTGTAATCCTCGGTCTAGAACGACTGGTACAAGGTAAAATAGACCTCCTCGTATCTGGAATAAACGCTGGGGCCAATCTTGGAGACGATGTATTTGTTTCAGGAACTGTCGGAGCTGCCCTTCAAGGATACTTCCGTGGAATACCATCAATTGCTATATCAGTAACGGCTCTATCAGAGGTTAATTTTGAGGCTGCCGCTAAATTGCTATCAAATTTAATTACCGAAAACCACGGGCTGTTCCGATCACCACCTTCTTATACCCAAAATAGCGACAAAACCTCCGGCTCTCAGGATAGACCTCTTCTTTTGAATATAAATGTCCCAAGCATTCCCCCGGAAAAAATAACCGGGGTGGAGATTACCCATCTAGGCAATCGAAGTTATTCTGATGACATCCATGAAGGGAAAGTTGGTCGTTGGAATTGGTATTGGATCAGTAGGACGAAGCCACAGCCAGAATCGGCACCCGGTACGGATATAGCGTGTATCAGGGCGCAAAGAATTTCGATTACACCTTTACGCAGTGATTTAACGGATATTTCGTATTTCTCTACCTTGGAAGATACGAAACCAATATTATCTAAAGGGATTATTCAGGAAAATTCCCTCAAGTAACACAATCTTACCATTTTAGCCCAGATTGGTTTCTAAGGATAAAATTTACAAAACGGGTTAAATAATAGGGAACGGAAGAAAAGAAATGATTGACCAATGGATGTTAAGGAATGAACAATTGTTGTCGCCCTAAGATATATTCAACCGTATCAGTTGTTTTTTCTGACATCACGCCAGTGTTTTAGAAAGGAAGATTATGCGAATCCTTGGGATTGAAACATCATGCGATGAAACAGCACTCGCCGTAGTGGAAGATGGGAAGAATATCCTCTCAAACGTTATAGCTTCTCAAGTTGATATTCATGCGCGGTATGGTGGAATCGTTCCAGAGGTCGCATCCCGTCAACACCTCCTTTCAATGATCCCTATATATCAAGAAGCTATTCGGCAAGCGGGGGTTAAACCAAACGAATTAGACGCTATTAGTGTTACCAATGGACCAGGCCTTGCAGGAGCTCTCTTGGTAGGAACTAATTTCGCAAAAGGACTAGCACTAGCATTAAATTTACCCCTCATTGGAATCAATCACCTAGAAGGTCATGTCTATGCCGCTTGGCTGGAAGAAAAATATATACCGGACACCCAACCCGGATTCCCATTAATGTGCCTCATAGCTTCAGGAGGACATACAGATCTTCTTTACATGCAGGATCATGGAGAATATCAACTGATTGGTCGAACCGTTGATGACGCAGCTGGGGAGGCGTTCGATAAAGCAGCTAGAGTATTAGGGCTTGGATTTCCAGGAGGGCCTCAAATCCAAAGAATTGCGGAATCAGCTGAAAAAAGTGAGGTATTACCGAGGGCATGGTTAAAAGGAACGTTAGATTTTAGCTTTTCAGGACTCAAAACTGCGACGATGCATCGAGCACAATTATTAGGGATCTACCCCAAAAAAGGAGAGTCTCCTCTTAGTCCTGAAAATATAGATAAAACACACCAGATGAGCATCGCGGCTGGATTCCAAGAAGCGGTCGTTGATGTTTTGGTAACCAAAACCTTGCAAGCAGCGACTCTTTATAAATGTAAGGGGATAATCCTTGGAGGAGGAGTAGCAGCCAACTCAATGTTAAGATCCGAAATGGAAACAAGGGCTACACTACCAGTTCTGGTGCCTAAACCCATATTGTGCACAGATAATGGCGCAATGATTGCAGGGGCTGCATTTTTCTCAAGTGTACCCCTCGCTAGGCCATCAGAAGCGATGCTGGATCAGGACGTTATCCCTCAATTAAGATTAGGATAAGAGAATGGATCAATGAGAATCTTTCACCCCCGACCTGGAATAAAACCCTTACCTCACTTCAGCTAATCTAAACGTTTGGAGATTTAAATGCTACGTTCCTACAAAGGGAAATCACCACAAATCCATCCATCCGCATTTGTAAGCGAAACCGCATACATAGTTGGTAATGTTGAAATTGAAGCAAACGTTAATATTTGGCCTGGAGCCGTTATCCGAGCTGACAGTGGTCATCTTGTCATAAGGGAGAATAGCTGTATTCAAGACAACAGCACTGTCCATGCTGATCGTGACGCCAAAATTGGACCCAACGTAGTTATTGGACACAATGTTTTATGTCACGCAGATCTCGTTGGAGAGTACGTCCTAATTGGAAGTGGAGCTATCGTCAATGGAGGCACAATTGGGGAATACTCAGTAATCGGAAGTGGGGCAGTAGTTTTAGAAGGGTCAAACATTCCCCCGCGTTCAGTAGTCTTGGGTTGTCCTGGACGTGTAACAGGACCAGTCCAAGAACGACACATTGAATTGACCCGCCAAATCTTGTCCACCTATATCCAAAAAGGAAAAACCTTTAAAGAACATGGGTTATAGCCCCTCAATAATTCTGCGTCTAACCTTGAACTGTTTTACATTTGCTCGGGAGCATTCATTCCCATTAGTTCTAGCGACCTTCGTAAGGCGATCTGGGCCATCCGTACTAATCGTAACCTCGCCTTGGTGAGCGGAATGTCGTCGGAAATAACACGGCATCGGTCGTAAAACGAATGGAAGGTAGTCGCTAACTCTAATGCATAGTGAGGGAGATGATGTGGCTCCAAGGTTTCCGCAATAAGGTCAATTAATTCGGGGAACTGCAGAACTTTCCGAATCAGTTGAAATTCTTCTTCCGTTGAAAGAAATTCAACGCACGATTCTTCATCTATTATCCCAAGCTGATTAGCCTGACGGATTATTCCTGAAATTCTAGCGAATGCGTATTGAATATAATAGACAGGATTCTCCTGAGTCTTCCTCGTAGCTAAATCGATATCAAATTCCATCTGAGCATCTGGGGAGCGGGTAAGAAAGAAATATCGACAAGCATCGGACCCTACTTCCTCAAACAGTTCCTTCAAAGTAATCAATTCACCAGTTCTTTTGGAGGCCCGAATCGCCATCCCATCTTTTTTTAGGGCAACTAATTGCGAAATAATAATTGTTAACTTGTTTGGTTCAATTGCTAAAGCATCTAGAACTGAATAGAGTCGTCCAACGTGTCCCTGATGATCTGCTCCCCAGATATCAATTACCTTATCGTATCCACAAACCACAAACTTATTAAAATGATACGCAGCATCCGAAGCAAAATACGTTGGACTTCCATCTCTTCGGATTACGACGTTGTCTTTATCCTCCCCCAATTCTGAAGACTTAAACCAAGTAGCACCGTCTTTCTCCATTAAGAATCCCTTTTGGGACAAGGTCTCCATAGTTCTCGAATAAACTCCACTTTCAAACAAACTTTTCTCACTGAACCAAGAGTCGAATACCACCCCAATCTCTTTAAGGTCCTTTTCTATATCGGAAAGCATTCGGTATAAACTCCACGGACCAATCTCCTTAATCGCTCCCTCTTCCACCGAACTAGGGATCTTCTCTCCCTTTTCACGAAGAAGATCAGACGCAATTTCAGTCACATAAGTTCCCTTGTAACCTCCATCCGGAAATTCTGCGGTTTTCCCTTGTAGCTCAAGGTAACGAGCCAAGAGAGAGCGAAAGAACAAATCCATCTGAGTCCCCGCGTCGTTAATATAATACTCGCGTGTAACCTCATATCCCGTTATTTGTAGAATGGACGATAATGAACTGCCCATGACGGCTCCTCGGGCATGTCCAACATGAATTGGCCCTGTAGGATTTACACTTACAAACTCGACCTGGATTCGTTTTCCTTGATTCCGAGAATTACTTCCAAATTCCAATCCAGCTTCAATTATATTGTTCACCTGTTCTTTCAGCCAAGAAGAAGCAAGGGTAAAATTAATAAAACCTGGTGGGGCCACTTCAACATGAGATATTTCAGGGGCCTCAGGAATAAAGGTAACCATATGTTGAGCAATATCGATAGGTCGCATCTTCATAGTACGGGCTAATTTCAAAGGAAGAGAAGTCGCGAAATCACCATGCTCAGAGTTTTGAGGGCGTTCGATCTTTGATTCCGGAATTACCGAAGCAGGTAAAACCCCCGCTTTCTGGGCTTTTTCTAAGGCTTGCTCGATGAGAATTTCTATTTTATCAGTTACAACCATGGATTCATTCTACCCGACACACGAGCCGGTGGTAAACTCAGCCGAAGGCTTTACATCGATAGAATTGCTTTACCCTCCATTTACGCTACGCTCCATCGCTAGCCGCATTGGTCCGACAATATTAGCTAGTTCAATATGGGAAGTTTGATCAAGTAGCGGATCTACTTTCAATGTTTCCCATGCTTCATCCCGGGCAGGAGCTAATATGTCCAAATCACCAATCCCAGCCAATTTTAAATCAGGTAATCCACTCTGTTTTGTCCCAAATAGCTCTCCAGGACCCCTTAAGCGCAAATCTTCCTCAGAGACCTTAAAACCGCTTGATTCGCTCTCCAAAATAGCTAGTCTCTCCTGAGCTTCAAAGGATGGATCGTCTGATTGCAGCAAACAATAACTCGAATGTTTTCCCCTTCCAACCCTTCCCCTGAACTGATGGAGAGTAGAAAGACCAAATCTATCCGCACTTTCGATGAGAATCACAGACGCATTGGGAACGTCTACTCCTACTTCTACGACCGGGGTGGAAACTAGAATATCTAATTCACCCGTTCGGAATTCTTCCATAACTTGGATTTTCTCGGTAATTGGTAAGCGTCCATGCAGTAATCCAACCCGACGGTGTGGATAGATCTCAGAGCTTAAAGTTCGATGCTCATCTTCCGCAGCTCTCGTTTGCAGAGACTCTGACTCTTGGATCAATGGGCACACCACGAATGCCTGGCGTCCTTGTTGAATTTCTTGATCAACAAATTCATAAGCGACGTTTCGTTGGAAAGGTTTGAGCCATCTCGTTGTAACTTTCTGTCTTCCGGATGGTAATTCATCAATTATGGAGATATCCAAATCACCATACAAAGTAAGAGCGAGACTTCTTGGAATCGGAGTAGCTGACATGCTCAATATATGGGGGCGCATTCCCTTCTGCCCTAAATTTTGCCGCTGGGCCACCCCAAATCTTTGCTGTTCGTCGATTACCGCAAGGGCTAACCCTGGGATTTTAACATCATCCTGAATGAGGGCATGGGTACCAATTACAATCCGAATACTTCCTCGGACTAATTCTTCTTTCAGAAATTGTTTTTCACGTTTTCGCATACTTCCTACTAAAAACCCGATATTAAATGAGTTTTTTTCTCCCCCAAATGAAACATGCATCTCATGGGGGGTTTTTGAATCGCTAGACACGGCGTTCAATAAACGTTTAATAGTCAAGAAATGTTGTTCAGCCAAAATTTCAGTAGGGGCCATCATGGCCACTTGGTAGCCGTCATTGGCGCAAACTAACATGGCCGCCAATGCAACGACAGTTTTTCCGCTTCCCACATCCCCTTGAAGAAGTCTCGACATTGGTTTTTTGTCTGCCAATTCCGACAAAATTTCTTCCAAAACACGAATTTGCGCTTGTGTCAACGGGAACGGCAATGATTCGATAAATTTGTCCAATGCTATTCTATGCGTCTGAATCGAGATGCCGGAATCTCTCACCTGCCAATCCATTTTTCTAGAAAGGATGCACAGCTGGTTGAGATAGAATTCATTGAAAGTTAATCTTCTTCGTCCATCCTCACGTTCTTTTAAATCCTTAGGATAGTGATAACTCAGAAGGGCATTTTGAAGGCCAATAAGTTGTTGTCGTTCCTGGATTATCTTGGGAAGGAAATCCTTCACCTGTGAGGCCACTTCTCGGATCGCTAATCTCACGGTTCTTCGTAAAACCCGTTGGGAAAGCCCATCTGTTGAAGGATAGATAGGCAATAGGCGGCCTGCTTTCATGGTTTCATCGATAGGGGAAACGATTTCATAAGAGGTTGCGTCAAACGTCCTTTGTCCTTTGAATGGCCTTAGATGGCCGGTAACGAGTAGTCGATCACCCGAACGGACTGTACGTGCCACGTAGGGTTGGTTAAACCAAATGACACGGATGTTCCCTGTGGTATCACCGACGAATCCTTCAGTTGCAGGTTTAGCCGGCATCCCAAGCTTGATCGACCGAACCTCCCAAACGGTTCCGATTATCCCTTGTTCCTCTTCTATAGAGAGGTTTTCAATTGTCACAATTGGAAAATGCCGACGAGGAAAATGGTAAAGTAATTCGTGGACCTTAGTTAGCCCCAAAACTCGCAACTTAGAGCCGATTTGTGACCCAACTCCGCGAAGTTCTGTCACCAAAGAGTCAAGGGTTATTCCCTTATTATCCAATTTCTTAACTACAGGATTTTCTTGGTAATCATTTGATTTGGAAAGCACATTCAGTAAACCTGAAACCCATTTTGCCCTATCGGAAGAAGAAAGGAGGCCATACGGTTGGGTAAAACCTGATGCCTGTGAAATATTTTGAGGGGAGAACTCGATCCTTGACCCTGATTTTCCACTAAAAGATTTGGCCCAATCTTCAATAAACCGGTCCAATCCACCTACGACTGCTCGATTATCATATTGCCTGTTCTGCTCTAGGTGAAGAATTCTTACGAAAGAAACTAAACGATCCAGAGAACTATTATTCCGGTTCGAAGACGGGTTAGAGTTCTTGAAATTTGAACGATTGGCCATAGTCTTACTACACCCGTAACATTTATATCCGGCCTGTAATGGTTATTTCACCGAAATTTCATCCTTCAATAGAAACAAGGTAATGGTAATAAGGCTGGCCCCCATAAACTAGCTCAAACTCAACCGAGGGAAAGCCGTCCTTCAACGTACCAAGGAGTTCCTCAGAATCGGCTTCTCTAACATCGCCACCCCAATAGAGAGTGACTAATGACCCATCCCCAGGAACCATTGCCTCAATCATACCCCGGACAACTTGCTCCGGAGAGCTCCCAAGACAAACCAACTCATTTTCAATAGCACCAATAATTTGCCCTGCTTCAACAAATTGCCCATCCAACGTGGAATTCCGTATCGCCGTTACAACTTCCCCAGAACGAATATCTAAGATAGCTCGATTCATGGCATTTAAATTGCTGGCTAAGTCTTCCTGTTGATCGAAAGCTAGAATTGCAGCTATCCCTTGCTGAATAGACGTTGTTTCCACAACCTCAATTGGAATCTCCGAAAGACCAGCTGCCTGGTGGGCAGTAGGCACAATATTTCGGTTGTTAGGTAGTAGTATCACGGTATCTGACCGTGAAGCTATCGTAGCATCAAGAAGGTCCTGGCAACTAGGATTCATGGTTTGTCCCCCCTCTACGGCTTCACGAGCTCCAAGCGCAGCGAAAAGAGTTTCAAACCCACTCCCCCAAGCAACGGTGACTACCCCTAAAGGAACCATCTCTACTTGATCAGTATGATACTTTTGAAACTCTTCATGTTGTTCATCCATGCTCTCAATTTTCACATCTCTCAACGTACCTAACGAAGCACCTAAACTAAGTACAGGGCCCGGGTCCGAGGTATGCACATGAACTTTTACTAGACTCTCATCTCCAATAACCACCGTAGAATCAGCTATTTTCATTAATTCTGAACGGATGGATTCCGGATTCAATGTTGTTCCACTAAACAGTACTTGAGTACAATATCCAAAAATTTGCTCTTGTGAATTAGCCAGAAATTCCTTACTGATCGTTGTATCTGTGGTAGCCCAATCTAAAATTATTTCGTGAGGATCTTCACCTTTTAATTCTGCCAAAAAACCCCTGATAATGAGTTCAAATCCTTTACCGCCCGCGTCAACAACCCCAGCATTTTGTAGGATTGGTAGCTGCTTCTGGGTATCCAACACCGCCTGCTCGCAAACATGAAGTCCGTTTTCCAAGACCTCAACGATATCCGGGTCAAATGGATGTAGGCCTAAGACAGTCACTGAATTAATCATCGACTCGCTCGTGACTCTCATTACCGTGAGCATTGTTCCTTCCACCGGGTCACCCACAGCCGAATAAGCCGCAACCGCTCCCTGATGGAAGGCATGAGCGAGACAGTCTCCGTCAGCTTCCTCTACGCCATCGAATTCACTCGAAAAGCCTCTAAGAAATTGAGAAAGTATTACCCCACTATTTCCTCGAGCACCCAACAAGGCTCCCCGAGCCATCATTTTACTCATTTCCCCCAAGGAATCTTGAGGGGATTTATTGATTTCTTCGATAACAGCACGCAAAGTCAACAACATATTGGTTCCCGTGTCTCCATCAGGCACAGGGAAAACGTTAAGAGCGTTCACTCCCTCTAGGTTTTTTTCCAATACTATTTCTGCTGATGTAAGCATCCTGGATAACATCATTCCGTCAATCGTAACGGAGGAGGCTGTCATTGAATTTCACTCCCTTTAAATTGGGCAAACAGGTATCACCTGGAAGCTAACAGCTTGTCTAGACCCAATAATTTATGGTAAAGTCTACTGAAGATTTTACAAAATTCATTTTACAGCGTCAAAAGGATGTCATGGCACATTGCGACATATGCGGGAAAATTGGACAATTCGGGAGGAACGTTAGTCACTCCAACCGACATACGAACACGCGCTGGCTCCCAAATGTCCATCGGACACGAGTGCTTCAAAACGGGTCCAATAAAAGGGTTTTCGCCTGTACGAGGTGCATCCGAAGCCAGCATAAGACCACCTAATCGAATGATCAATTTCCTCGAACTTCGTTGATCACAAATAGAGAAATTCCAAGCTCTATTTCATCAAGCCTCACGAATACTTTGAAACAAACGTTCCATCGATTCTGACACAGAAAAGTCATTATTAAAAACTGCCGAACCGGATACAAGCACCCGGGCGCCCGCCTTGATTACTGATGCAGCAGTATTTGAATTAATCCCCCCATCGACTTCCAAGTCGATAGAAAGTTCCTGTTCATTCAATGTATTTCGAAGAACTTGGATCTTGCCTAACACAGAATGAATAAACTTTTGAGCTGGGAATCCAGGATTCACGGTCATAAGCAAAACAAGATCTACGTCCGAGATCACCGCATTCAAAGCATCCAAAGGAGTCCCAGGATTTAAAGCGATCCCTGCCTTACATCCAAAGCCTTTAATTAACTGAATCGTCCTATGTAGATGCTTGCATGCTTCTACATGAACGGTCAAAATATTGGCTCCTGCACGAGCAAATTCTGGAATAAACTTATCAGGGTCATCTATCATAAGATGAACGTCCAATGGTAGCGTCGTATGGGGCCTGATCGCCTCTACCAATAACGGCCCAAAAGTAATATTTGGAACAAAATGCCCGTCCAATATGTATACATGGATGTAATCAGCTCCTGCCTGAGCAACTTGGCTGATTTGCTCTCCTAGCTGACCTAGATCAGCTGAGAGAATTGAAGGGGCTAATTTTACTGGTTGTTTAGTTTCCATGCTTTCCTTTTTATACTGATTTAACTGGAATTCCTGATGGACGGCGTCATATCAAATCTTAATGCTATCAACAATTTTTCGCGCCCTCCGTAGTTCTGATTTCACATTGGAAGGAGCCGTGCCCCCTGATACAGACCGAGCCATCAATGAACTCTCAAGATCAATTTTTAGCACCTCATCCCCAAACAAGGAAGAGAATTGTTGGTATTCCGCCAAAGATAATTGATCAAAACTTTTCTTTTCAGTTTGGGCGTACGAGGTGAGAGCCTTTATAACGTCATAAGATTCCCGAAAGGGTAAACCTTTATTAACCAAATAATCTGCCAAGTCTGTTGCAAGCATAAATCCCTTCTCCGTCGCTTCCAACATTTTATTGCTATCAAAGTTTATGTCTTCCAACATCCCTGTAAACGCGTCAAGGGTAGATAGGACTGTATCAATCGAATCAAAAAGTCCTTCCTTATCTTCTTGTAAATCCCTATTATAGGTTAAAGGTAGACCTTTCAAGGTAGTGAGGAATCCAACAAGGTTACCATACACTCTTCCGCTTCTCCCCCGGCCCAACTCCGCGAAATCTGGATTTCGCTTCTGAGGCATGATACTACTACCGGTAGAATGATTCTCACCCATCCTTACGAAACCAAATTCCTCGGACGACCACAAAACCATTTCCTCGGCTAAACGAGATAGATGGGTCATTATGACCGAAGAAGAATACATGTAATCTAGTACAAAATCTCGATCGGATACGGCATCCATACTGTTAGAAGAAATTCGACTGAATCCAAGTTCTTTTGCTACAAAATCTCGATCTAGGGGATAAGGAGAGCCGGCCAACGCCCCACTTCCTAAGGGAAGAACGTCAACTCTTGCAAATGCCTCCTGCAATCGATCTTTATCTCTTTCCAACATCTCAAAATAGGCTAAAAGATGATGTGCTAAAAGGACTGGTTGCGCCATTTGAAGATGTGTGTACCCTGGCATTACAACACTGATATTCTTTTCTGCCTGATCTAGGATAGCTGTTTGGAGAGCTACTATACCCGCCCACGTGCTATCAATAGCTGATTTTACGTAAAGACGTAAATCAGTAGTTACTTGATCATTTCTAGAACGGGCGGTATGCATCCTTCCAGCGACAGAACCAATGATTTCATATAAACGAGCTTCGACATTCATATGAATGTCTTCCAGTTCTTCCTTCCAAGGGAATATCCCTTCAGCGATTTCACGCAAAATTGCTTCAAGTCCTGAAACAATTGTTTTTGAATCTCTGTCGGAAAGGATCCCTTGACGTGCCAACATTTTTACGTGGGCAATCGACCCGGCAATATCTTCCTTATATAGACGGCGGTCGTACGAAATAGAGGCAGTGTAGCCTTTTCCTCTCATAATCCACCTAACTTCTAATGGGAAGACCCAACATCAAATCTAACTGGATGGAGGCTGAAACTTTGCCTGAGTACCAGTCGGTAAACCATAAATTTTTATGAATCCTTCTGAGGCAAGATGATCAAATTGATCAGATTTATCATAAGTCGCTTGTTCATAAGAGTAGAGACTATAAGGGGAACTCCTACCAACTACTGAACAGGTTCCCTTATGAAGTTTCACTCGAATCATACCTGTTACAAATCGTTGGGAGCTTGAGACATACTGGTCTAGGTCTTCCCGATGTTTCGTAAACCAAAGTCCATTGTAGACCAAATCCGCATAATGGCCTGAAACCAGATCTTTGAACCGGTGCTGGTCTTTCGTCAAAGTTAATTCTTCTAAGGCGCGGTGGCAAATATTGAGGACCACAGCGGCTGGGGCCTCGTAAATTTCCCTGGATTTTATCCCAACTAATCGATTCTCAAGATGGTCAATACGGCCTATCCCATTAAATCCGGCAAGTTCGTTTAGGTGTTCAATCATGGAAATCCCCTCCATGGGTTTCCCGTCGATTGCAAATGGGACGCCTTCTCGCAATTCTATTTCCAAATAAGTAGGCTCGTTAGGCGTTTCATTAACCGATTTCGTCCATGCATAAATTTCCTCAGGAGGCTCAAATAGCGGATCCTCTAGTTTTCCCGCTTCAATTGAACGCCCCCAAAGATTTTCATCAACTGAATAAGGGTTTTCAACCGACACTGGAGTCGAGATTCCCCGGGCTTTCGCATATTCAAGTTCATCTTCCCTACTCATTCCCCATTGTCGAGCGGGGGCAATAACACTCAAATTCGGTGCTAGCGCTACGATACCCAACTCCAATCGAACCTGATCATTGCCTTTGCCGGTACATCCATGGGCAACAGCGGTGGCTCCTTCAGAGACAGCAAGATCTGCCAAGTGCCGAGCGATAAGGGGACGAGACAAGGCCGTAGCAAGAGGATATTTACTTTCATAAAGTGCTCCCGCTCGTAAAGCGGGCCAAACAAACTCAGTAACAAATTCCTTCCGAACATCAGCGATATGAGCTCCGACTGCCCCTGATTTCAAGGCTTTTTGTCGAGCTTCTTCTAAATCGCGTCCTTGGCCTAATTCAAGGGTCAAAGTTACAACATCTAAACCAAATTGTTCTTTAATCCATGGAATGGCAACTGACGTGTCCAATCCGCCGCTATAAGCTAAAATTACCCGAGCACTATTAGTCATAACTTCCTACCAATCAATTCCCAGATGACGTTCGTAAGGTCACTTAGTCGACAAAGAATCAACAGCCTTCCCAAACCTATCAACCGCTTCTCGAATTTCAGTTTCAGACACCGTTAATGGTGGCATGAATCGGACAACATTTGGGCGAACAGGGTTCAAAAGCAATCCATTGTCGTTAGAAATAGAAACGATCTGAGGTCCGATATCTTCGTAGAACTCAACAGCCAAGAGCAATCCCATTCCCCTGACCTCTTTTATGAGAGTTTCGTGTCGGGCTTTTATAGCCTCAAGGCCATCCATAAGGATTCGTTCACTTTCTAACACTTTTTCAGGTATTCCCTGTTCTACAATGAAGTTGGCAACGGCAAACGAAGCCGCACAGGTTAATGGATTACCCCCAAATGTTGAGCCATGATCACCTGGACGAAGCACATCACAATGAGATTTAGAAAGAAAGGCTCCAATTGGCACTCCTCCGCCCAGACCTTTTGCCAACGTCATAACATCTGGTTCAATATCAAACCGCTGATAACCAAATAAGGCCCCCAAACGTCCCATCCCAGTTTGCACTTCATCGAGTATCAGAAGAATCCCCTTCTCATCACACAATTCGCGAACCCGCTTCAAATATTGCCCATCCGGGATAATAACCCCACCCTCTCCCTGAACCGGTTCTAAAATGACTGCACAAGTATTGTTATTTGTAGCATTTTGGAGGGCCTCAATGTTGTTATATTCAACATGGATGAAGCCCGGGGTCATTGGTGTAAAATTTTCTTGGTAATGCACGTTTCCAGTGGCTGCCGCTGTGGTTAATGTCCGTCCATGGAAAGAATTTACCGTTGCAATAATTTCGTAAGCGCCATCTAAGTTTAGTTTTCCAAATTTCCGAGCCAGCTTAATTGCCCCTTCATTAGCCTCTGCCCCACTGTTACAAAAGAATACTTTGTCCAAACAGCTATTTTGGGTCAGGAATTCAGCAAGTTCTAATTGAGGGACGGTATAAAATTGATTAGACGTTTGAATCAGGGTCCCTGCCTGTTTTCGAATTGCTTCAACAAGTACGGGATTACAATGCCCTATGTTGTTTACAGCCCATCCAGAAGTAAAGTCAAGATATTGAACATCATTTTCATCCCAAACTGTCGTTCCCAGACCGCGGGTGATTACAATAGGCTGACGTCTAGCCACTGGCATGTAATACGTTTCATCTTTTTCAATCCAAGAACTCATTTCGATGACCCTTCGGTCGCTTCCTGTATCTCTGACACAGCTTTCTCCAAAGAGGTGTACTGTTCTTTTAGGCTCCCCAAAGCCTCAACTAAGTTAGAAAGGGCTATCTCCAGTTTCGATTTACCGGTTTCTACAGTGACTTCGGGTTTTTCCTGTCTGCTCAAAAGGGGAGCCGAACTCTTGGTGAGCGACGCGATGGCTTGCTCCAAGGTATCCTCCATAACCACGTCATTACTATCTGCCAAAATAACTTTCTTTAATTCAGGGAAGGCTAATCCAGTCGCTTGAAGATATAGGGGTTCGGCGTACAATATTTGCTTGTTTCCAGAATCGTCTTCCATAGGAATTACCAAGAGGTTTCCCCGTATACAGCTGGCCTCCCCAGTACACACTAACGCAAAAAATTGTTTAATATCTTGGTCATTACTAATTCGAGCTTCAACCTGTGCCGGCCCGAATATAGTGACACCTTTAGGAAATGCATAGGCAATTAATTTACCGTAATTTTCACCATCACTCCTAGCAGCGAGCCAAGCTACCATGTTTTCTTTGTTTGCCGGAGTAAAAGGAAGAAGCTGTACGAATTCCAGAGTCTCTTCTCCTGGAAGACGCATATTAAGAAAATACGGTTGCATTTCCTCGAAAGCCCCTTGGAGGTATTCATTGGGTATACTCCATTGGTCTTCCTTGTTAAAGAATTCTGTAGGATCTGTCATATGATAGATAAGATATTGGCGGGATTGGATTCCCATCAGATCTTGGGGGTACCTAATATGCGAGCGGAGACCCGGGGGCATTTCATTCAACCCTTTAAACAATTCGGGGAATATTTTTTGGTACGTCTGTACTAAGGGGTCGCTTGCTTCTGTCACATATAAAGTAGGATGCCCGCTATAAGCATCAATCACCACTTTCACACTGTTCCGTATATAGTTTATCTTCTCTCCTTCAAGGTTCAACGGAGTCGAGTAGGGAAATTGTTTGGTGACCGTATAGGCGTCCTGGATCCAAAACAATCTCCCCTGATCTAACACAATATAGGGATCTGAATCTAACCTAAGGAAAGGAGCCAGTTTTTGGACGCGCTGTTGAATTTGACGATGGTATTGGATCTTACTTTTGGAGTTGATTTCTCCACTAATAAGGATGTTAACATCTCGGAATTGCCATGCATAAACCACCCTACGCAAAAACCCAGATAAAGTAACCCCTCCATCACCTTGATATGACGTATAAACAGGCTCACCAGATGTGGGAGCGAAGTCAAGTTCGGGCTGATTCGAGTTCACAATTACGAAGTTTTCGCTTATCTCCCCGTAATAAACTTCAGGGCGCTCAAGCGGGATAATATCCTGAGTAGGAGGCATATCTTTCACAAAGAAGATCGGACTTCCCTCTTGGGTAAATTCCGTCACGGGCGATACAACCGCTCCGTACCCATGTGTAAACTGCAATTTCCGGTTAATCCAACATTGAGCTTCTTCCGGCAAATTCGCTGAATCAAGCTCACGAGTTCCCAACATTACCTGTCGAAGACGCGTTTCGCCATCCTGATTTACAACATATCGGTCAACATCGACATTCGGGAAAGTATAGTAAAGTCGGAAAAATTGAATTTGATTGAGAATAGAACGGAATGGCCGATGATCCCAAAGCCGGACATCATTTACAGTCTCCTGATTCGCTTCAATCATTTGGGGAGAAATTGCTTCATCGGTAGCCAAGGGATAATCTTTGGCCTCAATTCTATCTAAGGCAAAGGCAGCCCTTGTAAATTCGATGTTTCGCTCAATAAACGGGGCCTCCCGCCGTAATTCATTCGGATTAACAACCACCCTCTGGATAACATTCGGGTAAACCAATCCTATTAAAATTGCCCCACCAACGCACAATCCCACCGCAGCTATCATTAAACGAGTACCAAGTCCACCAAACATATTAAAGGTTAAAAGCCCTGCCCCTACAAAAATTACTGCGATAATTATCCGAAAGGCATTAACCCTAGCATGTACATCAGCATAGGTAGCCCCAACAACCGCTCCACCCGGAGAAAACACAAGATCAAAAATTTTCAAATAATAGCCAAGCGCAAAAAGTAGTAAAATCAGAATTCCTAAGATAGAAATATGAGCTCGAACAGGCTTTGTAAGTGTGAAAACCGCACCACGAAGACTAAAGTGCAAAAAGTACATGCCAATTGATAAAGCCAGCGAAACGACAAGAGCAGCTATTAACCAGCTTTGCACAAAATGAAAAATGGGCAGTCGAAAAACATAGAATTCTATGTCACGATTAAACTGAGGATCCGTTAGAGAGAAAGAAGTAGAATTTAGGAAACCCAGAAATGTTTCCCATCGACCGGACAAAAGAATACCAAATGCAATAGAACCCACTAAAATGGCCGTTAGACTCCCTAATCGCAACAAAGTAGTGAAAAGTTGGAATGAGTCTCCCGACATAGGGTTTACTTCAGGGCCCCCTCCTAACTTATAGGTGACGAAAATATTAATCCCGCCGATTATGGCAAATACCAAGGCCCCTGTAACAAATAGCCAAATCCGAGTAGAGAGTATTGTTGTAAAAACAGAACGGTAATCCATATTTCCGAACCACAGAAGATCCGTATAGATGTGAGCAATCCAGTTAGCCAAGAAAAGGAGAAGAAGGATCCCGCCGACTAGAATCCCCCATTTCAAGGCGCTTCGAATATTCCCTAGGAAACCAAAATCAGTATTTGGCGTCATGAGGGCAAACCTCCAAAACCAAAGAGTACACCAGACATTCTACTCCTTTTAACCCACTCGTGTCCCTGTTCCAGGACCAGAAAGGGAATTTAATAATGCGTTCGGGTTTCTTCCATCAATAATCCAGGTTTCGGAAACAAACGGGAGAGAATGAAGACAGGCCTCCAGTTTAGGAATCATTCCTCCGGCCGCCGTCCCTTCCCGAATCATAAGTTCAGCTTCATCCCTCGAGAGTTGCTGGACAACTTTTCCTGAAGAGTCCATCACACCTTCAACATCCGTTAGAAAAATTAACTTTTCTGCACATAAAGTCGCTGCTAAAGCGCCTGCTGCCGTATCGCCGTTAATATTTAAGAATTCAAATCCGCAATTCTTGGAATCGCTGTTCACGAGGGCAATCGGAGCGATTACAGGTATATATTTACTCTCTAAAATCGGGGACAAAGGTGTGATGTCTACCTTAGTAATCTCACCAACTGCTCCCAAATCTGGATCCATCATGGAAGCTGTGAATAAAGCGCCGTCAATCCCTGTCAATCCGATAGCCTTGCCACCAGCTAACAGTAGCTTTGCCACCAATTGTTTGTTTATCAGGCCTCCCAGAACGGCGACTACTACCTCTAACGTGCGTTCGTCTGTAACCCTTAATCCACGAACAAAATTTGGCTCAATCCCAGAATTTTCCATCCACTGGCTAATTACTTTACCTCCGCCATGGACTACAGCCGGAATTATTCCTTCCTTTTGCAAAGACACCAAATCCTCTAAGGTAGTATCTCCAGAGCCTAGGGTGCTTCCCCCTATTTTGATCACCACATTAGAATACGGTTGAGCGAAATTCATCCTTCTTGCCCCAACAATCTCGGGAATTTTTATTAGTTATGTAGAATAAGCGCTATTGAAGGTTACGTACTCTGGGCTCATATCGCAACCCCAAGCAGTTGCAGATTCGGTGCCCAAATTCAATTGAACTTGGAATTTTACCTCTGGCTTTCGCATGTTCGCCGTCACAGCTTCTTTAAAGAACGGAATAGGTAAACCAGATTCCATGATACAAACGTCATTAATATATAGTGAGACCTTCGATTCTTCGATGTTTGCTCCACTTTTACCCAACGCCATCATAACTCGTCCCCAATTTGGATCGTTTCCAAATACCGCCGTTTTAACCAATATTGAACTCACAACCGACCTTGCGGCCAAACGAGCATCTGAAAGAGATTCCGCTCCATCAACGGTGGTTTCGATCAATTTTGTTGCTCCTTCAGCGTCCCGAGCCACCATTTTGGCCAGTTCCTTACAGACAATTAATAAAGCCTTTTCAAAGATTTCCGCCTCTTCTGTACCTTCAACGATTGGAGGTAAACCCTTGGCACCATTCGCGAGAAGGAGAACACTATCATTTGTGCTAGTGTCATTGTCAACGCTAATCAAATTGAAGGAATACCCCACGGCCCTTTTCAGGACAGATGTCAAAAATGAAGACTCAACGGACGCGTCAGTGGTTAGAAAACATAACATGGTAGCCATATTTGGGTGAACCATCCCAGCCCCTTTTGCGCAGCCTCCTAACGTAATATTTTCACCTTGAATATCAAACGTGACTGCAAATTCTTTCGTGCTGATGTCTGTAGTCATAATAGCCTGGGCAAACTCATGACCTCCGTTATCGTCCAAAGAAATCGACTCTATCCCTTTGCGAAGAAGAGCCATAGGCAATTCAACCCCTATCATTCCAGTACTACACACTAAAACATCCTCTAGGTTGATACTCAATTTTTTCGAAATTAATTGGCAAATTTCTTTTGCGTCCAATAAACCCTGTTTACCAACGCAGCAATTTGCACAACCACTATTCGCAAAAATCGCCTGAGCCACCCCTGATCTAACGTGTTCTTCGGATAAGATCACAGATGGCGAACGCACCTTGTTGGTGGTAAAAGTTCCTGCGACATTACCAGAGACGTCAGAAAAAATTACACCAAGGTCCAGAGGATCGGTTCCCTGAGTTTTTAAACCTGCGTGCACTGATCCTGCAAAAAATCCTTGGGGACTGGTAACTGAACCTTCTTGAACCTGTTTAATTTCAGAAACCATGTTTACCCTCCAGTTTCTTATAAGCCGTTTTAGATAAAGGGGCTCCCATGAATTGTTTCATGGTCCAAAAATAATTTCAATTGAACAAGGCTATAAAATACATACTTTATATTTTTATCGCTCGGTGCTCGTAAGCTACGATTCCAATTTTCACGCACTATCTAGTTCTTAGTTAACGGGATTTTTTACCTGAATCACTACTTGCCGTCTCAACAGAGTCCCCATCTAATGCATGCTTAAGTGCGGCAATGGCTACCTCGATTTGTTCATAGTCGGGATAACGAGTCGTGAGACTCTGCAAAGCCAATCCCGGAGTAGCCGCGATCCTCCCGAACAAATGTTGACTATATGCGGCAGTAAAACGAAGGAATTCATAGCTGATCCCAGCAATCACCGGAATCAGCAGAATCCTCGAAGCTATCGCAACCATCATTTCAGGACGACCTAAGGCGGTAAAGACAAATATTGAAACAACTACCACAGTAAGAAGGAAGGCTGTTCCACATCGCGAATGTGCTTTAGGGAACTTTGCGATATTATCAGGTTCTAACGAAACTCCATGTTCATATGCATGAATAGTCATATGTTCCGCCCCATGGTACGCAAACACTCTACGAATATCTTCCATATGCCCAATGGCCCAAATATATCCAATTAACAGGCCTAGCCTCAATACTCCTTCAATCGCATTTGTTAGAACAGAGTGGTCAATCACTGAATCTAAAGACCTTGCACCAAAAAGGGGCAAAAGTAAGAAAATGCCTACCCCCAAACCAATAGAAATAACCATAGAGCCAATAATCGCTCCACGGTTCATTTTCTCACCTCGGGGCAATTCTTGAGAATCGGAAGTTAGTTTCTCAGGGGGAATCATAGAAATTTCCGCAGAACGATGAAGGGCCTGAATCCCCAAAAACATCGTTTCAATTAAGACAATAACGCCCCTAACAACGGGAATTTGACGAAGCTTAGCATTGTATAAAGATGTTAGGGGCAAGGATCCGGTCCAGATTAGCCCATCCGAGCGACGTACGGCCAAGGAAGCGGTCTGTCTTCCCCTAATCAAGACCCCTTCAATGACTGCCTGCCCGCCATAATAGAATTGCTTCACAAGAATCTCCACTGGGGATTTTGAATGACAAACAGGAAGAAAATAATTAAATTCCTTGAAGGAGAGGGTTTATTGAAGCCCGTATCTCCTCTTCAAGCGTTCAACTCGACCTTCAGTGTCTACAATCCTTTGCTCACCCGTGAAGTAAGGATGGCAAGCACTACAAATTTCAACTCTTATACTGGCCTTGGTAGACGAGGTAGTAAAAGAATTACCACAAGCGCAAGAAACGACTACTTCTTGATTCCACTCAGGATGGGTCGCTGATTTCATGAGGGGGACCCTCCTGTCTCATCGTGTTGGTAAACACTGGCTCTCTTTCGGTTTTTTGCCGCCCATTCAAATTTTACTTTTCCATCTATAAGAGCGAACAAGGTGTGGTCTCTTCCCAGCCCAACATTTCTTCCTGGAAAGATCCTAGTACCTCTTTGTCGCATTATAATGCTGCCGGCTTTAGCCAGTTGGCCATCAAATAATTTAACCCCCAAACGTTGCCCCTGACTATCCCGTCCGTTCTTAGAAGAACCCCCACCCTTTTTATGAGCCATATTTTTACCTCATGATCCACAACGGACTGTATCCGCTTATGAAAGATTTACTAAGAAACGATATCTTGGATCAACAAGCGAGTGTAGGATTGTCTATGCCCTGTTTTCTTTCGATATCGCGTTTTGGCCTTATATTTAAACACTACAATTTTAGGGCCCCTATGTTGTCCTTGAACCTCCGCCATAACTCTGGCGCCCTCAACCGTTGGAGTTCCTATCGCCACATGGTCTTCCTTTGAGACAAAACGGACGTCCGTGAGTTCAACTTTCCCCCCCACTTCAGCATCCAAATGCTCGACGTCAACCAGTTCACCTCGTTGAACTTTATACTGTTTACCTCCGGTTTGTACGATTGCAAATTCTGTCATAATTTTCCCTGCCTTTAATTCGGAGACCAATCCAAACATTTTAGGATCGAAGCAAATCTATGTCAAGAAATGTCAAATTCCTGTGATTTCTCTAGCTGCATTTAACAATCCGAGGACCTGACGCTCATTATCTGCCTCCGAATAAATCCGTAAAAGTGGTTCCGTCCCCGAAAACCGCACCATGACCCACGCGTCCTCATCAAGGTTGAATCGAATTCCATCCATGGTATCGATTGAATGGACAAGAAGCCCGCCTAAACGCTGAGGGTTTGTGGAAGCGACTCTTAATTGTATTTCGTCACGCCGACTTGCGGGAAATGTAAGATCAATCCGCCCATAATAGTGAGGACCAATTTTCTTGTACAACTCTTCGATAAGATTCGATAAGGTTTGTCCAGTGGATACCAATAAATCAATCAAGAACAGCCCGCTTACAACTCCATCTCGTTCAGGTAAATGCCCTCGGAAAGCGTACCCCCCGCTTTCCTCCCCTCCCACTAATCCATCCTCCTGCATCATTACCGGAGCTATATATTTAAATCCCACCCCTGTTTCATGCACGGGAACTCCATATTGCTTTGCGAGCCTTGCAGCCATGCGGCCAACAGAAATTGATTTTATTATCGGACCTCTCAACCCTCGGACTTCAAGAAGGTAATATATCAATAGGGCAAATACCTCTAAGGAGGTGATATATTTACCGTCCTCTTTAATTACTCCTAACCGATCGGCATCACCATCTAACGCTAATCCCATCATTGCTTCAGAATCACCCACTACCTTTGATAGCCATCGGAGATTGTGTTCTACCGGCTCCGGATTACGCATTCCAGGGAATGCTGGATTAATCTCAGAACGTAATTCTGAGATGTTTTCGTTATTTACTCCCAAAATTTTTGAGAAGTATCCACCCCCAGCTCCATGCATTGCATCCACTACTACCATTTGATTAATCCGACTTAAACGTTCGACGTCGATTAAGGACTTAACCCTGTCTAGATAAAAAATATCTGGATCTATCAATTTAATAAGCCCTGAGTCCGAAGCCCTCTCGTAACTCAAATTACGAACAAAAGACATTTCTTGTGCCGTAGGTATATTCGATTCAATCCCTTCAATGACTGAGGCTGATGGGCTTCCACCATAGTAGGTTCTGTACTTAAAGCCGTTCCACTGCTTCGGGTTATGACTCGCTGTTATCATTACCCCGCCTGCGGCCTCATTCGCAACAATATTAGAACTCAATACTGGAGTGGGAGAATTCTTGTCCATCAAAAGCACTGGGAAACCATTTCCGGCCAGCACTTCGGCTACTGCAATAGCAAATTCACTTGACGCAAACCGAGTATCAAATCCAACAACAATTTTCTTCCCAGCCAACCCATTCTTAAGGTGATAATTAGCTACCCCTTGGGCACACAATTGGACGTTATCAAACGTAAAATCCTGTGCTATTACCCCACGCCAACCATCAGTACCAAATTTTATTGGAGTTATTCCCATCAAGCGACTCCTGCAGTGGGTAACTAAAGACAAACAAATGCTTAATTAGTATCGTTTTTATCCCAGAATCACTATCCAAAAGCTTCTTTAGATAAAATCCCCGCTTTATTTGTCCTCTCCCATGGTAGGTCTAGGTCATTCCTGCCAAAATGTCCGTAAGAAGCTGTCTGATTGTAGATGGGTTGACGAAGGTCCAAATCCCGAATGATGGCACCTGGTCGTAGATCAAAATGTTTCCTAATAAGCTCGATAATCCGATCATCCTCAATTTTCCCTGTACCAAATGTCTCAATAGAGAGGCTAATGGGAGAGGCAACTCCGATGGCATAAGAAATCTGAACCTCACAGCGGTCCGCCATTCCGGCGGCTACTACATTTTTCGCCACCCATCGCGCTGCATATGCTGCCGATCTGTCCACTTTAGTTGGGTCCTTGCCGGAAAATGCGCCCCCACCATGCCTCGCAACGCCACCGTATGTATCAACGAGAATTTTCCTTCCAGTCAACCCTGCGTCTCCATGGGGTCCCCCAACAGCAAATCTTCCAGAAGGATTTACCAGTATCCTTGTTTCGGCATCAACAAGACTAGAAGGGACTACAGGCTTAATAATGTGTTCACGAACATCTTTCTCGATTTGTTCATTTTGAACATCGGCAGAGTGCTGAGTGCTCACGATAATGGTATGAACCCTTTTGGGTTTCCCATAAGAGTATTCAATGGTTACTTGTGCTTTGCCATCAGGTTTCAAGTAAGGGATAGTTCCTTCCCGTCTAGCGATCGAAAGACGTTGGGTGAGTTTATGGGATAAAGAAATTGTAAGAGGCATAAGATCCTCAGTCTCATTACACGCAAACCCAACCATCATTCCTTGATCACCAGCCCCAAGTGAAGCCACCTCATCGTCAGAACCACCAGAATCCCTTTCCTCCAACGCAGTTGTAACACCTCCGGAGATATCAGGAGATTGCTCATGAAGGCGGACGATGACTTCGCAAGTTTTATAATCAATACCAATTTCAGAGTCATCATATCCAATCAGTCTAACCGTATCTCGAACAATCGCTTCATAATCGACTGATGCGGTGGTAGTAATCTCTCCCATGACGACTACTAAATTAGTACTAGTAGCTGTCTCACAAGCAACTCGTGCTTTCGGATCTTGGGCGTAAATAGCATCCAAGATGGCGTCAGAGACCTGATCGCACAATTTATCTGGGTGCCCCTCCGTGACAGATTCAGAAGAGAATAGATATGAAGAAGAATTCTCAAATGTCGTACCAGATTGTTCCATAAAAAAACTCCGAACAGGATAAAACTTTTAGGTCCCAGTTTCCCAAGCCGATAGATACTGGGTTTGCTCATCGGTCAGTTCGTCTGTAGCTAACCCCATACTTTGCAATTTAAGAATCGCAACTTCCCGATCAATATCTATAGGAACGTCATACACTTCAACCGCAAGATTTTTCGCATTTTTCACCAAATATTCCACACTAAGAGCTTGGTTCGCGAAACTCATATCCATAACTGCTGAAGGATGTCCTTCAGCAGCCGACAAGTTAACTAATCTGCCTTCTGCTAGGAGATTAATCCGTTTACCATCGCTCATTACAAACTGCTCAACCATCGGACGCAGTTGTCGTTTTTCCACCGCTGCATCTTCTAAGGCACCAATATTAATCTCTACATTAAAATGACCGCTATTAGCGACCAAAACATCATCCTTCATCAATTGGAAATGTTCCGCATTAAGGGCGAATTTCCCCCCGGTAACAGTAACAAAGATATCACCAATCCTAGCCGCGTCGTCCATCCTCATCACCTGATGACCGTCCATGGTTGCTTCTAGGGCCCGTATCGGGTCCACTTCTGTAACAATTACTTTCGCCCCAAGGCCATTGGCCCTCATTGCCACTCCACGGCCGCACCAACCATAACCAGCAACCACCAGATACTTCCCGGCGAAAAGAACATTTGTAGCCCTAATTATCCCATCAAGCGTACTCTGCCCAGTCCCATACCGATTATCAAACATATGCTTAGTATCCGCTTCATTCACTGCAATAATCGGATATTCTAACTTCTTAGCATTAGCCATATTTCGAAGCCTGATTACGCCTGTAGTAGTTTCCTCAGTCCCTCCAAATACCCCAGATAGCAGTTCTCTTTGCTCAGTATGAAGAATACTCACTAAATCTGCCCCATCGTCCAAGGTAATGTGGGGACCATGGCTAAGCGCCATAAGAATATGGTTATAGTAAGTTGAAGTATCCTCCCCTTTAATTGCGAACGTAGGAAGCTGGAACCTCTCAACCAACGCGGCAGCCACATCATCTTGAGTACTCAAAGGATTACTTGCACAAAGCGCAATCTGAGCCCCCCCTTCCTTCAAGGTTAGCGCCAGATTCGCTGTCTCAGTCGTTACATGGAGGCAAGCTGAAATTTTAAGACCTTCAAAGGGTTTCTCTCGAGAAAATCGCTCTCGAAGGGTTCTAAGAACAGGCATTTCGCGTGCTGCCCATTCGATTCTGCGCTGACCTTCCTCGGCTAACGAAGGATCGAGAATGGCATCCACTTCTGAATCACTAGTCATTGTTGTTCCTTAGTTCGTTAAGTTTAGACCCGGATTTCTTAATATACGTATCAATTCTCCTCGTCAGCCTTCGGTTTGGAACTTTGACGTTTTGATTGGCGCGGCGTAACTGGGGTTTCCACGTCGCCTATGGTAGATTTACTCTGAGGTGCTTTAGCACTGCGACGGTTAGGAGAGGCTGTTTTCTCTTTCGCTACTGAAGCGGATTCGGTATTTTTACCCGCATTCGGTTTTTTCGCACTGCGAGTAGTAGTCGTTTTCTTAGGAGCACCTGTTACAGATGTAGCCCCTCCCATCTCTTCAGCCACAGATGTTTCTGATTTCGCAGAAGCCGCTCGTCGTCGTTTTGGTGCGGGCGGCTGAACCTCTTCCTGAGCAATAGGTTCGGTATTTTCATTAGCCACCGCAGCTTTTGAAGCTCTACTAGTCGAACCCTGACGTCCAGTAGTAACCTTCGGGCCACGACTCACTTGTGGGATAGAAGCACCAAATGTAGCCGGAGCTAGTGCATGAGAGACTGCTGGAGCGATGGCCGAAGGTATTTCTGACCCTTCCGATTCGTTTAGGTATGCCACGGTTCTGAGTATTTTCGAAAGCCCTTCAGGGTCGCGTTCTTCGACTTGAGCCAAGCTTAAGGTTCCTGATAATAACTGCCGTGCCATTTTTCTTCGAACCAATTGTTTCTTCCCATGGACTCTCTGTTTCAACCTAGCCAACCGACTCTTTTTATACATAACATGTTCCTTTACAAGTAGAACTTAGTTTTTAGCATATCAGAAATTTGTTCAGTCATCAGCCCAAGGCAAACCCATAGATAAAAATTTTATGCTTCGGAACCATAGGTGACGGGAAATCCCTTTTGTATCCAAGCTGGCGTGCCATCTTCGATATTGTATAGATTATCTGAAGTTATCCCTAATGCTGCCACCATTTCACATGCCAATCCGCTTCTAGCACCCATAGCACAAATAAAAAATAATTTTTTATCCTTTGGAAGTTCATCAAATCTGGATAAAACCTCGTCCACTGGGATGTGCAGGGCTCCACTGGCGTGGCCAGACTCATATTCATCTTGAGCCCGCACGTCAATCAACGCTATCTCAGGTAAAGAGTCCATCAATTCTTTTGCTTCGAGCGAACTTACCCGGATATATGGCTCTCCCGGTACTTGTTCAGGCATGAATACCTCCGATCCGATTAATTTTGGAAATCCCTCTATTTTCTCTCAATTTTCTGAATTGTTATTGTTCATTCGGCAGGAAAATGCTGAGTCGATCTCTTGCCTCGGTGGAAATCATTTCCGAATTAGTGATAATCCCATTGTGCATAGCTGAAACGCAGACACAATTTCTCTTCGATGGCAGCCTGGGAATCATTTTCCTGAGAACCAATTGGGAGGTTTCAGCGTTGCGAAGAAGATTTGCCACCACCTGCTCCACAGAAACGTCTTCAGATCCTTCCCTCCAGACATCATAATCTGTTGCGCAGGCAATTGTCGCGTAACATATTTCTGCCTCTCTGGCCAGTTTTGCTTCAGGTAGTGCTGTCATTCCGATAATGCTTGCCCCCCATGACCGATAAAGGTGAGATTCAGCACGAGTTGAAAACGCAGGCCCTTCCATAACAACATAGGTGCCTTCGGGATGAACCGTAGCACCTACTTCGGAAGCACATTGGATCAATTCTTTCCGAATCACAGGGCAAAATGGGTCAGCAAAAGCAACATGCGCAACAATTCCTTCATTAAAGAATGTGGAAACACGACCCTTAGTTCGATCAATAAGTTGGTCAGGAACCACTAGATCTAAAGGCTGGATTTCTTCTCGTAAACTCCCGACCGCACTTACAGATATTACTTGTTCAACTCCAATCGATTTCAAGGCGTAAAAATTAGCTCTTGTTGGTATTTCTGACGGGTTTAAACGGTGTCCCCTACCATGTCTTGGTAAAAATGCTACTTGAATCCCATCTAAATCACCTATAACAATTGAATCGCTTGTTTTTCCGAAAGGAGTCTTTGGATTAATCTCGCTTAGAACCGTCAAGCCCTCCATTTGATAAATCCCGCTTCCGCCAATAACAGCAATTTTTACTTCGGACATTTTAGCACGCTACCTTCCTCAGCCCTTCGTCGTAGGGGGCTCTTATCACCCCAAGTTCCGTAATAATTGCCGATACGTATTGCGAAGGGGTTACATCGAACGCGGGATTGAATACTGCTACTCCTTCAGGGGCCAAAGGAATACCAGCAAACGAGGCCACTTCGCCTCCTTGACGTTCCTCAATCGGAATATCTGAACCGGTGGGAGTGTCAAGGTCAACAGTACTAAAAGGAGCAGCAACATAAAAAGGTATTCCATGGGCTTTAGCCAATATTGCGATCCCATAAGTCCCAATCTTATTGGCTACATCTCCGTTGGATGCAATTCGATCAGCCCCCACAACTACCGCCGTTATCTCCCCCCGTTGAAACAGATGCCCAACTGCCCCATCCACCACTAATTTCACAGGAATATTATCTTGCATAAGTTCCCAGGTTGTCAGTCTTGCCCCTTGAAGCAATGGCCGTGTTTCAGTCGCTATTACCCCTTTTAATTTACCTGATGTCCAAGCAGCACGAACTACCCCGAGAGCAGTTCCATAACCAGCAGTTGCAAGAGTGCCAGCATTACAATGGGTTAACAATGTTGAACCTTCAGGAATCAAGGTCGCCCCGTGATGACCGATCTTTTCGTTCCCGGCTCGGTCTTCTATTTCCACTTTCTTCGCTTCAGCCAATATCATATCTGCTGCGTCACGAGTAGTGGTGGCATTGGCCGCTGCTTCTTTGACGCGACTAACTGCCCAAGCTAAATTTACAGCAGTCGGCCGTGCGGAGGAGATGGATTTCGCCGAGTAGTCAAGTGATTCCCGGAATCCTTCAAGAGATAAATCCAGATAATCCTTTGCAGCCAAATAGAGAGCGTAAGCTCCTGCAACTCCGATAGCTGGGGCCCCTCTAACTCTTAGGTTCTGTATCGCTTCAATAGCTTGGGAGGTGTCTGAAATATCTAGATACACTACTTTCGAAGGAAGACGAGTTTGATCCAATAGCCAAAGATGGCCATCTTCCCATTTTATTGGCAGATTACTCATGACAAAATCCCTCAGGGGAGAATATTCTTTTGGGGCCCGGCGCCTTCAAGGGATCGGTATCTATTTGACCTGATTCCCGACAATAATTTGGTAGAAGAATTTCCTTTAAGAAACCCTAGTCAAAAAACCAAGGATCCTGTCCGGATTCCGGTTTATGGATTATTATGGTTCCCCCAAAAATTCTGACTGATCCATGGTAATTAACGACTTAATTAGTGTCAACCTGAACACGTACTGTGATTACAAACAACATCCATCAGGATTATCTAACGACAGTAGAGACCATGAGCAATCGTATTTCCGGGAAATACGATTGCTCATGGTCATTTTAACTCTCCATTTGTCTGTACCAACATACTTATGAGAAAATCTATCCAAATAAGATAAACGTTAGGAATTCCCGTGCCGAACACTTGGTTTGACACCTTTAAAACTGGCTGGGGATGGGTCGGAATATTGACCTCAGAAAAAGGAATCCGACGGATTTCGCTTCCCAGGGAAAACGAAAAAGAATCATTAGAACTATTGGGTATTAATGCAGCCACTATGACCCGTTCATCCCAGAATCTTGACCAAGTTATTGACTTAATCCAGCAATACTTTCTCGGAAACCCAATAAATTCGCACATACCGTTAGATTTTTCCCATTACCCAGCCTTTTTCATCAAAGCATGGAATTCCTGCTTAGAAATTCCCTTCGGTGAAAAAAGAAGTTATGGATGGGTTGCCAAGCAATGTGGAAACCCAAGGGCTGCCAGAGCTGCGGGACAGGCGATGGCTAAGAATCCTTTCCCAATAATCGTCCCCTGCCACCGAGTGATTCTAGGAAACGGTTCACTTCACCAGTATGGTGGTGGACTAGCTATGAAATCCAACCTATTGGATATGGAAAAAAGATTCCTTTAACCCTTCATTTTGACATTCTTAATTATGGAAGGTAAAATTTTCTTAATCTTTGGAGGTTATATACCAATTATGCAAACTGGAGCTCTTACCCTCGCCGATGCTTTGTGGCCCCGATTTGGAATATTACAAAAAGATTTAGTTAGAAACGTTATTCTAATCCTCGCCTTTGCTGGATTTGTAGCAATATGTGCCCAAATTACCATCCGGCTGCCTTGGACAACAGTACCTATAACCGGTCAAACTTTTGGAGTGCTGGTCACAGGCGGGTCCCTAGGATTATGGCGAGGTGCAGGAGCCCTTTCAACATACATGGTCTTTGGAATGGTTGGCCTTCCGGTATTCGCCCCAGGATCCGGAGCTACAGCTGGTGCTTGGGATCTTCACTTCATCTTGCCATGGAGCGGAAGTTCTGGGTCGCCTTGGGACCTGTCAAGCGGTGGGTATATTGTTGGATTCATATTAGCAGCTGCCCTGATTGGGTACACTGCCCAACGCCAATGGGATCAAAAACCCTGGCTCTTATTTAGTATGTTTGCAGGAAACGTTCTTCTTTATGTCCCAGGTATACTATGGCTGGCCTATCTTATTGGGAGTGGTTGGGTTCACCCAGTTGGACAACCGCTTTCCGATCTCATCGCCGGGACCGGAACATGGGATAAAGCGCTTAAAGGGGGTCTTTATCCTTTCATAGTGGGTGATTTTATGAAGCTTTTCCTTGCTTCGCTAGCCCTTCCCACGGCTTGGACTCTTGTAAACAGATTTCGCCCTCTCGATCAGGGAAGATAAAACAACGCCCCTCTACATTGCATTAATCAAACCGATTAGAGGGGCATGTTAGCGGTTTCTCTGACGATCCTAATTGCTCTATCGATATCCTCCGTGGATATACCCACATGGGTAACCATTCTAATTTTTTGCCCGCCAACATATGAGGCTTTTAATCCTTTTTGGCTTAACCTCTCAATAAATTCGAGGGTTGGCCCGAGCATCCATTCAAAAATGACGATATTACTTTCAATCAAATCGGTATTTAAGTTAATTCCAGTAACGCCTGAAAGTCCTTGAGCCAAGGAGTTAGCGTTTGCGTGATCTTCAGCTAATCGCTCTACCATGGTATCCAAAGCCACTAGGCCCGCAGAAGCAATCACTCCAACCTGTCTCATCCCACCTCCAACCATTTTTCGCCATTTCCTAGCATCATCGACAAATTCCTTACTTCCGCACAAGAGTGAACCGATAGGAGCACTTAATCCCTTAGACAGACAAAATGATACGGAATCCACTGGAGAACACAGATCCTTAACGGGAACATTCAATGCCACAGATGCATTAAAAATCCGAGCTCCATCGAGATGGATAGGTATTCCTTTGGCTCGCCCAATTTTCGCAATTGATTCGGTCTCATCCATGGTGAGAACGCCCCCGCTACCCCGATTATGAGTATTTTCCAGCCCAATCATAGATGTAATGTTTTGTCGTCGTATCGCCTCTTCTACGTCAAGAGGATCCATCCCTCCTCTTGGCGTATTTGGAACGGTACGAACGGAAACTCCTCCCAACGCGGAAACCCCTCCACCCTCATTCCAAAATATATGCGCTTGATCCCCAACAACTATTTCTGTTCCCCTGTCACACCAAGTTAATATTGCTATCAAATTACTCATTGTCCCACTCGCGGTGAATATCGCGGAGTCTTTCCCCGTTTTTTCAGCGGCTAGACCTTCCAAGTGTTTGACTGTTATATCTTCATCCCAAACATCGTCCCCACACTCAGCTTCAGCCATGGCCTTACGCATCTCAACCGTGGGTTGGGTAAATGTATCGCTTCGTAAATCAATGAATTCCATTTCACACCCCCAATAAAATTACAGGATTTCCAGATTTTCTTGACGTCGCACAATGATTTCGGAGACTCCAAAAAGTATGGTATGACGAAGATATTTTTACAAGATGGAGGTAATTCGTCAAAACTTACCCGGCCCAAAACAAACCATATTTGACACGTACCCCTCTAGTCCTGGAAATTGGAGGGCTCAATATTATTTTCTTTTATTTAACCAGTAATAAAACGGTAATCCAAATAACAAACTTCCGATAATCGATAATAAAATAAACCAATACCATTTGTATGGTCCAATTGGATATCGTTTGAAATAAAGAGCAAGTAAAATCGTTACCAAAAACACCTCACTAAATAATGCAATCCCTATCGTGTTTTTGGAAAACGCTTGCCAGCTAAATTCAACGATCTGCCAATAGAGATAAACTACGTTCACCCCAAAAAAACCAATAGATGAGAACCCAAGTAAAACCCAACTTTGTTTGATCATTGCTTTCCTCAAATCTCTTTGAATGACTCACCCACACAGATCCACTGCCAATATGCTATGCTACGATGGAGTCTAGTCCTCCTCGAATTATCCCTGAGAAGTGTTCTCTCCGTAAAGAAAATTAGGGATGGTAAACAATCCTATAGATTCAAACGGGAATCTTCATGAACCAACAATTAATACCCCCAAACCAAGCTGAAGACAAAAAGTTGTTCTACGGTTGGTATATCGTAGGGGCTGGAGCCGTTTCAAACCTCTTTACGATCGGAATTTTAGCGTGGGGATTAGGGATATTTGTTGAGGAATTCCGATCGGAGTTCGGATGGAGTATTAAGGCAATCGCACTCGGTTTTTCAATACGGAGCTTCGAAACCGGTTTGCTTTCTCCGTTCACTGGTTATCTTATAGACCGTATTGGTGCTCGAAAAGCGACAGTCCTAGGCACTTCATTAATGGCGGTGGGACTGTTTCTTTTTTCTCAAGTGAATAGTCTTTCAACCTACTACCTTGCCTCAGCAACTTTAGCTCTTGGACAGAGCGTAGGAGGGTTACCCTCATTCACGCGGGCTGTAATGAATTGGTTTCAGAAAAAACGAGGACAAGCGATAGGATTGATGAACACTGGTAATGCTTTGGGCTATTTCGCCCCGTTAGTCATGGCATCTTTATTAGCAGCTGTAGGCTGGAGGGAAACATTATTTATTTCAGGGTTAGTAATTCTTGTGGTTGGAGTTCCATTAGCTTTTGTCGTACGCGATAAACCTGAATCATCGGAAAACCATACTACCGTTTCTTCATTGGGATCAGCTTCTCAAAAGCGAACCAATCAAACATTGGTTGCGTCACCTCAAAAAGACCTAGACTCGGGGATGGAGGTTCGCGAAGTCCTTCGGGTTCCTGCATTCTATTTAATGCTGTTGGCCGCCGGAGTAGAGGGTTTCTCTCATGGGCCGTGGGTAACCTTTAATATTCCACACATGCAAACCTCGGGGTTTTCTTTGCAAGCTGCTACCACTATCGTAGGGATATATGGGTTACTCCAAGTAGTTCTTAGATATGGAGTTGGGGTTTTATCAGACAGGATAGGGCGACGAAGAATCTACATTTCTAGTTATCTTTTCCAGACAGTCGGAATTATCAGCTTTGCATTCCTGTCACCTGAAAATATTTGGCTGGCTCCAATTTATCTTATAACACAAGGAATTTCTCATGCCGCCATTGTAATCGGTCGAGATTCGATAGTTGCTGACTACTTCGGCACCAAACGCTATTCTACCATTCGTGGCCTACGACAAGCTCTCTTACTTCCGGCTACCTTCCTTGCCCCATTATTTATGGGGGCGTTATTCGACATCCGTGGAAACTACCGTTTAGGCTACATCATTGTCGCGATTATTGGAGCTACAGGCAGCATTTGGCTATCATTGATCCGCAGGCCACAATGGGAGTCTCTCGAGCGAGAAGTTTAATCTCTTGTAAAGATCGTTGACATCGATTCTTGACACTGGATACACTAATCTACGATTGTGTTGATTCATCGAGGCTAAACCGTTATGAACAGTAACGAATTAAGAGAGATGTTTCTTGAGTTTTTTGAATCCAAAAAACATCTTCGGATCCCAAGCTCCTCACTGATCCCCTCAGGAGATCCTACACTCCTCTTAACCACCGCTGGAATGGTTCAAATTAAGCCTTACTTCCTTGGAGAAGCTACCCCTCCTTCAAATCGCCTCACATCTTCTCAAAAATGTTTTAGGACTACCGATATAAGTACCATAGGGGACCATAAACATCTTACTTTTTTTGAAATGTTAGGGAATTTTTCAGTCGGTGACTACTTCAAAGAAAGCGCCATAGAATTCGCATGGGAATTTCTCACCGCCAAACTCGGGCTAGAATCAACCAGATTATGGGTGACGGTATACCTAGAAGATGACGAAGCTTTCTCATTATGGAAAGACAAAATAAAAATACCGGTCGAACGTATCTACCGGTACGGCAAAAAAGACAATTGGTGGGGACCTCCTGGATTAGAAGGACCATGTGGCCCCTGCTCTGAAATCCATTACGATTTTGGTCAAACTTTGGGTTGTGCACCGATCGCTTCACCCGAACAAATTAAACTCTGGGAGGTAAATAGAGCGGATTCCCCTACCGAATTTGATCAGCCGGGATGTCACCCTAATTGCGATAACTGTGAACGATTCATAGAGTTATGGAACCTCGTTTTTATGGGCTTTTTCCAAAATCAGGAGAAGGAATTGTCCACATTACCGTCGCCAAACATCGACACTGGGATGGGCCTTGAGCGGGTCTCTGTTATCAGCCAAAGAGTAAAAAACGTTTATGAGACAGATCTATTCCGTCCCATTATCCAAACAGTCTGTTCCCTTACGGGAAATAAATACGGGGTAGACACGGCAATCGATAAAGGAATCAGGGTAGTCGCAGAACACTCACGAGGGGCTGCATTTTTAATCGCAGATGGAGTAATCCCAGGAAACGATGATAGGGGATATGTGTTGAAACGATTACTCCGTAGAGCTGCCTTTTATGCTCGGAACAAGTTAAATTACCCCTCGTCTAATAGTCCTTTGCTTCCTCAGGTAGTAAATACCGTAATCAACCAATTTGGCGGGACCTACCCGGAATTAACAATTAACAGGAACCACATTTTAGAAGTCATTACAAATGAAGAGGATCGATTTTATTCCACTTTAGATTGGGGTATTCACACCATGGAGATCCTTGGATCGGAAGCGCAAGATTTATTGGAGAGCGTTAAATCTCTAGTCTCTAAAAAACCCTCTGACATCCTCAAACTTCTCGATCTCTTCAATAGTTCTGGAAGGATTCCTGAGTCTGTCGCAACTGCTTATCTTACCCCACTTCAAGAAGAATTAACCTTATCGACGTTAACTAAAAACAATCCGCAGATATCAATAATTAATCTCGAAACAAAGATTCTATCTATTTCAGGAAAAGCCGCCTTTCTTCTCTATGACACATTTGGCTTTCCGCCAGAACTCACCCAAGAAATAGGCGCGGGGTTCGGTCTTAAAACTAATCTGGAAGAATTTTCTGAGGAAATGTCATTACAGCAATCTAGAAGCCGTTTAGGAGCATCGAAATATACTGGGCCCAGTTCGGCGAAGATATTCCAGTATGAATCACTCAATTTTAATAATTCGAAATTTATCGGGTACGACCAAATATCTGGTGAATCATCTATCATTGGGATTTTCCTAGATGGCGCCGTATGTGAGAACATCCAAACTGGACAGCATGCTGAAATTGTTTTACAAGAAACCCCATTTTATCCAGAAGGTGGCGGCCAAATTGGGGATAGAGGATTGATTATCGGCCCACGAGGCTCAATGGAAGTAATTGACACCCAAAGCCCAATCTCGGGACTAATTATCCATAAAGGGATCATTTCCAGCGGTACTCTTTCCAAAGGAGAGACGGTCCAGTCCAAAGTAAATGCGTCGGAACGTCAAAAAATAGCCTCCAATCACACCGGAACTCATTTACTTCATGCTGCATTACGGAGCGTATTAGGCCACCATGTACATCAAGCAGGCTCATTGGTGACATCGGACAAAATACGATTCGATTTCACCCACACAAAACCGCTTACAGACGAGGAATTACAACAAGTAGAACAACTTGTGAACGAACAAGTACGGAATGATACCCCTGTAGAAATGAAAGAAACAAGATATTCAGATGCGATAAATGAAGGGGCTCTTTCATTCTTTGGCGATAAGTATGGCGCCGAAGTTCGGGTGGTGGGAATTGGTAGTAACAGGGAGGAACAAGGAGAGTCCTCTGAGTATTTTAGTAAAGAGATGTGTGGAGGTACTCACCTTTACCGTACTGGTGAACTCGGGCTCTTCCTCATTCTTACTGAGAATTCAATCGGCGCTGGCATGCGAAGAATTGAAGCGATCTCTGGATCAACTTCTGAATCGACAGCAAGAAATAATTTTACAACCCTGTCAAAACTTTCTAAGACATTGGACTCTCCAAATGAAGGGATTAACGAGAAAATTAAATCGGTTCTAAATGAACTTGATTCCGAACGAAAAAAGAATGAATCCCTTGAACGACGCTTAGCCCTTCGAGACGCAGAAACACTAGTTAATCAAGCTATTGAAATAGATGGTTCTTTAGTACTAAGTGCAGCCGTAAACGTAAATTCAGGCGAATCTCTCAGAGAAGTTGGAGATTACCTAAAGAATAAGCTGCAAAATGGAATTATTATCCTTGGGAGCGTGATAAAAGGCCGGCCGATGCTGGTTGTAATGGTCACCTCTGACCAAGTTTCCAAGGGCTTCGATGCGAAGGAAATCATAAAAACCGGTTCTGAAATTATTGGAGGAGGCGGAGGAGGAAAGCCTGAAATGGCCCAAGCCGGAGGACAATACGAAGAGAAACTCAACGAAGCACTGAAAATGATGTCGCGAATGGTAACGAATTGACACGATTACTAGGGTTGGATATCGGCACAAAAAGGATTGGCGTAGCCTTAAGCGATCCTTTAGGCTTGTTAGCCACCCCTCTTCTTACCCTTATGCACAAAAACCAAAAAAAAGATATCGAGAATGTCCTGGAACTGGCTCGGACCTACGAAGTCAGTACCATCGTAGTAGGACTCCCAATCTCTCTAGACGGAAAAATTTGGCAGCAAGGCGAGATGATTTTAGGATTCGCGGAATTACTTCAAAAATCGTGCTCTATCCAAATCGACACATGGGACGAGCGCTTTACATCGGCGGAAGCTGAAAAATTACTGAGAGAAGCTGGAAGTGAACCATCCAGAATCAAATCAATGGTTGATTCCGCGGCTGCTGCGTTGATTCTTCAAAGTTACCTAAACGCCCATGGAGACCATTCTTCATGACGGCCGAAGTAGGAATCATTGGGTACCCAATTGGTCATTCCATCTCTCCTATTTTTCAACAAGCTGCATTTGACCATTATAAACTGGATATTCGGTATCACGTTTGGGAAATTGAGCCGAATCATCTAAAGGAAGCCGTATTCAACCTTCGTCAATCCAAGGTATTGGGATTCAACGTTACAGTCCCCTACAAGGAATCGATAATGAAGGAACTTGATGAAATCACAGAGGAAGCGACGAATATTGGAGCAGTAAATACTGTGATTAACCAAGCCGGTACTCTTGTTGGGCACAATACTGATGGCGCCGGATTCATCCGAGCCCTAAAAGAAGAAGGAGAATTCGATCCTGAGGGGAAAACCACGCTAATCATAGGGGCAGGAGGATCTGCCAAGGCCGTTGCATATCATTTATTGAAGAATAAAATTTCTCATTTACTTTTAGCCAATCGAACTCATATCAGGGCAGAAATTCTTGGAGCTTCTCTTAAATCACTGGGGTATGAAAATATCGACTTTGTTTCCCCAACAGGAACAGAATTAGAATTAATCCTTTCTTCAAAATCCCCTCCGGATCTTATCGTAAACTGTACATCCCTCGGTATGGTAGGAGGGCCAGGCCCAACACTAATGGCGATCCCAGCCCACCTAATACCACAGTCCTCGTTAGTCTGTGATTTAGTCTATAATCCACTATTCACTCCGTTACTAAATGGTGCCATCGAATCAGGGGCGCAAACTCTGACCGGCCTTCCAATGCTTGTTCACCAAGGAGCCCTTGCTTTCCGCCTTTGGTCCAATTATGAACCACCGATACAAATAATGTTTGAAGCCGCAAGAACTGCCTTGGAGTAGCTCTTGGTGAACAATTATGCTAGCCTAGAAAGCATGAATAGAGTGACATCCTACATTTCACTAATCCTATTTATTTCCATTGTAGTTGCTCTATATGTATGGGGGATCCTCGGGAATAGTTTTGTGGAACAAATGCAGTACATTATTGGCGGTTTCATTGGTGTTGCCTTCTACAACTTTTATAAAAGCCTAATAAACAAAAAGGAAACCAACTAAATATCCACCATTACTATTACAACACCTCGATTACCACCACTATCCCGCTCTCAAAACCCTTCAGAAAATTAGGAGGTCGAATATGTTCCGGTTTCTTACTGCTGGTGAATCGCATGGGAGAGGATTGTCCGTAATAATCGAGGGAGCACCTGCGGGATTAACTCTAACGGAAGACTATATAACTGGAGATTTAGCGCGACGCCAAATTGGATACGGTCGTGGCGGAAGGATGTTGATTGAACAGGACACAGCAGAAATTTTATCGGGTGTGCGCCATGGACTCACCATGGGAAGTCCAATAAGTATCTGGATACAGAATCGCGATTGGGTTAATGGCAAAGGGCCGGACGGGGTACCATGGCAAGATGTAATGTCTTTGCTACCCACCGATAAAAAATTTGAAACTATTACCAATTTGAGGCCAGGACATGCAGACACGGCAGGAACCGCTAAATACTTTCAAGAGGACGCACGGAACATCCTAGAGCGTTCCAGCGCACGTGAGAGTGCTGCTCGGGTTGCCGCAGGGTCTGTAGCAAGACGGTTTCTTGAAGAGTTCGGAATAGAAATCCATGGCCACGTCACAAATATAGGGGGACAACAAGCCAAAGACACAACCTCTATAGATTGGGCAGAATTGGAAGCTCCTCCTTTTCACCAAGATCGCCCAGAGGGTTCCAAAATGTCAGCGGTTCGATGCGCAGACCCAGATGCAGCTGAAAAAATGATTCAAATCATCGATTCTGCCAGGAAAGCCGGTAACAGCGTAGGTGGTGTCATTGAGATTATAGCAACTGGAGTTCCTATTGGTCTGGGAAGCCACATACAGTGGGATAGAAAAATTACAACCCGCTTGGCAGCTGGAGTAATGAGCATTAATGCCGTAAAAGGTGTGGAATTTGGTGCTGGTTTTACTCAGGCTAATCTGATGGGGACGGAAGTCCATGACGTCATCAAACCTATGACTGAGTGGAAAAATTCCCCGTACTCTCTTTCTGACCAACCATGGCAAAGGAGAACCAACAATTCCGGAGGACTCGAAGGAGGGATGACCACCGGCGAGCCCATCGTAGTCCGAGCGGTAGTGAAACCCATCGCAACTCTCATTAATGGATTAGAAACAGTTGATTTGGAGACGGGCGCCTTCGTTTCAAAGGCCCATTTTGAACGCAGCGATATCACGTTTGTCCCTACATGCGCTGTAATTGGGGAAGCTATGGTAAGCATTATATTGGCTGATGCAATCCTAGAAAAATTTGGGGGAGATCATCTGAGTGAGACGAAGAGGAATTTCCAATCCTACCTCAATACAGTTTGGCCAAATTATACAACTAAAGCGTGAGGGGATGATAAATGCCGCAACCCCAGAACATTATTGGAATTGTCTACGACTTCGATAACACCCTAAGTCCGCATGCAATGCAAGAAGACACTATCCTCCCATATCTTGAATTGCAATCTGAAAACTTCTGGAAACGTGTTAATGATTTGGTACAACAAAAATTTTACCAAAGCGAACTCGCTTGGATGCGCCTTTTACTAGAGGAAGATGCGTTTCGAAAACTCTCGAATGCCGATCTAAGAAACATGGGGTTGACCCTCACTTACTTCCCTGGGGTTCCCCAAGTTTTCCCGGAAATTTCAAAACTCCTAGACAGTTTAAATTTTCTAGGGGACTCTGTAACAATTGAACACTACGTTGTTACTTCAGGTCTTCGTGAAATCTTAGAAGGAAGCAATATAAAACCATATATGAAGGCAATCTTTGGGTCTGAATTTGACGAAAATCAAAATAATGAATTAGCGTTCCCAAAAAGAGCGATAGGCCACACTGAGAAAACTCAATACTTGTTCAGAATCAATAAGGGGTATCTAGACCTACATACCGATGTTAATGATCATGTAGGAGAGGAAGACCGGCGAATCCCATTTGAAAACATGATTTATATTGGGGATGGCCCCACTGACGTCCCTTGCTTTGCAGTAATGAGTGAATACGGGGGAAGATCAATTGCGGTGTACAATCCGGAGAACCCAAATTCTTTCGATTCTGCAATGCAATTACATAAGGCGCATAGAGTCGAACAACTTTCTGAAGCGGACTATCGTAGCGGATCCCAACTTCGCAGGACCTTGGAATACATGATCCGTGAAATAGGCCAGCAGATTATAGAGACACAAAGGATTAAAGCGGAAGCCAAAATTATCCCTGCACCCCGACATATTTAACCGGAGACAGGAATGAATAACCTCATACTCAGTGGATTTTCCGGTACTGGAAAATCAACGGTTGCAAAAAAAGTAGCCTTCCTCCTAGGCAGAGATTTTATTGATACAGATAACCTGATTTCTCTCAAAGCTGGATTAGAGATTAGCCAAATATTCACTGAGAAAGGGGAGGAGTTCTTTCGAGAACTTGAAGGTGAAGTAATAAAAGAAGTTGCTTCGCTATCGGAACTAGTAATCGCACTTGGGGGAGGTGCCTTTAGCAACCCCAAAAATAGAGAATTATTATTGAATTCCGGGATAGTAATTTCACTCGATGCTAGCCCAAAAACTATCGAGGCACGTCTTTCCTCTCAATCAAACTTAGCCAATGATTCAAACCATACGCGGCCTATGCTTCTAGGAACCAACCCATTAGATAAAATAGTTTCCCTAAAGTCACAAAGGGAGCCTGATTATGAACTAGCTGATTCGACTATTTTCACTGATGACCTGACCGCCAATGAAGTAGCAACGAAAACCATAAAGATTTGGGATGCTCTAAGAAATGAAACCCGAACTCGCGCCATTTCAAACAGACCAGCCAGCCCCGGGGGGGAACTATCTGCCCTAGTTCATACTTCTTCAGGCCCCTACCCAATTTTCGTTGGTTGGGAAATATTAGAAAATCTGGGAACACGATGCCGTGCTCTAGGTTTCGACAAACGAGCGTTTCTCTTATCTGACGAGAACGTGTCGAAACAATATGGAGAAATCGTTCAAGAATCACTAAAGAAAGCAGGCCTCGAAACTGAATGTTTCATCGTGCCAAGCGGAGAACAGTCTAAATCCTTGTTATTGGCCACGAAATGCTACGAATGGTTGGCCAGCCAACGTGCCGAACGAGGTGACTTGATCATTGCGCTTGGAGGGGGTGTAGTAGGAGATCTCGCTGGATTCGTAGCCTCTACCTTCAATAGAGGTCTTCCATTTATACAAGTCCCAACTTCGCTGGCATCAATGGTGGATGCCTCAATTGGCGGTAAAACCGCAGTAAACTTGGTCCACGGGAAAAACCTCGTCGGAACCTTCTATCAACCCAAATGTGTTTTCGCTGACGTTAAAACACTTCTAACGCTGCCCAAACGAGAACTTGCATCCGGTTGGGCAGAAGCAATAAAACATGGTCTAATACTCGACCCAAACCTGTTGAATGATTTCGAATCCCATTCTCAAAAAATTATCACACTCGAAGGCGACGCCTCCGTAAACATCATCAAAAGAAGCATGGCAATAAAAGCAGCCATCGTCTCTCAGGATGAAAAAGAGACCCTAGGAATAAGAACATTGTTAAACTATGGCCACACGGTTGGACATGGATTAGAGACGGCCACTCAGTACGGGAAACTTCTCCATGGAGAAGCAGTTTCCATCGGCATGGGCGTAGCGGCGAGAATCAGTGAGAAATTAGGCCTGATAAGCAACGAATTGGTCGTCCGCCAAGAGAAACTTTTACAGCATTATGGACTTCCTACTAAATTCCCTTTAAGGGATTACTCTGAAGTTCGCGATGCGATGACGGTAGACAAAAAAAGTTCTGGCGGCAAAATCACATGGATTTTACTTGATGGCGTCGGAAAAGCGACATTGCGATCGGATGTCCCGGAAGAAACCTTGATAGAATGCTTAGATGAAGTCTTACACGAATAAACGACCCATTGATGTTGCATAGCTAGTTACTAAAAGTGCTAGTTTTTATAGGTTCCTTTTCCATCGATTCTCCAGCATAAACTGCTTCTTCCCCAAGCATCTCTATAAGCTCATTCTTCAGGTCAGTACAAATCGTGGTCGTATATGGGATTTCCATAAGGATCTTTTTTCGGCCACTAAACATATCAAGGTAAACTTTTTCATTCCCTTCATACTCCAAAAGGATTTTTATAATCCCACGGAGTCGTGTCTCATCATATTGAGGATCTTCCGTTTCGCGGATAACCAACCGAAGAAATGGTTTAGCCCTTACGAATCGATTTTCACTAACCTTACTGCCAGAATCCAATTTACCAGAACTTCCAAATCGAGGATTTTTTCCATTCATGTTAGCCATGGAGAAAGGGCTAGCATCATCACAATTTATTTCCAAACTATCAGATCCACTACGAATTCGCCCTTTAACCCTAAGGAGATTCCCTTCTTCCCATTGTGCCTTAGTTTTCTCATACACGTCAGGCCATACCAAAGCTCGAAGTTTCCCATCCAAAAGGGAAATTTCTACAACAACAAATTGTTGTCCTTTTCGAGTCAATCCAGGTCGTACAGAAGCAACTTGACCAATAAAATTTAACCGCTCCTTAGTATTATCTAAATCTACAGCGGCTATAGAAACAATGGCGTCTGAAGGATCTACAGTAGAAAGCAGGTCTCGAAAAGATTCATCCGAAAAGGATATCCCTAAAAGCTCACGTTCCCATTCCGCTTTTTCGCTATCAGTCATTAAAGGGCCCGATTCAAATTCCAACGAGCTCTGGGTTTCTTCCACTGAATCGGTTAAAATTTCGAACATCGACCGTTGGCCAGACTCTCTAATTCGTGCCTCTTTTTGAGCTAGGCTTACAATACGATCCAATCCAGACAAAATGGATAAACGATCGGGGTTCAGAGAATCCATGGCGCCAACTTTTATTAGACTCTCTAGCGTTCTTCGATTCGTCCCTTTTGTGTCCACTCGGTGGCACATATCTTCGATACTATCAAATGTCCCAGTTAGGAAACGAGCCGCCTCAATAGTTTTCGCCGCCTGTTCTCCTACATTCTTAACTGCCGCCAATCCGAACCTAATGCCATGCTTCCCATCAATTAATTCCTCTATATGAAAATCGGTCTCACTTTTATTGAGATCAGGCGGAAGAACCGGGATTAAGAGCCGATGGCATTCCCCAACGACTCCAGCAATTTTTTCCGTATTCCCCATTCGGATATTTAATACAGAAGTCATGTATTCCAGCTGATAATTTGCTTTAAAATATGCCGTCCAATAAGCAATTAGAGCGTAACTTACCGCATGTGCTTTGTTAAAGGCGTATCCAGCAAAAGGTTCTATAAGATCAAATACACTTTCAGCCTCGTCTTTCGTATAGCCTAGTAAGACTGCCCCTGAAATGAAACGCTCTCTTTCTTCTCTCATAATTTCAGGCACTTTCTTACCCATGGCCTTCCGGACGATATCCGCCTCACCCAAACTATATCCTGCAAATCGCTGTGCAATACGTAATACCTGATCCTGGTAGACGATTACCCCATAAGTTTCCTCCAAAAGTTCTTTCAGAGATGAATGGGGATATTGGACTTCAGCTTGGCCATGTTTTGCCCTAATGTAGGTATCTATATGCTCCATAGGCCCTGGGCGATATAGGGCTATCATGGCAGCTACTTCTTCCAATGAAGAAGGTTTTAATTCACGAATATGCTTCCGCATACCTGTCCCTTCAAGCTGAAATACGTCCGCGGTTTCTCCTGAAGACAAGAGCTTGAAGGTGGTTTCATCATCTAAGGGGACATCTTGAAGCGTAAATAATCGGCCATGCCTTTGATGGATTAATCCCATCACCCTTTTTAAAACGGTCAAGTTAGCTAAGCCTAAAAAGTCCATTTTGAGTAAACCAAGTTTTGCTATCGGACCCATAGGAAATTGGGTCATGGATATTTCGCTGCTTTCTCCCCTGACGGGTCTCTGGACCGGGACATATTCAGTAGTAGGTTCCTGAGTTATTACCACCGCGGCGGCATGCGTACTCACATGGCGAACCATCCCTTCAACGCTTTGTGCCAGATCCATCAATGTAGACAGCTCATTGTCAGAATCATACAAGGCCTGTAGTTCAGGATTCACCTTTTTTGCTTCCGCCAGTGATTGCGTCCTAAGAGGAACTAATCGAGCAATTTTATCGGCAGCTGAATATGGCATAGCCAGAGCACGCCCTACGTCTCGGATTGCTGCTTTCGGGCCCATTGTCCCAAAGGTAATAATTTGAGCTACATGATCTTTTCCGTATTTCCTTACGACATGCTGGATTACTTCATCACGCCTGTCATCCTGAAAATCCATGTCAATATCAGGCATCTCTTTTCGCTCAACGTTTAGAAATCGTTCGAAGACCAAATTGTATTGGAGTGGATTAACGTCAGTCACACCTAGGCAATAGAGAACCAAGCTGGCAGCCGCACTCCCTCTGACACCGTACAAAACACCATTTTCCCGCGCATAAGTAATAATGTCCCAAACCACAAGGAAATAATTCGCGAACCTCATTTGACGGATAACTTCCAGTTCGTAATCTAATCGCTCTTTATACCTGGAAGGAGCCCCCGGAAGCCGTCGCACAAGTCCATCTAAACACAGTTGAGATAGGTATTTATCTGGGTTTTCATCATTTGGGGTTTTATAATCTGGAAGATAAATTTGATCAAAATTAATCCGGACATCGCACATTTCAGAGATTCGCTGAGTATTTGATATAGCTTGGGGAATATCCTCAAAAAGCGCCGTCATTTCTTCGGCACTCTTTAGATAAAAAGAATCGCCATGCATTTTTAAGCGTGCCTTATCATTCACGGTAGTATTGGTATGAATACATATCAGAATATCCTGGAGGGGAGCATCTTCTTTATGTACATAGTGAAAATCATTAGTCGCGACGATTGGGATTCCTAGATCCTTGTTAAGTTCCAGAAGCGAAGTGTTAACTGAATCTTGTTCTGTTAACCCTGGGTGGCGCTGAAGCTCTAAGTAGAAATCATCCCTAAAGACTTCTTTAAACCAAGAAGCCACGGACTTTGCCTCCTGCATTCGGTCGGTTTGAATGTTTTTGGCTATTTCTCCGTTAAGACACCCAGAAAGAACCACGATTCCATTCCGGTATTCTTCTAAGAGTTGCTTGTCGACTCTTGGACGATAATAAAACCCTTCCAAATGGGCTTTGCTTACCAACTGAATAAGGTTTTTATAGCCCGCGTTGTCCTTGGCTAATAACGTCAGATGGAAGGGTGTCCTATCGGTCGAATCCTTACTCTTCCGGTCCCCGGGGGCAACATAGACCTCACAACCTATTATTGGTTTGATCCCTTTTTCCAAGGCTTCGCTATAAAAATCTAACACGCCATACATGGCCCCATGGTCGGTAATCGCAATGGAATCCATACCTAAATCAACACATTTTTGCACCATGGGATTAATCCGCGATAAGCCGTCAAGTAGACTATATTCAGTATGGGTATGAAGATGGGTAAACACCGCTTCTCCAGTGTTCGATTGCACGCATTATATGACCAATTTTCTTACAAGGGCAATATAGATAACCATCATTCGGTAATCATTTTTTTAATTTATCTGGAAATCTTAATGAATCTGACCAGAACCAGCCATTTTAATAATCATATGGGTGTCTGGATATTGACCTTCTTGCCTCCAAACTTCTCGACCCTTCGAATCAAAAACTACGAATGCCGGGACCACCGACAAGGAATGTACGTCCCATAATTCTCTACCTACAGATTCCCTTAGATTTAGCCGAATCAGTTTTGCTTGTCCTTTTAGAGATCGTTCTAGCCTATTCACGACAGGTTTAATCGAAAGACAAAGAATTCAGTAATCCGAATAGAACATTACTACGGTGGGTTCCCCTCCATGTAAGGTTGCTTTAACTTCACCAGTTGAACTGATTGAACTGTTACCGTTTCTAAAACTAATACCGATCGAAAATATAATCGCTAAAATTCCAACGAAAATAAAAATTTTACTGAAAGGAAGATTGATTCGAACTAGGAGGAGGCTACTTAAAACAACGATGATTAAACCAAGAAAGACATATGAATTCTGATTCAAGAATTCCCGCATTTTAATAGACCCCTTATCAAAGAAAACCCTGTAAAAATAAACTATTACTGATGATTGTAATCCACCCCATGGAACTAAGATACTACGGGCAACAAATGGGGTGGATCCCTGAAGTAGATAGCATTATGTTGCTCTTCCAAGTTGTGAAACCTATAATTACTCGCGAGGTAACAAATGAACCTTAGACCTTGCAAACGAAAATGCTTCAGGAGCATCCATGGACTTTAGTCCTATAAATCTTACAGAACAACTTATTGCCTTAAAGGAAAATGCCACCGCTGAACTTGGATGCTCCTTAACTACATCCGAGTTAGAGGCATGGCGGGTCACTTATCTCGGTCGAACTGAAGGACTTTTGCCGAAAGCCATTAAATTACTACGGGTAATACCCAAAGAAGACAGACAAGCCACCGGCAGTTTCGCAAATGAGGTCAAATCATTCCTTGAATCCAAATACTCCCAACAATTAGAATTAATTAAAAATCAAAATTCAACGGAAAAGAATGACCAATATTCCATTGACGTCACTCTTCCAGGTAGGCCGACACGGAAAGGCCGACTTCACCCGACCACACAAATTATTAGAGAAGTATGCTCAGCTTTTGAATCAATGGGATTCCAAACGGTGGAGGGCCCTGAAGTAGAGTGGGAATTGTTCAACTTCGGCTTATTAAATATCCCCCAAGACCACCCTGCTAGAGATATGTGGAACACCATTTGGATAGAAAACACCAATGACAATTTTGACGACCGGGGAGGGATGCTTCTAAGAACACATACCTCTCCCATGCAGGCTCGTACCATGCTTAAAGTGCAACCACCGATCCGGGTAGTTGTACCTGGCAGATGTTATCGTTACGAAGCGACTGATGCGACTCATGAATGGCATTTTTTCCAAATCGAAGGACTCGCAGTGGATGAAGGCATAACATTTTCTGACCTAAAAGGAACTTTATACGAATTTGCGAGGCAAACATTTGGCGCAAAAAGAAAAGTAAGGTTCCGTTGTGACTATTTTCCTTTTGTTGAACCCGGAGTTGAAATGGCAATTGATTGCTTTAGTTGCGACGGAATAGGTTGCCGGATTTGCAAGCAAACAGGCTGGATTGAGATTATGGGGGCAGGCATGGTCCACCCGAAAGTGCTGGAGATGGTTGGCTATGACCCAAACCGATATACTGGTTTTGCTTTCGGCCTAGGCGCTGAAAGAATCGGAATGCTGAAATATGGAATTGATGATATCCGTTTTTTCTACGACAACGACCTAAGATTTTTAAGACAGTTCTAATTCACACCGCTCCCTAATAGGTAGGTAGAATATGCGTCTTCCTCTTTCATGGATTAAAGAAATAGTCGATATTACCGTCTCTCCTTCAGAATTGGCCGACCGGTTAACTATGGCCGGACTGGAAGTTAGTGCAATTGAAACCAAGGGCGATGGTTGGGAGTACTGCCAAGTTGGATCCGTCATATCGGTAGATTCACACCCAAATGCGGACCGACTTAAACTCTGTTCTGTAGATATTGGGGATGAACAGTTACAAGTGGTCTGTGGCGCCCCAAATGTAGAAGCCGGCCAGCGTATTGCCTTCGCAAAATCAGGCGCGGAATTATTCAACACCCGAAGCGGGAAAAAGGAAATTCTCAAGTCGGCAGTTATCAGAGGGATAGCCTCAAACGGGATGATCTGTTCTGAGTTGGAACTTGGAATTGGAGATGACCATTCCGGAATTTTAGTTCTACCCGACGACGCCCCCATAGGGATGTCTCTACATGAATTCCTAGGGGACATAATATTGGAAGTAGATGTCCCAGCGAACCGTCCCGACGGATTATCCCTTTTAGGCTTAGCGCATGAAATCGCTGCTATCTGTGACACGAGAATAGCCCCACCGAATCTCAGCTATGATGAATTAGGTCCTTTGATTTCAGACTCAGTGTCCGTGAATGTCGATGACCCACAATTATGCCTTCGATACACTGCTAGCCTTATTACAGGGGTTTCGGTTGGCCCTTCCCCGAAATGGATGCAAAATAGGTTAATTGAAGGCGGGATGCGCCCTATAAATAATGTGGTCGATATCACCAATTACGTTATGCTTGAATACGGTCAGCCATTGCATGCGTTTGATTTTGATAAAATTGAAGATCAAACAATTATCGTAAGGCAGGCCAATCCAAATGAGCAATTTATTGGATTAGACGGAATTCAACGGACACTTAAACCACCAATGCTAGTAATTTCTGACCCAAAAAAAACTCTTGGACTCGCTGGAATCATCGGAGGAGCCAACAGTGAAGTATCTCCAACTTCCACCACCATTATGCTTGAAGCAGCGAGTTTCCACGCCTTCAATACCCGAAGGACGGGGACAGAATTAAAATTACGAACCGAGGCCTCGTTACGTTTTGAGAAAGGTGAACGCCCGTGCCTCCCTCCCATGGGATTACGACGAGCTACACAGCTTATCGTTCAGATTGCCGGCGGAATTGTTTCCAGCGGCATTATAGACACAAATCCAATATCCGAATCTCAATCGTCAATAATCTTAACAAAAAAACGTCTTATCCAATTGCTAGGAATGAAATTATCAATCCGACTCGCTCAATCGGCTCTTCAAACCCTAGGATTTGAATCGTCCCAAATGGGCACATCATCACTTAAAGTAGAGATTCCTTATTGGAGAGCAGATATATCAATAGAAGATGACTTGATAGAGGAAATTGCTAGGGTCGTGGGCTATGACAAAATTCCTACAACAATGATCTCAACATCGATTCCTTATCATAACCCTGATATCTACCGGAACATAAAAGAGTATCTAAGGGATTCTTTTGTATCAGTCGGATTTCAAGAAATAATAACCTACCCTCTTGTCGGATCGGACGTCCTGGAAAAATCCAAATCGTGGATAGAAAACTCTCCAGAACCACTTAAATTATCCAACCCCTTAAGACCCGAACACCAATACCTCAGAACGGAGCTTATCTCTAGCACCCTTCAAACGTTAGCTTCCAATCAACGATTTGTAGAAGGCCCTATCCTTCTTTTCGAAATCGGACGGCGTTATATACCCCAAGATGGGCAACTTCCCTTAGAAGAAGATGTGCTTACAGCTGTACTATCTGGCCCACGCTCAGAACTTTCTTGGCTAGAAGCAAATGAATTGATGAATTTCTTTGACGGTAAAGGAGTTCTAGAAACAGTCTTTCGTGGTCTCAACCTTAGCGAAACTTATAGTGTTATCAAAAAACCTGGGTTAGAACCAGGAAAAACTGCCGCAGTGTATGTAAAAGATGTAGAAATTGCCAATATTGGTGAAGTTAACCGCGAAGTGTTGAATTCTTTTGATGTGGTAGGGCGTCCAGTTACATATTTAGAAGTTTATCTGAGCCAGTTACTATCTATACTCCCCCATCGAGAAAACCAATTTACGGCCCCTCCACGGTTTCCTGGATCGGAACGAGATCTAGCCTTAGTAGTTAATTCGACGATCGAAAGCAACAAAATTGTTGCCTTGATTCAGAAGGAACCCTTGGTCGTTGAGACGACTCTTTTTGACGTATACTCGGGATCCCAAGTACCAAAAGGAAAAAGATCTCTAGGATTAAGAGTAATATTCCAATCCAATGTGAAAACTCTAACCTCAAATGAAATTGACGTAGCCACCGATACCATTCTGGAAAAACTGAATCTGGAATTCGGTGCAATCAGGCGGGATTAAACGAGTCTTATTCGAGATTAATGTAATGGATACACACCATCATCACAACCATAATGAGGATATGCTTCAAGTAGAAGAAGCGTTAGAACTTATTCTCGCTAACTTCAGAAAATTACCATCAGAGGTAAAACCCATCCTTGACACATTAGGCCAAACTCTTGACGAATCAATTACCGCTACATTTGACATTCCACCCTTAGAAAATTCAGCAATGGACGGATACGCGTTAAGATACGAAGACATTAGTCACACCACCCCTGATCACCCCACGACACTGGAAGTAATTGGGGAAGTAGCAGCGGGCCACATATCTAATAAGGAAGTTAGGCCAGGATCAGCGATTCGAATTATGACCGGAGCACCGATTCCCGATGGTGCTGATACAGTAATTCCATTTGAGGACACCGATGAAATTGACCGCAAAAATAGCGGAAAGAAGATCAACCAGATTGGTATTAGAATTATTTCTCAAAGGCGTGCAAATATTCGTCCCGCCGGAGAAGACGTAAAAAAAGACGAGGTCATTTTGACAAAAGGAACAATTCTAAGACCGACTGAAATTGGAGTGCTTGCCTCAATGGGAAAATCAGAAGTAAAGGTCATCCGAAAACCACACGTATCAATCCTAGCCACAGGGGATGAACTCTTACAACCAGGGCGCCCTATTGAACCCGGAAAAATTTTTGATTCCAATAGTTTTAGCTTAGCTGCATCTGTTACAAAATACGGAGGAATTCCTCATCCCCTTGGTATAGCTCCTGACAATTTAGAAGCCACCGTTGAGAAATTAAACCAAGGATTGGATGCCGATCTCCTAATTACATCCGCTGGAGTCTCCAAAGGAGATTACGACTTTATCAAAGACGTGTTAGTTCAACACGGAGAGATTAAGTTTTGGTCTGTTCGAATGAGGCCCGCGAAACCACTCGCGTTTGGGACGATTAAGGACCCGAAGGGACGTATGGTCCCACATATCGGATTGCCCGGAAATCCAGTAAGCGCTTTAGTAGCATTTGAACAATTTTGCCGACCAGCAATCTTAAGAATGTTAGGACGTACCGAGTTAACTAAGCCCACCGTAACTGCGATTTTAAGAGGAAAGATTATTAATTACGATGGAAGAAGAGTATACGCCAGGGTTGTTGTTGGCAAAACAGGAGAAAATTATTATGCTATTCCAACCGGACCTCAAGGGAGCAATATTCTAACTTCAATTTCCAGGGCAAATGGGTTAGCCATTTGCCCTCAGGATGTTCCGGAAATAAATGACGGTCAGATAGTTATTGTGCAAATGCTAGATTGGCCAGAAGAGGTAGAGGTTTAAAATGACAAACGGCGAATTAGCCCAATCCACGGGATCCGTAAATGAATTTAAGGATACCTTTTACTCAATTGACCCCGCGTGGTATGAAAATCATGGTATTTCCCTTAGCTTAATAGTTCATCAAAGGCGCTGCGCTGAGTGTCAGGCCTATGAAGCTTGGAACGAATCACAAAAAAATGTAAGGAAAAATTCCACCCCAAACTGGCAAAAAGAGATGCGGGAAATAATGAAATCATGCTCCAAAAAAGAGGATTATATTCATTCTAAAACCCCTATGGTTGAAGCAGTATTTCGTTTGCTATTAAAACAGGGGAACCGGCCGATGTCTGTCACTCAACTTGGAGAAAACATTGAAGCAACATGGTCATTAGGAATGAGCCCTCGCTCACTCTCCATTTCTACGTTGGGGCGAGTATTAAACTCCCAAACTTCCTATGGAATAATGGCTAATCTAAACGAATAAATCCCTTTCGACCAAGGGACGATCTGTTCCAAGACAAGTTAATTTTTATAACTGTTGACGCAGGCGGGCCCTCCCAGAGGTATTCAGTAAACAGTCTGAGGTTATCTTGCAATCCCTCACCCACTACCTCTACCGCGTTGTGAGATTGCAAATTTCTCACATAACCACTTACGCCCAGTTTGAGAGCCGTTTGTAATACAAATTCCCGGAACCCGACGCCTTGAACTGACCCCCAGACTACCATATGGAAGGATAATTGTTCAGCCATGAGAACCATTGTCAAACAAAGGATTATTTGTTGTCTACCCCCAAGCTCTTACAAATATTGACTTAGTACGAAAGTGCCCTTCACAAATCACTTAACGATAACGTCAAGCTAGAAAATTCAGTCGCTCCTGAATTTCGAGAGAATTATCTAGCATTCCGAACTTTTAGAAAGTTCATATTATTTTGGTCTATTTTCTAGCCAAACGCGAGACCAAAAAATATATTCGCTATTGGCAAAATTTAGATGAAGATCTTGTACTTTGGGCCACCAAGCCCAAACATGCGTATTCGTAGAGAGCATAAGCCCTACCGCATTCTCCAGCATGTGCAATTTGACGGATTTTATCAGATTCGTTCGTTTAGAAAGATCCCATTCTTCAGACTGTCTTTGTATCAAATAATCTAACTCTTTGTGTTGATACCCTGAAATATTCATACTACCTTGACTATGAACAATATTTTTCAGGTATTGGTTTGGGGTTTTCATGGGGGGTGTTGGGCCCAAAGCGATAGTAAACTCCTTCTTCAACCAAACTTTTTCCAGATAATCTGTCGGATTAAGCGGCGTAATAAAGAACTCAAATCCCAGTGGCTTTGCCTGGTTAACAAAACGTTCGGCATACTCCAGGTGTGAATCCCCATAGTCCGCTACCAAAAGGTCTAAAGGGAGAAGACTCCCCTCGTTTTCCAACGACAATAATTCCAACGCCCTAGCGCTATTATTTAACCCCGCCTCCCAAATCTCATTCTCTAATATCCATGAGCTGTCAATTATCGGTATTCCACTGCTAACCACAGAAGAATTTACCATAAAATCCTGATTCAACGTCCACGGATCAATAGAAAAGAATAAAGCTTGTCTAATTTGTGGGTTCAAAAAAGGATACGCTTGGGTATTGAGTAACAAGTTTACCCCCGACCCATAATCTATGTACATGAAATCACGTATCTCTCGATGAAATTCAAGGTAATCGATAGATTCTGGTGTAGCAAGTTGTCCGATGTCCAAGATGCCATTTTTAAATGCCGCTAACCGAGTAGCCCCATCTTTTATCACTAGTATCTTCAAACCATCTAGATGAGGATACCCGATTTCAAAATAATCTTTATTGGCTTTAAACTCAAACCGGTCGTTAGAATCCGTTGATTGTATCTCCCAAGGTCCACTTCCCACAAAATCATCCGGGTGCAGATCTTCAATACCCAAATGTTCTAGGGGAATGATTTTTGAGGATCCATTGGCCAAGGAAATCAAAATGTCAGGATCAGGAGTAAGCATATGAATCAAAATTCCCGATGGTGTGGTTTCAATTTCTCGGATATTGAAGCCTCCAGCCAGCAAATGCGAATCCGATTTTGCCAACTGTTCTAAACTCAAAACTACATCCTCAATCGTAACCGCACGCCCGTTAACCGGTGGGGTTTTCTGCCAAAAAACATCTGTTTTTAGATGAATTTCTAAAGTGGTTGGGTCCCTTAATGTCCAAGAGTCACACAAATCACATTCCACAATTTGATTAGGAAGTTCGACTCCTTCTCCGCTCCTTAATCGAAACAACCGACTATAAACGATCCCTGGCCCCCAAGAAGAAAAAGAAGGGTTTTGTATTCCATTTTCTCCTTTTGAATTCTGAACTCTGGTTGAGATTACGAGCGTCCCTCCCGAAATCTTTGCCTCCGAGCTCGTTTCATCTGAATCCTCAAGAGGAATCATCCACGGGGAGATCCCAGGATATTCGGGGGCAAACTCCTCAACATCGCTATCAAAATTAAGACAAAAACAAGATAAAAATATAATTGGTAATAACATAACCCATGGCATTCTATTTGAAGCATTACAATTCATTTTCATCCACTGGCCCAGTAGTTATATTTACCTATAGTATAGAATAGGTTTCACTCTATAATATCGAAACTTCTTATGCTTGTTGACATCCATACACATATCCACGAATTTCCACCAGAGGAAATTCCATTGGTTTTGGAACGAGCAAAAGCTGCTTCTGTCGGAGTTGTGTTCCTAGCAGGAACCACTCTAGAGTCGTCAGCAAAATGCATAACAGTTGCAAATACCGATGAATCTCTTTTTGCGGGAGTAGGAATTCACCCGATGGACGTGGAATCTTTCTTAGACGAAAAAACTATCAGTAACATGAGAGACCTAGTTAACTCCAGCCAAAAAATAGCAGCCATTAGCGAGATAGGATTGGATTTTAGCGAGGATGCTCCACCACTCCCAGTACAATACCAAACTTTTCGCGAAGCCATCAGATTAGCAAGAGAAGTAAAATTACCAATAATCTTTCACTCGAGGGAACTGAATGGACACCCTGAAACCCACAATGAAGTGCTCAAAATTCTAAACCAAGAACGAGGATGGGAAGTGGGTGGGGCCATGCATTATTTTCAAGGTGATGAATACACCGCCAATAAATGTTTAGATTCAGGGTTTTTAATTTCTCTAGGGAAGCCACTTATTCGACAACCAAAGCTACAAGAGTTAGTAAAATCTCTTCCCCTAGAAGGGATTGTTCTCGAAACGGACTCCTATCCACAACCATTTAAAAAGAATCGTGAAAATTGGACGGAACCTAGAGATCTTTCCCAAATTGCTGAGAAACTCAGTGAAACAATGCAAATCGAAATCGCAGAGGTACACGCAAGAACATCAAAAAATTTAATTAATATCTACAGCAGGCTAGGTAAATCAAGGATTATTGAATCGATTAGCCAAAACCTAAGCAGAGGATAGCCCAAAAAGGTTCAGTTAAAGCGGTAGTTATGTACTTAATGGAAGGAAATATCGAAACCTCAACAACAATAAGCGGGACGCGAGTAGGAAAAGGTAAACCTAAATCAAAAGCCACAAAATACATATCTGAAATCCCTGGGCAATCTACGAAAAGCCCAAGAATCCAGTTACAACAAGTTTCAAATTACAAACGAAGAATTACTGAGTGCTTCGAATAGAGGAGTAGCAATCGCTGCAATATACGGGTCTGCCAAGTCTGGGCTGGAATGGTACCTCAGTCTCCTTACCGCAAGATGCACAAACTGCTGGGTACATCGCTCTAGGCCCGCTATCATAGCCTGATCGCATCCTTCTTCTATCAGCCCGACATGTAGGGCATCTTGCAGGCTCGTGAACTAAGCCACGCTGTTGATAGAACTCTTGCTCGCCTGCCGTAAACGTGAATTCGTTTGCACATTCCCTGCACACCAAGGTCTTATCCTGAAATGCCACGAGAATACCTCCTTGATACAAGCACGCAACTTTCCCGCGGGCCCCTGCTTGTATTTACCCCCAAAGATTACGGTTAAATAGGAAAGTTGATAGTAATCCAGAGCCCAACGACCATCTGAGTTTACAGGCATCCACATTATAAGGCAAGTACTAAGGCGAGGGTAAAACGATACATATTTTACCCCAATGAATCTCCCACAATGATTAGTGAAGGGGTAACCAAAAAGATTATGCAACTACATCGGTAAACACATTTATTGGATGAATTCCTTTGTCAATCGGAATAAATCCTCTTCACCAATTGAACCAATCCAAGTATGTTTTATAACCCCCTCAGGTGAAATAAAAACCGTGGTCGGCATACCCAGAATGCTATACGAATCCACTACAGAATTTAAGTTAGTGTTTCCAGTGGGATAAGTTACACCAATTTGTTCAATGAACTCTCGAGCTTCCTCTTCGTTTCCCAAGCCCAAAGCAGGTCCTACGTCAGCACCTAACACTATCACCCCTTTATCCTTTACATCTTGCCAATATGATTCAAACAGAGGCATTTCCGAACGACACGGAGGACATAAAGGAGCCCAAAAGTTCAATACGACTGCATTTCCCCGAAATTCATCCAATGAAAATTTCTTATTCTTAAAATCTTCAGCAGAATTGCCGTAACTGGTCAATACAAAATTAGGTGCCATTTCCGGGGTTGAGCAAGAAATGAGTGGTAGCAACGCGAAACACAGGCCTATTATTAGGCAGGTTATAGGGGAACCAATTCTTTCATGGATAGAATTTATAATACGCAGCATCATCTATAATAACCCCCGACAAAATATCCACCCGATTAGGAACGACTTTCATCTTAATTGGCAAATTAAATGCGGCGAACTTGCGACAATACCTGAATTCCACCTACAATAAGGACAAAGATTTTAGAAAGAAATTTTACCATGGAAAGTTCTGATTCTCCTCTCATAATACTATTAGGGGGAAGTTCAGGGACTGGGAAAACTACCCTCGCTAACGCCCTAGTCCAGGAATTTGACCTAGCGCATCATCTTAGTACCGGGTTCGTAAGGGAAGCAATATCCGCTGTTCTCCCAACTCAGGAACGGAAATTGCTAGGCGGTTTCACTTTCGACGCTTGGAAATTGATGCCTGAACAAGCTAATTCACACGATGACCAAGTCCTGAACGGAGCAATTGCACAAACCCAATTATTAAAACCAGCTATCGACGCTTGTATATCTCGGTCAGTAAGAGAAGGAGCCTCGCTTGTTATGGAAGGAACCCACCTATTACCCGGAATGTTCGACCCCCAAATTTTGGGAGTTTCTCTCTTCTGCATACTCGATGTTCCGGACCGGTCAGCATTAATAAAACGATCCATGGGTCCTACCCACAAAAGCCGTAACTTAGACAAAAGCCAATTAGAGTCAATTATTCAACTTCAAGAAGCTTATGTTCGCCTTGGAGAACAATATGGGTTGCCTGTTATCGTGAACACGGATTTAGAGCAAACTGTTGCCCAAGTTAAAAATCTTATTGATGAAAAATTTTAAGGATTGACTCCGTAGCACCCTTCACCGATTTACGTCTAACCATAGTAACGATTAGAACTCTCGGGAATTTTATTTCAAAACTGAGGTTGACGCTTGTCTCTCAATTCAAACGACTTGAAACAACTTGAAGAAACAGCCGTAAGCTTGGCTTGGAGCGCAGGAGAAATTCTTTTAACTTATTTCAAACAGCCTCTACAGGTCGAATATAAAGGAAATATCACCGGGGATGACCCAGTCACTGAAGCCGACCGCCAAGCAGAAGAACATCTAACAAAAAAGATTTCACAAATGTTTCCTGAACACGGAATAGTCGGGGAAGAAGGGGCTGGAATCGGGTCAATCTCGACAAAATTTACTTGGGTTATAGACCCGCTAGATGGGACAACTAATTTTTACAATGGCCTACCCTTATTTGCTTGTTCTATTGCGCTCTTAGAGGATGGAGTGCCGGTAGTTGGAGCAATATTTATTCCTTGGCCATCCCCAGCAAACGGAAGAGTCGTCCATGCCCACAAAGGTGGGGGAACTTGGGACCAACGCGGAAAATTAGCGGTTTCAACCGAGAATATTCCTATTCCGGGGAGAGTAGCTATTGCTCCCAATTTTATTTTTGGGCCGTTTCAAGCTGGGAAACCCTTAAGGATGCAACCAGGAGACCGACGGTCAGTCGGTAGTATAGCTTTCGAATTAGCTCTCGTCGCAGACGGGACTTACCAATTCGCAGTTTTCCCATCACCCAAATCTTGGGATGTCGCTGCGGGTATGCTGTTAGTAAAGGAAGCTGGGGGAGTTACCCTGTCCTTAGAACCAAACAGTGACCGATGGACTGAATTCCACAGATTTTCCAATATTGAAGAACCAGGACCTCCAGGGCAAGTAACTTTGCGAGAATGGAAATCATCCATCCTAGTCGGAAACCCCAAAATTGCGAGTTTTGTCAGTAGCAACCTCAAACGGCGAAAGAAGCGCCCGCCACTTTTTTGGGAACAACTAAAATCTTTCCTGAAAGGGAAAAAGTGAACGGACTGGTTTTACCCATAGACCAATGCACGATGAAAATCACAATAATGGGTAAGGCCAACTCCGTCTCCCTGTTAGATCAAGTATAGGGAAGGTAGGATCCCTTAGAATTTTTTCCAAACGTTGTAGAAATGATTGGAATTCTTCTATTGAGATAAGGTCTTTTAGTGATTTTGCCAATGTAGAATCAGTCGAAACCTGATCGCGTAACTTTGTCAAATCGTTCTGGAGTTCAATGCTGATTGATTCTCCAGAAAATTCCCAGATTACGGTTCGAAGTTTTTCCCGAGCATTGAAAGTCAACCCATGGTCGATACCCCAAATCTTTCCGTCGAATCCCTTTAAGCAATGTCCGCCTTTTCGGTCAGCATTATTTGTAAGCAAATCAAAAAGGCATATCTTTTGGAACTCCGTATTATGGGAGCCTTTAAGGGTGAAGTAATTCTCTTCAGGGTTATGTTCGATATAAAGTTGCAGAGAGCCAATTCCATATGGGCCATCTTTGATGACCGTTGGGGGAATAAAATCCCAACCTAATCCTTTTGAAACAAGATACGAGGCGACCTCTCTTTTGTATAAAGTTCCCCATGGAAAATCACTTAAAGGAGCCTCGCCACAAAAAGGTTTGTAAATACCCATATATTGATTGCCAGATTCATTTTTCAAACGGACAAGGAAGGTGTAATTATTTCCAGATTCAAATAAACCTAGATGAGTAATCTGTCCAAATTCAAGGTCAAAAATCACCTTAGACATGCCGTTTCTTCGGTCCATATTGCCACTCATGAGCTTGTATTAGTAATTTAATACAAGAATTATCCTTGAATGTTAGACTGGAATCCATAATATCTGCAAGTTCCTGAATACGTGCATAGAAGAAAATGCACTTGTAGGGCGTCCAGAGAATCCTTAAAGTATCAGGCATGCTGTATTCTTTCGGTCTTTTTATAGCACGAAATCGCTGGACAGTAGTGAGCCTATGGATCTTGGCATTCATAAGCGCCCTTTTTATAGCCCCAATGGCCCAATCCAACCTGAAAGCAGGCTTCGGGGAAATAGACGTTGAATCCCGACGAGGCCTTGAAATTATGGAGAAGAAACTAGGTTTCCCGGAATCTAGTCTTACAATTTTCTTTTCCAGTCAAGACCCGAATCTTTCCGCCAAGGATAATACGTTTGCGGCAGAGTTACAAAAGAGCATAACCCCTCTTACTCAGTCCCCATACGTTTCACGGGTGATGACTCCTTATGATGGCGGAACTGAATCGATGATTTCGCCTGACGAAAAGAGCGCTTACGTAGTCGTATTCTTGAACACCTCGATTGATGAATCGATGGACAAATTCGACGAATTAAAGAACCTAATAGCTCCTTCAAAACTTGAGGTCTTAGTTACGGGTGGAATTGCCATATTTGCCGACCTTAACAGGGCAATTGCTAGTGACTTACGCCGAGCAGAACTTATAGCTTTACCCATCGTCCTAATCGCCTTGGTTCTAGTTTATAGCAGCGTTGTCGCAGCTGGCCTTCCCATTGCCATTGGAGGTTTAAGTATTGTCTTTACCCTAGCAATGGTATTTGGCTTATCGCAAATTACCGATGTTTCTATTTTTGTCCTTAACATTGCTAGCTTTCTCGGCTTGGGGATTGCAATTGATTATTCCCTACTAGTAGTAAACCGGTTCCGGGAGGAGTTAAAACAATACCCCAAAGAAATCGCCCTCGGATTAACAATGAGTACGGCAGGGAAAGCCTTGCTATTTTCCGGCTTAACTACCGCTTTAGGTTTATCAGGATTATTATTTTTCGATTTTATGGCCCTTCGTTCTATAGGTATTGGCGGCATTTTCGTTGTCATTCTTTCATTACTACAAGTTTTCACTCTATTACCTGCAGTCTTATATTTCTTAGGCGGTCGCATAAATTCACTCCCCATAACGAAGCTTCGCCCAGAAAATGATCAGGTTTGGACCACCTTCGCTCGGTTTGTCATGCGCTACCCAATACTCATAATGGTACCCGTTATTACAATACTAGTTCTCTTGGGAATTCCATTCCTCCGAGTGCAAATTGGCGCTCCCTGGGCTTCAATTCTTCCCGAGAATGCAGAAGCGAGGATCGGTTGGGAAAAATTGAACCAAGAATTCGGTGAAGGTGAAATGGCTCCAATATTAATTGTTGTAAGTAGCCCCACCTCCTTTTTGGGAAACCCAGAGAGCATCGGTAGGCTTTACGATTACGTAGAAACAATAGATTCCGATTCAAGAGTCAATCGGGTTGATAGTATCGTGACGCTACGGCCCCAAGCTACGCGGGCGGATTATCAATTCCTCTATTCTGACCCACTTCGAATCCAAGCACTGGGGGAAGAAAACTCGCTATCAAACTTACTCGCGGGAGACACTACTCTGATACGCGTTTTTGAGGAAAACCCTCCACTTTCTTCATCAAGTAAACGTTTAGTCGAAGATCTCCGGCTGCTTAGTCCTGAATTTCCATTTAATACCTATGTAACTGGGGTTACTGCAGACATCATGGATTCAGTAGATGAGATGTATAAAGATTTCCCAAAAATAATCCTCTATGTAATGGTCAGCACCTATATTGCATTATTCTTTTTGTTCCGGTCTGTAGTCTTACCCATTAAAGCTATCGCCATGAATGGTATGAGCATATTCGCGAGCTATGGAGCTTTGGTTTTTATCTTTCAGGATGGGAATTTTCACAATTATTTGGATTTTGTCCCACAAGGGAACATTGAAGCTACGATTCCGATACTTATGTTCTGTGTAATTTTTGGTTTGAGTATGGATTACGAAGTTTTCCTATTAACTCGTGTAAAAGAATTCTATGACAGTACTCGAAGTAATTCCAGAAGTGTAGAATATGGCCTTGCGAGAACCGGGCGGGTCATTACAAGTGCCGCTCTTATTCTGGCATTAGTTTCAGCAGCATTCGCTACTGGGGAAATTGTATTCGTAAAGGCTTTAGGAATCGGAACCGCCCTTGCCATTTTAATCGACGCTACAGTAGTTAGAATCCTCTTAGTTCCTTCCATTATGTATTTACTGGGAGATTGGAATTGGTGGTGCCCAAGATTTATTTCAAGGAAAGAGAACCCCTCCCCTAAAATCCCCTAGCGTTGCCGTACGCCCCTTCCTACTGCCAAAACAAAAATGGGAGAAATGAAACCACCGATTATCCATGAACCTAACACATCAGTAGGCCAATGTTGCCCAGAGTGAATTCGAAGAACCCCGACTGTAATTGTGGCAAGTATACAGAACGATATTAGAAGAAATTGGTATATCCATTTTGGGAGATATGGATTAAGAATGCACCAAAGAAGAGAGAAGAATACTAACGAGTAAAATGCCTGACCACTGGGGAAACTGTCAAAGACAGTTTCCCCTATTGGAAAGGGACGCGGACGTCCTATAATTGTTTTTAATATTTCAATAAGGATGAATTGGCTTAGCGAAACGGTAGAAACCCACACCGCTATAACAAATCCCTTTAACCAAAATGCCAGTAAAATTAACGTTGAAAATGAAATTATCAATCCAAAATAGTTTCCAAATATCGAAAGCAATTCAATGGTGGCTAAAAAAGTAACCATTTCGGAGTCTTGAATCCCAACGGAAATCCTATTTTCCCAACCAAATACATGGCCTATAAAAGCCAAGTAAGCCACCGGAAAAAATATGATCGACAGGGTTACCCATAACCAAATTTTCATCGTCAGATTAATCCATAAATTATATAAGGCACCCTAGGACACCGTTAATGAATTTCGGGCTAAAGAAGTATTTAATCAAATTTCTCCAAGTATTGGAGAAATTCTTTATAAGAGCCAAATCCACCTACCAATCGAATAAATGAACCTAAATCACTATTGTGGTTTCGAAGTAATCTCAATTGTGAGGCGACAGGACTTACCGAAGCTGGACTATCACCATAAGTACCATGAAACGCGAAGTACGCCTGATTCAATTTACGAATTGTATACCCATTCATTGCAAAAAAAAGCCGTCGTTCTTCCATATATTGTTCTGCTTCTACGACTCTCCCCTCTTCTAAAAGCATTTCTGCCGTAACTCTTGTTGAATGCATTTCATTTTTGAAGTCAAATTGGTGACTTACCTGAGGTAATAAAGGGGAAGTTTCAATCTCAAGATTTAAGCCCAACTTTTTCATTGCTTGAATCCCCAACTCATCCCCTGCGATATTCGCGGCTGTTTCATTTAAGGTAGTCATCTCTAACGTCCGGAAATATCCCAAGCCAAGAGGACGGAAAAACCAATAATGGTGCAACCATTCGTGAGCTGCGGTTTTGAATCCTAATTCTGAATTTGAAACATAAGGGATAATCGCGGGGTAGGTAGCGAGTCCACCGATTTTCCCAATCCAAATTGACAAATCATCCCTAAGAAGAGTGAATCGTTCTATCTCTCGAATTTCCTCAGAAGAAAGGTTTGGGCGCAAAATCACTGATTCCAACATGGCTATTTTATCCCTCGGTGATGAAACAATTATATATGGAGCTTCCTCGAACCGAAGTGAAACAGGCGGAAAAACAAATCCACGAGAATTCCTAGGCCAAACCAAGCCTTCATCTTCAAGTACACTACGAATCGATTCTTCTATAACTAGTTCTGCATCATTCTTGAATGAATTTCTAGCTTGAATTAATTGATTAATTTCAATGATTAATGTCTGTTCAATTTCACTTAAACTCTTTAAATTTCCCTCGGTAAATTCGCTGTAATCACTTATCGATAATTGGTTGAGTGAATTCTTTCTGTTTTTGATTTCCTGATTAATACCGAAAAATTCATTAATCAAACTATTTTTATTTGAAAATTCCTGGAATGGAGTTTCAGTGGACATTTTGATTGAAGAAATCAATTTTGAAATGCTATTCGTTGCTACCCATCTTTCGATTGAAAAAGAATGTGGTGCGACGAAAAGCCTTAAATCAGAATATGGGGTAACATCCCGCTGGAATAGCAGGATTACGGTAACTAGGACAATAAAAGATATGTTACGAAACCGCTGACAGTTCACAATATTCGACACGAATCTCATTGGCTTCATACCCGACTTGTTCAAATAGCTCAATCTTCGAAGCAGCATAGGCCAATTTTAATTAAGCGATTTTATGGAGATCGCCGAACTTCCTTTGAAAAGACAGTAAATATTTCGTTAATACGGTGCCAGAAAAAAATTTTAAACTCCCTGAGGAAATAAGACTACACAACAGGACCTGCTTGAGCGCTTCCTCATTAGAAGCGCTCAAGCAACCAGTTCCTAGTTGCCACAGAAGCAGGGTGAAGGAGCTGACCCGAACTCACTAAACGTTTAATGTCTTCAGATATAAATAGAAACGAGGCTTTCTCATAATCCTTGATTAAGCACTCACGAACATCATCGATAAATGGATACCGAGCCTTTTTCATTGGGTCCAGTTTATCAGCCAAGAATATTAACTCGGCCAAGGGATGCATCCCAGGGGTCCCCGTGGAATGCCAATGAATCGCCTGTAAGAGATCTTTATCCGTCATACCGAATTCGTCCCGGACGATTGCCGCGGCTAGAGGGCCGTGTAATAGTATTGGTAAGTGTTGTTCAATTTCGTTGATTGGCAACCGTCTACGCTGGGCTTCTGAGAGCAGGTCTTTCCCATTCATGGCTCTGCAAATATCATGAGCCGCCGCGGCTACCTCTACAGGTTCAAAATCCAATCCAAATAAACGGGCAAGGGATTTAGCTTCACTACACACCCTTTGGGTATGTAAATAAAGCCCGTTAGGCAATTTGTCCAAAACAGCTTTGAGCGGCTCTGGCAAGCGAGCACCAAAACTATGGTCCATGAAGTTTACCCCTCAGGTCCAAGCATACTGCCTCCTAAAAGGTGAAGATGGAGGTGGGAAATAGTCTGTCCGGCATTCTTTCCTTGATTGATCGCTATCCGGTACCCGTCCTTAAAGGCATTGTGGATATTAGCCATTTTTTCACATACCTCCAATAAATGTCCGAAAGTGAACGTCTCCGTGCGGGGTCTATTCTCCAGAGATTCAATATGTAAAATGGGGATGATTAACAGATGTATCGGAGATCTGGGAGAAAGATCTTTGATTACGAACGCCAAATCATCTTTATACAAAATGTCAGCTTCTACAACCCCGTTAGCTATTTGACAGAAAATACAACTAGGTTCCAACGCTGTACCGATCCTAATAAGGCCAGATTCCTAGCTCCTATCCAAGAAGTCATGGAGGAGCCGGAATAATACCTTCGAAAATTTAAAGCATGGTTGCTTACATCTCCATTTTGAGACAGGTCATTGTTCGAACTACTCCTGAAATAGTATGGATGCTCTCCGCTACTACCTTCCCCGCTTCATTAAGCCCTTCGGTTTCTAAAACAGCAATTACATCGTAAGGCCCTGTCACTCTATCTACCGCTTGCATACCTGAGATACCAGTCAACGAATCAACCACTTCCCGGGTTTTTCCTACTGCTACTTCAATCAAGACATAAGTGCGCATACTCATCCCTCACCTCCTAAGTTGTTGGCATAATTTTGTGTCCGGAATTAGAGACTGGATCGTTTCCTATGATTTATAAACACACTGCAACAATGGTAACCCTTTATGTCAACAAGTAACTTTCTAACACTGGTAGGTGGAATTATAATTAGTAGATGATATCAGGATTGATAGACAGGAGTAAAATTGAAGGAACTCAGCCCCCCGGACAGTAACCACCCCAAAAAACAAGAAGGCGAGCATTCACATAAATCCCAATTTCCCTTTCAGAAAAACGTTTCTGGAAGGCCATCGAAAATCTTCTTTGGGTGGTGGGTTGTTCTTGCCGCATTCATAGTGCACTCCATCCCAAGTAGTTTCTATTCGAGCGTTACTAGCATTTTTTTCTTACCGTTAACAAAGGATCTCCGATTAAGTCGAACATCTACTTCCTTAGTATTCTCCCTCTCAAGAGCCCAAGGGGCCTTATCAGGACCAATCGTAGGTTATGCAGTTGACCGATGGGGCCCTGGACAGATGGTTTTTTTAGGAACTCTTATAACTACCGGCGGATATCTTTTACTTGCAAGAGTGGATTCATACACTGGATTAATTTTAATTTATATCGGCGTGATTTCTGTCGGACACAACATCGGATTCATGCATACCGTCCTAACGGCTGTAAATCAATGGTTTGTGAAAAAGCGCGGGATGGCTATGGGTTTAGTTGGATCAGCGGTAGGCTTTGGGGGTGCATTCACCGCCCCTACGTTAGGGATGGCAGTTCACCTCTGGGGATGGCGGGTAGCAGCGATATTAGCTGGTATCGCTGCTCTGGTTACTGCCGTGCCTTGTTCTTTCTTGTTGAGAAAAACCCCCGACAAAATGGGTCTACACCCCGATGGAACCTCCCCTCCAGAGTTAAACAAAACAACGGTAGAACAGAGCGGTATCCAAAATAATGAACCTACTAACTTCACCTTTACTCAAGCTTTCCGTACAAAGTCATTTTGGATGCTGTTACTTGCCATCACCCTGCGTTTAGCCGTGAATCATACGATTACTATCCATTTCATTCCAATAATGGTATGGAAAGGAGTAACAGCTACCTATGGGGCATTTTTGCTCGGAGCTATTGGTGTCCTAAACATTCCCTTGCGGATTTTGCTAGGTGTATTGGGTGATATTTGGCCGAAAGCCAGAGTAATGACGTTTGCCTTAGTTCTTGGCTCCCTTACATTAGTGTACTTGGTATACAGCGAAGGAACCTGGCAACTGTGGTTGTTTATACTCCTCTACACTATTCCTGATGCAACCGGGACTCTTAACTGGGCGATGATTGGCGATTTTTATGGGCGACGGAGCTTTGCTACGATAAGGGGTTCAATGAATCTGGTTTATGGTTGGGGAACAGCAGTTTTCCCAGTGCTAGCTGGGATAATTTATGACAGAACCGAAAGTTACTCCATAATTCTTTGGTTTCTTTCACTCGTTTGGGCGGCGTCAGCAATAGTCTTTATGTTGGTGAGACCCCCAAAATCACCACCATTAATTTCTTAGAGTTACATCCGTCATTTAACGGGATTATAAAACAAGAATCCAGATGATTATTCCTGCATTTAGATTTCAAGAATATTGCCTGCAAAAAATTACAAGTTTAGGACTTCTAAAATTGCGTCCGCGGTTCGAACAGGATCATGAAATCCCAAATTCTCCAAAGATGCGACGGGTCGCAATTTGATTCCACGAGTCCAGTTATTGCTTGCATCAAGATCCAACTCTACACGTTGGTTACCTTCATGCATCTGGATATTTTCATTATTAGCGATTACGCTGTCAAAAATAGTATTCTCACCCAAATACTGGACGAGCGTGGATAGAAAATCAGACAATTTATACCCACCTGTTTCGCTATTTTTTGTGTGGAGATTTGCAATCATGATTAGCTGTGCGGATGAGGCTTCGATCGCTTGAGAAACCCCATTTACTAATAGGATAGGCACTAAACTGGTAAAGAGATCCCCTGGAGCAAGCACCACTGCGTCACAGTTCTGGATTGCCTCTACGACCCGCGGATCAGCATGAACTTCAGGCTCCAAATACACTTCTTTGATTCCTAGATCACTATCTCCCCGCTGATCGATGATTCCTTCACTAATTAGCTTGCTTCCATCTGAAAGAATTGCGCAAACGGTAGAATTTTCAGTAGTTACAGGTAAAACGGACCCAATTACACCAAATAAATCTAATGCTGAATCCAAGCCAGATTCTGTTGACCCATCTAATTTAATTAAGCCTGACAGAATCAGGTTACCCAAAGAATGACCCGCTAATCCGCCACTGCTTTCAAATCTATAATTTGATAATTTAGATATAAGATCTGTCCATTCATTTGGGCCAACCATAGCTTGTAAACAGCGCCTAAAATCACCTACTGCAGGAATGTTTAATTCCTCTCTTAGCCTGCCGGAGCTACCCCCACTATCCATCATAGTTACAACAGCGGTTAAAGAAACCTCTCGGGATTTAAGCCCTTCTAAAATTACAGGACAGCCTGTCCCCCCACCTATCACAACAATTTTAGGCAATGATTTCCCTCACATGAATTGTTTTTAGACTAAATGTATGTGAGCAGAAGAATAACCTTGTTTGACCTGAGAAATCAAACAAGGTTTATCAAGCCCATAAATATCCCGAATACCTCAGTGAACGGTAACGCTTTTCGCTAAATTCCTTGGACGATCGATAGGGAAACCTCTTTCAGAGGCACAAAAATATGCTAAAAGCTGGAGAGCTACTGATTGGATTACGGGTGAAAACAGTGGTTCCGTAGAAGGTAATTGAAGTACGTAGTCAACTAACTGATTAACTTCATAATCCTCAAAGTTGCTTATTACGATGACTGGTGCACCCCGAGCTTTTATCTCCTTGATAGTACTAAACATTCGACGATACGTTTCATCTTTTGGAAGAATAGCTATTACGGGGGTATTTTCATTTAAAAGAGCGAATGGGCCGTGTTTGAGTTCACCTGCAGGGTACCCCTCTGCATGAATATAAGCGATCTCCTTAAGTTTTAAGGCTCCTTCCAGTGCGACCGGATAACTAGTCCCTTTTCCAACAAAAAAAACATTTTCGTATAAAGCTAACATCCTGGAAACCTTTTTGATTTCCTCAGTCATGCCTAGAACTCTTTGAACTTTTTCTGGTAAAAGCTGTATCTCTCCCAAGAGATGGTGCAGAACATTTTGCGAAGGAGGGAATAAGTTGAGTCCAATGAGGTAGATTCCAATTAATTGAGAAATAAATGTTTTAGTTGACGCTACACTAACTTCCAAACCAGCTCCGGTATAGATAATTTGATCGATTATTCTCGTGATACTGCTATCAGGGTTATTGGTGATCCCTATGGTGAAATATCCCGCTGATTTTGCAGATCTTGCAGCCGAAATAGTATCGATCGTTTCGCCGGATTGTGTTAGCAACACAGCCCATGATTTAGTGCGGGGAGAACGACGAAGATCTACTTCTGAAGCAACATTAGCAGATACAATACAATCAGAAATCTCGGAAAAAAAATGGGCCCCTAACAAAGCAGCATGATAGGCACTCCCGCAACCTAGGAAAATAACCTTCTCAGGTAACTCTCCTCCGTTCAACTTCTCTTCAAGGGTTACGACCCTGCGAGTATCATTTATTTTCCCAGTTAAAATATCCCTGATAACTCTAGGTTGTTCAAAAATTTCTTTGAGCATGTAATGTGGGTACCCAGCTTTGTCGAGATCTGCTAATGGCCAATCGATCTGGTGTTTCTTACGAAATACGGGGAGTTCATTATGCCATAAGTGAACCGTCTCTGGTGATACGATACCTAAGTCGCCGTCTTCAAGGTATATCACTTGGTTTGTCTTTTCCAACAACGCCGGGACATCTGATGCTACAAAATTTTCCTTATCACCTACACCTAGAACTAACGGACTGTTTCTACGAGCCAAAACCAGTTTGTTGCTATTCTTTTGGAGAACAGTAAGCGCGAATGATCCTTCAACTTCCTTTAACGCGGATGCCACTGAACGAACTAGATCGGAATAGCCATGCTCTTCAATCAGGTGAACCAAGACTTCACTATCTGTATCGGATTGGAAACTATGGCCTCTATTTTCTAAAAAACGTTTTAAGGCCAAAAAATTCTCGATTTCTCCGTTATGAACAATAGCAATTTCGTTCGCGCAATCTAAATGTGGATGCGCGTTTAATTCGTTCGGTTCTCCCACCGTAGCCCACCGGGTATGCCCTATCCCAATTGTTCCAGAAAAGGGTTGGGTTTTACGCTCCAATTCTTCAACGATCCCAACGCTCTTAGCAACTTGAATTTTCCCCGAATCCAGAATTGCTATCCCACATGAGTCATATCCACGATATTCGACACGGCTCATCGCATTAATCAAAATCGGGAAGGCTATTGAAAGTCCAGTGTATCCCACTATCCCACACATAGATTATCCTTATTCACAATTCAAACCATTCTCACCAAAATACCTCTAATCGTTCAAATCGACAAGGGAACGCAATTCCCTCAAATCAGAGATAGTAGGAACACGAATACTATGAAAAGTTTCTCCTTCTGGTCCTTTACGCCCAATAAAAGGAACCCCAATAAGATGGGCTTCTTTGTAATCCGTCATGGAGTCTCCTACAAATAAAACTTCTTCCGGATAAAAACTCCAGCGTTCTAGGATTTCGGTGAAAATTTTGTTTTTAGCTGGAGGAGATCCAAATACTCTCGTAAAATAACCAGATAAACCTCTAAACTCTATAACTTCTTCAAGCTCCTTTTGTGGAGTCCCTGAAACAATAAAAATAGAATACGTTCCATAGATTCCATTAAGAAAGTCCAATGCTCCAGGGACTTCCTCGCAGGCCTTCACTTTTTCAAGGCTTAGTTCGGTAAAACATTTACCTAACCTATCCATTTCTTTCCCTGTTAATTTAGCCTTAAGAATGTTTTTGTAAATGAATTTGAATTTTTCGTACCGCGAAACACCGACATTGTTAAGATGATGGTCAACTATGGCGTCTAAATGTTCCGGGTAATTCTTAAATACCCCTGAAAATGCTTGCGTTTTAATTTCGGCAGATTCTAAGATGACTCCATCAAAATCAAGTGCAATCGCTTTTATTTTAAACAAATTGCCTCCCAGTCAATTTAAACTTTACGCAACAAAAGAAAAAAGTTGACGAAATTATATCAATAGAAATTCCCGGATATCTCGTTTTCTTTTTTTATTACTTGACGAGACTCTCATCACTCATTTTAACCTCGAGATATGATTTTAATTTAACCATCAAATTATCATTTTCGCAGGAAATTGGGTAATGTTCTTCAGGAAACTCCAAATCACCCACTCATAAAGTGAAATTTGGATCACCGTTTCCGTTGACAGTAGTCGCACCCCTAGATACCATCAGGGAGAGTATTGTAACGTGTCCCAGTAGCTCAGTCGGATAGAGCGGGTGCCTTCTAAGCAGCGGGTCGCGGGTTCGAATCCTGCCTGGGACGCCATCGCTCTTACAATTAGACAACCATCTGAGGCGAAAGGAGAAATGTGACCACGAGTCTAGCCTTGGGGACTGACCATGCAGGCTTCCCGCTAACAGTTGAACTGCGTCTTTGGCTAAATCAGCAAAATTGCAAAGTTAATGACCTTGGCGCGTATGAATTTGATCCCAATGACGATTACCCTGATTTTGCAAACTTAGTAGGTGAACATGTCGCTTCGGGGGCGTCAAATAAAGGGCTGATTATTTGCGGAAGCGGTGTTGGAGCGTGTATAGCTGCAAATAAAGTTTTAGGTGTTAGGGCAGGCATTTGTCATGATGTTTATTCTGCCCACCAAGGAGTAGAACATGATGACATGAACGTCCTTTGCCTAGGTGCCCGAATAATCGGTATCGAAGTAGCAAAGGAGATAATTTCAGCCTTTCTTATAGCCTCTTTTTCTAGAGAAGAACGCCACGAAAGACGATTGCAAAAACTGCTTACTATAGAATCCCAATCTTTAAAACGGGATAATTAAGCACTATCAAGAATTGCCAGCGTATCAATTCATTCGCCTATTCGCTTAAGGAGAGGTAATGGAGCCAAAGGCTTCAGATAATGATCTAATCCAACTAAATTTAGGAACCCATTTCAAATTCTTCCAAGACGGCTTAGAAGATGTTAAGAGGATGGGGATTATCCAAAGAATTTGGCAAAAAGATTATACGGTTTGGTCTCCTAGCCCTAAAGGGGTATTAGATCGTCTCGGTTGGCTTATAGGCCCCGAGTATGCGGAAACCCAACTAAGCAAATTTTTGGAATTTGGCGAACAAATAAAAAGGGAAGGCTTCAGTCATTTAGTGCTTATCGGAATGGGTGGAGGCACTTTAGGCGCAGAAGTTCTTAATCGTATATTCGATCATAAATCTGGTTTCCCGGAACTCATACTTCTTGATTCCACGGTCCCAAAATCGATTCTAACTGTAGTTAATTCGATTAATTTAAATAGAACCCTCTTCATAATTTCCTCAAAAACCGGGGGGTCTATTGAAACCAACTCACTATATATGTTTTTCCGTTCCTCACTTCAAGATTCTATCAATCAAGAATTAGTAGGGGAACGATTTATCGCGATTACCGACAAAGACTCACCCCTCCATAAAATTGCACTCGAGCACCATTTCCGAAAAATTATTCTTAATCCCGCGGATATTGGAGGCCGGTTCTCTGTTCTCTCCGCCTTTGGACTTCTTCCAGCGACTTTAACAGGAATTAATACAGAATTACTTATCCACCGAGCTAAAGAAATGCGACGTTCATGCCTTAAGGAAGTCCCTATAGAAAAGAATCCCGCAGCCCTACTTGGTTCCGCAATAGGAAGTCTTGGGGTTCGAGGTCGCGATAAATTAACTTTAATTGCTTCCCCCGGTTTAAAAGGTTTCGGAATTTGGGTGGAACAAATGCTTGCCGAAAGCACTGGAAAGGACGGGAGAGGGATCATTCCGATTAATGACGAACCGCTATCCAGCCCATCCAATTATGGAAACGATAGACTATTTGTTTATATACGTTTATCGGGAGATGAGAATGAAGACTTGGACAATTTCGTAAAGGAAATCCAAGGTTTCGGACATCCATCCATACAAATAAATTTGAAGGACAAGTATGATTTAAGCGGGGAGTTTTATTTGTGGCAATTTGCTACAGCCGTCGCTTCAAGTTTCCTGGGGATTCAGCCATTTGACCAACCTAATGTCCAGGAAGCTAAAGACGGGACTAACAAAATACTCCTTGAGTACGAACTCACTGGCTCTTTTAAGGCCACCACCGATTCACAAAATCCTACCGGGCTCCTTACCGATCCCTCCAGTAACGCTTACCTTACAATTATGGCCTATATCCCGCAAAACCATGAAACCGACCAGTCGTTCCATCAAATCCGCAGAAACATCCTCGAACGATACCAAATTACCACTACATTCGGCTATGGACCACGATTTCTACATTCTACGGGCCAATTACACAAAGGAGGACCAAATAACGGTCGATTCCTTCAAGTTATTGCTGATTATGAAAATGATGTTCTAATCCCTGAAAAATCCTACACATTCGGTATGTTGGTTTCTGCACAAGCTGAGGCTGATCTCGTAGCCTTAAAAACCTTAGGTAGATCAGTAGTTAGAATCCATCTCAAAAATAATACCTTGTCAGAGTTGCAGAGTTTTTTAATTCCCTAAAGAAAACAAATCTAGTAAAAACCATTTCTCATACATAAATACTATCTTCGTTATAGAACGGTATCGATTTAACTTAGGGAGTCTTGGAATGGAAATAGGAGTCATTGGATTAGGGAAAATGGGAAGCGGGTTAACTAAGCGCCTACTAAAAGGTCGGCACTCTGTCGTAGTTTTCGATCTCTCCTTGGAATTAGTGGATTCTCTAGTTCCATTTGGGGCAAAACCTGCTCACTCAATCGAAAACCTCCTAAACCAGTTATCGGCCCCGAAAATCGTGTGGGTTATGACACCAGCGGGTGATGCCACAGAAACTACTATCTTTCACCTAGCGAGAAACTTATCTTCCGGAGATGGAATCATTGATGGCGGGAATTCGCATTTTTTAGACAGTATAAGAAGAGCTAAAACCTTAGAGGTAATGGAATTATTTTTTATGGACGTTGGGACAAGCGGGGGCATTCGGGGTTGGGAACAAGGGTACAGCCTCATGATCGGAGGAAATCTAGAGAATTTTAATCAATTAGAACCCATTTTCAAAACTTTGGCTGCCAACCCTGAATCAGGATACGGTTTAGTGGGGCCATCGGGCGCTGGACACTTCATAAAAATGGTACATAACGGTATCGAATATGGGATGATGCAGGCTTTTGCCGAAGGGTTTGAAATAATCAAGGCCAAATCAGAGTTTGAATTTAATTTGGGAAACATTGCAGAAATTTGGAGTTCTGGGAGTGTAGTACGTTCTTGGCTTCTTGAATTAATTACTGAAATTCTGGTTGAAAACCCTGACTTGAGCAAAATTGGTAGTGCAGTCCAAGATTCAGGAGAAACTCGTTGGTTAGTCGAAGAATCTATCAAATTAGGTGTTCCCGCACCAATTATTTCCCTTTCCCTCTTGGAACGGTTACAATCCCGAACCACAAACCAATTCTCTCATCGTCTGCTCTCTTCTTTACGAAATTCGTTTGGGGGGCATTCGATATCTGAACCAGAAGATAAATAAGGAGGTGTTATGGATTTGGGGATAGAAGGCAAAGTCGCTTTGGTCACAGGGGGTAGTCATGGCCTTGGAAAACAAATCGCAATCACACTAGCACGAGAAGGCTGCAAAGTGGCAATATGTGCTCGTAATTTAGAACTCCTCAACGCTGCCGAGAAAGAATTAAAAGCTATTTCTCCCGGATCTCTTGGGATTGAAGCAGACGTTACGAATACCCAGGAATGCAAACGATTTTATGAGGAAGCGAGTAAAGCTCTCGGGCCCCCACAAATCCTTGTCAACAATGTAGGCGGAACGAAAGGAGGTAGGGATTTCGATTCTGCTTCAGATCAAGACTGGCTAGACACTTTGGAACTAAATTTGTTATCCGCGGTAAGAATGGTTAGGTTAGTACTCCCAGAAATGAAAAGAAAGAAATGGGGTCGGATAGTCAATATTGCTTCAATTTATGGGCGGGAATTAGGAGGCACTCCTACTTATATGGCTGCCAAAGCAGCATTGATTGGCCTCTCAAAACATTTAGGTGTGAATTTAGCTCCCCATAACATTCTAGTAAATTCGGTCGCACCTGGATCAATCTTATTCCCAGGGGGGAGTTGGGATCGATTTCGCCAAAACAATACACCTGAAGCTGTAGAAGATTTCATCAATCGCAATTTACCTATGGGGAAATTTGGATGGCCAGAACCTATCGGGGCCACCGTGGCTTTCCTGTGCTCTAACAGGTCTGATTTATTAACCGCGGCAAGTATTAACGTGGATGGCGGTCAATCACATTCCCTCATCTAAGTGGTCTCTTGAATCCAGATGATTAATCGCCTGAGTCAATCTGACGACACATACTTCTCGACCCAGAACATCCATAGTCTCGAACAAAGGAGGGCTTGCCACTCGACCAGTTACAGCGGCTCGGATCGATCCAAATAACTGCCCGGTGTTTAGATCTAACTCTTCAAGAAGTAACCTAACCGCTCGTTCTAATTCTGAAGCATTCCAATGCTCAACGCATTCTAGGGTAGCCCTGGTCGATATTAAAACTTGGCAAGTGGTTGGAACATCCATACCTTTCTGTAGAAGAATTTTAGTGGAGTAAGCAGGATTCTCTTCAAGAAAAAGACTAATTAAGTCAATTCCCTGTGACAACAATTTCATCCGTTCTTGAATCAACGGCGCAATTGAGATCAGCCTTTCGCGATCCAAATCTCTGGGAATTGAATCGGGTAACCCACCGGATTTGAATGGACGCTCTAAAAATGGTTGAAGGTTTGTTATAAATTCATCAACCGAAAGCTTACGTAAATAAACTCCGTTCATCCAACTTAATTTTTCTTGATCAAACACTGCCCCAGCTTTGGCTACTCTCTCAAGTGAAAAGGCTGATATCAATTCTTCCCTGGAAAATAATTCAGTTTTATCGTCAAAAGACCAGCCTAATAAAGCTAGAAAATTAAACATGGCATCTGATAAATATCCTTGCTCTTTATAAGATAAGGCTGAAGTCGCTCCGTGACGTTTTGATAATTTGGATCGATCCGAACCAAGGATCATTGGTAAGTGAGCAAAGGAAGGAGGCCGCCAACCCAAAGCATCATAAATCATCAAATGCCTTGGGGTACTAGGAAGCCATTCTTCGGCTCTCATCACGTGGCTAATCTCCATTAGATGGTCATCGGTTACCACAGCCAAATGATAGGTTGGGAATCCATCAGATTTGATTAAAACAAAATCGTCCAAAAGATCATTTTCCCACACGACTTGCCCTCTGATGAGGTCCTGAACTAACGTACTACCCTGCCGCGGGATTCGGAAACGAATAACCTTGGGGGCTCCAGATTTCTCCAACTTTTGTTTTTCCCCTGTAGTCAATCGCCGGCAATGGCCATCATAACCTAACATCGATTTCGTTTTCTGCTGTGAAATCCGCAATTCCTTGAGGCGGTCTGGAGAGCAGTAACATGGATACGCATAGCCATTGTTTAGAAGAGTGCCCACAGTGTCCTGGTATAACTGCAGTCTTTGGGATTGAATATATGGTCCATACGACCCGGCCGATTCGAAATCATTGGAATCCGGCCCCTCGTCCCAATCTAATCCAAGCCATCGCAATGTTTCCAGAATGTTGGGAAGTGCTTCCGGGATATACCTCGCCCGGTCCGTATCTTCAAACCGAACAATAAAACTTCCGCCATGGTGACGAGCAAAAAGCCAATTGAATAAGGCGGTTCGGATATTACCCAAATGTGGTTCGCCTGTAGGGCTCGGAGCATAACGAACTCGAACATTCTCTAACAAATCATTACCTCCTCCTAAAACATTTTACCCTTTCCATGCCACGGACGCATCACTAAACTTCGACTGTGGGATTCTAATTTGATTTGCTAACCAAACGATCAGTAAATTTGACGAAATCGTCAACCTCTGTATGGGCTTCACCGGGTAGTCCTGTTATTATGATTACGAAAGGGGTAATGTGCTGAGAGAAGAGCGTTTACCAAAATGGATGAAATCCAAGATGCCTGGTGGCCCCAATTTCCTTAAACTTCGCACACTCCTTCGAGAAAGTGACCTCCACACTGTATGTGAAGAAGCTCACTGCCCAAATATCGGAGAGTGTTGGGAAAACCAAGCAGCAACCTTTATGATTCTTGGCGACATATGCACCTGGCGGTGTCATTACTGTGCTGTTACGACAGGAAGACCTTACGCATTAAACCCTGATGAGCCCCGCCACCTTGCTGATACCGTTTTCCGACTTAACCTTCGCTATTGTGTAATTACCTCTGTTACACGCGATGATCTTGTTGACGGAGGAGCAACAGTATTCGCCCAATGTATTAACCAGATCCATTTACGAATTCCCAGTTGTAAAGTAGAGGTTCTTATCCCTGATTTCCAAGGAGACGACAACGCTCTATCAACAGTGCTAGGAGCAAATCCAACCGTATTGAACCACAATATCGAAACCGTCCCACGTATCTTCCGTTCGGTTCGACCAAAAGGTAATTATGAACGATCCCTTCGGCTCCTTAAGCGATCCCAAGAATTATCCCCAAGAATTCCGACAAAGTCCGGGATTATGGTTGGTTTAGGAGAAACCTGGGAGGAATTACGGGAAACAATGGAAGATTTGCGGGAAGTTGGTTGTAATTTACTAACTATTGGCCAATATTTACGACCATCAAAAATCCATCACCCTGTTAAAAAATTTTATCATCCCGATGAATTTTCTTCATTAAAGGAATTGGGAGAAAAACTTGGATTCCAATTTGTCGCGTCAGGACCCATGGTTCGAAGTTCTTACCAGGCTGAAGAACAAGCAATGGCGACCAAGACCGTTTAATTCTAAACCATGGAAGCGGCCTCCCAAAGTTACCTTCTGTTCCTAAAAAATATTTGGTGAATAGCTATGGCTAACCAGCCCATCATTCTTTATAATGCCCAGATTAATTTCGAATCCTCTGTTATTTCTCAGCCTAATTACCTAAAAGTTTCCGATGGAAAAATTGTCTTCATAGGCAACGCCTCTTCTCATAACATTAACGATGATTTAGATTCCAAATTTATAGATTGTCAAGGAGGAACCCTGTTACCTGGATTCCATGACGCTCATATCCACCTTTTGGCTATGGCTAGTAGATTTCTTGGACTAGATTGTTCTCCTAAAGAATCATCATCCATACAGACGCTAAAGGAATTATTTTTCCATCGGAGCAAATCCACACATCCTGGGAAATGGATAAGAGGATGGGGTTACGAGGAATCATGCTTTGTTGAAAATCGCCACCCTAATCGGTTTGACCTAGATGAAGTGACCCCCCATAACCCCATACGCTTAAACCATCGGTCTGGGCATGCTACAGTCTTGAATACCCTCGGATTACAACAAGCTGGAATTACAAGAGAAACAGTTGAACCACCGGAAGGAATTATAGAGAGAGACGCAGACGGAGAACCGACAGGTCTTTTGTTTGAAATGGATTCTTTTTTGGAAGGAAGAATCGAACCAATCCCTGCAAATGAATTAAAGAAAGGCATTTGGGAAGTCAGTCAATGGCTTCTATCGAGAGGAATCACAACCGTTCAAGATGCCTCAGTAGTGAATGACTTAAAACGATGGAAACTACTCAACCATTTTCAAAAAGAAAACCTTCTGAAACAACGGCTTATTTTCATGCTAAGTTCATCTACTGCCAAAGGAATTTCCGAGGGACAGTATCCCCTCCCCAGAGATAGCCAGCATTTAAGAATTGGGCATGCCAAAATTATGATTACATTCACTAACGGTTCCATGAGTCCGGATCAAGATTCACTAAATGAACTAGTTTCTGATTTAAACACCAAAGGCTTCCCTGTCGCAATCCACGCGGTGGAAGCCGAAGCAGTCAAAGCAGCCGCCATCGCGATCAACCATGCCCCTAAAAACTCTGCTATTTGCGCTCCAAACCGGATTGAACACGCGTCTGAACTTCCTGTAAATCTCATAAGACTTGTAAAACGATCTGGGGCTACTGTTATAACCAACCCCGGTTTCATTTTCTTTGCCGGAGAGAAATTTCGGAATACCGTTCCCGCCTTTAAACAGCCTTGGCTTTACCGAATAGCCTCCCTTCTCCATATGGGAATTCCTGTTGCCTTTGGCTCCGATGGTCCGGTTGAACTTCCAGAACCTATAACAGAACTCTACGCAGCTGTAACGAGAAAATCTAGAGCAGGTTTTGTATTTGAAAGAAATGAATCGGTTACCTTGGAACAAGCTTTAGATCTTCATACTTACCAAGGAGCTGTGAGTTGCGGAATCGATAATTGGGTTGGCAAAATCAAAATAGGGCAGGCCGCGGATTTAACGGTACTCGATCGGAATATTTTTACTCTGGAACCAGACCAATGGAATGAACTCAGAGTAACTAGCACTATCATTGACGGGGAAATTTTATGGAAGGCCTAAAAAGTTCTCGTCAGGGTTGTTCCAAATCGTTAATTCTGCCGTTCAACTGAATACGCAGCAATCTCCATTAATGAACGTTTGTAGGCTGATTCAGGCATGTCAGAAATTGCCTCAGTTGCCTGACGCGCAAATCCTTCTGCTACTGAATATGAGTTATGAATTACATCAGAATTGTGTAACATATCTAGTGCCATTTTTAAATGTTTTTCTTCGTCCTTACCTTCAAAAAGGGATACAATGGGATTGTCATCAGGATAACGTTCCAAAAGAAGCATCCCAGGTAGAGTAAGAATCCCTTGAACTAAATCATTCCCAACAGGCTTACCCATTTCGGAAGCAGCAGCCTCAAAGTCCAATATATCGTCGATCACCTGAAAAGCCATCCCTAGGTATTTCCCATAGTTTTTCATCGATTGAACAACTGACTCAGGAGCTTTACTTAATACTGCACCCGATTCACCAGAAGTAGAAAATAAGCATGCCGTTTTATTGTAGATTCGATCTTCGTATTGTTTCCTAGTCTGCCTCCAATCGAATAATGAGAATTGTTCCATCAATTCACCGGTAGACAATTCCATGATGGTTTCAGAAAACCGCCTGATAACGCGTATATTGTTGGTATCACAAACGAAGGTTGCTGAAGTCGCGAATATATAGTCTCCTACTAACACAGCGACTTGAGGCCCCCAAAGGCTGGCAATTGTAGCACGTCCTCTTCTGGTAGACGCATCATCTACCGTATCATCATGAATGAGTGTTGCTAAATGCAACAGTTCGACAGCCCCAGCCATTAGCAACGGCTCTTCACGGGAACCGGGAAACAATTTGGATGAGAGAATAGTGATGGCTGGTCTCATTTTCTTACCTTGAACTTGAAATAGATGGCTTAGAAGCGGGCTCACACAATCAACGCTAACGTCAGAAAGCTTAAAAAGGCTTTCTTCAACTTCATTTAATTCCTGTTTGATGGGTTCATAAAAATCTAGAGTTCGATTCATTTAATTCCCTCTTCCGAAAAAGGTCTTTTTTTCAAAAACGTTAAAGTGATTAAGAATTAGAGCTCTGAAGACGAAGTTTCTCAATTTCAATTTCAGCAACCGTATCTTCAAGTTTGGAAAATAATGGAATGGGTGTTTGGAGTGGCTGGCCCGCTTCAACAGGTTGAATCCTCCATCCCACCTCTTCAACCTTTCCTGAGAAGCCTAACATTTTATGAAGATGAGAACTACTAAACGGTAAAAAGGGAAACTGTATGGTCTTTAAGGCAGACAAAACAGATATAGAAACCCATAGAGTTGTCGCCGCGGAGGAGTTGTGCTCTTTTATGGCCTTCCAGGGAGCTTTCAGGTCGACATAGCGATTACAAGCTGCAGCAAGCGCCATACCTTTTCCTAATGCTTCTTTAAAATGGCAGAGTTTAAGAGCTTCATCAACCTGAGATAATGCTTCGTCGGCTCGACTTAGCATAAGCTTGTCTTCCTCATCCAATTCATAAGGATTTGGAACTTTTCCATCGAAGTTTTTATGAGTCAATGTCAATATCCGATGAACCAAATTCCCATAGGTGGCAACCAATTCATCATTATTCCTACGAATGAAACCTGTCCACGAGAAATCAGAGTCGCTGGTTTCCGGCATGGTTGCTGAAAGGTAGTAACGCAAGGGATCAGGGTCAAACCGATCCAAATAATCCGTTGCCCAAACCGCCCAATTTTGAGACGTTGATAATTTTCGTCCTTCCAATGAAAGAAATTCATTTGCAGGAACATCATACGGGAGGTTGTATTTTCCCAGTCCTTTTTCCCCTTGATAATCTCCATAACCCATCAACATGCTCGGCCAAATTATGGTATGGAAGGGAATATTGTCTTTACCTAGAAAATAATAAGCTTTTGAAGAATGGTCCTGCCAAAAAGGCTTCCATGCTTCTATATTCCCCGAATTCTCAGCCCACTCTATCGAAGCAGATAGATAACCTATTACAGCTTCGAACCATACATAAATGCATTTTTCTTCATATCCCGGTATTGGAGTAGGAATCCCCCATGTAATATCCCTGGTGACCGCCCTATCTTGTAGTCCTTCGTTCAACCACCCTAATGTAAAGTTATAAACATTAGGACGCCATCGCCCCTCAGCTTGCTTTAACCAAAAGGCTAATGTCTCTTGAAAAGAAGTTAATCTCAGGAAGAAATGCTCGGAGTCTTTCATTAAAGGCGGTTTACCGCATATACGGCATCTCCAATCTATAAGATCGCCAGGGGATAACGGTTTACCGCATAATTCACATTGGTCCCCACGGGCCAACGGATTATTACAAAGCGGACAGGTTCCTTCAACATAGCGATCAGCTAGAAAGCGACCATCTTGTTGGCAATACGGGTGTTCAGTAACTTTTGTGGATAGTAATCCCTTTTCATAGAGGTTCAGAAAAATATCTTGAACAACTTTCCGATGGGTGGAAGTCCCTGTTGTAGTGTACAAATCGTATGAAATCCCTAATCGTTTCCATACATCTAAGTATTGAGAATGATAATTATCTACTACTTGTTGTGGCGTTTTTCCTTCTTGTTCGGCTCGGATGGTAACCGGGGTACCATGTTGGTCTGTCCCAGAAACCATGAGAACTTTATTCCCCTTGAGACGATGATACCGGGCAAAAATATCTGCAGGAAGGTTTGCGCCTGCGATTTGCCCCAAGTGCAATGGACCATTTGCATAAGGCCATGCCACACCGATAAATATTAATTCTGACATTCTTTTATGAACTCTTCACCAAATTAAGTCCCCAAAATTGTATCACAATGAATGGCTCATATTAGTCAAACTCATATACGTGACACTTCCAGATATCTTGGGGTAACCATTCCAAAGCCCTACGAGAAGGCTCACGGACATTAAGAACCCTAGGGGAAACTAAACTTTTAGTTGTATTCAATTTCTCACAAGAATCGAAAAATCTCTTTAGTGTCATCCTTTCACCTGATAAAAAAACCCATTCTAGTTGGTCCCAATAATTAGAGAATTGCGTGTAGACAGTTGAACAGACCTTGTCGAACAATTCAGTTTTTTGTTTTTCTCTAATTCGCGTAAACCTAGTTGCCGAAGATCCCCCTGCTCTATGGCGACCTTTCACGTACCTTGACCCAGTTTTTGATGAGATTAACTCTCTTCCGTGATAAACACCAACTGCGAACTTACCCAATCGGAGAGAGATTACACCAATTACCCTTGGTTTGTTTAAGCTGTCGATAAGCGGGTAGAATTCATAATTACTATATTGGTCATCGTCAACAAATGGAAAGGGAGGTTCAATTAAATATCCCTTTTCCCCATTTCCAAATATTACTGCTCCCGTATCCGAGTCACTCAAAATTTCAGAAAGTTTCCTGTTCGTTTCTAAATCCATATTTCCTAAGATTTTCAGATTTAGATTCTGAATAATCCGCCCCGGAGGGAAATAATGTGTGGGCCCCTGGTCCAAACATTCGGAAATTCTAACCAACATCTCTATTAATTTTTTATCAGAAATCCAATAATCTTTAACTACTATTTTAGTAATCCTTCGTTAGAATTTGTTCCTGTCATTGCTTCTTATCCAGCTTCTATCGTTTAGACGGCCGCGTCGGAGGCAAATCCAGCCACATTCGATAAATTTCCCTTCGAGATAGTTTACTGGAAATTGAAATTGCGCGGACCGATTCTCGCGCGCCCTTCCCCTTCCGACGAAGTTCCAATAAAGCGTCGATCACGGAATCCTTAACATCCAGCAGATCAGGTTCAGTATAACCAGCAACAACCAAGGAAAATTCTCCTAATGGGTGTTGAAAATGAACAATTGCATCCGAAACCTTCCCATAGAAAATTTCTTCGTGATATTTAGTCAATTCCCGTGACACACACAAAGGTCTATCGCCGCACACCTCGAAGACATCACTCAATGTAGCTTGCAACCTATGTGGTGATTCGAACATGATCAAGCTTCTACGCTCGTTAGCCAAGTTGATTAATTCTTTTTTTCGTTGATTTTTCTTTTTTGGGAGGAATCCTAAGAAAATGAATTGATTTGTAGGAACTGATGATACCGAGATTGTGGTGGTTAAGGCAGATGGACCTGGAATCGGGACGATAGGAATAGAATTCTTTTGGGCATGCAATAACAATGAAAATCCAGGGTCATTTAGGACAGGGGTACCGGCATCTGAAACTAAGGCTACATCACCAACTGATAAGGCTTTTATTATCTGGGGGATTCTTCGTTTTTCATTATTATCGTTAAAACTTATAAGTTTGGTATTTATTTTGTATCGAGATAAAATTCTGCGGGTAATCCGGGTATCCTCCGCTGCAATTAAACTCGTTTCATTTAATACCCTTAAAGCTCTAAGGGTGATGTCCTCTAAATTACCTATCGGAGTAGCCACGATATAAAGATTTCCCACTGTTTATTACTCCAATGATGATATTGGTATTATATCCGAACTACCTCTGTTAGAATTGCCGAGTCTGGGAAATCTTTGGATTTCCCACTTTACTTTCACGATTGGCTAAATTAAACCAATCCCAGATCTCAATTCCCTGAATTGGAAAGGAAAAATATGAGCATTTCCTCCAACGTCCGTACTTCAATGGAAAATCAATCATGGGTACGAAGAATGTTTGAATTGGGCCTTGAAATGAAAAAGCTGCATGGCGAAAATAATGTCTTTGACCTATCCTTAGGAAATCCAATACTAGAACCCCCGGAAACCTTTGTTTTAGCCCTTCAACGCCTAGCAGCTGACCCAACAAAAGGCATGCATAGATACATGCCCAACGCAGGATATCCAGAAACTCGGGGCCAAGTGGCTCAGTATTTAAGCCAAGAGACCGGTGCGGATTTTTCTGGATTGGATATTGTAATGACTTGTGGTGCAGGGGGGGCATTAAATGTTGTTTTTAAGTCCATCCTTGAGCCGGGGGATGAAGTAATCGTTCTCTCCCCATTTTTCCCTGAATACGAATTCTATGTAAACAACCATAATGGCCATATCAGACCAACCCCTACCGACTCAACATTTCAACCAGATATTAAGTCAATAGATCAATCAATGAATAAACAGACTAAAGCAGTTCTTCTAAATTCACCAAATAATCCTACGGGAGCTGTGTACACTTCAGAGATTTTGGCTGAATTAGGAGCTTTGTTGCAACATTATGAAAGGAAATTCAACCACCAAATCTATCTTATAAGCGACGAGCCGTACAAACAACTGATTTACGATGGAACTAAATTCCCAATTATTTACGAATTCCACGAATCCACCATCGTAGCAACCTCATTTTCAAAAGACCTTTCTTTAGCCGGTGAAAGAATCGGCTATATTGCAGTTAACCCAGAACTTTCTACAAAAAGTGAATTGCTGGACGCTTTTGTCTTTTGTAACAGAGTCCTAGGATTCGTGAACGCGCCAGCCATCATGCAACGAGCCATTGGAGGAATTCTAGGGGCTTCGGTAGATTTGCAGTGGTACAAAACCCAAAGAGATTTCCTTTTTGATAATTTATCCGAAATGGGATATGAAATTGTAAAGCCTCAAGGAGCATTTTTCGCGTTTCCAAAATCCCCCATACCCAATGATGTAGACTTTGTACAAGAACTTCTGGCAGAACATATTTTGGTGACTCCCGGCACAGGATTTGGCACTCCCGGATATTTTCGTGTTTCCTACTCCGTAAATGAAAAAGTCCTCACTGGAGCGATGGACGGATTTTCTCGAATAGCAAGAAAATATGGATTAAAAAAATAGAGGAACCTAATATAGGTTCCTCTATTTTTTACCTTGCTCCAATTCCCTAGGAGTCTAAGCTTAGGCCCCTACTCCTTGGGAGGGAGTCAATGGTTTACCAGAACTACTACACATCAACTCTCACCTCCTTTCCATTGATTCAACCCTAGCACACACCCCGGTAAGAATCAAGAATTTATTCCGTAGGGTTAGCATGCTGCAGTTATGTTTACACTTTTCTAAGGGTATGATATACCACTATTGTGAAAGATGAAGGAAAGAGTCAGAAAACCCCAGATTCCGGTACGTTAACCCCACAACAAATTAGAGAACTCAGATTCCGAGGTTCGGCACCACCTTTTGGTTTAAAAACATTCCAAGCTCTCGCTTATAAAGATTATCGCTATCTTTGGTTAGGACAAATATCGCACGCATTTTCCCTCTGGATGGAACAAATTGCACGACCAGTTTTAGTCCTAGCTCTTACAGGATCAGCTCTCCACCTAGGAATGATTTTAGCCGCTCGTATGGTTCCCCAAATAATATTAGGGCTCTGGGCTGGCGTGATAGCAGACATGTTTGATCGCAAAAAAGTATTAATTATCTCAAAATCAGGCGCAGCTATAATTAATTTTGTTCTCGCTGGTCTTATTCTTTCAGGAAATGTAGCACTGTGGCATGTCTATTCCACCACAATGTTAAAAGGACTCTTTATGGCATTAGACCAACCAGCTCGCCAATCTCTTATACCAAGTATAGTTCCTGAAGGGCAAGTTACGAATGCCGTTGCACTAAATAGTGCGACTATGAATATGATGCGAATTGGAGGGGCTGCGATCTCGGGGTTACTTTTAGCTGCCTTCGGAATAGGTTGGACTTTCATGGCAGTAGCAATCGTGTTCTTGGGAGCTGTTTTCTTTACAGCAAAAATCCAAGTACCTTCCAACGCTGTCACTACTAAAAGGAACCTACGAGGTGCATCCGAAAGCCTCAAGGAAGGATTTAAATTTGCTTGGAATTCCCCATCAATCCGTCCCATTATAATTTTAGCGGCTGTCTTTTTTGCCTTTGGAATGAGTTATATGCAGGTCTTCGCTCCCTTATTCGCAAAGCAAGTTATGGAGATAGGAGACAAAGGATTTGGATTTCTCATGTCAACAACCGGAGCTGGTGCCTTGGTCGGGGCTCTAACCTTAGCTACAATAAACCCTCAGAAACGAAGAGGATTAGCATTAATGGGTGTAATGACAACCTTTGGTTTCATGTTAATTCTTTTTTCCATTAGTACGTTTGGTGCTCCGATACCTATTTCATTCGCAATTATTGCGCTTATAGGCATGTTTCAAACACCTTATCATGCCCTTCAGAACGCAATACTCCTGGATTCAGCCCCGGAAGATATGAGAGGGAGGATAATGGCTTTGGTAAGCCTAGACCGCGTTGTGATAATGGGTGGGGGAACTTTAGCAGGATTTTTGGCTGAGGTGTTCGGAGCTCAAATAGCTCAAATCATTTTCGGAAGCATGTGTATTATTGGAGTATTGTTCCTTGGATCAGTTATACCTGATTTACGTAAAATCCAGTGAGCTTGATTTCCACATAACTAATGAAAATTATCAAGACTCTGTACTAAATCTCCTTAACGAGCGAGAGTAGTTCCACGATATCTGGTTGACCAGCTAATTTACTCCAGCGAATTACCCCTTTTTTATCAATAAGAAAGGTGGCGCGACGAGCCGTCCCTGACTCGTCGTTCAAGGTTTCGTACATTTGGGCAACCCCTCCGTGAGGGAAAAAATCAGCCAGGAGAGGGAAGGGCATACCACCTAGACTTGAACCAAATTGATTTAATGACTGCCGACTATCTACGCTTATACCCAAAACTTGAGTATCGGCCTCTTCGAACCCTTTGAATTGAGATCGAAAGGTTGTAAGTTCATGAGCTCAGCCACCTGTAAAAGCAGCAGGGAAAAAGGCCAAGATTACGTTCTTTTCTCCTCTGTATGAACTAAGAGAAACTTCTTCATTCTGATTAGATTTCAATGTAAAATCGGGTGCTAAGTTACCTAATTCAATTGTCATGTCTTTATCCCTCACTAAACTTATCTGCTTTCGATGTGCTCAATAGTATCAGGAAGGCCTTCGCAATGTCTAGAGGATTAACCAAGGGGTTAGTATCACCGTCAGGCCTCCTGCATAAAACCGGGTCGTGGCCTAGCACATGCGTGGTTTAGTCGCCCATTCAGGACTAAATAAAATATCCGGCTAAGATTCCAATTCCGTTATCAACATTTTAACCAAAGCCTCGGATACCTTGGTGCTATATTTATACCCTTCATGTGCTACTCCCAGATAAATTTCATACGTAGGAAGAAGCTTTAGCGCTGACCTCTGTTGAGCCGAGAAGAGAAACTTCAAGAAATGTACTGCGCTGATTTTGATTTCGTTGCTATGTCCTTCTTCAAATTTTGCATAAACACGTTCATTTCCAAATTCAATCCATAGTTTTTGTCCTCTATCAATCCCCATTAAACTATCAAGGCTAGGCTTGATTTGATCCTGATCGGGAATTTCTATAAACATTGTGGCGCTCAGGCTGCCTGTTTCTGGGATCAACTCGTTGTAGACTTGAATTTCTTCCTCTATACGATCTTCCAAAACAATTCGCTCGACGCGCATCATCTCTTCTATTTGGAAAATCACGGTTTCTCGGTTCTCAAAAAGGAGAGTCAATGATGGACCTAGAGAAACTCTTCTCAATTTTTTAAGTCGGATAATATCAGCCCGAAAGGAATCCCTTACCATTTCGTATTGAAGAATATTCTTAACTTCACTTCGCTGAACTTTATCCATACTTACGCTCTGTAAGCTTGATCAAGAACCTGTATCGGGTGAATAGCTCTTTGACCGGTGACGTGTTCAATTTGAATCGAAGACAACGGACAATCCGTTACAAATAAATCTGCCTTAGACTCTTCTAACCCCTTAAAGAGTTTGCTCCCAATCTGCAATGACATTGGATATGTGTTCTTTTTGACTCCCCAAGTTCCATCGTGGCCAGAACAGTACTCTATTTGCTCCACCTGAATTCCTCGAATAAGTCGAATTAAATCGGCCCCTTTATTTCCCATAAATTGAGCCCTTAGATGGCAGGATGCATGATAAGCTACCTTCTGAATTTTTGTACCGAAGCTGGGGTTGATAAATTCCGTATTGAGATTGCCTTCTGTGTTTAATTTCCAAAGATACTCTGAGATGTCGAAAGTATGCTTGGAAAGCACCTCAGATTGTTCGGTTTCCAATAATTTCGGGTACTCGTATTTGATAGTGTAAGAGCAAGTAGGACTGGGGATTAAGATATCATAGCCCTCTTCTATAAAGACAGATAGATTTTTTACATTGGCTGAAATTTTTTTCAGGGCCGATTTAAGATCGCCACTGTCTAAAAATGGCATCCCGCAGCATTCTTGGGGGGGTACGGTTACCTGACACCCGTTTTTCTGAAGGACCTCCACACATGCAACCCCTACCGGGGGATTATTGTAATTAATTGAACACGTCGGGAACAACGCAACTTTCCTTAACTCTTTATCTGAGAAACTTTTTTCTTTGTATAAAGAGTTAAATAATTTCGAAAAAGAATTACGATGGAATTTTGGCAACGATGCCTCTCGGTGAATACCTATAGCTTTTTCTGTAATTATGCGTAATGGTTTTACCTTAGCTCCAACATTCGCTAGAGGAGCTGCAAGCCCACCAAGTGTCCCAAGAAGATCGGTATTGGCTAAAATTTTCTCTTGAAGTTTTATCCCATCCGCTTTTGCATTCACAAATTTGGCACGCATTAATAGCCTAGGGAAGTCGATATCAAATCGATGAGGAGGGGTATAAGGGCATCGGACATAACAAAGTTTACATTGGTAACAAAGATCTTCTACTGGTTTAAGGTCTGCCCGGTTAAGCTTATTTAAATCACCGTCAACTCCATCGGACAGGTCGAACAAAGTTGGGAATGAAGGACAAAAGTTCCAGCAGAGTCGACAACCTTGGCAGATATCGAATACTCTTTGCTCTTCTTCTAATAATGCAGTTTGGTCCCAAAATTCTTTCGTTTGAATTGCCAGTTTATTTTCAGGGTCCAAAAGTAAATTCCCTCCGAATAAACACCCCGGATTTGGATGCCGGGGTGTTTACTTGCGTTATAACGTGTCTTTAAACCTAGCCAATAGCTTCCGCTGGATCTTTTCCGGCAATCTTGTCTCGACCCTGTCCAAATCTACCGGCATGAGATCTTTCCGCTTTAGCTAGGGTTTCAAACCATTCAGCTAATTCTTCAAATCCTTCATCTCGGGCCGTTTTAGCCATACCAGGGTACATCTGAGTGTATTCGTAGGTTTCACCTTCAACGGCAGCTGAAAGATTCTTTTCAGTGCTACCTATAGGCACTCCTGTAGCTGGGTCGCCAACACTTTTAAGGAAATCCAGGTGTCCGAAAGCATGTCCGGTTTCGGCTTCAGCAGTATCTCTGAAGAGCCCTCCTATATCTGGAAAACCCTCAATATCGGCTTGTCTCGCAAAATAGAGATATCTTCTGTTGGCTTGAGATTCTCCCGCAAATGCATCCTTGAGATTGTCTAGACTTTTACTTCCCTCTAAAGACGGTGCCATTAGTTTATCCCTCCTCAGGTCAGATTTTCAATTTGTAGTAGCCACCTATGGGATTTTAGGAATTACATCTATTAGTGTCAAGGATTTATGAATACGGAATGATTTTTATGGCCAAATAGATTTCTCTATTTACAAAAATAGGTGGTTGAATTGAATTAATCTCTCATCACCGTTACTCATCCTCGTCAAATACAGGACCTAACGGGAGAGATCAAAGGAGTTCACACGCCATAAGTTAAGTTGTAATATTGCCGAGAGAAATTTGAGGTGAAGTGTGAAAGCATTAATTAGCGTATTTGATAAATCTGGAATAATTGAACTCGGCAAAAACCTTATTTCTGCAGGAATAGAACTTGTTAGTACCGGCGGAACTGCAAAATCGTTATTGGACTCGGGACTACCAGTCCGACAAATATCAGAATTAACCGGATTCCCAGAGATATTGGACGGAAGAGTAAAAACACTACATCCTTCAGTACACGGGGGGATCCTTGCCAGAAGAGACAAACCCGAGCACACCTCGCAACTAGACCACCATCAAATTTCCACTATTGACATAATAATTGTAAATCTCTATCCATTCCAGGAAACTATTTCCAAGCCTGAAGTCACGTTTGACGAGGCGATTGAAAATATCGATATTGGAGGGCCCACATTGTTACGGGCAGCGGCCAAAAACCATGAATTCGTAATCGTTTTATCCGACCCCAACGATTACGATTGGGTTGCGAAGAAGATTACCGATAATACCATTACCAAAGAAAACAGACGATGGTTGGCTTCCAAAGCATTCCAACATGTCGCACTCTACGATACTATAATCGCTCAATGGTTGCGCTCCGGAGAGGAAAAATTCACCGAAGAAAAAACGTTAGGATTTAAGAAAGTCTCTGATCTACGATACGGTGAGAATCCACACCAACAGGCCGCACTATACTCCAATGTTCCTTCCGACGGTGGATTGGTAGGAGCGGAGCAGCTTCATGGAAAAGAACTGTCATTTAACAACATTTTGGATGCCAACGCCGCCTGGACTACCGTCACTGATTTTGCAGAACCTACAGTCACGATAATTAAGCATACTAACCCTTGTGGTTTGGCATCCGACCCTTATCAACCTGAAGCTTACAAAAAGGCGAATGCAGGGGATCCGGTTTCAGCATACGGAGGAATTGTTGGATTTAATCGAACAGTAACTGCAGAAACCGCTAATGAAATGCGGTCGGTTTTCTACGAAATCGTTATCGCGCCTGATTATGAACCAGAAGCTTTAGAACTCCTCAAAAAGAAAAGGGATTTACGGATATTGAAATTGCCTCTTCCCACTATTAAGGAAACAATTGAACACCTTCAAATACGGAAGGTATCTGGCGGAATTCTCCTTCAAACTGAAGATAATTTAATTGAAGATACCTCCTTGTGGGCATTACAAACAAAGCGGAAGCCCTCCCAAACTGAACAGGAAGATATCGGGTTTGCTTGGAAGGCCGTGAAACACATAAAATCCAATGCTATCGTATTAGTAAAAAACAAAGCCTTAGTTGGGATGGGCGCTGGACAACCGAACAGGGTAACGAGTGTCCATCTGGCGTTACGGGCTGCTGGAGAAGCCGTACCAGGTTCGGTACTGGCGTCAGACGCCTTTTTCCCATTCCCGGATGGGATCGAGTTAGCTGCAGCCCAAGGAGTAACTGTTGTAATTCAACCCGGCGGATCCATCCGCGATTCCGAAGTTATAGATTCAGCTAATGAAGCAAATATTGCAATGTTATTTACGGGGGTTCGTCATTTCCAACATTAGGGAAGGTAAACATTTTATAGGAATTTAACGGAACCCTACCAAGTACATTTTAAGGGGTGGGATGACTCCCAAATCAAACCTACCTAGGGATACCTTCGTCGATGTTGTTCTGCCAGTATTCAATGAACAATCTCAGCTCCGCCCAAGTGTGGAATATCTCATCAGTTTCTTGACGCGAAACGTAAAGCAACAATGGCAAATTATTATTGCAAACAATGGTTCCACCGACAATACAGCCCAAGTTGCCAAATCTTTAACAATCCAACATCAAAATGTGCATTTAATTAATATTCCTGAAAAGGGAAGAGGGAGAGCGCTGAAAAAAGTTTGGCAGGAAAGCGGATCTCAGATACTTACCTACATGGATATAGATCTTTCAACGGATTTGAAACATTTCCCCTCTCTTCTCGACGCTTTGATCCTTGAAAATTATGATATTGCAACCGGTTCGAGGCTTGCGAAAGGTGCGGTAATAAATCGTTCCGTAAAGAGGGAAATCCTATCTCGAGGTTATAATACCCTAATTCATGCTTTGTTCCAAACTAAATTTACCGACGCGCAATGTGGGTTTAAAGCGATCACAAACCAAGCGGCTAGATCTATAATTCCAATGATTCGCGATAATGAATGGTTTTTCGATACTGAATTACTCATTTTGGGGGAGTCCGCTGGATTCAAAATTAAGGACATCCCGGTTTGTTGGAATGAGGATTCGGATAGTCGAGTTCGAATTATGCGTACCGTAATTCGGGATATTATAGGTCTACTTCGTCTTCGATTTAAATTGCCAAAATTACCATCTTAGCCGGACATATTACGAAAAGGAATGGTATTTAATTCGTTTCTTCTTAGGAAATAAATCCCACTCATAAATGAGTTCGTTCGGTTAGCCGAAAGTTTTCAACTATTTGCCAAGAAGGAACGAATCTTTTCTCCCACCCAACCCGGTTGATCTTCAGGCAAAAAGTGACTCCCATTGGGACACACTTCCAGTTGATGATTGGCAAGTGCGTTAGACAAACGCTCACCATATTTGAGTTCTTGGTACTGGTCATGTTGTCCCCATAGCAATAACGTAGGATTCAATAGTCCTTCGATTTCCTCGCTATAATCGGATAAGTCATTGGTCTTTAGACCTCTAGCGCATCTAAGGTAGGCTTCCCTTCCTGTTTTACCCAAAAATGGTCCCACGTATCCCTCTAATACTTCGTCTGTAACTATCGATTTATTAGCTAGTCCTCCCTCAAGAGCGCGCCGGAACCCCGATCTAAGGTCTCGAGAGCGTAGGATTTCATCCCATTGGGCATCCTTAAGGCGATCGATGTCAGGCACTGGCCAAGAATCATAAGCAATGGTATCAATTAGAACTAACCGTCGGATTTTTTCGGGGTGCCGCAAAGCCAATAATTGTGCAACCCCTCCACCAATATCATGCCCAACTAAATGAAATTCATTTAACCCTACTGCTTCTGACCAATGGGCTATATATTCAACCTGAGCCTTTATTGATAGGTCTTGACCTTCAGCTTTATCTGAATCCCCGTAACCGAGCATATCTACCGCAAAACAAGTGAATTCATGCTGCAAGTCGTCTATCACTTTTCTCCACAGAAATGACGATGTGGGTATTCCATGAAGGAATATAATTGGGGGGCCCTCTTCTCCTGCTTTTCTGTAACCAATCATCCCAAACGGGAGATCCACAAATTGTTTTGAAATTGACACTTTTACCCACCCTTTCCAATAATAATTTTATATTATAGTCCTTTGCCTATTTAGCCAATCCCTCGAAACATATGTTAATTCAAGATAAATATCTAATTGTGTCTTGACAACTCATAGTTTATAAGGATACTCAGAATCACATTCTAGCAATCATCGAGCATCAACATTACGAAACAGCCATTAAATAAAATCATTCTATTTACTAAAAATATCTAATTTCGGAGCTTCTAGCGTGCAAACTCCTCAATCACAAGAAAACCTTGATTACTACAAAAAATTAACTAAAGAGGCAATAAATTTAGCTAACCAAGGTCGATGGTTAGAGGCCGTAAACATAAATCAATTAATTTTGACCGCAACACCTAACGATATCGATGCACTTAATCGACTAGGTAAAGGATTTTCAGAAATAGGTCAATACAAACAGGCGGAAAATTCCTTCCGCGAATCATTAATTTTATCCCCGTCCAACGTAATAGCCAAGAAAAATTTAGAACGTCTACAACATCTTGAGGACGCCCCACCTCCGAAAGGGACTCCCCGAACTACACCCCACATATTTATCGAAGAGAGTGGAAAAAGTTATGCTACGGTCCTACGGACCCTTGTCTCCAAAGAGACGTTGGCTCTAGTATCTCCAGGAGAAACATTATCGTTGTTGGTCGATGGAGCTTCTGTTTACGCTATAAGCAACGACAACGTTGCTTTGGGTCAATTGGAGCCAAAAATAGCTTCGTTAATGATTAAACTCCTCAACATTGGAAATAAATATGTAGTCGCTGTAGCCGCGAATGCTAAGAACCAACTCTCAGTTATCCTCCGAGAGATTTACCGACATCCAGATATGAAATCCTCTGTATCGTTTCCTATAAGTAACCAAAACGGGGGAGATTATCTCCAATTCACTGGAGAGGGATCAAGGGGAAGAAAAATAGAACATAACATAATGGAAGATCTTCGTTATATCGATGATTTGGAACCTGAAGTGGATGCGTCGACTGAAGAAACGGACTTTAACCAAGTAAGAACAAACCGAGGCGGAATCGATTTAGATGAGGATGAGGGAGATGAGGAATAAAGTTCAAAATAAATAACCGGCGTCTCCGCCGGTTATTTATTCTTACGTTTTCTAGTCACAAGGAAATTTTAAACTGTATACTTAATGGGATGCACCACAGCCGCAACCACCAGAACCGCAACCACCAGAACCACAACCGCAGCCACCGGAACCACAACCTCCTGCCATTGGTACGTTAGGATTAGTTATCACAAATCCGCTGTGCATCAAATCTTCGACATAATCAATCTCGACCCCTTCCATGATTGGGGCACTATCTACATCCACCAATACTTTCACCCCGTCAGCTTCAGTCAGGATATCATCCTCTTTGGGTTCCTTTTCAAGTGTTAACATGTACTGGACCCCGTTTCCTGCTGGAACGACAACTATTCTTACAGCTGAGTCAACTGCATCTTCTTCCTGAAGAATCGCCTTTAGTTTTTCAGCTGCAGGACTTGTCACATCTATCATAATTTACCTCCTGGACTCTATCTTTTAACCCCAAAATAACAGGCTTCTAAGCCCGCGAATGCTATCATTCCATTGATATAAAGTCAAGTTCGGAATAGGGGCTCTAATCCGTCCTTCGTTATAGACATGACCTTGCCCTTTTCCTTGGATAACGGTATGCTGTCAGGGTTTTCAGAAACACATAGGCAAATTAGGAGGAAATGGTGAGCCTGAGGTTTAAGCTATATCGATGGATGTTCGACCGTCCAGGAACCGTCCCTAGATGGATCCTAATCAACTTCCTTATAATGGCCACTTTTAGCCTCCTTACCGCTTACGTAGATTACACCGTTGGAGATTTGGAATTGAGATGGGGACTCACGGTTTGGATGTCGTTTACCATGGGGTTCTCTGCAGTAGTGATCTTCAACGTCGCAATAAACCTTCTGGGTCTGGGTTATCAAGAATGGAAAGAGCAGAGTAAATAGGAAGAGGCCCCGCGTTTAGACAATCATTATTACTAGCGGACATACATAATGATTAGGACATTGGAGACATCATCCTCCTTCGAATTCACCAACCACCCGCCTGTAAAAAATATCCACTTCCCACCATCTGGCATCCCGTCAAACTAATCGTGCTACCTTCTCTGAAGTTGGACCGGTGACACAAGGTCGGCTTGCCTGGACAATATTTTATCCACGAACCTTTTCATCAAAGACTTTTAAGTATTCCTTAATCAGTTATGATATCATATTGATATCATAACCCAAGTGAGGCGAATATGTCGGTGAACTTTGAAGAGATTTTACTTGCTCCATCGCGAGCATTAAATTTAATTGAATCCCCTGATCGACGAAAGATACTAGAAGAGTTCCTTTCAAACGTCACGCCATATACTGAAGCCGCTACTCGAAAATTCCTTGAACAAATTACTAAGGACATTAACTCCAAACTCGACCCTAACATTCAACTCAGAATGAATGTGCAAAATAATAACGTTACTCCGGAGGTGGTAACTTCAAATCAATATAATCCGGATGACAGGGTAAATTTTTTCATGGATGATCACAATCTATCCCATGTTCTTTTACGCATGCCAGAAGCAGTCAAACAACAAGCAAAAACCGCTGCAAAGATTACTGGGTTGTCATTAAATAAATGGGCAGTTTATGCATTACAAAGAAGCGCAAAAAACCTTGACCGGGCAGCTGAAACACTTTTAAAAACCCACGAATATGAATCAACCTCGGATTCTACGAAAGAGAACGATCCACCAGCTAATTGAAACTGTTCCTAACCTAACATGCTATACTAATTCACACTATGAAAGTTAAAGTAGAGGCACGTAATTTCCTTTCTATAAATGACCTTAGTCCCTCAGAATTACTTTCATTGATAGCTCGAGCTCAAGAATTGAAACAACCCAAACCCTCCGATCCTAAGTTCCCCCTCCAAGGGAAAACGCTAGCTCTTGTATTCGAGAAACCTTCGCTGAGAACTCGAGTAAGTTTTGAAGTAGCGATGAACCAACTCGGAGGGCACTGTATCTACCTAAGTCAATCCGATATAGGTATTGGAGCCCGGGAACCGATATCAGATATTGGGAAAGTTTTATCAAGATGGGTTCATGGGATAGCGTACCGTGCATTTTCCCATACAAACGTCGAAGAGCTTGCCCTAAACAGCACAATTCCGATAATCAACGCGCTTTCCGATTTGGAACATCCATGCCAAGCGTTAGGAGATATTCTTACTATCAAAGAAAAATCCTTCAAGTTAGAGCAGTGTATAATCTCATTTATTGGTGATGGCAATAACGTAGCTTCAAGTTTGGCCCTTGCAGCGATGTCCGTTGGCGCCACGTTCCGAATCGCTTCCCCAAAAGGCTATGAACTACCTAGCAAAATAGTAAGCCGTGCGAAAGAAATTGCCCATTTAACGGGCTCCAAACTCCAACAAATGAATCAGCCAGAGGAAGCCGCCAAGGATGCAGATGTGATTTACACTGATGTTTGGGCAAGTATGGGGCAAGAGGAACACGCTGAGGAACGAAAAAAGGTTTTTGCTAGATTCAAGGTAACTGACCTTCTCCTCCGCCAAGCGAAAGCCTCTGCCATATTTATGCATGATATGCCGGTTCACTATGGAGAAGAAATTGAAATGGGTTTCCTTGATCATCCTCAATCAGTCGTATTCGACCAAGCAGAAAATAGACTACATGCCCAAAAGGCCATCCTAGAATCCCTTTTATCTCCAACTGCCAGCAAAGGTAAGAGCACGTAGAGTGAATAGAGGAGATGTTCCTCATGCCTAAATTACCAACGGTTGCGATTGTAGGTAGACCAAACGTAGGGAAATCAACCCTGTTCAACCGTTTATCCGGAAAAAGGTTAGCGGTGGTCCATGAGGGTGCAGGTACAACACGCGATCGTTTAATCTCTGAAATTTCCCGGGATCATTTACGTTTTCAAGCACTTGACACCGGAGGTTTATTCCCTCAAAAATCGGAGGAATTTGCCATAGAAACCCGTACCCAAATTCAAGTAGCTATTGAAGAGGCTGATTTCTTTATATTTGTCACCGATTCTTCGACTGGGTTAACCCCAGTAGATTTTGAAATTGCGGAAATTTTAAGACCATTAAAAAAAGCGGTTATCTTAGCAGCAAATAAATGTGATGGAAACACTCAAAAGTTTAATGTTTCTGAATTTTATCGGTTAGGTTTGGGGGATCCCATCCCTCTGAGCGCACTTCACAACCGCGGGATAGACGAGGTTTTGGACCGCCTTACTTCCCTCATTCCCGAAGTGGAAGACGAGGCCTCAACTGATTTCGGTATGAAGTTATCGCTAATCGGTAGGCCCAATGTCGGAAAATCAAGTTTGCTAAATGCAATTTTTGGTCAGGAAAGAGCTATTGTAAGCCCTATACCGGGAACCACGAGAGACGCAATCGATACCCCTATCGTCTACCAAGGAACCGATATTTTATTGGTGGATACTGCTGGGATCAGAAAGAGAGGGCGAATCGATCCAGGACTTGAAAAATACAGCGTCCTCCGTTCCTTTCAAGCCATTGAACGTTGCGATGTAGCCATATTAGTAATCGACGCCACAGATATGATTACCGCCCAAGATGCCCACATAGCGGGATATATTGTTGAAAGTTATCGGGGTTTGGTAATAGCATTAAACAAATGGGACCTAGCTACCCAACAAGGATGGGATGAGAAATTAGCCCTGGAACTGATTAATGATCGGTTAAGTTGGCTTGCCTACGCTCCGGTCTTTGTGACCTCAGCCGTAGACAACACGGGTATCGATGGAATAATGAAGGCCGCCTTAGATGTATATCAACAACGTTTCCGCAAAGTGACCGAAGAGGAATTAAAGTATCTATTGCTAGATAAAATAGCTGCTCACCCACCCCCATCAAAAGGAAAGAAGCACCTTCGGATCTTCAATCTTCATCAAACTGCCTTCAATCCTCCCACGTTTGTGTTTACTGTTAACTATCCCGAATTACTCCATTTTTCGTATAGGAGATTCCTTCAAAACACGCTTCGGCTAGCTTTCGGTTATTCGGGAAGTTTGATAAAACTGGAATTCAACAAACGAACAAGGGAGAATGAGAAATGAATGAGATAATGACATACATAGCATTTGTTCTCGGTTCATACCTTCTCGGCTCCATTCCGACTGGGCTAACCATATCAAGATGGGCAAAAGGAGTGGACATCAGGAACTTTGGTAGCGGAAACACAGGTATGGCAAATGTAATAAGAACCGTAGGTATCCTCCCAGGAATTCTTGTTTTATTGTTAGATACAAGTAAGGGAGTTATTCCCATCCTACTAATACGGACTATTGGCGAAAAAATTCATCCAAGTTTCGGATTCGAAGATTTACTAATAATCAGCTGCGGATTTGCTACGCTGATGGGACATACGTGGTCTGTTTTCCTGAGATTTAAAGGAGGAAAAGGAGTAGCCACCGGTATGGGGACACTTATGGCTCTCTCTCCTATCTCATTCATTGTAGCAGCAGCAATTGGATTACCTTCGATTGCAGTTTGGCGGTACATGTCAGTTGCCTCTGTAACGGGAGCAATTGTTGGAGGATTAACGCTGTCCATCTTATCGTTTTTTGGGCCATATCCCCTTTCCTGGTCTCTATATGGGATAATCGGGCCTTTAATTATCACTATCCGACATCGAGAAAACATTCAAAGATTACGGCTTGGAACAGAATCAAAACTTGGACAACCTGGATTAAAAAGGGATCCCTAATATTTTCATCTTCACTCCATAAGATAATCCGAATCTTTTAATCCACGAAACAGGAATAAACGGTATTTTGGATCTCTTATTTCCCCTGGAGGGAACTTGCTGTCGTTTAGCGCCGAAATCGTAAGAATTTTTTCCTTATCCTTTTTGGTAGGATTATCCGGGGCTGCATCTCCGGGACCGCTAGTAGTTCTGAATATACGCGAGTCAATTAGACACGGATTTATCGCTGGGCCATATATCGCTACTGGGCATTCCTTAATAGAATTAGTTATGGTAATACTCCTATCAATAGGCTTGGAAAAACTATTAACAATCAAAGGCATACCATCAGTAATTGCTCTTTTTGGGGGGAGCTTCCTAATCTATATGGCGTGGGGAATAATCAAAACCCCTACTCAAGATGTTGTTCCATTCGGTAGAGAACAAACTGAGGTCCCGAACCATCAGTTAATGAAACAACCGATACTTTCAGGGGTTTTGGTGACCCTCGGAAATCCATTTTGGTTTGTATGGTGGCTTACCATAGGAGTAACCCTGCTGACTCGATCTTCCGTTATTGGCGGAATGGGCTCGATCGCCTTTTATTTAGGCCACATTCTTGCAGATTATTCTTGGCTAAGCCTTATCTCATTCGTTATATCTACAGGCAGAAAATTCCTTACTAAAAAAGTTTATTCCTCTATTACGATAGCTTGTGCCCTTTTCTTAGGAATTACCGGCCTATATTTCATTGTTTCGGGATCTGAGCAATTAATTACTGTCATCGGGGTTTAAACTGACAATTAAAATAGAAATTTATTAATATCACCGTGAGAGCACTACGGTCACCCAGTCCTGAACGTTTTTTCGTTTAATCAAGGAAAGTCCTGCTGCTCTAAAAGATTGAATTACCTCATCAAACCGTTCATCTAAAAACCCCGAAGCAATAAGAATTCCCTTAGAATTCAGCGCTTTACCGAGTGGGCCAGATAATTCAATTAACACTTTGGCCGATATATTTGCAACCAAAATTTGGACATTTTCCACGCCTTTTTTAGGGAGGCTTCCCTGCAAAATCTCGACCTTTCCCTCTAAATTGTTCAAGGCAATATTTTTTGTTGTTGCTCTTACAGCTTGGTCCTCAATATCCATGGCAACGATCTTTTCAGCGCCTAATTTTGCTGCAACTATAGATAAAATACCTGACCCACATCCCAAGTCGAGCAGTTTACTTCCTTCTGAGACTCTATCCTCCAACTCTTCGATGCACATAGCAGTGGTAGGATGGAACCCAGTTCCAAATGCCAACCCAGGATCGAGCCGCACCAACACATCCGATGGGTTCTGGATATATGTTTGCCCTAGGGGACACACCACAATGTTTTGCCCTATCCGAAATGCTTTATGGTACAACCTCCAAGCTTCTTCCCATTCCCGGGGGTTCACGGTCCGAACTTCCAAATTTGAAATAGGGCCAAGAAGCTGCAACAACCGAATTCCAACTTCGATCTGTTCCTTAATTATCTTGACGAATTTATCGTTTTTTATGTACGCGGTTACTTTGACTGGCAAACTAGTAATAGGCTCTTCCCCTTCATCAGGGTTGAATCCGCCACTTTCTTCAATAAAGGGAGTTGTTTTGGCAAATTTGACGAATAATTCCATCATGGGTTCGACAAATTCAGAGGGAGCAGATACTGTCAATTCTACCCAAAGTTGTCTAGGCATTACATAATCCAAATTCTTGGATGAATATCGTTAAAGTAACACACTCTATGTGCCGTTCAAATAACCAATTTTTGAAGCAGGGAAACTTTCTTTCATTGCTATATGATTTCGTGTTCAAAGCTCATTCGCAAGATCATTTAGAAGCTTTTTCGCCCGGTTGCTCAACTTTTTAGGGACCGTTACCTTCAGGGTTACGAGCAGATCACCTCTTCTTGACCCATTTACGCTCACGACCCCTTTTTCTTTTAATCTGAGCGTGGCATTCGGTTGAACACCCGGTGGGATTTTCAACTCATGGACCGCTCCTCCCAAAAGGGGAATTGAAACATTATCTCCCAGTGAAGCCTGAGTGATATCCACAGGGATTTCGAGCAAAAGATCATTACCACTCCGGACGAAGACTTCGTGTTTTCTAACTCCTAGAACAATATATAGATTTCCAGGAGGTCCCCCGTTAGCACCTGCCTCAGCCTCTCCGGTTACACGGAGCTGCATCCCATCATCCACCCCCGGGGGGATATTTACATTGATTTTTCTTTTCTGTTTTTCTACCCCTTCCCCATTACAACCCTGGCAAGGACTCTCAACGATTTTTCCCTCACCTCGACAAACTGAACATGTAACAACCTGAACAAACTGACCAAAAAATCCTGATTGAGCTCTACGTACCTGTCCGTTCCCCTTACAATTATTACATGAGGATATAGAAGTCCCTTGCTTGGCCCGAGAACCTTGGCAGGATGGGCATAATTCTGTCCTTATAACCTCCACTTCCTTCTCGGTCCCAAATACAGCTTCTTCAAAAGAAAGTTCGAGCGAGTAACGTAAGTCTTGTCCTTTTCGTTGTCCGTTCTCTCTACGCCTAGTTCCAAAACCTCCAAAAAAAGCATCAAAAATGTCTCCAAAACCAGTCGTCGGAAAATCCATCCCCTCAAACCCATGATCCATTGAATCTGAGTCTGTTATCACTCGCCCATACCGGTCGTACTGATCACGCTTTTGTGGGTCAATAAGAATTTGGTAGGCTTCGTTTACCGATTTAAAACGTTGCGCAGCTTCGTTACTTTTATTACGATCAGGATGCCATTCCATGGCCAGTTTTCGGAATGCCCGCCGGATTTCTTCCTCGGTCGCATCCTTGGAAACTTCCAATTCATCATAATAGCTTCTATTAGGACTCATAATCGTACTTCTGAACCCCAATCCTTTGGGCATTGTTTTTCAAGTGTAATATCTTATCTTCAACGACCATCATACCAGACAGAAAGGATTGTTGTTCAGAAATTTCGCTTTTGCTCAACTTAAATTGGCAATCAGGCAGAGGGGGGGTCTTGTGGTCCTATATCCAGGCCACCTTCATTTAATTCATCCTCTACGGGTTCTTTGCCGACAGTGACTAGTGCCGGGCGTAACAATCTATTTTGAAAAGTATACCCTTTTTGTATTTCTGAGATTACTTTTCCGTTTTCACCTGGAGACTCAGCGACAGATTGATGCAAATTCGGGTTGAAGTATTCTCCCTCTGCTTGGACTAGCCCCACACCAAAAGCAGTCATAATCGCGAGCAGTCGTTTATGAATAAGCCAAATTCCATCCATCCAACTGTATGAATGAAGTTCGCTAGGGATGGACTGTATAGCACGTTCTAAATCATCAAGGATGGGTAAAATATTGGTAAGAATCGTAGCATTGGATTTCAAGATCCCTTCCTCTTGATCTTGAACGGTTTGTCGACGGAAATTTTGAAGGTCCGCTTGGGCCCGTTGCCAATTACTTAGGAAGCGGTCACTCCGTTCTTTAAGTTCAGAAAGCTCAATCTTTAAGCTGTCGATTCCTGTTGTATTCTCGCCGTTGTTGTCAATTTCGGATCGTTTGCTTTCATCTACCATATTAATAGAGGCCCGTTATGCCACTCCTAATCCACCCTCTAATAGTTGGCTCATTAATGAGGTAAGAAACCCGATTCCAGCAATACTACGTTGATATTCCATTCTTGTCGGCCCTAAAATTGCCATGGTCCCGGTAATTTCGCCTGAAATACCATAACGACTTACAACAACGCTGAAGGGCTTAAGTATCCCGCCCTGGTTCTCATCCCCAATAACAACTCTCGTATCTCCTATACCCGGAGTTTCGAACAGGATGCCCTGAACCAATCTTCTATCCTCTAGTGCTTCGACCAATTCTCTCGCTCGGTACGATATGTCAAATTCAGGTTGGGCTAGTAGGTGTCGCAGGCCTTCAACAAAATAATCCTCCGATTGTGAATGATCTGCCTTTTCCAAAATATGAACAACGGCATATTTAATTTTTTGTTCAAATTCTGAGAATTCAATTGAGGATTCTAAAATCTGTTCTTTTGATAACCCAGATAAATAGGTGTTTATTTTTGCTGAAATCCGTCCAAGTTCTTCGGGAGTCATTGATGGGTCTAATGGGACGATTTCCTTGGTAAGGCGGGCTTCAGGAAGAACTGCGATAAGCAATCCTAAGGAATTTTGAAGATAAATTAGTTCTATTCGACGGATTTGGGATTTCATTGCCCTAGGAGAGGTAGCGATAGCCAAATTACCAACTAGACCAGACAAAACCTGTGCTGCCAAACGGGTAAGGGATTCAAAATCTCTATCAGCCCGTTGAAATTGTTCCAATAGGGTTTCACGTTCAGTTTCAGATAATTGTGGAGCGTCAGGGATCCCTTGAACGTAGTACCGATACCCCTTATCTGCTGGAATACCGCCTGCAGAAGGGTGCGGGCGGGTAATATATCCATCTTCCTCAAGGGAGGCCATTTCGTGCCTTACCGTCGCTGGGCT
>CAZTCW010000035.1:0-1106 GCA_964612825.1 uncultured Dehalococcoidia bacterium | reverse complement strand
TTCCGGGAAGGTTGCCGTGGAATGCGGGAAGTCAGCTTCCCACATGATATTCTTCAATCCAATTTTATGCCGTAACTCCACGCCGGCATTTTCGTACCAAAAGTCGACATAAAACTGTCGATGGAACATTTCACTCGGTCGAGGTTTCAAACCCTCGGGCCAGAGATGGCGGCGTTCCCACTCATGGGCGCAGCCTTCGAGGATGTAGTTTACCCATCCAAGTCCTGTCTCGGCACACACCCAGTTAAGCCCAGGGTAGTTATCAACAACACCCGAGAACATCACGTTGGGAAGGAATTGCGCCTGAACAGAGAACCCAGAGGAAGGCCCATAAGCCTGTGCCTCGTTCCGGGTAAATCCATTCCATTGGGCAGGGGTCAATCTCAATCCTCCACTGGAATGCCAATGGATCGGTACGCCCAGGTTCTCACAGGCAGCCCATAGTGGATTCCAGTACGGGTCATTGAAATGCTTCAGCGCTTTGTTATTATGACTCGGCTCAGAAAGCATCATGATCCCGGTTTTGAGTCCATTCTTGTATGACCGTTCTACCTCTGCTACGGTCGTCTCAATCCCGCCAAGGTAGGGAATCATTATCAGTGGAAGAAGCCTGTCACTCGCTGCATGCCATTCGGCTCCACCATCATTGTATGCCTGAACAACTGCCAGTTCGAATTCAGCACTTCCCTGGAAGACGGTTCCGGATTGAAGCGGGTCATTCGCAAATAAGATCGCCGCATCTATCCCGTCCTGGTCCATGGCCTTGACGCGTTCCAATGGCTCATAAACACTCTTGGGGATATCTTCAAATCGTTGGGGGAAGTACTTCCTTCGGGCTCCCGCTTCTCCCCATTTCGGGTCTTGCATCGCGGTTGGGCAGTTCGCTACACCACGGGGTGAGGTGCTTTCACCTTTTACAAACCATCGCCACGTGTTGGGCTCTCCCCAATCAACTGCCATATACTTCGGGTCTTGGGTTGGCCACATCTGGGGAATATCATCTCCCCACTTCTCCTTGGACATGTGGGTTACCCAGTGGTCCTTACCAAGCTGCATATGGTCATCACAACTGATTAAACCGTACTTGATCTCCATCTTTCCTCCTC
>CAZTCW010000034.1:0-8028 GCA_964612825.1 uncultured Dehalococcoidia bacterium | reverse complement strand
GATTTGGGTTGGATTCCCGAAACAAACTTAGAAGCATTGATAACTATGATGGTCGAAGCTGACGTAAACCGATACCAATCCGCATAAATACTTGAACCCAATTATATTACCTTCCGGAATATGGGAAGACGCAAAAGAATTTACGGAATTTGACAAAAATTTGGGATACTTAACGATTCTCTAAGGATTCAAGGAAAACACGGCGCAACTGGTCATTCATTTTTTGGAACGAAAATTTCCCCTCTTCGATAGCTTTTCTTCCAGCTTTCCCAAAGGATCTTCTCAGTTCAGGGTTTTCTATTAACGTTCTTACTCTCTCAGCCAAACCCTGAATTTCCATGGCATCAGTTGTTTTGATGGCCTTTCTGTAATGTGGGCCAAGAAAACCTGGTTGTTTTGTCCCAGGGAAATAACCATGAATGTGTTCAGACCTGGGTGAAACGAATCCAGTTATCCCATCCTCCACGTACTCATTATTGGCCCAGGAATCAATGGTTATCACCGGTAATTCGTAACTCATTGCTTCAAGGATGGTGACAGGAAGTGTGCCATAGGATGGCAATAAAAAAATGTCAGCTGACTCTAAGAGAGAGTTTAGGGTCTCTTGTGGAACCGGATGGTCGTAAATTGTCACTTTTTTTGTTTCGGCATACCTCTTTTTTATGGAAGGGGGAACATCTGAACGAACGATAAGCTCTAATGACGGATAGTCATTGCTGAGTTGATCAAAAATATCAAATACTTTTGCCCCTCTCCCTTCAAAAGCGCCTGTCGTCGAACCTGAACCAATAAACAGTAACTTCACTGTGCCTGTATCATACATCTTTGTGAATTTCCTTGGCATGGCTCCCAGGTAAATTAATTCAATTTTTTCTTCTATTTCTCTAATATCTAAATCGTTTATTAAGCTTTGTTTGCCGGCTTCGGACCAGCAAATAATTCGCTTACATTGAGGGGATTTTAATCGTGATTCAACAAACTGTTTCGCCCGTTGTAGTTGGTTTGGATGAGAACCTACTAAGGCTGTGGCGTATTCCACTTCGACTATCCAAGGTTCATTTCGGAAAATGATATGGTCTATTGAATATGTGAGAAGAGAATCTTCAGGTATAACTACGCTTCGTTGCGACCATGATTTTATGAGGTTAATGGGAAGGAATTTCGAGGAAAAATTAAGCGTACGTTGAATACTATGAGAACGAGATCCAGTTTTTGCTAGTTTGTTAGCTTTGGAGTTTTGATTGGTAGTAAACTTAAATCCTTTAGGGGGATGAGAAATCATCAGATTTTGGTAAAAATGAAGGTTCCAAAGCGGTTCCAAAAATATGTTTTTTTCCACTACGATTATGGTTCCTCAACATTTCGTTCAATATTTGTTGCAGGATTCTCTACGAGAAATCCAAGGTCACTGAGTAATTTTGTCATGACGGGAACGCTCGAACGACTCATGGAGAGCGCTACGCCCTTTTCTCTATAATCCTCATGCATTCGATCATCGGAAAGAAGGGATAAAATTGCATTCGCAAGATCCTCTTTCTCGTAGTCGATTATTATTCCGGCCTGAGCTTCTTCAATTTCTAACGCGTCAGCAGGGACCCGAGTGATTACGGGAGGAACTCCGTTCCTCATATATGTCCACGGCCTCCCCACTCCCGCAGTATTCTTCACGGTAGTTTCCCCTGGGGCATAAGGAGCCAGGCCTATTCGGCACATTTGGACAGCGTCTTGGAATTCTGATTCGTCCTTGATATATCCGAGAAAACGAAAATTGTCCTTCACTCCCTTTTCTTCGATTAATTTTTGCAAGTGATTTGGGAATTCGCCATAGGTCGTTATGTGTACGGTTATTCCTGGCTTAGTTTTTTTTACCATTTCTACAGCATCAATGACGAGTTCAAACCCGCATTCAGGGGTTAAAGCTCCTGTCCAAATCATGGAATCGGGCAACAATTGTTCTCGAGGTGGGTAGGATTTACTGGCGGGTTCGATCGGATGTGGAGCATAAATAAGTCTTGAGGAGTCAATTTGTATCCCATCTCGGATTCGCGCTTCGTTAATTGTTGGAGACACATCAATCACAAAGTCCGAGAATTTTGAACACCAGGAATAAATATAATAGTAGAGTTTGTTGATAAGAGTTGACTTATATCGCCTAGGCCAGTAATCCATTACCACGAAGGCCGTTTTCCGAGTTATGCCAAACAACTTAAGGACATTGGCGACCATTCCAAGTTCTATTCCCGCGGTGATGCATATATCAAATCTTCGATGCACCCTTATCAAATAGATTAAGGTCAGGAATCCATCAATGATTGGAGAAATTATCGGTAAATAGGGTTCCCTTTTAAGAGTTCTTGTTTTGCCATTAGTTGTTGTTGGACAAGTTATGTATTCCGTTTCTCTCACTAGGGATCCCAAAACGGGATGATTGATGACTGTTAATCCTCCATCTTTTCTCCAGGGATGGTTAGATAAAAATGATGCGAGGATGACGCCAATAGATGCCGAGGCTTTTGGCCATAGAATAAAAAACTTAGATTGTGAAATCTTCCGGGATGTATTTGAGGACGACAAAATTTTCCTTTCCTGGAAATGCCTTTGGAATCATTAATTTAAACTTGAGGAGTTCGGGCTCGTTTCCTATAGTCTGGATAAAGGGTTTAAGGGGATGATGATTCAATACACTGTTGCAGATCCGCTTGAATCATGATTCGAACAAGGTCATTAAACTTTGTTTCTGGTTCCCATCCGAGGAGATTTTTTGCTTTGGTTGGATCTCCACACAAAGGATTTGGCTCGGCATGGCGGAATAAACCCGGGTCCGTTTTTACGTAATCTCTCCAGTCTAATGAGACGGATTCGAAGGCCAATTTAACGTACTCCTCCGCTGTATGGCTTTCACCTGTAGATACGATAAAATCCCCAGGGTTTTCTTGTTGGAGCGTAAGCCACATCGCTTTTACAAAATCTTTTGCGTATCCCCAATCCCGTTCAGATTGTAAATTTCCGAGGATTAATTCTTTCTCGCTGCCGAGATAAATTTTTGCAACCCCGTTTGAAACCTTCCGAGTAAAGAATTGCGTACCTCTCCTCTCTGAATCATGATTGTATAGGATACCAGTGCTGATGAACATATGATGGCTGTCCCTAAAGGATTTTGATAGAAATTGAGTAAAAGCTTTTGAGGCTCCGTAGGGGTTTTGGGGACGGAATTCGGTATTTTCATTTTGAGGGCTCTCATCCGCAAGGCCAAACACCTGGCAACTGGAAGCCTGGAAAATTCTTGGTTCTCGTTTACTTTCTCGAATGACATTTAATAGACGTGCGAATCCCAGGCTATTTATATCTATTACGTTGGTGGATTCATCCCAAGAAGTGGCGACGTTGGTATGGGCTGCTAAGTTATAAATTTCATCTGGGATGGATTGTGAAACTGCTTTTCTTAAAGATTCTTCGTTCCGTAAATCTCCCTCGATTAAATCAACATCAGAGAAAGCTGAGGGCAGGGTTTCGCGACTTATCGTGCTTAAGTTACGTACCAAGCCGTGTACGTTATAACCTTTTTCAATTAGGAATTCTGCAAGATAGGTTCCATCTTGTCCGGTTATCCCGGTGATAAGAGCGGACTTCTGCATAATCGAGAGTAAACCTCATGAGATAATATTGAAATTCTGATGGGTGGCCAACATTATCGCAGTAACACTACTTAATGTCGATAATTGGCCTGTTTTTATAGCGTTCATCATCTCTTTGATCGATTTTATCAATACGATTTGTTCTTCTAAGTCACCAGAATTTGGCGCCTGGGCCCAAGTCACATTTTTGGCAAGGAATAGGTGGGCCGTGCTACAGCGATAATTACTGTCTAGAGTAAAACTGGATAGTGGTTCCCATTCGATTGATTGGTATCCGGTTTCCTCAATTAACTCTCGTTTCGCCGTTTCTAACGGTGATTCGCCGGGGTCTATCGCTCCAGCTGGTAAGCATAAACTGATTTTTCCTAATCCGTGTTTGTATTGCTGGAGAGCGATTATGTCTCCTGATTTCGTTAAAGCTACGATAACCACGAAATCATTCAGTGAAACTCGGTGGTAATCCTCGACGATTTTTCCGGACGGAAGCAGCACTTTTTGGAGGGCTACTTTTACCCATTCCGAACTATAGACCTCTTTACTCTCGAGGATTTCCCAAGGCAACAATTTATCCGAACTCATAACCAACTCTCCTTGAAATCCTCTGGCTAAATTCTTCAAATAGTGTAAATTAATCGAAGGGAACGAAAAAATGGGTAATTTGAAATTTGATAGAAATAAAGAAATTAATCTTTAGATTGGGCAATTAAGGTTAAATCAAACAAGCTTTTTTCCGGAGGGCCTGTTACCCCCGGTTTAACTTCTTCCGGAGAATCGAAGCCATGGTAGTCGGTTCCACCGGTGGGAATTAGACTGTAAGTTCTACATAAACCAAGTAAGTAATTTACTTCCGATGGCGTGTAGTCTTTGTAGTACGTTTCTAACCCCGTCAACCCTGCCCTTACAAGTGCTGGTAGTCGTCTTTCAAGATCCCGAACGTATCTCGCTGGGTGAGCTAATGTAGCGACCCCTCCACTGGTTTTAATGAGATTGATTGCCTTGGTATGGGAGAACCTTTTCCGCTCGACATTAGCGGGACCTCCTTCTCCAATATATTTGTCAAAGGCTTCTTGGATTGTTGAGATGTATCCGTTATCGATCATTGCCTGTGCTATATGAGGACGTGTAATGGTGGCTCCATCGGCCAGTTCTTCTACCAATTCCCATTTTATGGGAAATCCCAACTCTCCCAGCTTTTTGACAATTTTTCTTCCGGTGTTCCGACGATCATCTTGAGCATCTTTTAGGGTTTTGATCATATTGGTTGACGATGGGTCGATAAAATAGCCTAATATGTGGACCTCTTCGCCAAGCACGTTAGCACTAATCTCTATCCCAGGTATGATTGTCAACTGGGGAAATCTTTTTGCTTCGGCATTAGCTTCTTCTATTCCATCAATTGTGTCGTGGTCTGTGATCGCGGCATATTCTAAGCCTTGTTCAGCAAGGAGGCGAACTAAATTAGTAGGACTTAATTTCCCGTCAGATCTGTTTGTGTGCAGATGAAGATCTATATTGCTTGACATAATTAAATAATTCCGTTAGTTACTCGGGTTAAAATAAGCCCTATGATTACACGTTAAACCATGAATAATTAAGGTTTTAATAACCCGTCGGAAACATCCGACGGGTTATTAAAATACTATCGAGCGTATTCTACGGATCGGGTTTCTCTGATAACCGTCACCTTTATTTGGCCAGGGAATGCGAGTGTTTCCTCAATTTTTTTCGCTACGTCCCGAGCTAATTTCGGGGCGTTGTCATCTAAAATGTTATCTGGTTCCACAAGGATTCGAATTTCCCTTCCAGCTTGTATGGCATAACATTTGTCGACTCCTGGGAAACCGTTCCCTACTTCTTCCAGGTCCCGCATCCTCTTAGCGAACTGTTCTAAGGTGTCGCTCCTAGCTCCTGGTCTTGCGGAACTTATAGCATCTGCGGCAACAACCACAAATGCTTCCAATGAACCTTTATCTTCGTCATGATGTTCTTCAATGGCCTGCCGAACTGGGTCCGGAATTTGATATTTTGTAGCCATTTCTGCGCCAATTTCGGCATGGGGACCTTCTACCTCGTGAGTAAGTGCTTTGCCAATGTCATGCAGTAGAGCGCCAGCTTTTGAGACTTGAACGTTCGCTCCAAGTTCTGAAGCGATCATACCAGCAAGTAGGCTTGCTTCCACGCTATGAGTAAGCACATTCCCCCCATAACTGGTTCGGAATTTTAGGCGCCCCAGTAATTTAACGAGCTCGGGATGAACTCCTCTGACCCCTGAATCGAAAACTGCCTGTTGCCCTGCATCTTTAATCGATTCATCTACCTCGACTCGTGCTTTCTCGGCCATCTCTTCCACTCTAGTTGGATGGATTCTTCCATCTTTTATCAGGTTTTCTAAGGTTATTCTGGCGGTTTCTCTCCTGATTGGATCGAAGCAAGATATACTGACAGCCTGGGGGGTGTCATCAATTACTAGGTCCACCCCAGTAGCCTGTTCAATTGCCCTAATGTTCCGTCCCTCACGGCCAATGAGACGTCCTTTCATCTCATCATTGGGTATAGGAATCAGCTTAGTGGTACTTTCAGAAACTACATCTGAAGCTAGTCTTTGAATTGCTAGAGCGATATATTTTCGGGCTTTCTGGTCAGTTTCTTCTTTGTATTCCTGTTCCAGATCCCTGTATCGCCGTGCAATCTCATGCTCCAAACTTTCCTCGGCTTTTTGGAACACAGAATCCCTAGCTTCTTGAAAACTCAGTTTAGCAATTTCCTCTAGATCTTTTAGCTGTTGTTGTTTAAGCTCTTCAATTCGTGCCTGAGCACCCTCAATTTCCTGTTCATGTTTCGACGCGGCGGCCTCCCGCTGGACTAAGGTTTCTCCGCGACGATCCAAACCTTCGTCCTTTTGGATTAACCGCCTCTCCTGATCAAGGAGCTGGGCTCGCCGATCTTTAATCTCGTCGTCTGTTGCTGAGCGGATTCTTGACGCCTCTTCTTTGGCTTCCAGTAACAATGATTTTGTTTGTAATCCGACGTCTTCAAGTTTCTGCTTTGCATCGGCTTCCGCTTCAGCGAGCTTTTTCCCTTTGAGGATGTTTCTAAAGAAAGAGCCAAATAATATCCCCGTACCCAGGGCCGTAAGGACGGAGAGTATAATTGTTATAGCTAAACTTAACCCTGACATAACAGGATCCTCTCTTTCCGTCCGATTTAAATTAACGAACAACCCTGATGGGTAATTTACCATTTAATTCTATTTGTACAGGGAATGAGTGTCAAGAAATGTCTTCGTTGGTATGAAGGTATTCCTCTTTGCAATAAGGGAATACCTTGAGTCATGGTCCCTTGGTTGTGGTATTAAGGAATGAATTCTTCTGGCAGTCCGAAACCAAATTCAATATTTGAGGGGAATCCAGCAAGCATCCATGTTAGATAGTCAGTCAAATTTCCTTGACATAGCTAAAGGCACAGTGATATATTCCGGTACCAAATCATAAGAACGGTCCTCCAAGGAGTGCTGCTTGCCCACTGAGTACGGTTTGGACTACGCCACAGTCGCATTAGCAATGATTGTGGGTATTTTAGGGATGGTAATAATGATGGTGGCTAACTTATTGTTGGCCCCTCGGAGTAGAAACCCTGCCAAAGACCTCCCTTATGAATGTGGAATACCCCCTTCGAGCTTTGCATGGTCTCAGTTTCACATAAGATACTACGTTTTCGCTATTCTATTTCTCATTTTTGATGTCGAAGCGGTGTTTTTGTTCCCTTGGGCCGTAGTATTCCTCGATTCATTTAGTTGGGTTTTTTATGAAATGCTCCTTTTTATTGGAATTCTGCTTTTTGGACTTTTATATGGATGGAAGAAAGGAGCTCTCCAGTGGCGATAGAAGGAAAAAAACCCGGGAACCCTATCATTCCAGTCGATGTCCGGTCGGTTCCTTGGATTCGAAGCACCACATTAGGAAATCCGCAACCAGGGGACACGGGAAATCTGGCCCCTGATGCCCCGTTTAGCAGCAAAGTTCCCGGGGTTGTGACGGCCAAAGCGGAAGAACTCTTTGCTCTCGCCAGGAAAAACTCTCTCTGGCCTATGACGTTCGGATTAGCTTGCTGCGCTATCGAAATGATTTCTACCTATATGTCGAATCATGATTCAGACAGGTTTGGTATCGTGCCATGGCCTTCCCCAAGACAATCAGATGTAATGATAGTTGCAGGTACTGTAGTCAAAAAGATGGCAGATCCCATCCGTTTGCTATATGAACAAATGCCGGATCCTAAATGGGTTATTGCGATGGGGAGCTGTGCCTCTAATGGAGGACCGTATTATCGTTCCTACTCAGTTGTAATGGGTGTCGACCATATCATTCCGGTTGATGTTTATGTACCGGGTTGC